>JAIQGG010000002.1:0-600000 GCA_020072785.1 Terriglobia bacterium | reverse complement strand
CCGTGCCATAAACCGAGGAATTAGGTCCCCGAATGATCTCAATGCGCTCAATCAGATCGACATCGACCGGGAATTCTGTACCTACATAAGCTCCATCGAAAATATTGTCGTTTACCCGATGGCCATCAAGTAGGAAGAGAATGCGCGCGTTGTAATCCCCTGGCATTGACAATCCGCGTACCCCTACATAGCTGTAATTGCGGTCGTTAATCACGTAGAAGCCGCGAACGCTCCGCAGCACGTCTGCCAGGGTCCGATACCCGTGTTTCTGGATCTCCTCGGCCGTGACCACGGTTATCGAGGCGGGCGCATCCGCAGCCTTCTCGAGAAACTTAGAAGCACCGTAAACCGACTCCACCTTCAACTTCGCAAGATCTTCGATGCTCAGTCCGCCCAGGTCGACTTGGCCTGATTTCTGCGCCGCGACTGAGCCAGCACAGAGCATCACGAGCGAGAGAAGCCAGTAGGCTGCGCGGATTCGCCGCGAAAGTCGGCTTTCGGAGCGATGGGGAGCCCCGACAGCGATGCGGCTCTGGTCCCTTGAGTCAGATACTCGAACGGGGTCCACCCTCCGCCTGCTAGTTCTTTGGTTCCTGATGCACATCATGACGATTGCTCCGCCCTCGTATCTGGGCACGCAAATGCCCGAAGTGCACTCCGGAGCGGCTAATTTGAGCTGTAAAATCAAGAATTTAACTGGGTTCAACACGAGATGACGGAGTCACCCCTTAATGACTGTTCCGAATCCGCCCATGTGTGCCTGAATCGAACTCTGTCTGCCACCTCATGCTCGGATCGGTGAGAGCGTGTGAGTGTCATCGATTCGCCCATCTTGAGCTGCAATCCTTTCTCTGGCCGATGGTTATTACGGATTATAAACTTAACGTTTGGAGAGACCTGAACCGCTATAATAGGTTTTCGCTGATACTGGGAATTTAAGATCTTGTGACCACTGAGCGCGTTCGAGAAGCAAGCGAAGCGAGCGCCTCCACGTGGCGGAGACAATTCGCTGCAGCGGGACACGAACTCCCGCTGCGATGCGTAGTACACGCGGGGCTTCAATGATGGCTTCACACACAAAGCATACAGTTCCTGTCCATACTGATGCGTTTGGGCCAAGCCCACCATGTTCGACGGCTTTTCGGCCCGGCCCTCTCAAATTTGATCTAGGGAATCGCTGCGATTTTGGCGCTGGCGCGCGTAATCGCGAAAAGGACGTATTTACTGCGATCCAGAGCGATCAAGAGGTCTATCAGAGTTTCCTCGAACTCTGAGGTTGTTCCAAGTCTGCTTGACTGAACCAGATCGAAACATCCCCTCCAAAGCTTCCTCTGATTCTGAACACTTTACAAGCACACCCGTGGTTTGAGAATTGCTCCATCTCCCCACAAGTATGTCTTCTGCACTTCGGCCTATGGCCTTCTTCGGGATCGCTGCTTTGCCGTTGCTGGCAGTAGTTCTGACATCCCGTTCCGAACACTTGCGCCCAGCACAGTCCCTCGCCCTTTTCCCACAAATTGGAGGTCGCGCGCATGACCACCCTTGACGAAGTTATGGCCCCGGGACCGGAAAACGCAACGAACAAAGCCACCTTGGATCATTGCCCAGCCGAGCGTGTCCTGATCGTTGATGATGAACCCGCAGCCTGTAAGCTCTTGGCCACCTTGTTGTCGGCGGCCGGTTTTGCCTGTGGAACGGCGTCGAGTGGTGAAGCAGCGCTCGGTCTCTTGCAGAGGGAGAAACCAGACGCTGTGATCTCGGACCTCAACATGCCCGGGATGACCGGCATGGAGCTTCTGGCTGCGGTTCGCCGTCAGTATTCCTACCTGGCTTTACTGGTCACCACCGGAGTGGATGATGTGCGGATGGGCATACAGGCGATGAAGTTGGGAGCCGACGACTACCTCGTAAAACCCCTCCAAGAGGAAGTGGTCATCGCCAGTCTCAAGCGCGCCCTGCAAAAAAAGCGTCTGGAACAAGAAGTCGAAGGCTATCGCCATCACCTGGAAGAGATAGTCACCGAACGTACCCAACAGATCGAGCGCAGCTATGAGGACACGCTGGGAGCGCTCGGCGCAGCCATTGATCTCCGCGATGCCTCAACCGAGGGCCACTCACGGCGCGTATGCCGTTATTCTCTCGAAATTGCCAAAACCTTGAGCCTTTCCGACCTGGAACTCAGAAATATCGCGATGGGAGCCTACCTTCACGACATCGGAAAACTCGCGATCCCCGATGGCATTCTTCTCAAACCAGGACCCCTCACCCCGGAAGAGCGAAAAATCATGCAGAAGCACGTGATGACGGGATATGATCTGGTCAAGCAAATCCCTTTTCTCGTTGCTGCAGCAGAGCTCATCCTGAATCACCATGAGCGATGCGACGGCAGTGGCTATCCACGGGGCCTAAAGGTGGAACACATTCCCGTTAGTGCCAGAATCTTCGCCATCGCGGATACCTTCGACGCAATCACTTCCGACCGGCCTTATCGTCGCGCCCTTTCTTTCGAGGCAGGACTCAGTGTGATCCGCCACGCGTCAGGACGCTTGTTCGATCCGCAGGTCGTCAGTGCATTCGTGGGCATCCCGCCGGAAACCTGGCTGACTATAGCTCGCCATCAACGCCAAATCGCCGCACTACCCTCATGGGTGCGCGGTGGCGGCTCGATGGGGCCGTCCACCTCACGGGAGTCCCCATCGCACAGCTAGCCGCTTTTCTCGCAACAAGATTCCGCCGCAGGCACTTCTCGCGCTGCTTCTCTGCCCATGGACGAACGGTTTCGAGTTCTTTGCGCGTTCGCGGTCGTATACTTCCTGGTGGGTTCGATTATCCTGAGTTCCTCGAAACTGGCAAATCCGCGTGGCTCATAGATATTTTCCTGGTTTATGAGGACTAACCACCTCAAGTACCGCGGCAAGTTGACGTATAAAAGGCTACTCGTAGATATGAATGCCGCGAAGCGAGCCAGAAGTCCGAGTCTGGGAAGTGAGGGTGACCGGCTGCGCCCCCGGCTCGGTTCCAATCGGATTACGGCGTACTCGGCAGTTGAGCTGTTTGAAAATCACATGTATTCCGAACCCTGAAAAGCCTTCTACCTCGACCTGGAATTTCAATCATTTCCAAGCCGCCCCGCTCTAGGGTTTTCTGAACGCATGGTGATCGGACGGGATTTGTAAACAGGAGCGCGTTATCGAGAACCTATCTGCTGGTAGCCAAGTGAATCTTGCATTTCCCACAACGGGACTTCTGGACCGTTTCGCAGAACTGGCAGCCCAGTGCCGAGCGAGTGCGCCGTCATCCGTTCAAGTGGACAGAGCGTTGTGGCGGAGAGCGATTCCAAACGCTGGGCCACCCGCGCATTTTTGACCGAGCGCGGTTGCTTTGAAGAAAATTGCGCCCAATCACGACCTTTATGCGGTCGCCAAACCAGCATGGGGTCAAGGAAGACTACTGCGAGTAGTTTTCGCATCGGTCGGTACCACTCACTCCAGTCTTGAGCAGATCGGAGAATCTTGACTCAGGTGCGTTTGTGCGCTCCCCGGCGAAAGTTTTCGATCAGGTGGTCGCACGTTCGCAGCGTAAACGCCATTATGCTGATCGTGGTCGTTTTGTCCGTACAGTTCAGAAATACGCTCGCGTCGCACACATAGAGATTGGACACGTCGTGAGTCTGCCCAAAGCGGTTGGTCACAGCGCCCTTTGGATCGTTGCCCATCCGGCAAGTTCCGGTCTCATGCAAGCTCCAGCCGGGAATGTGGGGCTCGCTCGCCGATCCCTCGTACACTCCTCCAGCCGACCGAATTACCTCCGCGCATACTTCTTTTGAATGCTCCCACATTTTCAGAACATTTTCATCCCATTGGAAATGAATGCGTGCAACGGGAATTCCATAGGCATCCTTTACTTCGGGATCGATGTCCACGTAGTTGGTATCTGTCCGCAGTGTCGGCGCCTGAATGGTGAAACTCACAGGAGTGGGATACCGTCGTTTGACTTCGCGCTTGTACCCTAAACCGAATCCCTCCGCTTGGATTGCGTACCACGGAAATTCCGTGCAACCACCCCCGGGGTACACTGAATACCCACGAATAAACTTTTCTTCCCGCGGATTCTTCAGGTTCTGCCAGCGCGGCATCCACACCACGGTGTTGTCGCCGACGCTGTCCGGGAAGCTCGGTTGCCCCAGCAATTGCGGCAAATAGCCGCGCGCTGACTCTCCATAGAGATGGTCGCAGAGGTTTCGTCCCAACTGGCGGCTCGAGTTAGCTATGCCGTTCGGCCATTGACGTGATTTCGAATTAAGCATAATGCGCGTGGATTCAATGCAGGACGCGGCCACGATGACTGCTCGGCCGTAGACCTCGACTTCCTGCTTCGTTTTGCGGTCGATGTACGCCACGCCCTTGGCCATTCCGTTCTCATCCACGAGAATGTTTCTTGCCAGCGCATTCGTCCGCAGTTCGAGATTCTTGGTCGCCTCAGCCTTCGGCAGAAAGCGCCAGGGCGTGGAGAAGAACGAGCCGGTATCGCATCCAAAGGTGCACGCCCCGCAGAAGTGGCACTGCGGATGTTCGTCATGATCTTCCGTGAGCTGTGCGATGCGGTCCGGCAGGTACGGCACTCCGATCTTTTCCGCGCCCTTTTGAAGAATGTGATCCAAGCAGCGAAAGTTGAACGGCGGCAGGTACTCGCCATCGGGGTTGCTGGGCCGGTTCTGCACTGTGCTGGACACGCCGATCATCCGCTCCACACGGCTATAATAAGGAGCAATCTCCTCATACGTAACCGGCCAGTCCACGTCGTACCCATCGAGCGACGCTGCACGGAAATCGATATCGCCGAACCGCGCCGACGACCTTCCCCAGAAGTTTGTCTTTCCACCGACGGCGAAACACCTTGGCCACATCCACACTGTCCCCGGAGCCGTGGTGAAAGTAATTTCGTGTTCCCAGACACCTTCCCCCCACTCGGCGTCCACGAACCCGGGGTCATCAGACCGCTTGTCGGGATTGCCGAACCCGCGGAACTTCATCTCCCAGGGCATGCGGTGATTGCGGAAGTCCTTCTGCGGATCGAGTCTCCGTCCAGCATTCAGGGCACAGACCTTCAGGCCTGCTTCGCACAGCGTCTTGATCGCCATGCCGCCGCCAGCCCCTGTTCCAACCACGATCACGTCATACAGTTGATTCGGCATGCCGGTTCACCATTTCGGAGGTGGAAGATGTTTGTGCTCCGGATCGTCCGTATGCGGGCACGCCGGAGATATCTGGTAGAACTTCAGCGCGGGATTGTCCAGTTCTTTGTACCCGATTTCGCTACTATAGAAACCCATCGCCGTCAGCTCCTTGATGCTGCTAAAAAACTCACGCCCATCTTCCTCCCTCTCCCGGTACTTTGCCTTGTACGCGAGCGGTTCAAGAATTGACACTTGCTGTTCCTCAGAAAGCTCCACAAACGGTTGACCCCGCAGCCGCTCCGAATGCGCATTCAGCCACGTGATTCCGGTGCGGAACTTGTATTGCCTTTCGCGGTCATATGCCACCATGAAGTCCACAAATTCGGCCACGCCGGCCTCGCGCGCTCCTGGCCTCTCATCACTCGGAATGATCAGCTCCGTTAGACGCTCGACCAGGGCGTACTCCTGCGCGGAGCAGAACTGTGGCGTGTACTTCGCCGGCTTGATCTTCTGTGTGCCCGCCGCCCCCGGGTGGGCGCAGGCAAACACCCATTTCGTGAACCCGGGATAGTGTGACGCGACCGCAGCTATAGCCAGGATGCGCAAGATTTCACGGCGTTGGAGGTCCTGCCCTGCCATTCGTCACCCCTGAACCGAATCATCTTGAGGAATGGGCCGGACAGATTCTCTCCAAAAGCCCTGAACCGTGCAAGCGGTTGGCTCGTCGCGCACCGGGAGCGGGCCCTGCTGGGTGGCCCGTCTGCGGATGCAAACGTTGGTAGAGGAGCCTTGACAAGCCATGGCGAGTGCCTATAAAAAGAGCGAAAGAAACCGGTTTTCGAGACCGATTGCAAATTTTCAATTCAAACATTAGGCGAATATCACCGGTGTGCGCGCAAGGAGCACTGAAGCCGCAAACAGCGCCAAAGGAGATCGCAGGATGACCAAGTCTGGTTACTCGCGCCGCGAATTTTTGCAAAGAAGTGCAGGATTAGCTGGTGCTTCACTTGTCGGCGGCTCCGCTCTGCTGGAACCTGAACCCGTGATTGCTTTACCTCGATTGACTGCCCCCAGTGACAGAGTTCGCTTTGGGATTGTAGGAGTTGGGATGGAGGGCACTGGGCTCCTGACAACTGCCGTTCAGCTCCCCGGGGTAGAGTGCGTAGCCGCTTGCGATCTTTACGATGGCCGTCACGAACTGGCGAGGGAAATTGTCGGAAAACCCATACGGACAACAAGACGCTACAAAGAGTTGCTCGACGACAAAGAGATAGACGCTATTATTATTGCAGTTCCCGACCACTGGCATAAACAGGTTGTGGTGGACGCCGTAGGCGCGGGTAAGGATGTGTACTGCGAGAAGCCCATGTCGCACAGCCCTGCGGATGGCGTGGCAATGGTCGCAGCCGCAAAGAAGACTGATCGTATCGTGCAGATTGGCGCACAGCGGACGAGTTCCGTGTTGTGCGCCAAAGCTAAAGAGCTTTACGCAAGCGGAGCCATCGGTGAACTAAGTCTTGTCGAAGGGAGCTTGGGCCGCAACGATCCCACCGGGGCTTGGGAATATCCACCACCCGCAGATTTGTCTCCCGAGAACCTGGATTGGGAAACGTGGCTGGGTACCGCACCGAAGAAGCCGTTTGACCCGTATCTATTCGCGCGCTGGCGTTGCTGGAAGGAATATGGAACCGGGGTGGCTGGAGACTTGCTTGTTCACTTGATCAGCGGGATGCAATTTGTCCTTGGAATCAATGAAGCTCCCGAACGAGCGTCGGCGTTTGGCGGCATTTACCGCTGGAAAGACGGGCGCAACACGCCCGACGTCCATCCGGTTCTCTTTGAGTACGCCAATGTCCCGGTGTATATGCGCTTGACGCTGGGGACGGAAACTCCCGAAGTCACCCGGTTCATGGGATCCAAAGGCATCATCGAACTTACGGAGTTTGGCCTGAGCTACACCCCTCAACCTGGGATTGACCTGGCGCCCAGCTATTACTGCTACGGACTTCCGAGTCGTCTGAGGAATGCCTATTTCAAGCAGTGGCATAAGGAGCACGATCCCAAACCCGGGGATGAGCCTGCTCCGCAGACGTTAAGCTATCACGGGAACGACTATGACGATCTGCGGCCGCATCTTTGGAATTTCTTCCAGGCCGTCAGGTCGCGGAAACCGGTTGTACAGGACGCTGTGTTCGGTCACAACGCAGCGCTCGGCTGTCACATGGCGAACGAGTCTTACTACCGAAAGAGTCCGGTATATTGGGATTCCGTTTCGCAGACTATTAAGTCCTAATGCGCTGACAAGCACAGCTTGATTGCGAAGTGGAATGGAAGCAAGCTGAATCGGCAGCCATAGTCCGGCGCTAAAGAGAAGGGATTCATCGTTATGAAGCTTCGGAGAGTCGTCTTCTTCGCGCTAGTGCTGGGCGTATTGTCATTGTCCGCTGGGCGGTATTCCCATCGCCGCAATTCCGAGATGAGTTCCTCCTCGGCGTCAGCCGAGTCCATTAATGCGTTTCTGGGCCGCTGGGATTTGACGTTGAAAGCACCCGATCGGGAATACCCCTCCTGGTTGGAACTACGTGAGGAAGAGGGACAGTTGAAGGCCCAGATGGTGAGCCGTTGGGGGAACGCAAGACCGCTTCCCAAAGTTGAGCTGTCGAATGGCCACCTCACTTTCGTTTCTCCCAAAGAGGAGGAAGCCCGGCCCGAGGATATGGTCTTCGAAGGAACGCTAGTTGGGAAGACGCTGTCGGGGACTACCAACGGGCCGAACGGAATCACCTGGCAATGGACCGGCCAGAGAGCGCCGGCTCTAAAGAGAACCGCTGCCCCGGAGTGGGGAAAGCCGATCCAGTTGTTCAACGGAAAAGATCTGGCCGGATGGAAGATGAACAAATTAGGTGCGGCAGTGTGGAAGGTCGAAGACGGTAACTTGGTGAGCCCTGGGAATGGTTCTGAACTGATCAATGATTCCAAATTCCAAGATTTCAAGTTGCATATCGAATTCAACTGCCCTGCCAATTCGAATAGTGGCGTCTATTTGCGGGGCCGATATGAAATCCAGGTCGAAACAGACTCCATCGAGGAACCACCCAGTCACCACATGGGTGGCGTCTACGGTTTCTTGGCTGCTTCGCCGGAACTGCCTCGCAGACCCGGAGAATGGCAGAGCTTCGATATCACGCTGGTCGGACGCTGGATTACCGTCGCCCAAAACGGCCAGACTATCATCGATAACAAGGAAATCCCGGGTATTACGGGTGGTGCCCTTGACAGCCACGAAGAATTGTCGGGACCCATTTACCTTCAGGGAAGTGAAAAAGGACGCGTAGCTTATCGAAATATCGTCATCACACCAGCGAGGAACTAGCAGGGGCGGCACGCTCCTAAACGACCAATGACTCATTTCTTGCGCGACATTCTTCGCCAGCCGAGAGAGTTGCAGCGGACGGTCGACTTTCTTTTGGGAGCGGGCCGGCCCGCTTTAGACAGGGCGGCAACTGCAATTCGTAACGCTCGCCACGTCTATCTGACTGGAATGGGCAGCAGTTGGCACGCGGCTCTGGGTGCTGGGCCCCTATTTCACCTCGGTGCCCGTCCGGTTTATATGCAGGACGTTTCCGAGTTACTCCATTTTCCTACTCTTCCGCCGGATTCGGTAGTTATCGTAATTTCGCGCAGCGGTCGCAGTATCGAGGTTGTCAATCTGCTTGCCAAAGTGCACAACAGCCGCGTGACCGTCATCGGCATCACCAATTCGGAGGACGGGCCGCTTGCGCGAGAGGCCCAGATTTCGATTGTGGTTTCCACCGAAATGGATCACGCAATTTCTGTTAACACCTTTTCCACATTAGCCGCGACAGCAGGGGTTCTGGCCAGCGCCGTACGGGGCTCCTTTGATGCCCATCTCGCAACCTTGCTAACACGCGCCGTCGAAAAAACCGCCTGGGCCATTGCAGGCTGGCAGGCACAGATTGCACACACACCTTGGCTTGCACCCCGAGCCGTTCCTTACTTTCTCGCTCGTGGTTCAAGTCTTGGGAGTTGCCATGAGGCCAAGCTCCTTTGGGAGGAGGGCGTCAAATCGCCTGCGACCGCTATGGGCACAGGCAGCTTTAGGCATGGCCCGCAGGAAATGGTTACCAAAGATGCGCGTTTTGGCATGTGGATAGACGGAGAGCGTATGCGCGGCCAAGACTTGGCCGTGGCGAGGGACCTGAGGCGACTTGGAGCCTCCGTCATGCTGATAGGCCAAGATCTGCCAAAGGATGCTGCGGATTTGGTGTTCCAACTTCCTGCTACGCCACCCGATTGGCAGTTCCTGATCGACATCATCCCGGTGCAACTCGCGGCTGAACGCCTGGCGCAGCTCTCCGAAGTTGATTGCGATTCCTTTCGTTTTTGTTCCTTCATTGTGGAAGACGAGTACGGGCTGTTACGCGAAGAAGGCAGGGCCCCCAAGGATGAGAAGTAGCACACGCGCCCTCGGGGGGACCACTGAATAAGACGGAATGAGACTCAAAAAGGATGATCGTGATTGGAGCCGTTGATATCGGTGGAACAAAGATCGCGGTTGGCATGGTGGATGACACCGGGAGGGTGTTGTCCAAGTTGGAGTCTCCCACCGATGCCGAACATGGCTACTCAAACGGACTCGAGCGAATTGTTGGCATGCTCCGAGAAACGGCGCGAGATGCCGGCGTCGAAATCTCCGGCGTCGGAATTGGATCCACTGGTATGGTGTACCCCTTCAGCGGCGCGTTTGGCGATGTCGACTTTCTACCGGGATGGAAGGGGAACAACATGGTGGAAGATCTGGCGCGGGCATTCCACGTGACCGTGGCCCTGGAAAACGACGCGGATGCCTCGGCCCTCGGGGAGGCAGGCTGGGGCGCTGGAAAGAATAAGTCGCGATTGGTCTATGTGACGGTCGGTACGGGTATCGGCGGCGGGATCATCTTGGATGGGCAGCTTTACCGCGGCGCGGATATGGCCCATCCCGAAATTGGTCACCATGTGGTCGACCCGTCTGGGCCGCTTTGCACTTGCGGTTTCCGGGGGTGTTGGGAATCACTAGCGGCCGGTCCGGTCCTGGTTGCATGGTTCAAAATGAATGCAGCAAGTAATCACGGATATCCCGCAGAGCTCACCTCCAAACAAATTTGCCAGCTTGCGCAACAGGGAGATGAGCTGGCCCGCCGGGCGGTTGAGCGGGAAGCTTACTACTTGGGTCTCGGTCTGGCTAATCTGATCAATCTCTTTGTGCCGGACATGATTGTCTTAGGTGGCAGCGTAATGAAGAGCGCGGCCCTTTTTCTTGACGGCATCCGAAGGGTAATTCGCCGAGGATGTCGATTCGTTCCGTTTGAAAAGACGGAACTGGCTCTGGCTTCGCTGGGCGAAGACGCCAATCTCATTGGAGCAGCGCGCGTCTGGCACCATCGGTTCAGGAAGGGAGTCGGCCGAGCTTCCTGATTTCCAGTTGCGAGCGACGAGCATTTGCGAGACATAATTCAGTCAATCCCCGGCGTTGCTGGACACGCCGCAATCCGTTGGCAGAGCGTCACGACGTTGGACCGCACTTCCACGAACGATGAGGTAAAAGGTAGCAGATGGCGAGAAGCCGGTATACGGTCAGCTTGGTCTTCCTCACTTTTTTCGTGATCTCCTTGCTGACCAATATTCTTGGTCCCCTTGTGCCGGACATCATCAGCAGCTTTTACGTGAGTCTGACTGCAGCGGGATTTCTGGCCTTCGCTTTCTTCATTGCTTATGGAGTGATGTCCATCCCCGCCGGTTTCTTAGTGGAACGATTCACTGAAAAACCCGTGATGGTGCTGGCTTTTTTGGCTGGGACGCTGGGATCGCTGAGTTTCGCTCTATTCCCCGGGTACCGCGTAGCCATCATTTCCTACTTCACGATCGGCGCCGGGATGGCCGTTCTGCAGGTGGCCATCAATCCGTTGTTACGGGTCGCCGGCGGGGAAGAACACTACGCATTTAATTCGACTTTGGCCCAACTGGTTTTCGGCAGCGCATCATTTATTAGTCCGCGCATTTATTCGCATCTTGTGCTCAACCTCAAGGATCCTTCGCCCGATCAGAATATCGTTTTGCGAATCCTGCAAAAGCTGACCCCGGCGGAGTTGCCGTGGGCCTCGATTTACTGGATTTTCGCTGTTTCCGCAATGCTGATGGTGGTTGTTTTGTCCTTTTCCAGGTTTCCAAAAATTCAGTACACCGCCGAAGAACACGTGGGCTCTTTGGACATGTTTCGGGCCTTGGCGCGCCAGCGGGTCGTGTGGCTCTACTTTGCAGCGATGTTTGCTTACGTCGGTTGCGAACAAGGAACCGCTGACTGGATGTCGAGTTTTCTGCGCCAGTATCACGGTTTGGACCCCCATTCCGCGGGTGCGGCGGCGGTATCCTGGTTCTGGGGCTTGCTCACGGTTGGGTGTCTGGCAGGAATGTTATTGCTGAAGATATTCGACAGTCGTCATGTGCTCATCGGTGCATGCGTAGGGGCTCTGTTCTGTCTGTCTGCAGCTTTGTTTGGCCCCGCAAAGATTTCCGTCATTGCGTTTCCCGCAGTCGGCCTGTTTGCTTCGGTGATGTGGCCTATCGTAGTGTCGCTTGCGCTCAATTCCGTCGCGGAGTACCACGGTTCCCTCTCTGGCATTTTGGGTACGGGAATCATAGGTGGCGCCGTGGTACCGGTGATCATTGGACGCATCGGAGACTATTGGGGACTACGCAGCGGCTTGGCCTTTCTCTACGTCACGTTTGGGTTTGTCCTCAGCGTTGGCTTCTGGGCACGACCGATGATCAACAATGCCACCGTTCGTCTCAAGAAAGCGTCTGCTGAGGTTGCTGATTGATCGAGGCTGCTCCGTGGAGATGAGCCCAGAGACCAACCGTGTTGACCTGACCCGGGATTCTTGTACCCGTCCCCGGCGCGTGTGCTACCGGGCCGATAGCTGATACACGCGCACATAATCCACGAGCATGGCTTGCGGAAAGACGGTGGAGGGGTCGGGATTCCCCGGCCAGCCCCCGCCCACGGCCACATTGAGGAGCAGGAAAAAGGGATGATCGAAAACCCACTTTTGGCCCGGGTGGAGGTCGGCGCGGAGGCGCGTGGCATAGAGGAGATCGTCCACATAGAAGCGGACGACACCGGGCTCCCACTCCGCGGCAAAAACATGGAACTCATCGGCGAAACGCTGAGTGCCAGGCAGGGTGTAGGGGGCTCCGAGGCCACCCGCTCCGGAATATCCGGGTCCATGGATGGTTCCATGGACCCGGGAAGGCTCCTTGCCGACATTTTCCATGATGTCGATCTCGCCGCAATCGGGCCAGCCGGTTTTATCCATATTCTCGCCCAGCATCCAGAAGGCCGGCCACATTCCCTGTCCGAAGGGGAGCTTGATGCGCGCCTCGAAGCGCCCGTAGGCTTGCGTGAATTTACCGAGGGTTTTCAGTCTGGCTGAAGTGAAGTTCCAGGTCACGCCATCGGCCGCGGTGTAATTTTCCCGATCCGCTTCGATCACCAAGTGGCCGTTCTCGAGGTGCGCGTTCTTCAACCGGTCCGTATAGTATTCGAGTTCCTGGTTTCCCCAACCACCTCCGCCGAGGTCGAACACCCACTTGGAGGGGTCCACGGGCGAGCCATTGGGACCATTGAACTCATCGCCCCATGTCAGGGCCCACTTGCCATCGCTGGGACGGGCACCGTCTTGGCGGGCCTGGCAGACAATGCCCAGAGATACGGAGAGAGCAAGGAGGCTGGTGGCGGCCGCGTGAGCGGATGGGCGTCTCATGGAGACCTCGAAGGCAATCCGGGCTGCCGTGGCCGCCCGGAGGAACTGCGTTGCAGGGCCTCAGGGCGTGCGCAGCGTGAGCTTGCCGGTCAACTCGATCTGCGCGGCGGAACTCCCTATATAAATGTCGAAATCGCCCGGTGCGGCGGTCCAGCGATGTGCTTTGACATCGTAGTAGGAGAAGGCCCGGCGATCGAGCAGAATCGAGATGCGGCGGGTCTCCCCCGGCTGGAGATAGACTTTGGCGAAGCCCTTGAGTTCCTTGACGGGCCGGGGGACGCTGGCGTGGCGGTCGCCCACGTAGAGCTCGGCCACTTCCGCGCCGGCGCGCTTGCCGGTATTGCTCACATCGAAACTGACCGTGACCGTCTGTTCGCCTTCAACCGTCTGCGGGGTCACGGAAAGATTTTTGTAGGAAAAGGTGGTGTAGGAGAGCCCGAAACCAAAGGGAAATAAGGGCTTGGTAGCAGATTTGTCGAAATGCCGGTAGCCGAGAAACAGTCCTTCGCTGTACGCGACTTTCTTCTCGCTGCCCGCGGGGTAATAGCTGTGGTAAACGGCGCTGTCCTCCCAGCGGCGTTCGAAGGAGATGGGCAGTTTTCCCGAGGGGCTGTAGTCGCCGAAAAGTAGTTGGGCGAGGGCCGTGCCGCCCTCCTGTCCGGGGTACCAGCAATGCAGCAGGGCCGGAACATGGTCGAGCCAGGCATTGGTGTCCACCGCGCCGCCCGCGGTAACCACCACAATGGTATTTTTGTTCGCCGCGGCGACGGCGTTGATGAGCTCGGCTTGACCGGGAGGAAGCTGGAAGGTGCGATCGCCGCCCTCACTCTCGCTCTCTGGATCGAAGCCCACCGCGACGACGGCGGCATCGGAATGCGCGGCCAGTTCCCTGGCTTCGGCACTGATGAGTGTTTCCGGGCGCACAATGCCCAGTCTTACGCTGGGCCCGCCCCAGCTCCAGTGCACAAAATATTCGAACTTGATTTTGTGCGGGCCAGCCCGCAAAGGCACGCGGATCTGGCTGAGCAGCGCATTGGCCCGTTCCCAATTGTCGATGACCAGCTTGTCGTCCAGGTACAGCCGGGTGCCGCCGTTTTCCCCCGGTCCCTGCACGAAGATCAGGTACTCCCCTGGAGTGCTCGGCGTGAAATAACCCGCCCAGCGCGCCGACACTTCGTTCTGGGACGTGCCGTCGCCAAAGCTGTGGTCGGCGTTGATGTGCTGGTCGGTCCGACGGATTGCCGGGGCGCCGCTGAGATTGGGATTGTTGAAGTACTCCGCTTCGATTCCGGCCTGTCCGCCGCTCGCAGCGATTGTGAATGTGGTCCCATCGGCCATTTCCGAGGGAGTGGGTAGGCCGCGCTGGTAATACACTTGGGCGCTGCCGTCGAGGTAACTCGTCAAACCCTCCAGGAAACTCACCGCGGCGAAGGGTTGCACTGCTGCGCTGCCCCCGCCGACAACCTGAGCGGGATAGGCGTCCGGTCCAATGACGGCGACGGATTTGATGGTCTGCTTACTCCACGGGAGGAGATTGCCATCGTTCTTCAAGAGGACCATGGCGGAACGGGCCGCCTCGAGGGCCACGTGGCGGCCCTCCATATTCAGGAGGGGAATGGACAAGTCGGTCTGCTCGTGGTCGAGCCAGCCGAAGCGGGCGGCGGTGCGCAGGATGCGGCGGACCTTGTCGTCGAGGGTGGCCAGGCTGAGCTTGCCGGAGCGCAGCGCTGGCAGCAGCGTCTCCCGGTTCATGAATTTTCCGGAGGGCATTTCCAGATCGAGTCCGCCATTCGCGGCCGCCACGCCATCGTACGTGGAATCCCAGTCGGACATCATGATTCCGTCAAAGCCCCATTCTTTTTTGGCGACATCCGTGTTCAGGTAGCCGTTCTGGCTCATGTGGATGCCGTTGGTGAAGTTGTAAGAGTCCATGATGGCGCCCACGTGGGCTTCCTTCACGGCGGCCTCGAAGGCGGGGAGATAGATCTCGCGCAGGGTGCGCTCGTCGATCTGGGAATCCATATTGTGGCGGTCATATTCCTGATTGTTCCCCATGTAGTGTTTGATGGTGGCGCTCACGCGCTGGCTCTGAACGCCGCGGATGTAGGCGACGGCGGTGCGCGCGGCCAGGAACGGGTCTTCGCCGAAGTATTCGAAATTCCTGCCGTTCATGGGAGCCCGGTAAATGTTGACGCCCGGGCCAAGCAGGAAATGCACGCCGCGGGCGCGGGCGTCCTGACCGATGACGGCGCCCAGACGCTGAGCGAGATCGGTATCCCAAGTGGCGGCCAGGCCGATGCCGCCGAAGGTGGTGGAAGGGCCGTAGTTGCGGACACCGTACGGGCCATCCGCCATTTTCAACCGTGGCAGGCCGATGTGTTTGATCTCTCGAATGTAAAAGTCATCCACGCCACCCAGCAGGTCAACTTTCTCTTCCACGCTCATTTGCTGCAGCATGGAGTCGACCCGGGCTTCGATGGCCGCTGGCGCCGCTGAAGGCGTCTGCGGCGCCTGGCAGTGGGCCGGCCACGCAGCGAAGAGCAGGAGCACAAGAACCGACTGGAGTATGCGTTTCATAGAAGGCCTCGATTGTTAGAGCGCGCAGGAGTAGCAGGCCCGCAGGGGGTGGCTGCGGGCCCGTGCTGATAACAGCGACTACAGGTTAAAAGTACAGCTTGGCGCCAAGTTGAACGACGCGCGGGCCGCCGAGGCCACTGTAAGTGTCCACGTTGGTCCCCCAGTTGGAAGCCTTCGATATGGAGAAAGAGTTCGGCGACCATGAGGCCGGCCCGCTCCCCGCCTGCGAACCGTACGCCCACTGCCACGGCCCGTCGACGTTCAAGTTGTAGCTCTTGTTGTTGAAGTTGGGATGATTGAACGCGTTGAACGCTTCCAGGCGGATCTGGAGGTAGCGCCGTTCATTGGACCCGAGCGGGATGTTTTTGAACAAGGACAAGTCCCAGTTCTGCATGCCGCCGGTTCGCAACAGGTCCCGCGTTCCCCGTACGACGGTGCCGATTGCAGGCAGGACCGGGTTTCCGCTGCTGTCGAGCGAGTAGTAATACTGGATGGCTCCCCACATGTTCGAGCCATCCGCGGCACCCGACTCCCACCCCCAATGATTGGTCATATCAATCGGCGTTCCGCTCATGAACTGCGTCACGCCGCTCAACTGGTAGTTATCCGTGATATAGGACAACCACTTCGATCCGCCAAAGCGTTTCGCCAATTTCGGCAGGTCGTAAACATAATTGGCAGCAAAGACGTGCGTGCGATCCCAACCAGCGGCCCGGTAATCGACCGAGCGGGGGAGGAAGGGATCCTGCAGGTCCTCGTCGGAATTGGCCGTGGTCAGCGCTTTCGACCAGGTGTAGACCGCCCCGAAGGTCAGACCCTTGGTGAAGCGGCGCTGCAACGAGACTTGCAACGAATTGTAATTGGAAGTGCCGTCGAACTGGAGATATTCAATCTGGCCATACCCCTTAAAGGGGACCAGCGGCGCATTCGAGTACGACTGTCTTCCGTAAGCGTAAGCGCCGCTGAAATTGTAACCCGCCGCCGCGTAGACCGGCGGAAGCCCCGGCTCCACCGCGGGAATCCCGTTCGTGCAGGGATCGCCCGGCAGCGGGCTTGCACAGTAGTCCGTATAGTTAGCCGGATCCTGAGCAGCGGCAGTGAATGCATAGCCGTAGGGAATGGCATTGATGTCGCGCGCAGTCACCAGGTGGCGCGAGAGCGTCCCAACGTAGGCCACATCGAGAGTGGTGCCGCGGGCGATTTCGCGCTGCACGCCGAGGCTGAAACTGTACACCGTGGGAACCTTGCCGTCCCGGGCGGCGCCATAGACGTTGCTGAGGGGCTGCGTAGCCAAGCCAGCAGCAGCGGCGGCGGCCAAGGTGGGTAGGTCGGCGATGTTGCTGCCATACACGACCGGAGTTTGCACCAGCGCCGCGTTTTCGAAAACGGTGTTATAGATCAGATTGCCCTGGGTGCGGTCATGCATCATGCCGAAGCCGCCGCGCAGGATGGTCTTGTGAGTGCCGAACAGGTCATAGGCAAAGCCCAGGCGCGGCTCGGGCATGATGCCGTGGCTGTTCCATCCACCCACGGGGGCAGTGCCGTTATTGGTGAAGGTCATGCCGTTGAGCGGATCGCCGCCGGCCGCAGTGTTGATCGAGCCGTCGGTATTGATCGTGACCGCGTTGGCCGGAATATAGGAGGCCGGGTCGAAGAGGGCGATCTGGTTCTTGGCATCGGTCTGCGGGGGGATCCAGGCAAATCTCATGCCGTAGTCCAGCGTGAAACGCGAGGTGACCTTCCATGTGTCCTGGACGTAAAACTCCAATTGATTGTAGCGGAAGTAGCCCACTGGACGCGCGTTAGTCTGGATGAATTTATCGAAACTCCCCAGCAGCATACTGGCAAACGCATCGCCACAGGAGGTATTCGCCGGGCAGGCTCCCGGGGAGGTGGGGCCATTTCCAAATTGGAACTCGCCGTTGTTGTTGCCCCAGGCGACTTGATCCTTACGGTTGCGCTGGTAGAAAAGACCAAACTTGAGAGTGTGAGAATTCTTCACCCAGGTCAGGTTGTCGTTGACGTTGATGGTGGTATTGGCCTGGTACCAGGGAGTGGCGCCCAGATAGTTCCAATTCCATTGGCTGTTCTTTTCATCCCACCATTGCACGTCCGGAATGTTATCGCCGGTCGTGAGCGGATAGAACAGAGGCATGGTGATGTTGTTCACGCCGCGCGACAAAAAGTCGCTATCGGCGCCCGCACGGGTCTTCGTCACGCTCGGTCCGACAGAGAATTCATTCAGTAAGTTCTGCCGGATCGTGCTCACCAGGTTCACCGAGAGGTTCCAGCCGGGATGCTTCGAAGAGCAAGTGCCGGTCATGGAGTAGCCGCTGGCGCAGCCCAATACGCCAAGCCCCCCGGGGAGAAGACCGGAGGTCGCAGTGTCGGAGTTGTGGATCCAGCGGCCAAAGAGACGGTGGTTGGAGGTGATCTGATAGTCCACGCGAAGAATGTCTTCGCGGCGCGGGTTGCTGTAGGACGGATTGACCGAGTAATTGTAGTTATTTCCGTTGCTGCCATACCCTGGAACGTTGGGCAGGGGAAAAAGGTTCAGCAAGGTCAGCATCTGGTCAAACACCACCTGTTGCGTGGGATCGAGCAGATTGCGATCAATCTTGTTCGTGCCGGGAACGATTCCCGCTCCCGCGATCGCCACAGGATTCCCGCCCTGGTCAACCGACTGCGAGAAGTCACCCGTACGCTCCAGCGCCGTCGGCGTGTAAAAAGAAGAACGCCCCACCGGAATGAGCTGACGGTAGAACTCCTGGTTCCAGAAGAAGAACAGTTTGTCCTTGTTCTTGTTGAAATCCGCGCCGGGAATGAGCACTGGGCCGCCCAATTGATAGCCGATGTAATTGTAGCGGTACTTGGCGATGGGCGTTTGATCTCTATTGGCGAACCATTCGTTGGCGTTCATGCCTTCGTTGCGGTGAAAGAGGCGCACATTGCCGTGAAAGTCGTTGGTGCCACCCTTGGTGACGATGGCGATCTGGCCGCCGGCGGCCTTGCCGAATTCGGCCTGGTAGTTGGAGGTCAGAATTTTCACTTCTTCAATGGCGTCCGGGTTGATGGTGACGTGGGTGCCGCCGTTGTTGCCGGTGTCCACGTTGGAGGCGCCGTCAATGGTGAACTCGTGCTGATTGGCGCGGGTGCCGTTAATGTTCATGGAGTCCAGGCCGCCGGTGCCGGAGGCGTGGCCGTCAAAGCCGCTGATGACTCCGGGAATCAGCTTCATGTAATCCAGCACGTTGCGGCCGTTCATGGCCACATCATTGAGCTGCTTGCTGGAAATCAGGTCGGAGCGCTCGCCGGAGTTGGACTGCAACTGCATCTGGGCGGCTTCGGCGGTGACGACGACCTCTTCCGTAGCCACGCCCACCTCAAGCACAAATTCACCGGCGTTGAGGCGGTCCGCCGCGCTCAGAACGATGCCGGTCTTTTCCATTTTTTTGAATCCCGCCGTTTCGACCGTGATGGCATAGGTGCCCGGGGCGAGATTGGGCAGCACGAACCCGCCCTCCTCGTTCGTGGACACGGTGCGGGTGATGCCCGCCGCGGCATTGGTGGCCGTAACCGTGGCATGCGGAACCATGGCTCCGCTGGGATCCTTGACGGCCCCGAAAATCGTGCCGGAAGTAACCTGCGCGAACACGACCGCTCCGCAGGCGCTCAGCACCAATGCCAGCACCAGGCTTTGACGGACGATCCGTGTAATTTTGCTTTGATCGCTGAACATCCCACCCTCCTATGAATGCTTGCGGCGAACCGCGCGGGAATTGCCACCAAGCGCTCGCCAGCCCCACCCGTGCCTTCGAATGGCGCATCCTATTGCGGGGGGAAGGGGAAAGTCCATAAGGCAGTGGGCGTGGTTGGACATACTACTTTCGTATAGGTCGAAAATCAGGAGGAAACCTATCCCAGGGAGATAATGCCCCGCTGCAGGGCGGCCGTGGCCGCTTCGGTGCGGTCTTTGACATTCAACTTCTCCATGACGTGGCTGACATGGAGCTTCACGGTGGCTTCGGCGATGTCCAGGGCCGCAGCGATCTCCTTGTTGCCCAACCCTTTGGCGACCATGCGCAGGACCTCAATCTCGCGGCTGGTCAGGGAGCGATGCCCGGCGCGGGAAGCCAGCACGGAAGCCACGCTGGGGTCGACATAGCGGCGGCCCGCAAACACCTCCCGGATGGCATGGAGCAGCTCCTCGCGCAAAACGCTTTTTAGGACGTAGCCGCGGGCACCCGCCTGCAGGGCGCGATAGACCTCTTCTTCCCCGGCGTGCGTGGAAAGCATCAGGATGGCGGCGTCCGGAAACTCGCGGAGAATGGCGGCGGCGGAATCACCACCGCTCATCACCGGCAAGCGAACATCCATGAGGATTAGAGTGGGACGGAGTTTGCGATAGGCGCTCAGGGCCGCCTCGCCGCTGCTCACCTCGCCCACAACCTCCATGTCGGCTTCGATGTTGAGGGAAGCCGACAGCCCCATACGGACCATGAAGTGATCGTCCACCACCAGAATGCGGATTGGCTTGGCGCTTTTCATCGAAGGGCTAGTGTTCCTTCACGGGAACTTCCACGGCGATCTTGGCGCCCTGGCCGGGCCGACTGTCCACGCGCAGGGAGGAGCCCATGGAGTGGGCACGCTCGCGCATGTCCAGAAGACCGAAGTGACCCGTGGAGGAAGACTGCTCGGCGCTGAATCCGCAGCCGTCATCACTCACGCACAGGCGCACCGTGGCGGTATCGTAGTCGAGGGAAATGGTGATGTTGCGGGCCTGGCCGTGCTGGACGGCATTGGCCACGGCTTCCTGCCCGATGCGCAGGAGGTTCATTTCGACCGAGCCGGGCAGGCGCACGGGACGGCCGACAATGCGAAGGTCGAGCTGGGAACCGTTGCGGGCGAGCAAGGGTTGCACGATTTCGGTGAGTGCGGAGCCCAGGTCGCCTTTCTCCAGCAGGTGGCAGCGCAGGTCCCATACGGAACGGCGCGCCTCAATCATGCTGTGGCGGCTCATGTTGCGGGCCGCATCCACGGCCTGGCGGGCAATCTGCGGGGCCTGCTGAAAGCAATCGGCGGCCAGGTCCAACTGCATGCTGATACCGGCCAATTCCTGTTCCAGGTTGTCGTGCAGCTCGCGGGCGATGCGGTTGCGCTCCTCGAGCACCGCCCCATGCTGCAATTTCTGGCGCAGGACGGACATCTGCTCACGCAAGCGCCCGCCCAGCACGACCACCCAGGCCATCACCAGCAGCAGCCCTGCCGTGGTGATTCCCAGGAGCCAAAGGGTATGCCGCAAGTTCCACCAGGAAGGCGCGCGCAGAACGAGGGCGTCCTGTGGAGAGCGCAACAGCACGCGGAAGGACTGCGGCAAGGACCACAGGCCCCCGCTGCGCACTAGGCAGATTCCGGTGATACGCACTTCGCTGTTGAGCGGGATGGAGGAGAGACGCACGGCCAAATCCGCGGGCTGCACGGTGGCGTCGAAGAGGTTTTCGCCCGTGCGCAGCACCAAGCGCAAACCACCGGTCTGCAACTGGCGGCCGAGTAGGGTGGCGTCCGTGGTGATTAGAGCTCCGTCGTACTGCTCCCAGGGAGAACTCAGGTTCAGCTTGACCGGATCGGGAGGCCCGCTGTGTTCGATGCGATGGAAAACCGCGTCGGTCAGGACCGGAGCGGATTCTCCCATCACGGGGAAACCCATCGCGTCCACGATGTCGCCAATTTCCAGACGCGTGTCCTGGGGGCTGAGCACACGCAGGCCCCTGCCCTGCGACTGCAGGAATAGGGCGGTGCCGACCTGCTGATAGCTGACCACACCGCGCACGCGCACGCGGTGCCGGACGCCTTCCGTGGGGGAAAAGCGCAATAAAGCCGAGAAGGGGACCTCCTGGGCAGGCGCATCCACTTTGATGAAGCTCAGGCGCGGCACATAAAAGAGTACGCCGCTGAGCTGGCGCTGGTAATTAAAGAGGCTGCCGCAAACGCCCTCCAAGAGTACTTCCCTGTCCGTCCATGAAGAGAAATCGCCTTCCTTGGAAATGGGCACGCGGACGGTGAATTGCCCGGCTCCGGAGACGACGCGCATGGCCAGGGTGATTTCCTGCCAAGAGGTGCGGTCGATGGAAACCGAACGGACAATTCCGCGCACTTGCACCCATTGGCTGTCCATCTGGCCATCGGCCAGCTCACTGAAGGAATAGAGCCTGGACTTGGGCAGGGCACCCTTACCCAAGACACGCAACTTGCGCTCGCGGATGACCGGAGCAAACTTCCCGGGACCGGTGATGCCATCGATTTCAACCCGGTCGCCGAGGTGGTGCGGGAAAAGATGCGACTGGTCGCCCTCGACGTAGACGCCGGCGGTGGAATCCTGGACAAAAAAATCGGGCGAGGGCACATCGCCGGTAATGACGCCGCGGACGTGCACGGGATAGCCGCGCGCGGCTTGCTCCGGGCTCAATTGGCGCACTTGACCGGCCTGGGTCAGGACCGGGAGCGATTTCGGGGCCAGTTGCGCCTGGGCAACGCGTCCCGACGCGCACAGCAGCAGGACAAGTTGCAACAGCAGACGCGCCGCGGCCGCACGCGTGTGAAGGTGCGCTCTTCGCGCTGCTTTCTGCTTCACCATGAATCGAGACCGCGGGCCGTTCATTTTGGATGTGTTGCCTGATTCCAACACCGTAGGGCTAGGGTAGCCGAAAAGCATGACCGCGGAAAAGACTAAACCTTGCTTCAGCTTCGCAGCCCCAGCCGGTCCTCCTTTCCGGGATCCCCCCGAAAAAAGGCTCAGGAAGGCCTCCGGGATTTCAAAGCACCGTTGCGCTTTGAAATCTTTGCATGTAATGTGCTCCGTCTTCGGGGAAGGAGGCAAAATGGGCAGAGACCGTACGCGACGCGGATTCCTGAAAGCATCGGGTGGGGGGATCGCTGCCCTCGCAGCCGCGCACGCCTTCCCGGAATTCTCGCCGGCAACGGAACAGGCCGGAACCAGCCCGGCCCCGAGCGACTTGGCGCTTTGGGTGACAAGTGAAAATCGGAGGTTCTCGCGCGCTCCTTCGATTTCCTGGCGGCCGGCCTCCGGCCCGGCGGCCGGTGATGCTGTCGTTCTGGATCCCGGCAGAAAGTTTCAATCGATACTGGGCTTCGGCGCCGCATTCACCGATGCCGCCTGCTACATGTTCAGCCAGCTCTCTTCTTCCGCGCGGGAGCGCTTGTTTCATGAACTGTTCGACCCTTCGGAAATGGGGCTGACCGTCTGCCGCATCTGCATGGGAGCGAGTGATTACTCGACCGCGCTCTACAGCTACGACGATGGCGATGCGGATCCCGGCTTGGCGCGCTTTTCCATTGACCACGACCGCGCTTACATCCTCCCGGCGCTGCGCGAAGCACGCAAGGTGAATGCGGATTTATTTCTTTTTGCCTCCCCGTGGAGCCCTCCGGGCTGGATGAAGGCCAATGGCACAATGCTCGGCGGCTCCATGCGCCGCAAATACATGCCATCCTATGCCGACTATTTCCTGAAATTCCTGCAGGGCTATGAAGCCGAAGGCGTCCTGGTGCAGGCGGTCACCATTCAAAATGAAGTCGATACCGACCAGGACGGCCGCATGCCAGCCTGCATCTGGCCGCAGGAATACGAGGCCGATTTTGTCCGCCATTATCTGGGCCCGCTCTTTGAATGCAATGGCGTCAAGACGAAGATCTGGCTGATCGACCACAACTACAACCTGTGGGGGCGCGCGATCGCGGAACTGGAGACCCCCGGGGTCCGCAAGTATGCCAGCGCCATCGCCTGGCACGGTTATGCTGGCCAGCCGGAATGGATCGGTAGGGTCCACGATGCATTCCCTGATGTGGAGATGCACTGGACCGAAGGCGGTCCGGACTACACCGCCGAGGATTATTCCAAAGACTGGAGTGAGTGGAGCAAGACCTTCACCGGCATTCTCCGCAACTGGTCCCGATCGGTCACCGCCTGGAACTTCGCCCTCGACGAAAAGGGCCGCCCCAATATCGGGCCATTTGACTGCGGGGGACTTCTCACGATCAACTCAACTACCAAGGAAATCTCCCATAGCGGCCAATTCTGGGCATTGGCCCATTATTCGCGGCTGGCTCGACGCGGCGCCCACCGCTTCGACTCTCAGAGTGCCGCGGAAGACTTATCTCACGCCGGCTTCGAGAACCCGGACGGACAATGTGTGCTGGTACTCACCAATCCCGGGCCCACCAGAAATTGCGAGGTTCGCATGGGGCACTGGGCAGCCGTCGTTCCCCTCGAACGAGATTCTGTAAATACCCTGGCTTGGCGCTGACACGCACATCACGGCGGGAAGATTGCCCTGAGGTAACTTTCCATGAACGGGCTACGTCATGAACTTTGAGAATTCTTGAATCTCTTTCAAACACCCGTGGAGAAATCCAGAAAAGCTGTTCCGCGGCGGGAATCGGGGATTGAGCTTGCTGCCCAGTTGGTATAGAGTTCGGGAACTTTTGGAAAAGCCTGCATGCGCGGAGAATCGGCAACTGAAGCGTCACTCCGCGCGGGCCCTCGAAGGCCCGGAAACGTCCGGGAAAATTCCTTTCTCCCGAGCGCAACGGAACCCAGCCGGAACAGCGACCGGCTGATGGGAAGGAGGTTGGCATGCTTGCAGCTTCGGCGGTGGCCATCACCCACAGGACTCTCGCCCCTGTGGACCTTACAATCATCGGAATCTACTTCCTGATCGTCTTCGGCATTGGCTTCTATTTTTCGCGGAAGGAGCGCACCTCGGAAGACTATTTTCTGGCGAGCCGTAACGTGGGCTGGTTCGCGATCGGCGCCTCGCTCTTCGTGTCGAACATTTCGACTGAGCATTTCATCGGGCTGGCGGGCTCCGGAGCGAGCTCCGGCCTGGCCGTCGGACACTTCGAATGGCTGGCGTGCCTGATTCTTCTGATTCTCGGCTGGGTCTTCGTCCCCTTTTATTTGCGCTCGAATGTTTTCACCATGCCGGAATTTCTGGAGCGGCGCTTCAACCGGCACTGCGCCACCTACCTCGCCAGCATTTCCATCATCGCCTACATCTTCACCAAGATTTCCGTGCACCTCTACGCCGCCGCCATCGTCCTCGAGCGCGTCGTCGGCTGGAGCCCTCTCACCGCCGCCGTCATTCTGGTCATCGCCACCGGCGTTTATACCATCGCCGGCGGCCTCGCCGCAGTCATCTACACCGACCTGGTACAGACCCTGATCCTCATCGCCGGCGCCGTCATCCTCACCGTCATCGGCATGGACAAAATCGGCGGCTTCGCCGGCCTGCGCGCCGCCGTCCCCGCCGATTACTTTCACATGATAAAGCCCGCCGCCAATTCGGAATTCCCCTGGACGGGTATCTTCTTCGGCGCGCCCATCCTCGGCATCTGGTACTGGTGCACCGACCAGGTCATCGTGCAGCGTGTACTCTCCGCCAAGGATGAGGGCCACGCCAAAGCCGGCACCATCTTCGCCGGCTTCCTGAAGATCCTCCCGGTGTTCATCCTGGTCCTCCCCGGCCTCATCGCTTTCGCCCTCTACCCGGCCCTTTTCCATCTCGATCACGGCCACGTCACCAACGGCGACATTGCCTATCCCACGCTCATCGTCAACCTCCTCCCCGTCGGCCTCGTCGGCCTGATGATCGCCGCGCTTCTGGCCGCCCTCATGGGCGCCATGAGCTCGGTCTTCAACTCCGCCTCCACCATGGTCACCCTCGATTTCTACAAGAAGTTCCGCCCCCAGGCCACCGAGGTGCAGCTCGTCTTCTTCGGCCGCATCGCCACCGGCGTCATGGTCGTTCTCGGCATTCTCTGGGTGCCCTTCATTCACCTCCTCAGCGCCCAGCTCTACATCTATCTGCAGAGCGTGCAGGCCTACATCAGCCCGCCGATTGCGGCGTGCTTCATCTTTGGAATCCTATGGCCCCGCCTGAACGGACAAGGAGCAATCAGCTCGCTCCTTTTCGGCTTCGTGCTGGGGGCAACGCGCTTTGTTCTTGAGGTGCTGGATAAGACGCACCACTTCACGTCGCCGCTGGTGCGCTGGACCGTGGATATGAATTTCCTGCATTACGCCATTTTCATGTTGGTGGTGTGCGCGGCGGTGCTGGTCGGTGTGAGCCTGCTCTATCCGGCGCCGTCACGACAGAAGATCGCCGGATTGACTTTTGCCACCATGAATCAGAAGCTGGAAACTACGGATCTGCGCACGGTTTATCTCGCGAAGGAGACCCGCCGGGAACACACCTTGAATCTGGCGTTCACCGCGCTCCTGATCGCGGCCGTTTTGGGTCTGTGGATCTATTTCCGGTAGGTACGGGTCCGCGCGATGCAGCCAGCGACGATTTACACCCTAAAACCGAACGTCACGCGGGAAGAGGCCATTCGCATCCTTGAACCGCGCGGCTTGCGCCGGCTGCTGGCTCCGGCACTGCGGAATTTTCTGCTGCAGGTGGCCGACGCGTACGTGCCCTACCGCCTCTATCAGGTGCGCCTGGCAGGGATGAGCGGGAAGGCGCCCGCGCAGACACGCCTGTTTGCGCTCGACGCGGCCCAAGGCACGCTCGATCTTTTCGAGTTTCCACGCATTCCCGGCGAAGAAGACCTTCTCCGCGTGGAGACGCGAAACCGGCTGGAAGCAAGCCTCGAGGAAGCCCGCGGGCAGGCGTTGCTGGCGGAAAAAGTGCTCCGGATCGTATTTCAGCAAGGCTTTTTCCGTGTGCGCGAGCCGAGGCTTGAAATCCAGCGGATGCCGCTGGATTTCCACATGCCCTACTGGCTGGGTTTCTACGGCGCGGACGGCGCGCTCAAGTGCCACGTGCTGGACGCGGTGCGGCGCCGGATGGAAGGCGCCAAGGCACGGACCCTATTCGAAGACTGGCTTGCCGCCTGACAGCAGCGTTCCCTCCGCCCGCCGGGCTTACGGCTTGGCTTCCTTGCTGATAGGCTCCCTGACTTGCCGGAGCGATGCAATTCCGGCTTCGCCTTCATGGACTCAACTCAGCGGCTGTCTCAAAATGCGGGGCAGGTCACAACGGCAAGTGTGCCCCTCGAAATCTGTCTCATCCGAGGGGTGCAGTCGGCCAACTTGAAAACAACTTGAGAACAAACAGTGCCAAATACTGTGCCAAACCGTGATGCAAGACATAGGAAAATGCTAGACGAACCAACTACTTAGCGTTTCTGCGTCTACCTTCTAGGCAGAGAGTCGGGAGTTTGAGTCTCCCCGGGCGCGCCACTTCCTTGCGCAGTTTGTTTCAACGATTTTCGTTGATACCCTTTGGTTCGTTTCGAACTCAAAATCCACCCTCCACCCACATGAAAACAATCCAGCATTCAATTGTCCGGTTTGCGCGTTAACCAGGACTCAATTCGCTTCAAGCCAGAGGTCCAAATCGCAAATTCCGGCATACTTCTAGGTACAAACCCGAGGGTTTATGTCTAGTCCGCCATCTTCCAAGTTCAGGCAGCGGCACGGCACGCTCGTTTTCAGCAGCGAGCACGTTAACTTTTTCGCGGCGATGACGTTCCAGAGTTCAGGATGATGCAACCGGACGACCTATACTGTCGATGTTGACTGCCTTGCGGAACAGCAAATGAAAAAACTGCGAATCGTCGTTTCACTTCCCAATGACAACGCGTACCAGCGCGAGCAGGGAGTGGTCGCGAAGTCAGCCGGAGAACGCCTGGGGCTCGATCTGCAAGTCATCCACGCCGACGATGATTCCATAACTCAAAGCCAGCAGTTACTGGAAATAATCCAATCCAGTCCGGAAGCCCGGCCCAGCGCATTTTTGGTTGAGCCCATGACCCGAACGGGGCTGCGCCTTGTCGCCGAAGCGGCGGTTGCAGCGGGGATTGCATGGGTGATAAGTAACAACGATGTTGATTATGTCAAGCAACTCCGCAAGAGCCCCCTGGTTCCAGTATTCACGGTGACCCAAGCACAACACGAAATTGGCCGGCTTCAAGGCAAACAGCTTGCCGCACTGTTGCCTCAGGGGGGATCTGCCTTATACATTCAGGGGCCGAGCATGAGTTCCGTTGCGGCCCAGCGACACGAGGGCATGGAAAGCACCAAGCCGCGGAATGTGCAGCTAACAGCGCTCCGGAGTAAATGGAGCGAGGAGGGCGCTTGTCAAAGTGTAGGCACCTGGCTGCGGTTGGCGACTTCGCGCGCAGAAAAGTTTGACTTGGTGGCCGGCCACTCTCATGAACTTGCGTTAGGGGCCAGGAAGGCATTCCAAAATATCGACAATCAAGAACAGAAGAAAAGATGGCTAGGATTGCCATTCGTCGGCATTGGTATTTCAAGCCAAGTGAAACCTTTGGTAGACGAGCACGTCCTGGCCGCCGCCGTGATCACATCACTCACTATGGAACTTGCTCTTAGGATGTTGGTTCGCGCAATCGAAACACAAGTCCAGCCGCCCGAATGCACCTTCGTGGAAACGTCGTCATATCCCGAGTTGGAGAAACTGAAGGCAAGGCGATAAAAGTTTTTTCCTCAACTGGAAGCGGGGCAGAAGATCTTCTCTGCTATGGCGATGGGTGGAATCTCAAAAAAACTGAAGAGAAGGCCCTCCGCAAGGTTTCCGAATTGCTCTCCGCTGTCGCCGACAAAGAGTCATCGACCCATCCACCCGGGCCGGATTGTGCGGTCCCTGACAACGACGAAGGCTCTCCTTCGCTTCATATCATCGACTTCGCGCTGTAAAACCGTACTCGATGATGCCTGCCGTGGTGACGCCTCCGCACGTAAAGGTGCCGAAGGACTCTCCCACCGTGCATCTCCCAAAGGCCAGCGGAGCAATCACGCGCACTTCCCCCACAACCGGAATGATGTGCCCCTGGACGTCTTCGATCCTCATGAGAAAGCGGTGGGGAAATCTGCGTCCTGCCAGGAAATCGAGCTCGATATCGGCATCCTTCAACGCTATGTTCTTTCCCTCATGGTAGAGGAAGCCGTGCCGCGTCAATCCGGTGTTCTGCTCGTCGAACTGTTCGACGTGAAGAAATGATCCTCCTCCGAAGGGCGCCATGAAGGCGATCCAAGAACGAAATCCCTCCCAGTCGCGCACCCCCCAGGAATGATCGCGATGACCGGCGCCTTCGATGGCGTAGCTTCTGCCTTCATAGAGGAGGTTGCCGGACACCTGCCCCGACTGCTCGTAATGAGCACTGGCCAAGGAAGGCGGCAGAGGCGCAAAGCAGTCCTTGTAGTCGAAAACGGGGGTAGCCGCCTGCCAGGTGACATCGAACTGCAATTCGGGATTGTGGAACGAAAGGGCATACTGTTTCATGGTCTTCAGCGTGCGAATCGAGAAGCCGCTAACCTCGATCGCGTCCCAATCCGAGTCGGGGAGAGACAGGTTCACAGCGAGATCCTTGTAAATGACCGTGCCATGATTGGCGACCACCAGCCAGCGATTTGCCGTGCGCCGGTTCGGCTCCAATCCGATTCGGGAGGATATCCAAATGTCCCTCGCCTGGTCGTAAAAAGAGAACCATTTGCTCTCGCTGTAATTCTGCTCCGGAGAAGGCGGGTGCCGTAAGTCGTCGGTCAGTCGGATCATAGTTGCTCTGCCTGAATCAAGCCGGGGGTCAAGCGGGCAGGGTTACAGTGCCCTGGGAGCCGTCCACGGTAATCAGTTCTCCTTCCTTGACGAGAGCAGTTGCGTTTTTCACCGAGGTCACGGCGGGGATGCCATATTCCCTGGAAAGCACCGTGCCGTGAGCGAGGATGCCACCCGTTTCCAGAACCAGGCCACGGATCAGCAGAAAGACAGGAGTCCAGCCGGGATCTGTGCTATTGGTAACCAGGATGTCACCGGCGCGCACGCGGCTCAGTTCGCGAATATCGCGAACAATACGCGCCACTCCAGAGGCTCTACCTGAACTTGCCGGAACACCCGTGAGGAATTTGGCATCTACGGCATTCACGGCTTCCGGAGCAAGATCCCACTCCCGGTCTCCCTGCAAAAACATCGGAGGCGGAGTGTGCAGATAGCGGCGATACTCGGCCTTGCGGGGCAGAACCCTGATACGGGCATCCTGCGGCGTCATGCGGCGGCACATCAAGTCGAACACCTCTTCCTTCGCAAGGAACCAGATGTCATCCGCATCCGCCAGAAGGTTCATTTGCACAAGCCGCCGGCCGATGGCCAGGAAAGCTTTCCTCTGGCCATAGAAGACGCGGTCCACCTCGAATCGCTGATTTTCCCGGAACAGCGAGTAAATCTGTGCGTATTTGAGCAGGAAGCCGAAGACCCGCTTTTTCAGAAATCCCCACGGCCGGTTTGAAAGCTGCTGCACAACGCTGCGCGTGGTCGCCTCACGCCGCCGGTGGTTCTTTTCCAGCGCAGCATCGGGCGCCGCTTCGTCCCCCGCCTGCACGAACAACTTCAGCATATTCAGCAGCAACTCCGCATCGTCCCCCCAGCGAGGGAAGGACAGCTCCCGGTCCTCCGCGCCGCGGAAATCGTACGTCCGACAGAGGCTTTTTAGCTCGGCGGCGAGCGCTCTACCTTTTTCCGAGTCTTTCAGCCGCGCGAAAATCTCTGAGACCGGATAGTCGGTGAAAGCACCCACCAGCTCCGGTGCATGCTTGATGCGCCGCGAAAGATTCCACAACTCCTGATTGAGCTCCACCGTGCTGTTGCCCGGAAGTCCGCTGAGCAGCGTGCTGGCTGCGGCATCATCGCCCAGCCAGTGTTTCAGCAGCGTGCTCAGCAGGGAAACCGACGCGAAGGTATGCACCATCACGCCGATGCCGATCGGCTCGCAGTGCTGCTTCATCAGCCGGTCCATGCCCTCGAAATAGGTCTGCAGCTGCTCTGGCGCGGCGCTTTCCAGGTCGAGTGCGTTCAGCTCCTGGACGCGGCGGCATAACTCTGGAAGCCAGTCTTCGTAATAGGTTTTGTGGCACTTCGTGAAGGTGTAATTGCGGTGCAGAACGGCGAGACGCAACTCGCTCATGATCTTGCGCCATACCAGGAAGGGCATGGTTTTGACGTCGTCTTGCTGCTCGGGGGTGAAGAATTTCAGCGCGTCGTTGGTCCGCGCGAATTGCGGCGCGTAACGCAGGCACTCCTTCAAGTACCGCGTGCTGAAGTAGCCGCGGTTCTTGTGGAAGCGCATCAGCTTCAGTGGCAGGAGGTCTGTCAGGCCGTAGCAGCGATAGATGAAGTCGTAGGTGACGGTGATGAGGTCGGCCTGCACGGAGTAGAAGAGCGGCGTGATGGCCCGGGTGAGCACTTCATCGCTCCACGCCCGCGTCCAGACGATCTCCGCCTCATCGGCCTCCGTCGGCTTGTTCCAGCGCTCCAGACCCGCATAATCCGGATCCGCATCTTTCTTCTTCACCGCGCGCGACTGCAGCGCATACAGCTTTCCCCCGGCGTAGGCCCACTCGACGTCCTGCGGCTTGCCGTAGTGCTTTTCGATCTCCCGCGCCATCCGCGCGACCTCCAGGATTATCCCTTCCGGCACTCCGGACTTCTCCGGCCGGCTGGTCAGCTGCAACTGCTCCTTCGAAACCACATACGCGTCGGGGTCCACTTTGCCGGAAACCAGAGCCTCGCCCAGCCCGGGTATCGCTTCAATCACGATCTCTTCGGCCAGCGTCACCGGATTCACCGTAAACGCCACACCGGAGAATTCGGAAGGGATCATTTTTTGCACCAGCGCGCAAACCTTCACCCGGAAATGATCGATACCTTTGTTCCAGCGGTTGGCCGTGGCACGCGCCGTCCACACCGACGTCCAACAGAGCTTCACTTGCTGGAAAATCTCTTCCAGCCCGCGCACGTCGTAGAACGTGTCCATCTGCCCCGGAAAGGAGCTCACCTGCATCTCCGGCACCGCCGAGGACGAGCGCACCGCCACCAGCGCGTTGGATCCCAGCTTTTCGTACGCCTGTCGGATCTCCGCAGCCACCGCTTCTGGAAGCGTTGCGGCAGCCATGCGCTCGCGGATCCGCGCCGTAATCTCCTCAACGCTGCTCTGATCGGTGAAATCAATGGATGCGGCCAGTTGCCGCAACGGCGCATTCAGCTGGTTGGCCGAGAGAAATGTCTCGTAAGCGGCGGAGGTCACTCCGAATCCGGGGGGCACGGGAAAGCCGGCGGCGGAGAGTTCGCCCAGATTCGCGCCTTTGCCGCCCATCAACGCGACATCCTTCAGGCGGCACTCATGAAAAAACAAAATATAGGGTTCGGGCATATCTTGATCTGTTTATCCGCCCTTCGGGCGTTCACTTCCCTGCTTGCCCCGGCTACTCGGCTTGCGGCCGGTCCTCAGCGAAAGCGGCTGAGCACCGATTCGCCGAACCGTTCCATGCAGCGCCGAGTTTCCTCGCGCGATGGGCCCCACGCCGAGCGGAAGCGCATCACGATGTAATCCGCCTGATACTCCGTGCGGAAGCGCTCGATGGCCTCCACGCAGTCCGCTGGGCTGCCCACCACCAGATGCCGCCGCATATTGGCAATAGATACGTCGCTGCGCCCCTGAATCGTAGGATCCTGCTGGCTGAGCACCCCGGCATCGAAGTAGTACAGCCATTCCGGCATGTACGCGCTGCTGCAGATGCGCTCCGCCTCTTCCCTACTTTTGGCCACGAACCCGTCGCGCATCAGAACAATCTTCGGGTTCTCCACGCCGTGCGCGCGCGCCTCGTCCCGGAACAGCTTCACTTGCCAGTCCCACACGTCTTTCCTGATCGGAAACGGCGTGCTGCACCAGCCCGTCGCATACGTTCCCACACGCTGGATGGCCGCATCGCTAAGCCCGCCGCCCCAGATCGTCGGGTGCGGGTCCTGCTGATACGGCTTCGGCGTGAGGAAGACGTTGTCGAACTGAAAGCGCTTCCCGGCAAAACTGAATGGATCGTGCGAGGTCCAAGCCTTCTTCAGAATCTCGATCGATTCGACAAACGTCGAGAGCTTCTTCTTCGGGTCCACCCCGAACATCCGGAACGATTCCTCCACCAGCCCTTGCGCCACCACCAACGTCAGACGCCCTTTCGAAAGCTGGTCCACCAGCGCCGTGGACTCCGCAAGATGCATGGGATTCCAGCCGTAGGTCGGAATCAGCGCGTAGGTGGCCAACCGCAGCCGACTGGTCCGGCCCGACAGCGCCGCCAGCAGCATCAGCGGATTCGGAAAAATGGTCTCCGTGCGCATGTGACTTTCCGGAACGAACACCCCTTCAAATCCCACCTGCTCGGCTAGCACGCCTTCCTCAACGAGTTGGTCCGTGGCCTTCTTGACGCGCTCGCGCCCAGGCACCGGCTGGTTGAACGGCCCGAAGTTCGTGTCCAGCAGGCATCCAATTCCGAAATTTACCAGTTTGTCTCGCATTCCACTTTTCCCGGCCGCCAGATTTATTCTTCTTCAATCCCCCGCAGCAGAAGGCGCACGCGTCTTTCGCAATTCCTGCCGCTGGATTTTCCCCAGCGGCGTCTTGGGCAGCATTTCCACGAAGTGGATCACCTGCGGCACCTTAAAGTCCGCCAGCTTCTCCGCCGTCCACCGGCGAAGCTCCTCGGCATCCACTTCGGCGCGATTGCTCTTTACCACATAGGCTTCCACGCGCTCGCCCAGCAGCCCGTCTTCGGAGCGTACCCCGATCACCGCGGACTCCAGGACGCCCGGGTGTTCGTTGAGCACACGCTCGACCTCAGCGGCGGCCACGTTCTCGCCCCGCGTCTTGATCATGTCCTTCTTGCGGTCCACGAAGCTCAGATACCCGCTGCCATCCATGCGCGCCAGGTCGCCCGTGCGCAGCCAGCCTTCTGCGGTGAAGGCATTGCGCGTCGCTTCCGGATCGTTCAGGTAGCCGGCGAACAGGCTGGGCGAGCGGTAGAGAATCTCGCCCGGCTCCCCCGGCGCAACGTCGGAGCCGTCCTCCCGCACCACACGGATCTCCTGCCCCAGCGTCGGAAAGCCGATGGCCGTGGTCGTCGGAATGGGCAGCGCACGCAGATTTGGATGCAACGTGCCTAGGCTGACTGTCTCTGTCATGCTCCAGGCGGGAAATAGTCTCACCCCGAAACGCGCCGTGAACTCTTCTACCTCTTCCAGGCTGAGAAACGTTCCGCCCACCGCAAAGCGCAGCTTGTGCTGTCCTTCCTCCGCGCTCTTCGCCTGGCGCAACAGCAGGCGCATCAGCGGCCCGGTAATACCCGGCGTCCAAGTGGCCCCCGCTTCGCCGACCTGTTCCCAGTAGCGCGACACGGAAAAACCCGGCAGCAGTCCGATCGTGCCTCCGAGCACAATGGCCGTGAGCACGCCATAGAAGAGCGAATTCGCGTGAAACAGGGGAAACGCCAGCGCCGGCACGTCCTCCGAACAAAGGCTCAGGCACCGGATCGTCACCTCGGCCGAATACAGCAGGTTGCCGTGCGTGATCATCACGCCCTTCGGCCGCGCCGTCGTCCCGGAGGTATAAAAGATGCCGGCGATATCCTCCGGAGCGAGTTGCGGCTCGGCCACCCCGCTCCTCTGCGCGGGCATGCTTCCATCCTGCGCGCGGAATTGCAGCGCCGCGTCGTCGCTCGCCAGAAACAGCGGAACAGGCGTCCGAGTGCGTTTGCAGACGCCGGCGAGCGCGGTTGCGAACGTCGCCTCCGTCACAACCACGCAGCAGCCCGCATGATCCAGCGCATACAGATATTCGTCGGCCTTGTAGGAAGTGTTCAGCGGCACCGCGGTCGCGCCGCAGCGCAGGATTCCCAGAAACGCTGCAAGAAAAGCGGGCCGGTTAGCCATGGCAATCGCCACCCGGCTGCCGTGGCCCGCTCCGGCGGCCTGCAATACCCTGGCAAACTCCGCCGAAGCCTGCTCCATTTCGCCGTAGCTAATCTCGCGCCCCGCAAAACGTAAGAAGGCCCTCTGCGGAGAGCTCCGCGCGGTCTCCCGCAACAGATCCACGATCGTGTGTCGGCCCCAGCTTTTTAGGATCGCACTCATAGCGGCATGATCTTGTCCGCCATCGCCCAGCCCCGCGTGATCGGCGTCAGCGCCATGACCGTGATTAGCCGCCGCCCGATCTTCCAGCGCCCCTCCTCGAGGACGAAGCGATCTTCCCACGTGCCCCAGCCCATCACCGAATCCTCCCCGCGCGCAAGCGTTTCGTGGAAATAGCAGAACGAGTGATACCCCTCGCCCTCGGGGGTGATGCTTTCGTTGGCGCAGTTGTGCCGCGGCTCCTTCCAATCCGACCGGAAGTACTGCACGAAAAACTCCATGACCCCCTTATGCCCCTTGATGTCCACATTCCAGGGAACGACCACCAGTTGCACATCGCGGCTCAGCAGTCCACCCATGGCCTGCGCGTCGCGCGCATCCAGCGCCTTGCAATACTGACCCAGCACCCGGCGCACCTCTTCGATGTTCTCCAAGTTGCGCACCCGCGCTTCCATCTGCTGCAGCCGTTCTTCAATCGGTGAGCTCACGGGCTTCTCTCCGTCTACGGAATCAATCCAGTGGACGCTCCCACCAGCAGGCTGCGCCCAGTGATGTATCGCGCGTCCTCGGACGCCAGCCACACAACGATCTTGGAGATATCTTCCGGCGGAATGACGCCGCTCGCCAGCCCGCTTCCGCCCCACTCCTGCTCCGCCTGCTCGTGCGTGATCCCCAGCAGCTTGTAGCTTTCATTGAGCATGGGCGTATTCACCGCGGCGGGGCAGATGGCGTTCACGGTGATGCCATGTGGCGCCAGTTCCACGGCCAGCGTCCGCGTCAACCCCACTACCGCGTGCTTCGAGCAGTTATACGGCGCCAGCGTGGCGATCCCCACCAGCCCGCAGTGCGACGACATGTTGATGATCCGGCCGCCGCGCTGCTTGATTAGGTGCGGCACCGCATATTTGGAGCACAGCCACGGCCCCTTGGCGTTCACGTTCATCATCCGGTCCCACTGCTCTTCGGTGACGTCCTGCACCGGCACGCCGATCAGCGCCACGCCGGCGTTGTTCACCAGAATGTCCAGCCGCCCGAACTCCCGGACCGCTGTCTCCATCAGATTGCTGGCGTCCGCAGCCTTGGTGACGTCGGCAACAACGGCGATCGCCTTGCCACCCTGGGCCCTTACCATTTCCACAGTTTCATCCAGCTCGCTTTTCTTCGCGAGCGAATACGGGACAGCGGACATGTCGTGACAAATGTCGCTGGCGACGACCGACGCACCCTCGGTCGCCAGCGCTAGGCAATCCGTCCGGCCCATGCCGCGGGCCGCTCCAGTGACCACAGCCACTTTCCCTGTGAATTTCACGGGTTGGCCTTTCCCGCAACCTTGCGCTCAATCTGGTAGCCGCAGTGCGATTGCCCCTTGGTGAGCCAGCTATCCTGCACGATCGTGCAGCCCATCTTCCCGTAGAACTTCTGCCCGATGTTGTGGCAGTAGATGGTGCACAGCGCAGTCGGCCCTTTGTCCTTGAATTGCTCCGGCGTTGTGGCGTGAATCGGGCAGTGGTTGATGGATTCGTGCCCCTTGTTCACGCCGTCCATCTTCCATTCCGGCGTGGACCCGCGCGTCTTGCCTTCATAGGCCACCACACGGTGCACCACGTCCAGCGCGCGTGTCATCTCCTGCAGGTTGTTGAACTCCCCACCCCATAACGCCTTCATCGCCGTCACTTCCAGGTCGGAAAAACTGTCGGCCAGTTGATCGAGAATCTTGTGCGTCGCCGCTTCCCCTACGGTCTTCAGCGAAGCCTCGTACCAGGCCCAATACGCCCCGCCGAAGAAGTCCTGGCACATCCGCAGCAGCTCTTCCGAGCTGTATTCCTTGGCATCCTTGAACATGGCTTCCTCCTCCTAACTCTTCCTCACCGCGAAGACCACTGCGTTGGCACCCTAACGGCCGCCGTGAAAATGCGGAAGAACAGTCTCCCCGAACATCCGGATGCAATTCCGCGTGGCTTCCCAGGACGGCCCCAGCGGCATCCGAAAGCGCATCACCACATAGTCCACGCGATACTGGTCGCGGTACATCTCCAGCGCCTCGATGCAGTCCTTCGGGCTGCCGATCACCAGCGACTGTCGCAGCTTCTGCATGGTCACGTCGCTGCGCGACTGGATGTTCGGGTCGTGATGCGCGAGGATCCCTAGGTCGTAGTAGTACAGCATTTCGGCGACAAACGCTTCGCCGTAGATCTTTTCTGCCTCTGCCCGGCTGTCGGCCACAAACCCATCGCGCATCAGGATGACCTTCGGGTTTTCCACGCCGTTGGCCCGCGCCTCTTCCCGGAACGCATCCGTCTGCCGGTTCCAAGTCTCCATGTTCAGCGGGAAAGGATCTCCGCACCATCCGCTGGCGAAGGTGCCGCAACGTTTGATCGCCGGCGCCGCCTGCCCGCCGCCCCACAGCGTCGGATGCGGATCCTGCTGGTAGGGCTTGGGCGTCAGATAGACGTTGTCGTAGTGAAAATGCTTGCCGTGGAAGCTGAAGGGTTCGTGCGACGTCCAGGCCTTCTTGAGCACCTCGACGCATTCCAGAAAGCGCGACAGCCGGTACTTGCCGTCCACCCCGAACATGCGCCAGGAATCCTGCAGCACGCCCATGGCCAGCACCAGGCTGAGCCTACCTCCGGAGAGCTGATCGATCAACGCGGACGATTCCGCCAGGTGCATCGGATCCCAACCGTAGGTGGGGACAAGAGCGTAAGTTCCCAGGCGCACACGCTTCGTGAGAGTCGCCAGAGTGGCAAGAAGAATGAGCGGATTGGGAAACATAGTCTCCGTCCGCATGTGACGCTCCGGAATGAAGACCCCTTCAAACCCCGCCTGCTCCGCCAGCAGCGCCTCGGCCACGAGCTGGTCCACGCAACCCTTGATGGTCTCGGCATCGGGTTCCGGCCGTCCATACTGCCCGAAGTTCGTGTCCGGCATATAGCCGATGGAAAACTTCTCCAGCCGATCTCGCATCACGCAGCTCCTCGCTTCGCGTCGAACTGCTCTCCCGGTTTTGCCGGCGAGCTCTACCGCCCGGTGATCAGGTGGTGACCTCTTCGATCTCCAGCTCTTTATGCTTGTCTTGGGGAATGGGCCACGTACCGTAAAACTTCAGCGCTTCCGCGGGAGGCTGCAATCGCGAAAACTCCCGCACGAACTCCTCGTATGGCTTGGCCTCGGCCAGCCGTTTCCGCCGCTCTTCGCTGTGGCGCTTTTCGGTGGCCTCCTTGTCCAGCGTGCCGTCCTCGCGCAACTCCACGCAATAGACATGCTCCGCCGTCCACCGCGTGACGATTCCCCGCACCACATCCCGCGCCACGGCCTCCGGCTCGCGCTCCAGCACATCCCCGTACCCGGAAGCTCCGGACCCCACCACTCCCACGAAGTCCCCTTCCTTGAACAGCGACCCGGGAATCTGGATGGGCGTGAGCTGCACCTCCATGCCTAGCTCCCGCGCCACGCGCAACAGTTCGAAGTCGTTGCGCGGAGGCGGAACCTTGGCATTCTCGTCCAGCTTCTTCCAGTCCGCCCTCACAATGCGGATCCCCGGCCGCACATTGGCAGCGTAGCCCCCGAACAGCCCCGGATTCGCCGGGAAGCGGCTGGCCAGACCGAACGTCTGTACATAAAACGCCGGCGTGTTGTGCATCCGGATGCCGTAGGTCAAGCTCGAACCCCCGCGGAATTTCCCCGGCCCGGAATTATCGGGCGCAAAATTGCAGTACTCCCCCATGTAGGGATAGAGCAGCTCTTCATGCTCCACATCCACCGCGTTGCCACGCCCCACCCACCAGAACGAACCGCAATCCACGCCGTCCTTGTCCGGACGGGCGCCGATTCCCGCAGTGTTGCCGGGCCGGAGAGAAACGCCCGCCACTTCCTTGCCGAACTGGTTGATCCCTCCGAAGAAAAATGCGCGCACGCTGGCCCCGGGCGGCACCGCGATATTCGCTGAAATCTCCGGCTGATTCGCAGCGTACATGGCCTTGTTCAGACAAAGCATGAAAGTGTTTCCGGTGATCGGTGCCATGGCCGTGCAGCTAGAGATGGCCGCTTGCGAATTGGCGTTAAGGAAGGAGTCCTTCGGACAGGTGACGTCGAAGGGCACCAGCGTCCCCGAGCTGCCGGGCAGATCCGAGAAGTAATACTGGAAGAGCATGCACGTCAGGTGCGCGTAAATGATGTGCTCGAAGGCGTTGTACGGGCCGGGCAATTCCGGCGACGCTCCGGAGAAATCCGCCACCATCGAATCATCTTTCTTGATCAGGGTGCACGGCACACGGATCAGAGCTTCCGCCGGGCCATAAGTATCCAGAAAAGTCACGCAGCGATACTTCCCGTCGGGCAGGCTCTTCACCCGCTGCCGCGCGGCCACCGCGCTGTCCTCGATCACCTTGCGGCACAGCCCGATCACGAACTCCTTGCCCCGCTCCTCGGCGATCTCCAGCAGCCGCGTGCGCAGCCGCAGGCATGACGACAGCTTCACCGCCGTGTCGATGGCAATCATCTCCGGATAGCGCACCATGTTCTCGAAAAACTCGATCATGTCCCGCCGCAGCCGAAACTTTTCCCCGATGCGCACCGGAGGCACCTTCAATCCCTCGGCGTAGCGGTCGCGCGCGTCGGCCGGCTGCCCCCCGGGTTCGGTCGCTCCGGTTTCTGGCTCGTGCCCGGCGGAAGAGACCCAGGCGATGAGTTCTCCTTCATAAAACACGGGCAAAAAGACGATCTGGTCGGGATTATGCAGCCCGCCATACACCGCCTCATTGCAGAAGAACACGTCGCCGTCGTGGATCCCCACCGTGGGCTCATCGCGATAATGCTTCAGCACGAACTTCATCGGCACGGCCGCGGTGATAGCGTGCAGAAACGTGCCCATTTCCGCCAGCGCCAGGTCGCCCTCCGCCGTGTGAAAACTCAGGCATACATCCCCGGACTGCAGCGGCCCGGAGATTCCCAGCCGGATCAGGATCTCCTTCCCTTCCTCGCAGGCGCTCGCCAGCCTCTGTGTGAAGATGCTGTAGTCCTCGTGCGAAACAAGCTGGATGGCCCGCGCCTGCCGCACCGTGATCGGTTCCGGCTTATACCGCCGGTTCAGCAGAAAACTGATGTCCAGGGCCATGGCTAACGCCCCCTCTTCCCGGTCGTTTTGGCTGACTTGCTCTTCCCGGCGGCGCGTTTCGCAGATCCTACGGACGCCAATGGCTTCCCGCCGGCGAGCGGTGTCATCTCGCAGACTTCGTCCTTCAGGATTTGCATCTCCCAGCCGGGCGGTACGACGTAAGTCGTGTCGCGGGCCTCGCCGATTGCCGGGCCGGTGAGAACGTCGCCTTCCGACAATCCTCCCACCGCAAATACCGGAGTTTTCACTCGTTGCAGTGTGGCATCCCAGATCGCCTCGCGGTGCCCGACCGGCGGAGGCTGCTGCCTGCGCCGCTTCGCCGGCGTCGCGTCGCGCGCAACGGCAGCACGCCCCGGCGTCGGGATGCTTCCGTGCAGCACGAAGGTTTCGATGCGCACCAGCGCTTCCGGAAGGTCGATCCCCAGGCTGAGCCCCAACAGGTGCTCGCGGAACTCCTGGTAGAGCTCGCGCGCGCTCTCCTGGTCCCGCAGCCGCAACTCCTTGCAGTGGATCCTCTGCGTGACCGGCGAAGAGCCGTAGCGCAACTCCAGTTCCAGCGACATCTTCATCCCGGAGAGATCCAGTCCTTCGGCCTGCATGTCGCGCCGCAGGTCGCTCTCCAGTTCCTCCACCGTCCGGTTAAACGCTTCCAGATCGCTCAAGTATGCCCGGGACATTGGATCGTAGAGCGGCATCGGTCGGGCCCGCTCGTACACGTGCGTCACGTCCAGCGTCGAAGCCCCATATGCGCAGAACACCGAGGACTCCGAAAACAGCAGGATCCTCCGGATACCCAGCGCTTCCGCGTACCCGCAGCAGTGCGTTGGTCCCGCTCCACCGTAGGCAAACAGCGCGAATTCCCGCGGGTCGAACCCCTTCAGCACCACTTCCTTGAAAATCTCCATGCCCATCTTCCCGTCCACCACACGCTTGATCGAGTACGCCGCTTGCTCCACGGAAATGCCGGCGGGCTTGGCGATGTGCCGACGAATGGCTTCCGTGGAGCGCTCCGGCTCCAGTTTCATGCGACCGCCGAGAAAATTGTCCGGAGGGACGTAGCCCAGCACCACGTCGGCATCGGTCACCGTAGGACGCGTGCCGCCCATGCCGTAGCAGGCTGGACCGGGCATCGAACCGGCGCTCTGCGGACCGACCTCCAGGCGGTTGCCGAATGCCGTATTGAGCCAGGCGATGGAACCCCCGCCCGCACCGATGGACTTCACCTCGAGGAGCGGCAGATCCACCGCCCAGCGGTCAATCACCGGGCGCACGGAATAAAAGCGCGGCTGGCCGCGAACGATCAGGCCGAGATCGAAGCTCGTGCCGCCCATATCCGTGCAGACGGCACTTTCAATGCCTAGCGAGCGGCAGCGGTAGGCGCCGCCCATGACGCCCGCCACAGGACCCGATTGGTAGGTATCCACCACGCGGGTGCGCGAGAGCTTGGCCACGCCGCCCGTGTTCTGCACCATCTGCAACGGTTTTTTGTAACCGCCATCCCGCAGGCGATCGCCAATGCCAAGCAGTTGGTTGGTGAGCTCGGTATGCAGGAAGCCAGTCAGAAGAGAGGTCGTGGCCCGGGTGTATTCGCGCCACTTGGGGACAATATCGCTCGAGAGCAGCACCGGAATGTTTCCGAGGTAAACGTCAGGGTACTCCTCGCGGATGATCTCGCGTACCTTGCGTTCGTGATCGGGATTGGCCGAGCTCCAGAGAAGAACAACCACAATGCCCTGCACGCCGCGGTCGACCAGATATTGCAGTGCTTCCAGCACGTCGTTCTCATCCAATGGACGGATGATCTTGCCGAACGAGTCCACGCGCTCGCGAAGCCCCACCACCATATCGCGTTCGACCAATCCTTCCGGCATGCGCGCTTGCGCGACTTTCCGCTGCTCCGCGATGGGCAGGCCATCGCCCCAGGCGCGGCCATTGCCGATAAAGAGCATATCTTCATGTCCGCGCGTGGTGATCAGCCCGAGCCGCGGGCCACTGCGTTGCAGAAGTGCGTTGAGGGCCACGGTCGTGGAATAGCGCAGGATATCGGTGGCAGTGAGCATCGAGCCAACCCCGATGCCCAGAAGCTTGCAGGCATCCAGAAGTGCGTTGAGGAAGCCGCGCGAGAGGTCATCGGGGGTCGTCGCGGCTTTACCCCAGGAAACACGTCCGCCGCAGGTGACATAACAGTCTGTGAAGGTTCCGCCGACGTCGATACTGATTGTGGCGCCGGAGTCTGTCTTCCGCATGCTCATCGCTTGCTCCGGGCCTGCTCCGCCGCTTTCAGCACGTCAATATCGATTTCAATGTCGTACGTGATGGGATGGCCGGGCGGCAGGTATTCGACTTCGATCAGCGTCGCGCATCCGGGGCAGAACATCTCCACCAGCCGGCACCACTGCGGGTCCGGCGTGTAGCGCACTTCACCCAACCCGGAAGAGTGCACTTCCCCGGGATCGCGCTGGCGAAAGACCAGCCCCAGCTTGTAGTTCTCCCGGGCGCTGCCCAGGTCGCGCTGGCAACGCCGGCACATCCAGCGCTCTTTCTCCAGGTCGATCGCCAGGTATTCGGTGATGACTCTCTGGCTCATGGTTGGGCCTCAATCCCGCTGCACGCGTATCGCGCCGTACGCATCTTTCTCCGCGCTCCATCCCGCCGGCACCACGCACGTCGTTTCTCCGGTCTCGATGGTCAGTGGCCCTTGCCGCTTCTTCCCCGCCTCCATGGCCCTCAGCGAAACGACCGGCGTCATCTTTCGTCCGTCGGCCCACGCGATATCCCGCTGCCCGGAGCCCGTGTGTCCTCCGCCGGACCCCTGTACCGGCGCGATCGCCTCCTCCCGCTCGGAGCGCGGCAGTGTGACCGTCAGCCTCACAATGGCGTCTTGCAGCCCGCCGAGTTCAGGCCCGCCCCCGCTCCCATTCAGGGGAATGATCTTGCCCTGCATGGTTTCCACCACCGCGCGCACCGTGGCCTGTTCCGGATTGAATCCTTCGCCGCGAATGTCCCGCTGCGCGCGGAGCCTCAGCCCGCGGACCGTCTCCTCCAGCACCTGCGTAAAGCTGCGCCCGGAATGTGCCCGCACCCGGCTCTCATACAGGTGCTCGACGTTCATCGTGGAAGAGCCCGCCGCGCTGAACACCGGGCTTTCCGGGAACATGTAGAACGTGCGGATGCCCAGCGCCGAGGCGATATCCATGGCATGCAGCGGCCCCGCACCTCCGTAAGCGAACAGCACCGCCTCCGCAAGCGGATACTTCCGGCTCTTGGCTTCCTCGCGGATTTCTTCCGCCAGCGTTCCCGCCAGCACCTGCCGCACGCGCAGCGCCGCTTCGTCCACGCTCACGCCCAGCGGACCTGCCAGCGCACTCTGTAGCGCCTGCCGCGCGCGCTCGGGATTGACCCGCCGCCGGCCCCCCAGAAAATTCCCCGCGTCAATCAGCCCCAGCGCGAGATCCGCATCGGTGACCGTGGGCCGCTCGTTCCCTAGGTCATAACACGCCGGCCCCGGAACCGCACCCGCGCTGTCCGGCCCCACGAGCAGCTTGCCGTTCTCGATGCGCGCCAGCGACCCGCCGCCCCCGCCCAGCCCCAGCACATCGATCATCGGCAGGTTCACCGGAATCCCTTCGATCTGGACGTCGAAGGAAAGCCGGACCGTGCCGCTCTCGATGAACGCCACGTCCGTGCTCGTTCCGCCCATGTCCATGGTCACCACGTGCGGAAACGCATAGCGTTGGGCGATGCGCGACGCCCCGAAAACGCCCGCAGTCGGCCCCGAGTTGTAGGTATTCAGCGCTTTGGTCTTGGCCACCCGCGCCAGCCCGCCGCTCGAGTGCACCACCAGCAGCGGATGCCGGTACCCGCGGCTGCGCACCGCGTCGTCGCACTTGTAGAGATACACCACCAGCTGCCGGTGCAGGTAGCCGGAGATTACCGCGCTGTTCAGCCGCTCCGCATCGCCCGAGCGCGAACTCACTTCGTGCGACAGCAGCAGAAACGGCGTCCCCAGGTAATGGCTCGGAAACCACTTGCGAAAAAGTTCGTGCGCGCGCCGTTCGTTGGCCGGATTCAGCGCGGCGTTGCGGAAGGCGATCACCAGCAGCCGCGCTCCGTTGTCCAGAAGCTCCTCGGCCGCGCTGCGGAAGCTGTCCGCATCCAGCTCCGTGCGCAGCGTTCCGGAACCGTCCACCGTCTCGCGCACCCCGCGCACTAGCGTCTTCTCCACCAGCGGCCAGATCGGCGAGCCGCCCTGCCCTTCGAAGTACAGCCCCTCTTCCGCCCCCGCCGTGACCAGCAGCCCGATGCGCGCCCCCTTGCGCTGGATGATGGCATTGGTCGCTGCCGTGGTCGAATAGCGGATCAGGTCGGTGGCCTGCAGCAGATCCTGTATGTCCTTGCCCATCAGCCCCGCGCCCGATTCGATGCAGTCCACAAAACACTGCACGGGATTGTGGGGCGTCGTGTCCACTTTCGTGGTTACCACCGTGCCCTCGAAGCGAAAAACTCCGTCCGTGAATGTTCCGCCCGTGTCCACATCAATGGTGTTCATGCTCGCTCCGCAAGGCCCGCTTGTTTGGCTTCCATCCTTCACCTGCTGTTGTGCAGCACTTTCTCGCGCAAATCCTTGAGCTGCTCTAGCGGCGTATCCGCGGGCACATCCCCCGCCGTCGTCACCGGCGTCTTTCCTTCCGTGGGGCCAGTGCCCTGCACCGCACGGCAGGCATCTCCGCCGGATTCCAGAAAAAACGTGCAGTGCGCCGCGGTCGCCGCCGCTTTTTCTGTCCCCGGTAGATGAAACACCATCTGTGTGCCGTCGTAGAACTCCGCCAGCTTATTTGCGCTTCGGTACAGAGCCGAGAGCTCCGGTGGAATCTCCGGCATGCGCTTCTCCATCACCGCTATGCCGTGCGCCTCCGCATCGAAGGCCGCCCGCACCGAGCTCAGAAACACGTCGCCGGCGTAGTCCGCATCCACTGCGTCACCGCCATTCTCCCGCTTGGCCAACTCGGAAAGCAGCAGCCTCGGACCCGCGAAGGTAGCGAAGACCGAGATGCTCGGCGGCATCTGCCGGCGCAGCGCGCGCACTGCCTCCAGTACCACCGCCATCTTCCCGGAGCGCGGCACGTCGTCCGCCGCGCGCAGCCGTAGCGGCCCAGAGGCAGATTCAATGCATGCCTCCACCAGCACCGGCGGGTGAAACAGGCACAGCACTCCGTCGTGGCCGACCACCTTCTGCGTGTCTAGAAGCGCCCGCGCGAGTCCCGCGCTGGAACCCAGCAGCGGTTCCAACTCCCGTCCGCTGACGCGGACTGCGTACGAGGTCAGGATGGGCACGAATTGTGGCAGCGCGCACGCCATCGTCCACAGATCCCGCTCAGGCTCCTTCCGAATGAACCACCAGCGCGACTGCGTCCGCCTGCCCCAACGCTCCGCAGATCGAGGCCACGCCACGCCCGCCGCCGCGCGCGCGCAACTCCAGCGCCAGCTGCAGCACCAGCCGCGCGCCGCTAGCGCCCGTGGGATGTCCCATGGCCACCGCCCCGCCGTTCGGATTTATGCGCTCCAGGATGGCCTGCTCGATTTTCTTGTCGCCCTGCGCCAGATGCCGCGCCGTGACCAACGGTACCGCGGCAAACGCCTCGTTCACTTCCAGCGCATCCAGGCCCTCAGGTTGCCAGCCGAGCTGCGCCGTCACTTTGCAGATGGCGGGACCGGGTGCCACGGCGATCTCCCGCGGCGCACAGGCGATGCTCGCGAGTCCCACAATCGTGGCCAGAGGTTTCAGGCCCTGCTGCAACGCCGCATCGCGCGTGCTCAGCAGCAGCGCGGTCGCTCCCGTATCCAGCCCCGGCGCGTTCCCAGCGGTTATCGTGGGGCTGTCGTAGACCGTCTTTAGTTCGGCCAACGATGCCGCCGTCGTTTCCCGTCGCGCCAATTCATCGTGATCGAGACTCGCCTTGAACTCCGGAAACGAGACCGGCTCGACGTGGTCGGCATAGAAGCCCCGGGCTTTGGCTTCGAAATACTTGCGATGCGAGCCGGCCGCCCACTCGTCCTGCATCTCGCGACTCACGCCCCATTCCAGCGCGACTTCACCCGTATCCACGGCCACGGGCTTGCTCCCGATATCCGCGCCGAGCCGATACAACGGATCCTTGAAGGTGATAGGCCCGCTCTTATGGCCGAAGCGCAGACCGGGAGGCGCCAGGAACGCCGCGCGACCCATGTTCTCCGCCCCCGCCGCAATCACCCACTGCGCCTCCAGGGAACGCAGGCTGCGCGTGGCCAGATGCACCGCGGTCATCGACGAGCAGCAACCGCGATCGATCGTCAGCGAGAGCGTGGTATCCGGCAAGCCTGCGCGCAGCATCGCCTGCCGGCCGGACGTGGGGCCCTCGAGCGCCACCTCCGCTGGCAGCGTCACCCCGTAGTACACCTCGTTCACCGAAGACCCCGGCAGTGCCGTGCGCGCCAGCAGCCGCCGGATCGCATGGCTGCCCAGCGTCACGCTGGGGACGCTTCGCAAGGCCCCGCCCAGCTTGGAGAACGGCGTGCGCACGCCAGCAACCAGCACTATGTCCTTCGCGTTTGGCGATGGAAGGGATGACATCCTGTAGCCCCTGTCTGCAAAGCCTGCTTCAACGCAATATACTTCTTTGGTCTACCGCGCACATTTATCTGCTAAACCGCATGTCCATTCACGAAAGTCCAAACAGAATCAAGCAGCCGACTCTCCGGAAAGGTTCGCAGCATCCCGGCACCTCAGCGGCCGACCGCCAGATTCCCGCCGTCCAGAATGAAAATCTCCCCGTTCGCGAAAGAAGCCTGATCGCTGGCCAGATACAGCGCTAGCCAGGCGACATCCGCGGGCTGACCCATGCGCCCCACGGGAATCCCGGCAATCATCTGCCGGCGAACTTCCTCGCTCGGGATGTGGCTCCGCGACAGCGGCGTATCGCAATGGCCCGGCGCGATGCAGTTCACGGTGATACCATGCCCCGCCAGTTCGATGGACATTGCGCGTGTCAGCTGCCGCACCCCACCCTTGCTCACCGCATAGACCGAGGCCTGGGGGAATGGCGATTCGCCCGCAGTCGAACCGATGTGCACGATCCGTCCGCACGTCCCGGCTTCCACCATGGCCCGCGCCACTGCCTGCGAGAGAAAGTACATCCCGCGGATATTCGTGCGCATGACCCGGTCATACTCGTCCTCGGAAACTTCAAGGAACGGCTTGACCACCGCGATCCCCGCGCAATTCACCAGGATGTCGATTCGCCCGTACTCTTCGACCGCCCGGGACACGGCCGCTCGCGCCGCTGCCGTGTCCGCGAGGTCCGTCTGCAGCGGCAGCCGCTGGCGGGCACTGCCATCCAGGCGCCGTTCCGTTTCCGCGAGGCCTTCCTCGCGGAGATCGAGAAGCGCCAGATCCGCGCCGGCGCGGGCGAACAGCACGGCCACGCCCTGCCCGATGCCCGATCCAGCGCCGGTGATCATCGCAACTTTCCCGTCCAGCCGAATCATCGCTTCACGATCTCCAGACTCGCGGATGGGGCCTGCCGCCAGGCCCCATCCGCCGCAGGACTCTAGGCCAGCACCTGCTTGACGGCCGCGTAAATCTTCTCTGCACTGGGAATGACGAAGTTTTCCATCGTCGGCGCGAAAGGGATCGGCACATCGTGGCTGGCCACGCGCCGGATCGCCGCGCGCAACGAGGAAAACGCCTCTTCTGCGACGATGGCGGCGATTTCACTGCCCGCGCTGCCGGTTTTATGCGCTTCGTCCACCATCACCAGCCGCCCGGTCTTGTGGACCGAACCCAGAATCGTCTCGCGGTCCAGCGGAGCCAGACACCGCACATCAATCACTTCCGCGGAGACGCCCTCGCCTTCGAGCTTCTTCGCCGCTTCCAGCGCCAGGTCCACCATCCACCCGATTGCTATGATGCTCACATCCTTCCCTTCCCGCACCACGGCCGCCTTCCCGAGCGGCACCAGATACTCGCCTTCTGGAACCGGCCCCTTCTTCCCTCCCAGCCGCATATGTTCGAAGACCAGCACCGGGTTGTTGTCGCGAATCGCCGATTTCAACATCCCTTTCACGTCGTACGGCGTCGTCGGAACCGCGATCTTCAGTCCCGGCACGTTCAAAAACGACGAGTACAATGTCTCCGAGTGCTGCGCCGCGCCCGAACCGATCACCCCGTAGAGCGAGCGAATCGTCAGCGGCAACTTGGCCTGCCCGCCGGACATATAGCGGATCTTGGAGGCCTCGTTGCACACCTGATCCATGGCCACCCAGAAGAACGACGCAATCTGGATTTCCACCACTGGCCGGAACCCCGTCAGCGCCGCTCCTACTCCCGCGCCCACAAACCCCGCCTCGCTGATCGGCGTATTGCGCACGCGAGCTGCTCCGAACTTCTCCACCAGCCCGGACGTCGAGCCGAAAGCCGAAAGCTGCACGTCTTCACCCATCACGAAAACGGTGGCATCCCGCTCCATTTCTTCGCGAAGGGCCTCATTGACCGCTTGTATGTAAGTAATCTCTCGCATGATTTTCTCCTTGGCTCCCTCCGGGGCTTATGCCTCCGCGAACAGATCTTCCAGTGCGTTCTCGCCCGTCGGCATCGGGCTCTTCTGCGCAAACTCCACCGCGGCGTTCACCTTGTCCGTGGTGATCTTTTCCAGCGCCGCTATCTGCTCCGCCGTGAGCACCTTCTCCTTCTCCAGCTTGGTCTTGTACCGCGCGATCGGGCAGAGCTTCTTCCAGCGCTCGATCTCCTCCGTCTCGCGGTACTTGCGGGTACCCAGCAGCGCCTCTTCGCCGTGAAAGTGGCCGTGCCACCGGTAGGTCATGCACTCCAGAAGCGTGGGCCCTTCCCCGCGCCGCGCGCGCGCCACGGCTTCCGACGCCGCCTGATAGACGACCTCCACGTCGTTGCCGTCCACCGTCACGCCGGAAATGTCGTAGGCTGCCGCGCGCTGCGAGATCTTCGCCACCGCCGTCGCTTCCTTCAGCGGCGTGAATTCCCCGTACTGGTTGTTCTCGCACACATATACCACCGGCAGCTTCCAGACCGCGGCGAGGTTCAGCGCTTCATGGAACGTTCCCTCGTTGCTCGCGCCGTCGCCGAAAAAGCACATCGCCACACGGTCCTTCCCCTCCAGCTTCGCCGACAATGCACCGCCCGTGACGATGGGGATCCCGCCGCCCACGATGCCGTTGGCCCCCAGCACGCCCTTCGATTTGTCGAAGACGTGCATCGACCCGCCCTTCCCGCGGTTGAACCCGTCCAGCCGCCCAAACAGCTCGGCCATCATCCGGTTCAGGTCCACTCCCTTGGCGATGATGTGCCCGTGCCCGCGGTGCGTCGTCCCGATGTAGTCCGTATCTCGCAGCGCCGCACAGGAGCCCACCGAGGTTCCTTCCTGCCCGATCGAGAGATGGATGAATCCGGGAATCTGCCCCTTGTAAAAAAGCTTGCCGATCGTGTCTTCGAACGCGCGGATCGTCATCATCCGTTCGAGAAGCAACTTACGGAAATTTGCGTCCATGGCTCTCCTCCGGTCCTCTGCAGTTTTCTTCAGCTGGCCGTCAGGCCGCCGTCAATCAGAAGCGCCGCGCCGTGTACCACGCGGGACTCATCCGACGCCAGAAAGACGGCCATATCGGCGATGTCCTCCGGCTGCTGCATTCCTCCGAACTGATTCTGGATGAAACTTTTCACCTCGATGCCCTTCTTCCGGAACTCCGCGTCCAGATATTCGAGCATCGCCGTATTCACCCCGCCCGGTGCAATCGCATTCACCTTCACGCCCGCCGCTCCGCATTCCAGCGCCAGCGCCTTCGTGAACTGGTGCACGGCCCCCTTCGAAGCGCAATATACCGTCTGAAACGGGGCCCCGATGTAGCCCGCGGAAGAGCCCATATTGATGATGTTGCCCTTCCCGGCCTTCTTGAAGTAGGGCAGGGCGTGTTTGCAGCACAGGAATACCCCGCGGACGTTCACGGCCATCACCCGGTCCCATTCCGCCACGGTAATCTCTTCGATGGATTTCAGCAGCTCCACGCCCGCGTTGTTCACCAGAACGTCGAGCCGGCCCATCATGCCCACGGCCCGCCCGATCATGGCTTGCACGCTGGCCTCGTCGGTCACGTCGCACTGATCGGCATAGGCTTTGCCGCCCTCGGCCTGAATCAGCGCCGCCGTGGCTTCCGCTCGTTCCTTGAAGTAATCGGGAACCCACACCACGGCGCCGTGCGACGCGAATTTCCGTGCTATGGCCCGCCCGATGCCCTGCCCGCCTCCGGTAACGATTGCTGTCTTTCCTTCGAGTCGCTTCATCTCCGCTCTCCCGGGAAACTCCATCCTCTGGAATTCCGCAACAATCTATTCGTCCTATCCGATGATCGCCATCGCGCCGCCCACCGGCACAACCGTACCCGCGGGCGTCAGTATCTTCTGCAGCCGACCGCTGGCCGGCGCAGGGATCTCTACGGTAATCTTCTCCGTCTCGATCTCCACCACCACTTCGTCCGCCTGCACCGCGTCTCCCTCGTTCTTCAGCCAGCGGACAATCGTGCCTTCCGCCATCGTTAGTCCAAACTTGGGCATCGTAAGTTCAACGGCCATCCGGTCTCCTCGTTCCTAAAGTCCCGCGCAGGGACCTCTTATTTCGGCGCGGCCGGGGCAAAAGCCAGAAATACATTCCCCGCCATGCCCAAACCGTACGCAGCATAACCCGCGGTCTGATACACAAATCCATTAGCCAGCGTCACACCCGCGGCATCCACCGACCCGCCACGCCCCACAATCCCATTCAAGCCCGTGAAATCCTGCACCACGTCGAAATCCCACAAGACGCCTCCGGAACCCGCATCATAAGCACGCAAGTGCCCGTCGAGCGACCCTACGAAGACCACGCCGGGCATCACCGTGACCGGTGCGGCCATGGCGATCGAACAGCCCCTCGGGCGATCCTTGCACGTCTCCGGCGGGTTCGGCGTCCGCCACAGCAGTTTCCCTGTGCCAAGGTCCACGGCGTTGAGCGCCCCGTCGGCCTCATAGCTGCCAACATCCTGATCCGAAATGGCGACGTAGGCGCGCTCCCCGTCCGCTGCAAATCCCCACAGGATACCGCCCACCGAGCCGCCCTTGCCCAGCCGCCGCTCCCACAGCAGTTCACCGCGCCGCTGCGGATCGAGCGCGTAGAGCACTCCGGATTTTTGCCCGGCGAGAACCATGTCGCGCCCGCCGGGCCTGTGCACCAGCACGGGCGAAGATCCGAAATCAAAATCGGGTCCTTCGTTCTCCGGACAATTAGCGCTTTTCTTACCGAGACACGCGGCGTTCCACACGTCGCTCGGACGCAGGGCGCGGTGCCAACGGATCGCGCCCGTGCGCAGATCGAGAGCCAGAATCGCATCCGCGGTCTGGCTGTCCGGATTCGAATAGTTGTTGCCCGTCACGGCGTAGAGCACGCCGCGCTTTTCATCCACCGTCGGTGCCGACCAGATCGCCGCGCCGGAGGGCCCTCGCCACTCCACGCCGCACGCGTTCACTCCCTGCTTCGCCGCCGGCTTGGCAATGCTGTACGTCTTCCAGACCTGTTTCCCCGTGGCCAGCTCCAGCGCGACGATGCTTCCCCGGAACGTGCAACAGACATACGCCGGATCCGCTGCCACGCCCTCTTCCAGCGAAGAGACCGGCACGTATAGCAGTCCGCCGTGCGCCGTCGGCGCGCCCGTAATCCGTGCGTTCACGTGCTCTTCCACCTTTTGCTTCCAGCGCAAGGCGCCCGTCCGGCCATCCACGGCGTAAACGTTCGCCTCGAAATCCCCGAAGAACACCAGGCTGCCTTCGATTCGCACCGCGGTGCGCACCCCTGTGCCGGCCTTGTAGGTCCAGCGCGCGCAACCTGTCCGCGGATCCAGCGCGTAAATGGTGCCGTCCTGTGCCGCCAGGAACAACCAATCGCCCGTCACGGTCACTTGATTGGCCAGCGTCGACGCGTTCGGAATGACTAGCGCCCAGCGCAGCTCCAGCCGCTTCACCTCCTCTGCCGTCAGACCCGCCACCTTTGCGTTCTGGAACCGCGTATTCTCCTCATCCGGCGACCAGCCTTTCCACGCAGCCCCTGGCCCGCTTCCCGGAAACTCCGGCACGGCACCCGCGCACGCCGGGACCGGCGGCGCAGCAACCGTCTTCTCCGCACCCGCCAGGAATTCCGCGATTGCCCGGCGCTCTTCCTCCGTCAATCCGGCAGCCTGCTCCTTCATCACTCCGGTGCTGATCGACTGATAAATGGCTTCGGCGCCCAGCTTGGCCAGCGCCTCCCGATGCGTCGCCCGGCCCGCCGGACCGTGGCAAATTAGGCAGCGGCCTTCGAACAGTCCTCCGCCGTCCGCCTTTGCCGCGCCGGAGGCCATTCCCGGATGCTCCTGCCCAAAAATACCGGCAGCTCCGAGAAGCAGCACCGCAATTCCGGCCCATGTGCCGGCACGAAAACGGTCAGCGCGATGGAGGAACATAGACTCCTTCCTTCTGCAGTTTCCGTATGTTCTCGCGCAGAATTTCGCTTTCTTTCTCGTACAGCGCCGCCGCATCCGGCATCTTGCCGCCCATGCGCGTGTTCATCGGGTAGATGGGTTTGTCGTAGATCAGCCGGAACTGCTCTGTCCGCAGGTCCTTCACGAAGTTCCCGATGCCCAGATTGTTCTGCCGGTATTCGCGCAGCGCTTCCACGTTGATCGTCGCGCACACGAAGGAATCATCGGTCGTTTCGTGCCGCCCGATCACCATTCCCTTGTAGTCCACGATGAGATTCACGCCGCCGCAAATATCGAACGGCGCATCGAAATGCGGAAATTTGTACGGTCCCGAGTTCGGCGAGATCACGTAGCAGGTATTTTCAAACGCCCGCGTTCGCGTCACCGCCTCATATACCCCGTTCCCCACAAACGGCTCGTGATACGTGGAGAGATACAGGATCTCCGCGCCGTTCATCGCCAGCCCCCGCGCGATCTCCGGATACCCGCGCTCCATGCAGACGCAGCACCCGATCTTTCCGATCGCCGTGTCCACTACCGGATAGAACGAGTTCAAGTCGTCGCCGTACGCCTTCACCCAGGCGTCCCACACGTCGTGCGGCACTGACGTCCACTGCGCCTCGATCCGCTCCAGCTGCAGCTTCGCCCGCCGGTAGATCATCTTCCCTTCGGGGCTGACGATGAACAGACAGTTGAACAGCCGGTCTTCCGGTATCCCCGGTATCTTCACAAACAGCAGCTCGCCGATGATGTACGCGTTCAGCGCCTTGGCCTTGGCCGCGAAAAACTCCGTCTCCGGCCCGGAAATCTCCGTGATCGGCGGTTTGTCCACCGGGAAGCCCTGTATCGCGGATTCCGGCAGGCAGATCAGCCGCACCGGCAATTCCTGTGACGCCAGCGTGTAGGCCATGTCGATGCAGTTCGACAAATGCTTCAGGTTCTGTTGTACATCGCAGAACTGGCGTACCTGCAGTCCGATGGCGTTATATTGCGGAATCATGCTGGCTCCTCCCCGGCGATCACACAGCCGTCCGCGCCGGCCTAGGCGCGGTTTTCCTTTGCACAGAGCACGTCCATGATCAACTGCGTATCGTTGTACTCCACGAACTCCACGATCTTCCCGTTGCGCACCCGCCAGAGATGGCAGTAATGGTTGTCGTAGTTCTTCCTGTGCTTCGTCACCCCGTGCCCGTCCGCACGCGTCACCACCCACTCTCCGGCCGCCAGAAAAAAAGTCGCCCGGATCGTGATCAGCACACTCAGGTACCCGGCCACTTTCGTCACCAGCTCCGTAAAGTCCTGCAACCCCTTCGTTTTCCCCGAGACCGGCGTGTACCCCGGCATTTCGAAATGCAGATCATCGGAAAAGCTGCCGAGGAATACGACAGCGTCTCCACGATTCAGCGCGTCGATCGACATTTGCACCACGCGCCGGCTCTCCTCGGTCTGCGCTTTCCAGGCTTCATACTCTGCGGCGGATGAAACACTCATGGCAATTCTCTCCTGACTGCTGTTCGTGTACGCCGCGCAGCGCGCGCACCCGCGCTGCCCCGGTTCAACGCGTGCATGAACGCAGCACATGCCGCCGCGCCAGCACGCTTCCTAGCTTCTTCTGATCCGTAAATTGATCCTCGGCCTGGAAGGCGTCCCTGGCCACGATCGGCAGTGACGCGCACGCAATTAACTGCGCCACGCTGTGATAATACGCAAATCCCACTCCGTCGAACGTCTTCTGATCAAAGCCCAGCGACGCCGCAATCGCCGGATCCAGATCCACGATCTGGTTCTGCAGATATCCGGGCATCAGTCCGGTCTTGTATATTTTTCGCCCGAAATCCCCGTGTACGCTCAGCCACGAGGCATGAAAATCCGCCCGCGTCTGTCCCGCCCGGTGCATGTGACATTCCACCAGCGCCATCTCCGCCGGCGGCTCCAGCTCCACGATCACCTTCTCCGCGACATACGCGGTGAATGAGCGCTGCGCATCCATAAACAGTTTCTGGTCCCGCTTCGCCGCAATGTAGTTTTCATCCCCCGCCGCCACTTCCCGCAAGGCATCCAGGCTGTCCCAGTAGAACACTTCGAAACCGTCAAACGGTTCTGCCGCTCCCACCTTGGGGCGGGACATCGGGTTCGTGCCCGCGGTGTGGTACTGCACGTAGGCGCGCAGCACGGGAATCTCCAGCAGCAGCTGCGCATAACGCTCGATGAAATGCGCCTGGAACTCCTCCCGGGAGAGAGACGGCAAGCGGTGCAAGCAGGAAACAACTTTAATCATCTTGCTTTGTCCTTTTTGAAAAACTGGAGTTTCTCTTCGCTCCCGCTCTGTTACCTCTCTACGTCCCGGATCACATGCCGCCGCGTCAGCATGTCCACCGAACGGCTGTGATCAATGAACTTCTTCTCGTCCTCGTACGATTCCTGCGACGCCAGGGGCGAGGCCACCAGCGCTTTGAATGCCGCCACACTGTGAAAATAAGCGGTCACGACTCCGTCGAAGGGTTCCTGCCCGGTGCCCAGTTCGGCCACGCGCCCCGCATCCCCGAGCAGCGTATCGTTCTGGATGTAACCCATCAGCAGGCCCATCTCGTGGGCCCGCCGCCCGATATGCTGGTGGTGCCGCCAGTGTTCGCGGAACTTTTCCCGCGTGATGTCCGCGCGCCGCTGCAGGCATTCAATCAGCACAACCGGCGTATGCGCGTGCGGTTCGACCACCACATGTTCTTCCGTGACGCAGGCTAGCGACCGCGCATGATCGATAAAGTGCTTCTCATCCTCGAGCGCGGCCTTCACGATCGGGTTGCCTTCCAGCAGCTGGCGCATGCTCTCCATGCTGTCCCACCAGGCGATGGCGATGCCGTCAAACGGTTCGACCTTGCTCACCCCGGCCTGGGCCATCGCTTCCCGGATGGGGTCATTCCCGAGGACGTGGTATTGCACGTAGCGCCGCAAGCCCGGCAACTGCCTCCCGAACCGCGCGTGCGCCTCGATCCAGTGCTCCTGAAATTCCCGCAGCGACAATGTTTTCAGTCGCCGCAAGCAATAAACAAGTTTGATCATTTTCCATCTCCCGCGTGCCGGCGCTCATCCCGGCACTTCATACTTGATGGATTCGTGGTAGTGCACCACAAACCAGCGACTGCCCCGCTTGCGCAGCACAAACGTCGCCCGCGGATGCACCACATATTCCTTCCCGTTCACCACAAATCCGATGTCGATGTCGCAGGTGGAGTACGCCGCCGTCCCGACCGGCACGATCCGCACATTGCGAATCTCCATGCTCGTGATCGGATACATCCCCAGCGCTTCCCGGTAGTACTTGCGCAGCGCGGCCATTCCATAGATCGGCGCGGGCTGCTCGGAAGCCTGATAGGAGATCGTCCGATCGTCCTGCATCCACGTGGACTCCAGCACCGCCGCGTCCGCCTCCCGCCAGCCCCGCGCAAATTCATCGAGCACCGCGGCTACCTTGGCGTGATCCGTCTTGCTCAGCTGCGCACCTGCCCGAGCTTTCTTTCCGCGCGTCTTCTTGGGATGCCTCTTCATCGCTGCTCGCTTCCTAGTCTGGCGGAAACTGGCTTTCCGGACCGTTTTTCTGCCTGCCTGCCCCGCTCCTGCCGCGGCAACCCTTCCCGCTCAGCCCATCTCCTTGCTTAAATCCAGAAACGGCGTGCGCGCCCATCCTTCTTCCAGCGGCGAGAGGTAGGCGATCGGCGCCTTGCGCGCCGCGCACAGCCAGCGCCCGTTCAGATTCACCCACTCATCCTCATACTTTCCGGAGCTGATCAGCGCCCGGGACTGGAAGATGAGATGCGCCTGCCAGTAGCAGCGTACGCTAGCCTTGTCGCCGCGCAGCTCAATCACCAGGTTCGACGTGCGGTGCTCCCGCAGACGGAAGCTCGCATACACCTGCTCGAAAAACTTGCGCAACTCCTCCCGGCCGCGAAAGACGCCGAACGCGCCCACATCGTACGCCACGTCTTCCGTGTAGAGCGCCGCGTGCCCCACGGCGTCCCCCGCGTCGGAGAGCCAGTTCATCCGCGCGATCGTTTCGCGAATCGCTTCGCGGTCTTCCTGCGCGCAAACCCGGGCTTGGAGCTCCTGAAGATCCATCGTGTCCCTCTTCTGGGTCAGCTTGCTGTTCACGGCCGGTTACCGCGGACGGACCACGATTTTCACGTTGGTATTGTCCACAGCCGCAAAGGGCTCGAACCCGCGCGGCACGATCTCATCGATGCCGATTATCGCGGAGATCAGCGGCTTGGCGTTGATCCGCCCGTCAGCCACCAACACCATACACATTTCGAATTCCCCGAAATAGCCCGCCGTGCCGATAATCTCCCGTTCGTGCAGCAACATCTCCAGAAAGCTGAATGGCTGCGCTTCCACCGACACGCCGACCACCACCGTGCGTCCATGCACCCGCGCCGCGCGCACCGCCAGGTCTACCGTCCGGCTCGACCCCACGCATTCGAAGCTGAGGTCCACCCCACCTCCCGTGGCTTCCGCGATCTTCAGCGCCACGTCGCCATCGGCCGGGTCCAGCGCCATCTCCGCGCCCAATTCCAGCGCCAGTTTCCTCTTCTGCGCAATGCGCTCCACGGTGAACACCCGGCTGGCCCCCGCCGCCCGAGCGCAGAGCAGCGTGCACAGCCCGATCGTGCCGGTCCCCACGATGGCCACCGTCTCTCCGGCCAGGATCCGCCCGCGCCGAACCGCATGCATCGCCGAAGCGAGTGGTTCGATCATCACCGCGTCTTCGCCCGTTAGCTTGTCCGGAACCTTGTGGCACACCGCCGCCGGCAGCGTGCAGGTGTCCGCAAACGCGCCGTCCCAGGCAAACCCCAGGTACGCCGCCTGCCGGCACAGAATGTATTCGCCTTTCAGGCAGTGGGAGCAGACCCCGCAGGACAGGCTGGCTTCCGCCACGATGCGGTCCCCCGCGCGCAGATGCTTTACCGCGGACCCGGCGTCAACAATGCTTCCGGTGAATTCGTGACCCATGGTCACCGGCGCACACCGCCCCGTCAGCGGATGCGGTTTTGTGGCAATAAACTGGGGGCCGTGCGTGTATTCGTGCAGGTCCGTGGCGCAGATGCCCGCAAGGTCCACGCGCACGCGTACTTCCTGCGGACCCGGATCACGGGAAGAAACCTCTTCAATGCGGATGTCTCGCCGACCATGCCACCGGGCTGCCTTCATGCAAGTCCGTCTCCTGTGGGTGCCCGGAAATTAGGGGTGAAGCGGGAGGAGGCCGGGTGTTTCTCCTCCCCCCGCTCCGGGGGCAAACTAGAAGGTGTACTTCAGACCAAACTGGATCTGCCGCGGGATGCCCACGGTCGCGGTGATCAGCCCCGCCTGCGGGTTGCACGACGTGGTCAGCGACTGCACAGCCGTCAACACACACGGCAGCGCATCCAACTGTGCCTGCGTCGGCAACGACGCGAACTGCGGCGTAGGTACATAGAGCTGGTTAGCGGGCAGCCCGAAGTTCGGGTGGTTCAGGAAGTTGAAGATCTCCGCGCGGAACTGCAGGCTCGACCGCTCGCCGATCTGGAATTTCTTCCCGAAGCTCATATCCCACTGCATGAATCCGGGGCCGACAACCGAGTTGCGGGTTGCCGTGCCAAGGTAGCCCGGGGCCTGCAGGGCATAGGCTTTCGGATCGAAATACATATTTGGATCCCCGATCACCGGATTCGGCCTCAACTGGTTTGGCCGGTCCGGGTAGGTCAGGGCGTCACCCACATTGGTGATCCCAAAGCCAGCCAGGACGGAGAAGGGCGCGCCATCACGCACTTCCGCCAACATATTGAACTGCCACCCGCCGAAGATCCCCTGCGTGATGCCGTGCGCATCCTTCAGGTACCGTTGGCCACTTCCGAACGGCAGCGAATAGACCATGTTCCCGGTAAACCGGCGGCGGAAACTGATCAGCGATTCCGAGCGGTCCACGTGCCGATTGAGCGGGTCTTCACTGTGCGACGCGTTCCCCAGCAGGATGGCGCCGCTGTTGTTGGTGTCGGATTCGGAGATCGCCTTGGCCCACGTCAGGCTGGTATTGAACCCCAACGACTTGCCGAAGGTACGGCTCAGGCTTAGCGTCCCCGCATGGTAGAACGAATGCGCGTCAAACACGACGGCATAGAGCGTAAATGCCTTGCTGAGAATTGCCGGGGCCGCCGTCCCGCACGCCCCAACCGTCGGGCCGAAGTACGGATTGCCATTGGCATCCACGCTGCATGGCAGGCTGGAATTGCCTTCGACACCGCGCATGATGTTCCACGTGGACGAGCCCGTATACGTCAGGCCTACCTTCACTCCTCCGGGCAGCTGCCGTTCCACTCCCAGGTTCCACTGCGCCGAGGTCGGTGCGCGCACCGGCTCCAGCACGCCAACCAACAACCCCGGGTAGCCCGTAGCCGCGGTGCAGTTAAAGGTCAACGTCACGCAATTCGGGAACGGGATCTCCGGAAGATATCCCGGAGCAATCGGCGCCCCGAAAAATGCGTTCAGCGTGGGGTTCGGGTCGTTGTAGCTTAGCTCGCCCGCCACCGCTTCCAGCGGGATGAAGTCGTTGAACAGACCGAAGCCCGTCCGCACCACCGTCTTCCCGTCCTTGAACGGATCCCAGGAGATCCCGATGCGTGGCTGGAACTGCTTCAGCGAGTAGTTGTGGTACGGCGCTCCCGCGACGACGTCCGCGGATGTGCGTGAACTCGTATTCCCAAGCCGCCCGTGCGTTTCCGAAAGAACCGGCGCCTGGAATTCGTGCCGCAATCCCACCGTAACCGTCACGTTGGATTTCGCTCTCCAGGTATCTTCTGCATACCAGGCGAACTGCTTGGTCCGGAACTTCCAGTGCGGGTTGGCCCCATCCACGCGGATAATCAGCACCGCTGGATTTCCGGCGAGCAGATCGTTCAGTGAGTTAAACGTCCAGCCACCGCCGATCAGATTGCCCTTATCCCAATTCCACTGGTGCGGCACGATTTCGCCACCCACCCGCACCGTGTGCTTCCCGTGCGTATAGATCAGGTCGTCGTTGATCGGGAACGTGTTATTGGCCCCCCGGAATGGCCCCCAGTTATCCAAGCCAATCGTCGAGACCGACCCGCTCGTATTTCCCGATGTGGCGGAGCCTACGGAAATCGTCCCCACCACTTCTCTTGCCGGATTCCCCGTGTACGCGTTGGGATCCAGCGGCGAGGTCGGCGTCACCACCGCTTGCGTCAGCGAGCGCACAAATCCGAAGCTCGCCGTGTTCGTCAGGTTGTTGGTGATCGTCCGCGTCCATTTCAAAATCAGGCTCTGCAGCCGGTTGTACTTGGCGAACGAATAGCTCGGCAGGAAGTACACATTCGAGCCTTCCGCGTCGGTCACCGAGTACCGGCCCATGAAGTTATCCTTGTTGCTGATGGCATGGTCAAAGCGGATCAGTCCGAAATCCTGCCGCACCGGCTGTGCATTGGCGAAAATATACTGCGCGATACCGTTCCCGAAGTCTGTCCCGTTGGCATGCGGATACATATTCAAGATGGATTGAACTCCAGGGGAAATGGCTACCGGATTGCCCAATTCATCCACAACCGGGAACGCGCAGGTGCCGCCCACCCCGCCATTCCGCGCGCAATCTGTCGGCACGTTGCCGATACCCGTGGTCGTCAGCCGTTGCCGCAGCGCTTCGTAATTCGTGAAGAAGAACGTCTTGTCCTTCTTGATCGGGCCGCCGATCGTGCCTCCGAACTGGTTGCGCTTGAAGGGCGGCTTGGGGATCTGCTGTCCGTTGATTACCTGATGATCGAAGAACGCCAGCGCATCCAGTTTGTCGTTGCGCAGGAATTCATACAGGTTGCCGTGGAAATTATTCCCACCGCTGCGCGTCGCGAAGCTGACCACCGCTCCCGCCGACCCGCCGTACGCCGCACTGTAGTTGTGGCTCAGGATCTGAAATTCCTGGATCGATTCCACGCCCGGGATGTCCCCGCCTGCCGCCGTGCCCGGCGCTCCGAATCCCGTGTTGTTGATGTTTACGCCGTCCACCAAGTACGCCATGGACTGCGACACCTGCCCGTTCGCGCTGATCTGCGAGCCCTGCGCAAACGCCACGCTCGTCGGCGTCTGGTTCGAGTTCCCCGACGTGTTGGTCAGCGATACGATCCCCGCTTCCTGCGTCACCAGCGCCGTGAAGCTCCGCTGGTTCAGCGGCAGCTCGCGCACCTGCTGCGACTGGATCACCGTGCTCACTTCCGTCTTCTCTGTCTCGATCGGCGCGATCTGCTCCGCGCTCACTTCCACGCTCTCGGTCACTCCGCCGATCTGCAGAGCCTCCGGCAGCGTGATCACCGAGCCCACGTTCACCACGGTGTCGCGAATCACGGCCTTCTTGAACCCTTTGGCCTCAATCGTAATCTCGTACCTTCCCACATTCAGCAGGGAGAAGACCGCCCGGCCATCCTGGTCGGTCGTGCCTTCGCGCGTCTGGCTGGTTTCCTGATTTTTTGCCGTCACCCTGGCGCCGGCTACCGCCGCGCCGTTAGGGTCCGTGACGTCCACGCTGATCGTGCCGGTCGTGACGGAACCCTGCCCTCGGGCAGATGGCGCTGCTCCGCATAGGATCACGAAGCACGCAAAAACCGGAAGGACCATTGCGGCGAACGATTTACTCAATCTCATTTGCATACCCCCCTCTTACGCATCAAGAATCTGCACGCTGATCGAATTGGCCCCCGCCCAGACAGGGAGCAATAGCAAAGCCCAAGTGAGTACACCTGTAGGGAAGACCGCAGAACTGAACAGCCAACTGTGTTCGGAAAGTTTCCGTGCCAAACAGGACCGTACCCCCCACTTCCAAGGACCGGCGGAACTCCCGTCTAAAAACCACTGCTCCATATTCAAACAACCGTTTGGATGGTGCTGTTTATACCCGAAAGATAAATGATGTCAAGCATTTTTTGCTGGCGGGAAAGGCGTTCACATCTATCAGGCTGATAACACAGACATTAGCGCCACAAAACAACCGTCTGGTAGAGCCATTGCCAAAACGGAGACTTTACTTTGTGGGTCTTTTTTCAATCACTCTGCGTTGGCCCGAATTGGGTCTAGTCCTAAAGCGGCACTCCGGAACTTCTGCACTCGATAGCGCCTATGCGGGCGTGGGGAAAGCGACCGGCGTGGGAGAAAGCGCCACTCGGCAGAGGGTCGGAAGTTCGCGTCCTCCCGGACGCGCCACTGTGCCTTCCCGGAAGGCCGCATCAAATCCAATTTCACAACCTCGATTGTGATGTAGACTCTCACTCACGCTGATTCAATATTGTGGTCAGTGCAGGCGGGATGGCCATACGAAGATGGATCTGACGACTTTTGCCATGGAGGCTGTGGCTGACTTTCGCACCGTTGGCGCGGTTGCTCCCAGCTCGCGTTACCTCACTCAGGCCATGCTGGGACCACTTCCGTTGGAGAAGGCGCGGGTTGTTGTGGAAGTAGGCCCCGGCACCGGGGCTATGACGCAAGCATTGCTCAACCTGATTCCATTTGACGCTACTCTGCTTGCCTTCGAGATCAATTCCCGTTTTTCCCGGTACCTGAAGTCAAATGTCCATGACTCGCGCTTGGATGTCATCAATGCCAGTGCAGAGATGCTGCAGAAGGAGGTACACCGCCGCGGGTACAAGCGTGTCGACGCGGTAGTCTCCTCGCTGGCCTTGGGTCTTATGACCGACTGGCAGAGGCGCGCCTTCCTGGGTGCGCTCGGGAGTCTTCTTGGCGATGCGGGCGTCTTCACCCAATATCAATATTTCCACCGCTTGCAGCTGAAGAACGGGCAGGTGAGGAGGTTCGATCTCGCCCAAGTCCTGCACCGGTATTTCAGCTCAGTGCAACGGAAAATCATCTGGCGCAATCTGCCTCCCGCGTTCGTTTTTGCGTGTCGAGGACCGTTGTCCTCTGGAACTAGACGCTTATCGCGCCCAAGAGTCTAGCCGCCAGGGCCAGGCTGAATCAAAGAATACAAAGGGCGAACTCTCCGGAGACCTGGCAGGAGCGTCTGCGGAGACGGACCCCTTTGTGGATATCAATCTTCGGCGGACTTCCTGTAGGTCTCCAGGACGTTAGGGAGGGAGATGACTCCTTCCAGGCGTTGAAGATTTGCGCGGCTTACAACCGGCAGCAGCGGCCGGTCTCATCCTCGACCTGCAAGTGGATAAACTAAGATACGGGCGGGGAAATCGAGAGCGAGGGAGCTCCTTCTCCTTGGCGACGAAATCGGAATCTGTCACAATGCCGGAGAGGTCGCCCTTCTCGTTCACGACCGGGAGGCAGCCGATGTTGCCGATCCAGCACGAGCTTGGCGGTATCCTCGAGAGGGCAGTTCTCGCGAACAGCGATCACCGGGCTTACCATGATTTCCCGCACGATCATCGGAAACAGTCCCCATCCAAATCAAGCAGCAGAACTAGCGGCGGGTTTCAAGTTATTCCAGCGCATATCATTCCCGCAGATTTCAGGACCGCGGGCAGCAGCTTCCTCCGCCTGGAACAGTGATGTGGCCTAGAGAATACGCCACCGATGCGTCAACCCTCTCGCGGCCTCTTGCGTAACCCTGAGAACAGTTCCCAGCTGGGCAGTCACGACCATGGCAACCATCCCGCCGTCCCGCAACAAATCGGATTCAACTGACGCGCAAAGGCACGCCCCGCCCAAAGCAGTGCGGGAATCCAGCCTGTCACCGGAGCCTATCAACTGGCATCAACTGGATTTCCAGAAAGTGTTGCAGGAGCTCGGAGTCGACCCAGCCGCGGGACTGAACGATGCGGAATCCGCGCGCCGGCTCGCGGAACACGGGAGCAACGATCTGGTGGGAAGCGGGATCAAGAGCTGGTGGCTGATTTTGGGGGAACAGCTGACGGCGCTGATGGTGGTGATTCTAATCGTCGCGGCCGCGGTGTCCGCGCTGCTCGCGGATTATAAGGACGCCATCGCCATCATCGTGATCGTGGTTCTTAACACCATCCTGGGTTTCACGCAGGAGTACCGCGCGGAACAGGCCATGGCTGCGCTGAAAAAACTGGCCGTGCCTTCCGTGAGGACTCGGCGAAATGGAGGAGAAGTCCGGGAGATCCCGGCCATTCATGTAGTGCCGGGGGATATCGTTCTGCTTGAAGCCGGAAGTCTAGTGGCCGCCGATTGCCGCGTGATCGAGAGCGCAGATCTCCAAGCGCAAGAGGCCACGCTGACCGGCGAGTCACAGCCGGTCCGGAAGATTTCCGGGGCGCTCGAGGAGCCAGACCTGCCGTTAGGGGACCGGCGGAACATGGCCTACATGGGCACGTTCATCACCTCAGGGCGCGGACAGGCGGTGGTCACAGAGACGGGCATGCGTACGGAACTGGGACGGATCGCCAGAATGATCCAGAGCGTCGAGCGGGAACCGACCCCGCTGCAACGGCGTCTCGCGCAACTCGGAAAGGGATTGGCGGCAACCGCGCTGATGCTGGTGGGGATGATCTTTCTCCTCGGGTTGCTCCGCGGGGAGGGGCTGAAGCTCATGTTTTTGACTGCGGTGAGCATCGGCGTTGCCGCGGTTCCCGAAGGACTGCCTGCCGTCGTGACCATCGCTTTGACTCTGGGCACACAGCGGATGCTCAAGCGAAGAGTGCTCATCCGCAGGCTGACAGCGGTTGAGACGCTGGGATCGGTAACCGTCATCTGCTCGGACAAGACAGGAACGCTCACTGAAAATCGGATGACCGCCGTAATTCTGCAAACCGCTGGCGCCGAGCTGGACCTTTCCCTTTTGCCAATCAGCGATGGAAACAACAAGGTTGCGGGCTTCGCCCAATCTGGATTGGGCCTGCTGCTGGCCGGCAGCGCACTCTGCAATGACGCCATGATGCAGTCCACGGGAGGCGAAGGTAATTCACCGACATCTCTGGGTGATCCTACCGAAGTTGCATTGCTCGTGGCTGCAGCGCGTTTCGGATTATCGAAGCTGGACTTGGAGCGGATATTACCGCGCATAGCGGAGGTCCCTTTTGCATCGGAACGAAAGCGGATGACCACGGTTCACCGCGTTCCTTCAGATTCCACCAGGATTCCCGCAGAAATCAGGATCGCTGTCGAAAGGGAGCAGCCTGCGTATCTTGCGTTTACGAAGGGAGGTGTGGAGGCACTTCTGCAGGTGTGCACGACAGTGTGGGTCAACGGAGAGAAGGAGCCGCTAACACCGGAATGGCGCGATCGTCTTATAGCCGCGAACGAGAATCTCGCGAGGAATGGCATGCGGGTTCTCGGCGTCGCATTTCGCTGTTTGGAGTCGGCGCCGGCCGCGGGCGACGAGAAAACGACAGAGCGGAAGCTCACCTATGTTGGGATCATCGGCATGATTGACCCGCCGAGGCCGGAGGCAAAGGCCGCAGTGTCCACGTGCAAGGCTGCGGGGATTCGTGCAGTGATGATCACCGGAGACCACCCGCTGACGGCGCAATACATCGCCGGACAGCTGAGCATCCTTGGGAATGGGAAAAGTCTCACAGGGGCGGAGCTGGAAAGCATTTCTGCTAGCGAATTGGAGCACGCGGCTGAATCGGCGGCACTCTACGCAAGAGTTTCTCCGGCGCACAAACTGAAGATCGTTGAAAGTCTGCAACGGCTGGGCCACATCGTGGCGATGACCGGAGACGGAGTGAACGACGCACCGGCGCTCAAGAAAGCGGACATTGGGGTCGCCATGGGACTGAGCGGCACGGACGTCACCAAAGAAGCCGCCGACATGGTTCTGCTGGATGACAATTTCGCCACGATCGTTGCGGCGGTAGAAGAAGGGCGAGTCATTTATGACAACGTCCGCAAATTCATCCGGTACATTCTGGCAACCAACTCCGGAGAGATCTGGACCATGCTGCTCACGCCCTTTCTCGGAATGCCGTTGCCATTGCTGCCGCTGCAGATCCTGTGGATGAACCTGGTGACCGACGGCCTGCCCGCACTCGCGCTGGGAGTGGAGCCCGCGGAATCCGGCACGATGCGCCGGCCGCCTCACCGCCCAAATGAGAGCATATTTGCGCGTGGCCTGGGGCGGCACGTGATGTGGGTAGGCTTGCTGATGGCGTTTCTTTCGCTGGGCACAGGCTACTGGTATTGGCATGCGCACGATGCAAAATGGCAGACGATGCTTTTCACCACGCTGACCCTGTCGCAAATGGCGCATATTCTTGCGATTCGATCGGAACGCAGCTCGCTGTTCCGAATCGGCCTATTTTCAAACAAGCCTTTGCTGGGCGCGATCACTGTGACAGTACTGCTTCAACTGGCCCTGGTTTACGTGCCGTTTTTGCAGGGGGTCTTCAAGACCACATCGCTTTCCCCCCGAGATGTGGGTATCGCAGTGACCGCCTGTGCCGCCGTTTTTTGGGCCGTGGAGCTGGAAAAGTGGCTGATGCGCATCAGCAAAAAGGAGTGATGAGAAATGTTCGCGCTGGCAGCCTGGTTTTTCAGGCGATTGCCGGTTTTTGGGCTGGCTCTGTTCGCGAGCCGCTGGCAGGACTGATGGTCCGGCACGCTTCTGCTGATCCTGTATGCAGCAACCTCTTTTTCCTGTTCGCCCGTTCCTGAGGAGCCCGGTATGCTAACGGGATTGTGTGAGGGGATTGACCGCCGATCAGCGGCTGACTTTGTGCTTTCGAGCGCGTTTCTTCACCCGCTGTATTTTTCCACTGCTCTCCAGCAGAGCCGTGAGCGCCTTGACCAGGATGAGTCCGGACGAGCGCAGCTCTTCGAAACGCAACCGGGCGACATGTTCAAGCAGGCGTTCCCCGCGCGGGAGCAGGGAGACCAGCACCTGGCGGCGGTCCTCACTGCTGCGGGCACGGACAATGTATCCCTTGGCTTCCAGGCGGTCGATCAATTCGACCGCGCTATGGTGCCGCAGGAAAAGCTGTTCGGCGAGGGTGCGGATGGTGGCCGCCTGCCCCGGGGCGAGCCCGCGGATTGCCAGAAGCATTTGATACTGCCGCGGCTCGAGCCCCGCCTCTTCCGCAGCAGCATCGCTTCCGCGCAGAAACTGGCGAATGCGGTAGCGGAACTCGGCGAGCGCCTGGTACTGCCCGTTTTCTACAGTCTTCCCCACATCATCACTATATCGTATTACGATATACGTTGCCAGCGAAAAGACAACCTGCGTGACAGCGGGCTTCGTGGCGGCGCCGATCTACATCGGATCATTCGACAGCTACCGCATAGTCTTGACCCTCCCAGCGGTTTTCCCCTGGCCAGAAGAAGGTAAAGCGAATCGGTGCCCGCCGGGCAGAGAGAATGGGGATGTCCGCGAAATCAATCCCTAGAGACGTAGTGGAAGAGGGGGCATCGTTCGCGGTTTGCCAGTCGTCATCCGACCAACGGACCCGGAATGGGGCTGGAAGCTGAATGCGGAGGGTGGCACCTCGCTTCACGCTGCGCACCTGCCGGCTACGCTTCCAGATTTCGAGCAACCGGCGTTTTTTGCGGTTTGTGCTGTAGCGGCTTGCGACGTCAGGGAGCAGATCAAATACTTGTCCATCGGAAACCGAGCGAAGCAACTTGATATACTCGGCATGAGCCCACATCAGGGGCATGGCCGAACCCGTCGGCTGGCCGAGAAACATATAGGCTTCCGGGCGGTCGGGTTGGTCCCACACCTGTTCAGGCAAGAGACCAGTGGCCGAGGCGAAACTTTCTATGGCCCGGATAAACGGCTTTACGTCCCGTCCAGCAGAAAATTCGTAGTGAGCGCGTTCTCCCGTCAGGAGCGGCCACGCCCTGCCTTTGCCCCATTCGTCGAATGAGCTTCCGTCTTCTCGCTGGCCGTAGCCATCGTGGTTGTAGCGGCGCCAGCAAGGACCCGAGGGCGTCTCGACTTTCAGCACGGCATCAACGACTTTGAGCGAATCTACGATAAGCGGATCATCGAACCTTCTGATTCCATAACGAACCAGCTCAAGGAACCCGGCGTCAACGATGTCCTTTGCGGGGAATAAATTTGGTGCGCCCGGAGGAAGGTTTTTGATTTGAACGAATTGCGAATCCGGCCCTTCCACCGGAATTGGGTTACCGGCATCCTCGGGCAAGATCCGTATATAGTGCCGGGGGATTCCCGGGACAAGTGAGCTCTTTGTTGTGACCGTCCAGGCTTCGAGGTGCGCTTCCAGAAAGTCAGCGTATTCCTCCAGGAATGTGGCCGTTGCCTCATCGCCTCGTTGGCGGACAAACCATGCCGCACCGACGAGGCCAGCAATGTTGGATGCCAGCGTGGAAGGCGAATATCCGCTTACTTCCTCCCAGCGTTCCTGCTGAGTGACAGGTCCGTGCCGGACCAGGTAGCCAGCGGCCCGGAGGACCAGCGGGTAGGGATCGAAATCCTGAAGGGCGTCCCGCCGCCGGAGCTGCCACGCGAGCAGGATCGGAAAAGCCACTTCATCTAGTTGGATTCCCTTCCAATAGGGCTCCCCGTCGATCCAGAAGTTCTGCGAGAAGCCTCCATCTTCCTGCTGAGAGGCAGCCAGATAGATCAACGCTCGCAGGGGGGTGATCGTATTCCCGGCAGCGAGCATGGCGGAAGCGCTGTTGACCAGATCGCGAGTCCAGACCAGATGATATCCGCCCTGGTCATCGTCACTTTTTGCTTCGCCCCAGGGGATGGAGAGCGAAGCGATAAAGGCGCCCGGATAGGACTTGTCCTCGTGAGCGAGGAGCAGGCTGAAACTGCAGTGATACAGATTGCCCTCATCGCCGGAAACCTTGCCCAAGGGGAGGATGTTCGCGCAAGCGCGATCCCACTGATCGGTGTATCGCTTATGGTGCTCTTGGAAGGGCACTGCCAGTGCCTGCAGAAGAGTTGTAATCGCATGGTGCTTGGTATCACCAAGGGCCAGTCCCAGGGTGAACTCGCGGCGACCGCTCAGGTCTAGTTCGCCCGTAAGGGCGATGTTGCCGCCGGTGGCTTGGTCGAACTCCCAGTCCATCTGGAAATTGTCAGCCAGGTCCGTCCAGCCATCGCTCCGGCCTACATAGCCGCACGAAAGGCGGGAAAAGGGTACCGTAGCGGCGAGGGCCAGCCATCTTCCTTGTTTCTCCGCCATGAGGATCTTCCGGCCGTCTGCCTCGACCACGTAGCCGTTGTTCCCCCACCCACCAACTTCCAGATGAGGCGCACAGAGAGCATAAAGCCGCAGCTTGGAAAGAAAGGATTCGTCTCCGGTGAGCCGCGTGCGCTGAAGAATGCAGGCAAAGTGAGGCTCGGCGATGATCTCTTTTTCGATGGCGTAGCGGCCGTCGGGATCGCGGTTCGTGCTGCGGTAACCCAAAGTATGATCGGAAAGACGCACGAGCTCGGATTGCAGATGCCGCTTTTCCTCATGGAAGAAGCTTTCCCCATCGGTGATCAGATACTGAAGGTCCCTAAGTTGCGGGCGATCTACCGTGGGATAGTAAACCTCGGTCACGATGCCATTCCAGAAGGTAAACCAGATCCGGCTGGAGGAAGCGTATGCGGTTCCCACACCGTCTTTTCCGCCATGAGTCCACCGGGGCTCGATGCCGGGTCGTCCGAAAGCTTCTCCTCTGTTCCCTGGGATCAAACTGCGCCTCCCTGACACCGAAACCTTAGGCTGGATTCATTTCTCTTAGACACCTATGGCTTTTGCTTTCCTGACAGGACCGGTGCAGTTTGCTGTGCGGCAGGGGAGAGAAGGCGGGCGGCCGCCTTGTCCACCAGCCACAGCAATTGACCATTTGCTGGATGAATGAGCTGTGCCGGAAGGTGTCCGGGATTGCGGGGGCCGTCCAAGACGGCTTTGAGCGCGGAGGCCTTTTCCTCGCCCTGCACGAGGAAGAGGATGCGCACGGCGTTGTTCAGGACCGGTACAGTCATGGTGATCCGGTCGGTACCGAGCTTCTCCACCCAGTTCGAGACGACCAGGCGCTTCCCTTCCCGCAGTGCTCTCGTGCCGGGAAAGAGGGAGGCGGTGTGTCCATCTGGTCCCATGCCGAGAAGCACCAGGTCGAAGCGCGGCAGTTGTCCTGCGGCAAGGTGGAAGAAATCGCGCAGTGTTTGCTCGTACTCGCCCGCGGCCTGCCGGGCATCGGGGTATTCGCCCTTGATGCGGGCCGCCTGCTGCGGCGCAAGAGAGACTTTGGAAAGCATGGCCTCTTGCGCCATGCGGAAATTGCTATCGGGATGGTCCGGGGGAACGTGCCGCTCGTCGCTAAAAAAGAAATACAGCTTGTCCCAGGGAATCCGGGCGCGAAGTTGCGGATCGGTTGCGAGCATCGCGTAGAGGCCCCTCGGGGTGGAGCCGCCGGCCAGCGCGACGCGGAACGATCCGTGTTCCCGCACGGCATCCGCCACCGCTGACAGAAACTCCACCGCGGCGGCTTCGCAGAGTGCGTCCGTGCTTTCCAGAATTCGAAGGATGCCCTTCATGTGCTGCGTTTCCCCCTAGGCGCCAGAGACTTTTTCGGAAACAGGCAGAGGGCCCCGGCGGTCCAATTCCTCTTCGCCGATACGTCTCCATGCGCGCTGTTCACGCTGGAGGAGGTCCTCCGCCGCGTCCGGACCCCAGGAGCCCGCCGCATAGTTGGGAAAGGCGCCGGCCGGCTGCGCCCTCCAGGCATCGAGAATGGGCTGGACCACGCTCCAGCCGGCCTCGACCATGTCCGCGCTGCGGAACAGCGTGGCGTCTCCGGCCATGCAATCGTGCAACAGGCGCTCGTATCCGGTGCTGTGCTCGCAACCGAAATAGGTGGCGTAGTCGAAATCCATGTTCACTTGTCCGATGCGCATCACCGCGCCGGGTATTTTGGCGCTGAGGCTGAGCGAGATGCCTTCCTCCGGCTGGATGTGAATAAGCAGGCGATTCACATCGAGATCCCGAACTCCCGTGTTGCGGAAGAGCACGAACGGAGTCCGCCGGAACTGGATGGCGATCTCCGTGACGCGGCGAGCGAGGCGCTTCCCGGTGCGCAGGTAGAAGGGCACGCCAGCCCAGCGCCAGTTGTCGATCATGAGCTGGAGCGCGACGAAAGTCTCGGTGTTCGAATCCGGCGAGACGTTCGGTTCGCTCCGGTAGTCCGCGGCACGCTCGCCGGCGATCATGCCTACGCCGTACTGGCCGCGCACGGCGGCAGTGGGCACATCTTGCGGACGGAACGGCTGGATGGCGTGCAGAACATCGGATTGTTTGTTGCGCACCTCGTCCGCGGCGAAGGAGATGGGCGGCTCCATGGCGGTCAGGGTCAGGAGCTGGAAGAGGTGATTGGGCACCATGTCGCGTAGCGCCCCGGCGGTCTCATAGTAACCGCCGCGGTGTTCAACGCCCACGGTTTCGGCGGTGGTGATCTGGACGTGGTCCACATAGTTGCGGTTCCAGAGCGGTTCGATGATGCTGTTCGAAAAGCGGAAGATCAGCAGATTCTGAACGGTCTCTTTGCCCAGGTAGTGATCAATACGGTAAATCTGCTTTTCCTGAAGGACCTCCTTCAGTTCGCGATTGAGCCGTATGGCGGAATCCAGGTCATGGCCAAAAGGCTTTTCGACGATGACCCGCGTCCAGCGGCTATTTTCTTCCTGCGCAAGGCCGGCCGCCCCAAGTTCCCGAACAATCGGAGAGATGAACCGCGGGGCGACGGCCAGATAGAAGAAGCGGTTGCCCTGCGCGCTGTGGAGCTTGTCCGCTTCCGCGATCTGTGCACGAAGACTCTGGTAGTCGGCCGCATCCTGGAAGTCTCCCCGAACGTAATAGATGCGCTCGAGAAACCAGTTCCAGAGCTTGGCTTCGAGCGGCGCGGACGCAAAGCGCGGAATCTCTTCGGAGAGCGTCTTGCGGAAAGATTCCGTCGTGAAATCGTCGACGGCGAATCCGATGATGGCGAACTGCTTCGAAAGGAGCCCTTGCTGCGCGAGATTGTAGAGCGCCGGGAGGAGCTTGCGCTTCGTGAGGTCGCCGGAGGCGCCAAAAATTACCATGACGCAGGGAGCGGCATGATCGTTGTTGTTCACGGGATTCGAGTCCACGGGGTCCTCGCTGACCTTAGTCTCCGGATGGCTTTTCGATGTGGCCGCCAAACTGAAAGCGCATGGCCGAGAGAACCTTCCCGGCAAAATCGTCCTCGCCGCGCGAGGCGAAGCGCTGGTAGACCGCGGCACTGAGCACAGGCGCGGGCGTCGCGGATTCGATCGCGGCAAGAATCGTCCAGCGACCCTCCCCGGAATCCGAGACGCGGCCGGAGAAGCCATCGAGCGCCGGCTGCTCGAAGAGGGAGGCGGCCGTCAGATCCAGCAGCCAGGAGGCCACGACGCTGCCTCGACGCCAGACCTCCGTGATGTCCGCGAGATTGAAGTCGTATTGGAAGTGCCCGGGATTGCGCAGCGGAGCCGTCTCCGCATCCGAGGCGTTCGACTGCTTGCCGGCGTTGGCGTGCTTGAGGATGTTCAGGCCTTCGGCATAAGCGGCCATCAATCCGTATTCGATGCCGTTGTGGACCATCTTGACGAAGTGGCCCGCCCCCCAGGGTCCGCAGTGCAGATAGCCCTCTTCCGCCGTGCCGCTGTCCTTTTGGCGGCTTGGTGTGCGCGGCAGGTCGCCGCGGCCGGGGGCCAGCGTCCTGAAGATAGGGTCGAGATGCTGCACGATGCCGGCTTCGCCGCCGATCATCTGGCAATAACCGCGCTCGAGTCCCCAGACGCCGCCGCTCGTGCCGACATCCACGTAGTGAATGCCTCTTGCGGAGAGCTCCTTCGCACGACGGATATCATCGATGTAATAGGAGTTGCCGCCGTCGATGAGCAGATCGCCCTTCTGCAGCCTGGGCGCAAGTTCGGCGATCGTGGCGTCCACGGCTGCTGCAGGAACCATCAGCCAGATAGCGCGCGGGGCGTTGAGTGCCTTTACAAATTCGTCGAGCGAGTTTGCGCCTCTGACGCCAGCACCGGCAAGCTGTCGGACTGCGTCCGCGTTGCGGTCAAAGACTGCGCACTGATGACCGCCGCGGGTCAGACGCCGCACCATGTTCGAGCCCATCCGGCCGAGACCTATCATTCCAAGCTGCATGTGAGAGAAAGCTCCTTCCCGGAAATACGAAGGCTTGCGGGCTCCGAAGCGCACGACTTCCGGTAGCCCGGTTTTTCTACCCGCTCAAGCTATACTCCTCACCCGGCCAGCGCAAGCCATAGAGGGAACGCTCGTTTTTATGAGATGCAAACGGGGGGAAACGCGATGTCCGGTGCGGGAAGACACCGAGGACCGTCTATCGTATTACGATATATCGGCCAAGGAGCGCTGGCGCGCGGCGCCAGGAACCGCGTGCAGGTAACTTTCGTGCTGTTGTCAGCGTCAAGCCCACCTCACGGCTGCCCGCAGACAGCCGTCCTATCCCGGCCAGCTCCACCGCAGGTGGAACTGGCCGGCCAACTTTCTCCGAGTACTGCGATTACGGAATTGTTGCGAAGGCTTCGTTTGAATAGAGACTCTCGACCCCGGAGGAATCCACGTCCGTGGTCACATAGTAGTAGGTCAGCCCCGAGAGGACATTCGTGTCCGAATAGGTCATGGAGGTCTCCAGACTGGAGTTCAGTCTAGTGTATGGCCCGCCTGCCTGCGTGCCGCGGTAAATATTGAAGCCCACCACGGAATACGTGCCAGCCGACCAGGAAAGATTGACCGAATGGGTCGCTAGAGCGGCGCCCGAACCAGAGAGCGGGATCGTTGTGGGTGAATTGGTCGCGTTGCTGACTACAGTGGCCGTACCGGTCAGGCTGCCGGACGTGGCCGGGGCAAATGTCACGTTGAAGCTTGTTGACTGTCCGGCAGAGAGAGTGATGGGCAGCGCAAGGCCACTGTAGCTGAAGCCTGTGCCGGCCACGCTGATCTGAGAGACGGTCACCGCGGAGTTTCCTGTATTTGTGACCGTTACAGTTTGCGTTCCGCTGCTGCCGATGGTGACGCTGCCAAAACTCAACGCAGTCGGACTCGCCGAAAGCTGCAGAACCTGGGACACGCCCGTGCCGGAAAGCATGACACTGAGAGGCGAATTCGGCGCATTACTGACCAGCGTTAAAGCACCCGTGGTGCTGCTGGCCGAAGCCGGCGTGAAGCTCACGGTCAAAACAGCGGAACTGCCCGGCACCAGTGTAAGGGGCAAAGTTACTCCGCTCAACGCGAAGCCGGTGCCGCTAACCGTCGCTTGCGTGATGCTCAGATTGGCGCTGCCGGGATTGCTCACGGTTACTGATTGCGTGTTGGTCATGCCGACCGTGACATTGCCGAAATCAACGCTTGTGGGGACAACGGAGATCTGGGGCTGCACACCGGTGCCGGCTAGCGAGATCGTTGCAGGCGAGTTGCTCGCATTGCTCACGACGGTCACACTTCCGGTCGAGGCCCCCGCCAGGCTGGGAGAAAATCCGACAAGCAGCGAAACGCTCTGGCCGGCCGACAGGGTAACGGGCGGGGTGGCTCCGCTAACGGCGAAGCCGGTCCCACTCACGCTAATCTGCGAAATGCTCACGCTGGAGTTTCCGGTGTTTGTCAATGTGACGGTTTGAGAAGCGGAGTTACCGACGAGGATATTCCCGAAACTCAGACTGCTCGCACTTGGCGTAAGCAAATAGGTCGGGCTCGACGTCCCGGAGGAGGCAGTCAAAGCGACACCCGTCCCGGTGACTGGCACCGCCAGTGTGCCGCCAGAGCGACGGCCCATCGTGAAGACAATGTTTGCGGAAAACAAAGTCGCCGCATTTGGCTGAAAGAACACTTGGAAGGAAACGCTTTGCTTGCCCTGCAGAGTGAGCGGCAGAGACGGGCCTGCCACGATGAATTGCGCGAGGGTGCTCGAGACTTGCTGGATCGATACGTTTCGATTTCCGTTGTTGGTCAGTACGAGGACAGCCGGGGAGCTCAAGGAATTGACAGTTACTGAGCCGAAATTCCAGGAAGAGGGACTGACTCCGACGCCCGCCACTGCCGGCGAAGCAAAAAGACCGCAACCCATCAGGAAAATCAAAACTCCGGAACACACCAATCCCTTTTTGTGCATGCGCTTCCTTATCTTTCGGATTCGAACTAGGAGCGGAACCACAAGGGGCCGGGGGCGTGGGGTTCAGTGCTCTCTACATTTCTGTGGTCAGGATATGCAATCCACCGATTTCAAACTACTGGTCTGAAGTCCAGTTTTGGTGTAGGGACTTGACCGGATAGGGATTGTGTACCAGCGGGCGTGAGAGAAAATCTTCTGAATTTTGTTCGCTAGAACTTTGGGGGCGTAAACCGATAATCGTCGGGAAATCCCCTGGTCATCCGCGAGCTGACCGGGCGGACTCGCCTAACGCTTTGGGGAGCAAAGGGGGAGAAACTTACGTCCGCTAACGCTTGCGCTCAGGAGCCCGGCGCGCCTTCCTCGTGCAGAGGATTATTGGAATCGTGCTCGTCCCGGCACTCTAAGCACACGAATGCCTGGCACCAGCTGCATATCTCAATGTGATTGTCGCAGAAGTATCGGGAGCACTCGACACATTGCCGAGGCGCTTCTTGCGAACAGCCCGCGACGGTGCACTTCATAGCACGATGCTACACTCCCAGCGTGAAAACAGTCTATCGAAAACTTCCCCATGCCCCCTGTCGGCGTATCGGTCCGCTGCATCCAACCGAGCGAGCATGCCGTTCCGGACGCGCGGGCGCAGAGGTGCTCGAAACTGTCGTTGCAACGGCCCGCGGCCCTCTCAGGACGGTAGCGGATCCTGCAGCGGCTGCCCGTTTAGATGGGGTCGCATGGGCCGGGCGCAGGGAATCATGCATATTGCATTTGCAACGCATACCGACACGTCTTATCCTGTGCACAGTGCCCCGGGATTCCTGCGCAGGAGAGGGTCAGGGCTTGAATTTTTCCGGGCGCGTTACTTCTTCCTCGTTGTGCTGGCTGGAGGTCCGTCATGCAAGACAACTCCGAAGAAAAAACTGGATCATCGCGGCGGGATTTCCTCAAAAAAAGCGGGGCGGTGACCGCGGGCATTGTTGCGCAGGGACTTCTGGACAAGGGGGCAAGCGCGGCACCGGCGCCGCCGGCATTTCCCGACAACCCGGCTACGGCGGAGGCCATGCCCACACGCAACCTGGGACGTACGGGCTACCGCACGGGAATTTTCAGCCTGGGTGGGCAGGCGGCGATCGAGGAGCCGCACAACGAAGAGACGGCCGTAGCCATCGTGGAGCGCGCACTGGACCTGGGCGTGAACTACATCGACACGGCCGCGCAGTACGGCGGCAGCGAACGCTGGAGCCAGCGCTACATCGGGCAGGTGATGAAGCGGCGGCGCAACCAGACATATCTGGCCAGCAAGACGCACGAGCGCACGCGCGACGGGTCGTTGCGGCTGCTGGAAGAATCGCTGAAACTGCTGAACACCGATCACCTCGACGCCTGGCAACTGCACCACGTGACCACGCAGGACGATGTAGACCGTATTTTCGCGAAGGGCGGGGCGATCGAGGCGCTACAACAGGCGCGCGAACAGAAGCTGGTGCGCTACCTGGGCGTGACGGGGCACACGGACCCGGAGCTGCTGATGGAATGCTTGCGCCGCTTCCCTTTCGACCAGATCCTGCTGGCGCTAAACGCCGCGGACAAACACCACCTCAGCTTTATGGAGAAACTCCTGCCCATGGCCGTGGACAGGAAGATGGGCATTATCGGCATGAAGATACCGGCGCGGGGGCGCATCCTGACCGCGTGGAAGCCGCACCCGGGCGGGTACTCGCCCTTCGAGGGCCCGGCCAAGGGGCCTGGGACGCTGACGATGAAGGAAGCGCTGTACTACGTTCTTTCGCTGCCGGTAAGCACGGTAATCATCGGGTGCGATAGCGTAGCGCAGCTGGAAGAAAACGTGAAACTGGCGCGCGAGTTCACGCCGCTGAGCGAGCAGCAGCTCGCGGCACTGGCGGAGAGGACCGAGGCGATTGCGCGGCAGGCGCTCTTTTTCCGCCGGTGGGCGTAGAACGGGCGGCGCTGCGCGCCGCTACCCGTCTTTCTTTTCCAAAAGTGAAATGAAGTGCAAGCCTCTGCCGAAGAGCCAGGAAAGAGGGGGCGGGTAAAGATCCAGGTGCGTCTGCGTGGAACCCGGCACTAGGGAGGACTGGTGAAAGGCGCCGTCCCACTGCGCGCGCGAGAAGTAGTTATAGGGGAGGGACACGCCGTGGGGCGCATTCCCCACCCAATCCATAAGGCGCAGGGTCCAGTCGTCGAAGCGAGATTCCGAAAGATGGTCCTTGATGAGAACGAATTTGCGGCTGACCCGGCAGGCATCCTGCAGGATGGTGACCGGCGCCGGCGAATGATGAAGAACATCGACGAAAAGGCAGACGTCGAAAGAGTTGTCGGGAAAAGGCAGATGCCGGCCGTCGAAGAGCTGGAAAGGAACGGCGCAGTCCGGGCGAGCATGGACTTCGACGCCCTCCACGTGCAAGCCGGGGACCAGGCTGCGGAGCAGCGCCCCCAGAGAACCGTCGCCGCAGCCCACATCCAGAAGACGGCTGCCGGGGGGAAGTAGGGCGGCGAGTCGCCGCGCCAGAACGTTTCTGCGCCGGTCAAAAATCAGGCGCGAGTGAATCCTGCCCGCCAAGTGCGTGAAAAAACTGCTGGCTTTGCCGTCGATCGCTGTCACCTGTGTATGTGCCCCCGGACGCAAGCAACTGTCTGTTCCCTATCCGGTGGACTCGCTGCTGCGAAAAGGAAATCGAGAAAAGTCAGTATGGGCATCAGGAAGGCCGCCGTCAAACCACCATGAACATCTGGCATTCAGACGGAATTGGTGATACCACATTCCAACGCAGATTTTCCACCGCGATCTGATGTTGCAGTTCTGCAGCTCCCGGGGAACGAACAAAAAGAATGTTTCGTTATTTCTCTCGACTCGATCTGGTGCTTGACCTGGCCTTGCTGGGCTGCCTCGCAGCAGCCTGCTGGGTCCCGGATTTCGGCGGGCGCACGCTGCGCGCGATCGAGAGAATAGGGGCAAACCTGGCCCGGAGAAAAGGACTGGCGATTCTCGCGATTGTACTTGCGGTGCCGCTGGTACGGATCAGCCTTCTCAGCGTCAGCCCTGCGCCCGTCCCCGCGGTGCACGACGAATTTAGCTACCTGCTGGCCGGAGATACGTTCGCGCACGGGCGGCTGAGCAATCCCCCACACGCGATGTGGAGATTTTTCGATACGTTTCATGTGAACCAGCAGCCGACGTACATGTCGAAATACCCGCCGGCGCAGGGCGCGCTGCTGGCGGTGGGGCAATTGTGCGGGCATCCGTGGATTGGCGTGGTGCTGAGCGTGGCGTTGATGTGCGGAGCGCTGCTGTGGATGCTGCAAGGATGGATGCCGGCGCGATGGGCTTTTCTCGGTGCGGTGCTGGTATTCCTGCGGCTGGGAATCTTCAGCTACTGGATAAACAGCTACTGGGGAGGAGCGGTCCCGGCTGCAGGGGGAGCGCTGGTGATGGGGGCCCTGCCGCGAATTGTGCGGCGGCTGCGCATCGGCGATGCCTTGCTGTTGGGAGTGGGCGCAGCCATCCTTGCCAACAGCCGTCCGTTGGAAGGACTTCTCCTGTGTCTTCCCGCCGCAGTGTTCCTGGCGGTGCAGTTGTCACGGCGAGGAACCGCGACTGGGCGTGCCGTGCTGGCACGAGTTGTGCTGCCGCTGTGCGCGGTGCTGTTCCTGACGGGCGCGTTCCTCGGCTATTACAACTGGCGGGGCACAGGCAACCCGCTTCTCTTCCCGTATGTGCTGAACGAGCGCACATATATGAGCACGCCCCCGTTTGCGTGGCAGAGCTTGCAGGCTCCCCGCCATTACGAGAACCCGCAGATGGACTATTTCTACAATCAGTGGGCGCGGGAATACTGGTCACGGATGCGGTTCGCGGTGCAGTGGCGCGTGGCGAAGTTCGGCTATTTTTTCCTGTGGCCGGAACTGTGCATCCCGTTCCTGGCGCTGCCGTGGCTGCTGCAGGAGCGAAAATACCGCTTCCTGGTGTGGCAGTTTCTCTTCTGTTTCGCGGGCATGATGACGATCGTCTGGTTTGAACCACACTATGCGGCGCCATTAACCGCCACTCTGTTTGCGCTGGTGATCCTGGCTCTGCGGCACGTGCGCCTATGGAAATTCCGCGGCCAGCCGGCGGGGATTGGGGTGACGCGGGTTCTGGTGCTTTTTGCGGTGGCCATGAATCTAGTGTACGTCGGCGAGGCAAGGAGCAATCCGCGGGCCAGCTCGCTGGTCGCGCCAGCGGGAGTCTGGGGAACGCCGGGCAACTGGGCCCGGGCACGGATCGAGGCCCAGCTCGAGGCTCTTCCCGGGCAGCACCTGGCCATCGTGCGCTATTCGCCGGAGAGCAGCGGGGGCGAGTGGGTTTACAACCATGCGGAGATCGATCAGGCCCGGGTGGTATGGGCGCGGGAGATTCCCGGTGTGGCGATCGAGCCGCTGCTGAACTATTTCCGGGGCCGCCACGTCTGGCTGGTGGAACCGGGAGCTTCCGGTGCGCGGCTCAGTGTCTATCCTGGAACGCACGAATAGATGATGGGCTGCCTGCCGGTACCGAGAGCAGGTTCCGGAGGTTTGCGGCCATCCCGCAATCCTTGCACCTGCGTTGGGAAGCGGAGTCGGTCTACTACTGCGCGGTGGCTTTCGCGCCAGTAATCTTGAACTTGAACCAAGCGGTGCCGTTGGGGTAGAGGGCGTCGCGAACTTCGCGGTTTAGTTCTTCGCCGGGGCCGATCGTGATGGGGATGGTGCCCTGGTTGACCAGGATAGGCTTGCTGTCGGCGCCGATGTAAGTCGTCTCGTACTGGATATTGCTGTAGGCATAGGAAGAGGAGCGGTTTTCGATGCTCACCAGCCACACGGCGACGGTTCCGGTGGGATCCTTGTCCATGGTGGCGCGCTGGATCTTCAAATCGTGCACCGGATCGGCAGGGCCCGTGGCCGCAACGGGCGCCGTGGCCGCCGGAGCCTTACCGCCATGCTGGGACATATAAAACAGCGCTCCGCCGGCTAGGACGGCTACGACCACCGCCACGCCGATCCAAAGCGATTTCGAACTATCTTGCTGCTGTTCCTTCGGTGCCTCGAACATGGACCCTCCATATTTTGGCTTCCTGCACAGGAAGCCTCGATCGTCTTCGGGCAAAACAGTCGAGAGGAAGTTACGGTCCTCACTCCTGCGCTCACTCCGCGCGGAAAGAGACACCCTCCACTCCTGCAGGCCGCGCCGCCAGGGAAAAGTGATAACAGAGAAGAGCCGAGAAGTCCATACGCGAGGTGCCACTCACATTGATCTTGAGCCGGGCCGTGCCGGATACGTCCCGCGGCCGTCAAGTCTATTTCTTCCTGGGCGGTGCGGACCGCGGATACCAGATGGGACGGACTTCGCGCAGGAAAATGCGCGCGGTGACCGGACCGATGTGCTTGAACTCCTGCAGCTTGTGCAAGAGATCCGCTGCGGTCTTTGCCTGCGCCAGGAGATTGGTCAGAGTGCCGTAACGGCGCTGCAGCTCCCGGCAGACCTCCAGAAGTTTAGTCGCCGTGGAAAAGTCGTACCGGACGTAGTGCGCCTGATCCAGCAGGAACACAAGTTTGTCCCAACCGGCGCGGAGAATCGCGCCGGGACTGGTCAATCCCGCAGCCACAAGCGCCTGGCAGGCCTGTCCGGCAATCTCCGCCTGAATTGGTTTGCCGAAGAGCAGACACGCCAGAAACCATTTGAAGAGCTCGCTCTCCCGCTTGGATGCCAGGTCGATGCGCAAATCACGGGCCGATGTTGCTGGCTTGCTCATGAACGGCGCGAATGCGGGAGCCTGCCGAAAGATCGACGAAACGCCCTGCTCGGCCAGGCAATTCCTCATTCTAAATGGATTATGAAGGACGGCGCAGAGCAATACAAACACGGCTCGCGCGGAAGCCCGTTTCGAGGCTACCGCGGGTGTCGGGGTAGGAGTTCGCGAACTCTGGCGATGGGGAGAGCTTCGGCGGTGTGGCCATCGCGGCCGCGCACTGTGGTGGCACGGAGAAGGGAGTTGTCGATGGCTTCCTCGGTGGCTTCGATGGCGGCTTCGAAGAGCGGGGAGAGGTCGTCGTCGCGGAGAAGCGTAATGGGCTGGGATACAGCGTCCGTGGCGATGCGGTTCGTGGTGGAGAAGGCGATAACGAAGTCGCCGCTGCCGTTGCTGCCGGAAGAACCGGCGCGGGCCATGCCGAAGACGGCGCGGGCCGCGAGGCGACGGAGCTGGCGGGCGTCGAGGGGCGCGTCGGTGGCCACGACGATCATGCAGGAGCCATCGCCGGACTTTGCGGGCTGTTCTGAAGAGCGGTGCAATGCCGCGCGCTCCTGCGGCGGCTGGAGTTCGCGCCAGACGGGGACGCCGTCGATGGTGAACGAGCCGCCGAAGTTGGTCTGCACCAGCACGCCGACGGTATAGCTGCTCTTTGCGGCCGCGATGCGGCGCGAACTGGTGCCGATGCCCCCCTTCCAGCCGAAGGCCATGGTGCCCGCGCCGGCGCCAACCGAGCCTTCCTCGACTGCGCCGTCGCGGGCGCTTTCAAGGGCCTGGCGGACGTGTTCGGGCTTCACGTGGCGGCCGCGGATGTCGTTGAGCCAGCCGTCGTTGGTTTCGCCAACGACGGGATTGATGCTGCGCACCTCTTCGTTGCCGGGGCGGGCGAGCATCCAGCTGGTCATGGCCGCGGCGGCGTCCCAGACGCTGAGGGTGTTGGTGAGAAGGATGGGCGTTTCGAGCTGGCCGAGCTCCTGCACCTGCGTCGAGCCGACTAGTTTTCCGAAGGCGTTGTAGACGTAAACCGCCGCAGCCACTTTTTCGCGGAAGAGATTGCCGGGATGCGGGAGGATGGCAGTGACGCCGGTGCGGACGCTGTCGCCCTCGGTGACGGTCACCTGGCCGACGCGCACGCCAGGCACGTCGGTGATGGCGTTGAGCGGGCCGGGATCGAGGACGCCGGGGCGGATGCCCAGATCGCGGGCACGGGGACGCAGCTCGGCGGCGGGTTTGGCCTGCGCCGCAGCGCGTGCGGGCAGAAGCAGAAGGAACGTAGAGGCGCAGAGTGCGATCCATTTGATATTCGTCGAAGTATCCAAGGTGCCCTCTCCCGAAACAGCGAATTCCCTTTCCAATAAACGCACCCCGACGCGGTGGCTCAGGCGCGGACAACGACGCGGCCGAGGATGCGGCCGTGGCGCATGTCGTCGAAGACCTGGTTGATTTGCGCGAGGGGGCGGGCTTCGCTGCGGCAGCGGACTTTTCCGGCGGCTGCCAAATCGAGCAGTTCGCGCAAGTCGGCACGCGTGCCCACCGACGAGGCCACGATGCGCGTCTCGCGGGCCACCATGACGATGGTCGGAAACGTGAGATCTTCGGCGGGCAGGCCGATGACGGCCAGGGTGCCGTCCGGGCGGAGCGAGGAAAAGGCCAGGTCGTAGGCGGCTTTGGCGGCCGAGGTGACCAGAGCGATGTGCGGACCGCCCACTTTCTTGAGCTGCGCCGCAAAATCGCCGGCCGCGGCATTCAGCACGTGGTCCGCGCCGAGAGATCGCGCCAAGGCCAGCTTTTCCTCCGTGACATCGATGCCGATCACCTCGGCCTGAAAACTTTTCGCGACTTGCACGGCCAGGTGGCCGAGCCCGCCGATGCCGAAGACGGCCACGCGCTGGCCTGGGCGGATGCCCGCCTTCTTGCTGGCGCGATAGACGGTCAGACCGGCGCAAAACAGCGGGGCCGCCTCCTGCGCAGAAAGAGTTTCAGGAACCCTGGTGACATGGCTGGCCTTGGCCTTGACGAACTCCGCGTAGCCGCCATCGACGGTGACGCCGGTGATGATCTGGCGCGGGCAGAGATTCTCCAGGCCTTCCTTGCAGAGCCGGCACTGGCCGCAGCTCCAGTAGATCCAGGCCACGCCCACGCGGTCGCCAAGCGCGACCTGCGCGACGTCGCGCCCCTTCTCCACCACGCGGCCGACGGCTTCATGGCCCATAATCAGCGGCATCTTCACGGTGACCGCGCTGAGCAGTTGCGGCCAGCCGCCCTCGGCGAGATGCAGATCGGAGTGGCAGACGCCGCAGGCTTCGACCTGAATCAGCACTTCGTCCGCGGCGCATTCGGGCCGGGGGACGTCCTCGATGCGGAGCGGCTGATTGTAGTCGTGCAGGATTGCGGCCTTCACGATGCGCCTCCGGTGGGGCGCAGAGATGCTATCCGATTTCAAGGGGATGCGGAAATAGGAAGAATCTCACCTGCGTGGGGGGGGCTGCACAAGCCCGAATGCGGGTGCAGTTCCGGGCGGAGGTAGCCTCGCATCTGAAACCTCCGCCCGGACTGCTTTCCCTCTCCGCGTGGTCCTGCGAAGAAGCGGCTGGGGGGCTAGCCCTTCGCGGCGGGATTGGGAATCATCTGCCAGAACCAGACCACCAAAATGCCGTAGTAGACGATCACGACGCCGAAACTCACCAGGAAGGTGCTCAGGCCTTTGCCCAGACCGGCAAAGGAGCGCTTCCAGTGGTAGGCACAGACGCCGAACATCGCCACGGCCAGGAGCGCGGTGAAGGCGGCGAGCAGGCTTACTTGATTGCTGGGCCACTGCCTCTGCGCCAGACGGAAGAGCTGGCGCAAGGCCCCGCCAAGCAGGCCCGTGGCAAAGGCCATGACCAGCCACGCGGCCGGAGCCAGCATGCCGATCATATATGCCCAACGGTCCTCCATGTAGAAGAGCATGAGCAGGATGGCCATGTAGATGATGGTCTGATAGAGGTGCAGGAGGAAAAAGTCAGGTTCCAGATAGGTGAGCAGAAGAAAACAGATCACCTGGAGACTGGCCAGGGTAGCAACATCTCGATAAGCTTTCATAGAAAACTCTCCCTATCTTTCATCGGTCAAAAAGGTACAGTCCTTTAGGCCTCCGGTGCCTTTCTATGGCGCAGGCTATAGGGCGAATGCACCGTCAACCTGCAGAGATATGGGGCAACTCTCATGCCACAGCCCCCTTAGGCTATGTTACAGATAAGCAAGAGGATGCTAGCGGTGAGGGCTCTCTCGGGGACTTCCACTGCGCCAAATGGCCCTTTCGCAGCGGTCTATGCCACACTACGGCCTAAGCGAATGGAAATGCTCGTGCTTCTTGGAAAAATGGCTGGTATGGGAAGGATTACCGTCTGCGCCAGCTTCACATTCAGTTTCGCGGCTCGCTTCGAGTAGAATGACCCGCTTGAAGTACGCAACTCAAAACACTTGGCGCTAACTGCCCCGGAGGAATTTTGAAGCGTTCAGGGATACCGCAGGCCGCGATCGCGATTCTTCTCCTGGTTGCGGCGGCACAGGCTGGCGCGCAGGCTCCTGTGCAGCCGGGCCAGAGTCAGGAGCCCGCAGCAAAGAAACAGGAGCCGCCAGCGAAGTCCGGCGAAGCGCCGGCGGCGAACCCGCCGCAGCATGAGGAAAATCCCACGCATATCTTCGGGATCATCCCCAACTACACGACTGCGAACGACGTTCCCGGCAAGCAGCACCCCCTCACTGCCCGGCAGAAATATGTCCTGGCCTGGCACCAGATGTCCGACTTCAGTGCGCATGTGGGAAATGCGTTTCAGGCCGGCATGCAGCAGGCCTTCAACGGCTCGCCGCACTACGGCCAGGGCTGGGACGCCTACGGCAAGCGCTTCCTGGCCGCGGAAGGCGACCAAGCTACTTCGAGCCTGTTCATCGTCGGCGTGCTCCCGGCCGTCCTGAAGGAAGATCCGCGCTATTTTCGGCGCGGCAAGGGCTCGCTGGGCGGGCGCATGTGGTATGCGGCGGGGCGCACGTTCATCACGCGGCGGGATTCCGGCGGAGCAACCTTCAACACCCCGCAGGTGCTCGGGCAGCTCATCTCCGGCTCGATTTCCACGGCATATTACCCGCGCCAGGACCGCTCGGCTGGCAGGGTCTTCCGGAGTTGGGGCGTGGGGCTCGCGTACACCAGCGGATACAATATGCTGCGCGAGTTCTATCCGGACATCCGGCGCACACTTTTTCACCGCCGCCGCAAAGCCCCCGTCGCCCCGACCGCCGCGCCGGCACCCCCTCCAGCGCATTAGCCCGCCTCCAAAGAAAGCCTGCGCCGGGCGCGGCCAATGCGCGCTATAATTAAGACGTATCCTAGCGAGCTCGCCACCCCGGGCGGACTGGGAGTACGGAGCCGGGAACGAACCCTTCGCCCTTCCTGTTGTTAACCGCAGAGTAGCAATCCCGGCCGCGCGTAGTGAACTGTTGCTCTACGCGCATGAGACTCGCCTCTCAAGTGAAGCGCCTGCTTCGCGGAAAGGGAGCGAGAAGGAGGGGCCGATGAGCGTCCACGTGGCACCACCGCCACTGCCCTCGGACGACCAGCGCTGGCAGATCGTGAACGGCACCATGCGGCGCCATGGGCACGCGCGCGATGCGTTGATCGAAACGCTGCACACCGTCCAGGAATTGTTCGGATATCTGGACGAAGAATCTCTGAAGTTCGTCGCCAACTCCCTGCGTGTCCCCCTCAGTCAGGCCTACGGCGTAGCCACTTTTTATCACTTCTTCAGCCTGCAGCCCCCCGCCAAGCACACGTGTCACGTGTGCATGGGCACGGCTTGCTATATCAAGGGCGCAGCCCAACTGCTGGCGCGGGCGAAAAAGATTCTCGGCATGAAACCGGGGGAAGCGACGCCTGATGGCAGCGCTTCCCTGCGTGCCGAACGCTGCATGGGCTCGTGCAGCCTGGCGCCGGTCGCGATTTTCGACGGTGAGGTGACCCGCGAAGCCACGGCGAACGAAGTGCAGGAACGCCTGGAGAGGTGGCTGGCCCATGACGCGTGAAGGGCTGGAACGTATTGCGGCGGGCGCGAAAAGAGCGCGGGCGGAAGGCGGCCACGAGGTGAACGTCTGCCTGGCCGCGGGCTGTCTCTCGCAGCACAGCGACGCGCTGAAGGAAGCGCTGGAAAAGGAAGCGAAAGAGGCGGGCGCGTCCTGCCGGGTGCGGGGAACGGGCTGTATGGGATTGTGCTCAGCGGGTCCACTTGTCAGCGTGGAACCCGATGGCGTTCTGTACTGCAATGTGAAGCCGGAGGATGCTCCGGCGGTCGCCCGGAGCGCCGGGGGCGAGCCGGTGCGGCGGCTGCAGTGCTCGCGCGACCAGGCTTTTTTCCAGCGGCAAGTCCACATCGTGACGGAAAACTCCGGAAGGCTGGATCCGGAAAAAATCGAGGAATACATCGCGGCGGACGGCTACAAAGGAATGATGCGCGCGCTCACGGAGATGACGCCGGCCGCGGTGATTCAGGAGATTTCGCGCAGCGGCTTGCGCGGGCGTGGCGGAGCAGGCTACCCCACCGGGCTGAAGTGGGGGACGGTGGCAAAGACAGGCAGCGGCGTAAAGTACGTCGTCTGCAATGGGGACGAAGGCGACCCGGGCGCATTCATGGATCGCAGCGTGCTCGAAAGCGATCCGCAGCGGGTGTTGGAAGGAATGATCATCGCGGGATACGCCGTGGGTGCGAGCCGCGGATACCTGTACGTTCGCGCGGAGTATCCGCTGGCCCTGAACCGTCTGGAAACGGCCATCCGCGAGGCCCGGCAGTTCGGCCTTCTGGGAAGCAATATTTGCGACACCGCATTCAGCATCGACATCGAATTGCGGGTCGGCGGGGGAGCGTATGTCTGCGGCGAGGAAACCGCGCTCATGGCCTCCATCGAGGGGAAGCGCGGCACGCCGCGGCCGCGCCCGCCGTACCCGGCGCAGTCCGGCATCTGGGGCATGCCCACGCTGATCAATAACGTGGAAACCTTTGCCAGCGTGCCGGCCATTCTCCGTCGTGGCGCGGACTGGTATGCGGCCCTGGGCACGCCGAAGAGCAAGGGCACCAAAGTGTTTGCCCTGAGCGGAAAAGTGAAACACAACGGCCTGATTGAAGTGCCGATGGGCATGACCCTGCGCGAAATCATCTTCGAGATCGGCGGCGGCGTGCCCGAAGGGCGGAAGTTCAAGGCGGTGCAGACCGGCGGCCCCTCTGGAGGCTGCATCCCGGAGCAGTTTCTGGATCGTCCGGTGGACTACGAATCCCTCCGCGAGCTCGGCTCGATCATGGGTTCCGGGGGGATGGTGGTGATGGACGACACGTCGTGCATGGTCAACGTGGCGCGCTTTTTCATGGAGTTCTGCATGGCGGAGTCCTGCGGGAAATGCATCCCGTGCCGCGCGGGAACCGCGCAAATGCATGAACTGCTGACGCGGATCTGCGACGGGCGCGCCACACACAAAGACCTGGAGATGCTGATCTCCCTGTGCGACATGGTGGGCGCGACGAGCCTCTGCGGGCTGGGCCAGGCGGCCCCCAATCCCGTTCTCAGCACCCTGCGCTATTTCAAGGACGAGTATATCGAGCACATCGAAGCGAAACGCTGCCGTGCCGGCGTCTGCGAATGCGCAGCGGCCACGGAGGTGGGTGCGTGACTCCTGCAGCGGACGTCAAAACCCTGGTCATTAATGAGCGGGACGTCAGCGCCCGCGCCGACCAGACGATTCTGGAGGCCGCGCGCGAAATCGGCGTTTGGATTCCGACGCTCTGCCATCTGGACGGCCTGGGCGATGTCGGTGCCTGCCGCATGTGCCTGGTGGAGATTAAGGGCAGCCATCGGCTGCAGCCTGCTTGCGCCACTCGCGTGGAAGAAGGCATGACGGTGACCACGCACTCCGAGCGGCTGGAGAAATACCGCCGGATGACTCTGGAACTCCTTTTCGCCGAGCGCAACCACGTGTGTGCCGTTTGCGTAGCCAACGGCGCCTGTGAGCTGCAGGCGCTGGCACAGTTGCATGGCCTGGACCATGTGCAATTCCCATACCGCTTCCCCGCTCTGTCGGTGGATGCCAGCCATGAGCGCTTTTCGAAGGACCACAACCGCTGCATCCTGTGCACGCGCTGCGTGCGCGTCTGCAGCGAGGTCGAAGGCGCGCGCACCTGGGACGTAATGGGCCGCGGCGGGGATTCCCAGGTGATCACCGACCTGAATCAGCCCTGGGGAACCTCGGAGACGTGCACGAGCTGCGGGAAATGCGTGCAGGTCTGCCCCACCGGCGCTCTCTTCGAAAAGAGCAAGGTCGGCACGCTCTTTCCGAAGAGCCCGGAGTTTCTGACGTACCTCAGCTTGATGCGGGATGGAAGGCGATGAACAGGATGAAGCTGGCCACCGTCTGGCTGGACGGCTGCTCCGGCTGCCACATGTCGATTCTGGACATGGATGAACGGCTGCTGGAGATCGCCGGACAGTGCGAGTTGGTCTATAGCCCGCTGGTGGACCTGAAGACCTTTCCGGCGGATGTGGACATCACGCTGGTGGAAGGCGCGGTGAGCACCGATGCGGATGCGGAGAAGATCCGGCGGATCCGCGGGCGGACGCGGACGCTGGTTTCCCTGGGCGACTGCGCGGTGACCGGAAACGTGCCGGCGATGCGCAATCCCTTCGCCGCGGACAAGGTGCTGCACCGCGCGTATGGAGACGCGGCGGCGCTGCTGTGGATCTCGGGGCAGGGCGTGCCGCACCTGCTGCCGCAGGTGCGGCCGGTGCATGAAGTGGTTTCCGTGGATGTCTATGTGCCCGGCTGCCCGCCTTCCGCGGACACCATCTACAGCGTGCTGCGCGAGCTTCTGGCGGGGCGCATGCCGGATGTGACCAGCGCGACGCGGTTCGGGGCATAGGAGAACGGAATGGCGCAGAAGATTGTCATCGACCCGGTGACGCGAATCGAGGGGCACGCGAAGATCACGCTGCAGACCGACGACCACGGCGTGGTCCAGAAAGCTTATTTTCATGTGACGCAGCTGCGCGGTTTCGAAACCTTTTGCGAAGGGCGCCCATTCTACGAAATGCCCAACCTGATGTCGCGCATTTGCGGCATCTGCCCTGTGAGCCACCTGCTCGCTTCGGCCAAGGCCTGCGACGCGCTCCTGGCCATCCGCGTTCCGCCCGCGGCGGTGCAGCTGCGGCGGATTCTGAATCTCGCGCAGGTGATCCAGTCTCATGCGCTCAGCTTCTTTTACCTCGCCTCCCCGGATCTTCTGCTGGGAATGGATGCGGACCCCGCGGAGCGTAACATCTTGGGCGTGGCGCGCGCCAATCCGGAACTGGGCCGCAGCGGAATTCGCCTGCGCCAGTTCGGGCAGCAGATCATCGAGCTGCTGGGCGGAAAACGCATTCATCCGGGCTGGGTGGTCCCCGGGGGTGTGAGCGAGCCGCTCTCCGCAGAGAAGCACGGGCGGATGCTGGCGATGATCCCGGAAGCACTGGGAACGGCGCAGAGGACGCTGGTGTGGTTCAAGCAGAACATCGAAAAGTACCGCGAGGAGATCCGCACGTTCGCGAATTTCCCGAGCCTGTTCCTGGGGCTGGTCACGGCAGAGGGCCAGGCGGAATACTACGATGGCAAGCTGCGGCTCACCGACGCGCAGGGCGCGATTGTGGCGGATCAGCTCGATCCCGCGCGCTACGCGGAGTTCATCGAGGAAGCGGTCGAGCCCTTCACCTTTCTGAAGTTTCCCTTCTACAAGCCGCTGGGCTATCCCGGGGGGATGTACCGCGTGGGCCCGCTGGCGCGGCTGAACATCGCGGAGCGCTGCGGCACGCCGCTGGCGGAGCAGGAGTGGGTGGAGTTCCGGGAGATCGAGCGCGGGGCGGTGCTCAGTTCGTTTCACTATCACTATGCGCGGCTCATCGAGATCCTGCACGCCATCGAAAGCATCCGCAGCATTCTCGACGACCCGGAGATTCTCAGCCCGCACGTGCGCGCCAACGCCGCACTCAACAACGCCGAGGGCGTGGGCGTGGCGGAAGCCCCGCGCGGCACGCTGCTGCACCATTACCGGGTGAACGAGCAGGGGCTGATCACCTGGGCCAACCTGGTGATCGCCACCGGCCACAACAACCTGGCGATGAACCGCGGCATCCTGCAGGTGGCCAGACAGTATGTGCGCGGCGACAAATTGACCGAAGGGATGCTGAACCGCGTGGAGGCGGTTATCCGGACGTTCGATCCTTGCCTGAGCTGCTCGACACATGCGGCCGGCGCCATGCCCCTGGTGGTGCGGCTGGTCGGTCCGGATGGCGCGCTGCTCCAGGAAGTGCGGCGGGATTGATGGAACGCGTGCTGCTTCTGGCGTGCGGCAATCCGCTGCGCGGCGACGATGCCGCAGGCTGGTGGATCGCCGAAGCGGTCAGAGAAAGGCTCTCGTCTGCGGAGATCGAGGTTGCGGCCTGCCAGCAATTGACCCCGGAGATGGCGGAACGTGTAAGCCACGCCGAGTGCGTGATTTTTGTGGACGCCACCGCCAGCGCACAGCCGGGTTCCGTGTCATTCGAGCCCCTCGCTGAGGCCCGCGCCGCTCCGGCAGCGCTAACTCATCATCTGCATCCCGCGGCGCTACTCGAACTGGCGCGCTTGCTTTATGGCCGGACGCCGCGCCGCGCCTTCGCCTTGCTCATTGGCGGGCAGTCCTTCTCGCTGGCGCAAGAGTTGTCTGAACCCGCGCGGCGCGCCCTGCCCGAAGCGATTAGGAAGATAGAAGCCTTTGTGACGCAGCGCACAGCAAAAAGCCTGGCAGATGGGATTTGATTCCAGGGAGCGCATTGTTCCCCTGGGGTCAATCGGTTTGGAATCAGTCAAATGCCACACTCGTGCGCAATTCGGCGCAGCCGCGACGCGGATGCGGTCTTGGGCCTGCCCAGAAAGCCCGCAGAGGGCTTCGTTGGGGCAATAAACCACGTCTTTCTATCATCGGGGTACCAGCAGGCAGACGGATTGATTCTCCGCATAGAGAACTTTTGGCCTACAAGTTGCTGCTTACTTCTATGGGCATTCATAGTCCTAGTACCGGGACTCGTGGCCGGACCTGGATTTCATAATTTTCCATTCGCTCCACCTACCTTGATGCCATTACGCTGCGACTTCTGAAAGTGAGGCCACTGCGATGGGCATTTTCCTCGGACTGGATCTCGGCAGCGTCAGCCTCAAATGGGCCGCCGCCGCACCGCCGGAAGATGCAGACCTGCTCGGCGCACTGCTGGCCGCGGGGTGCGGATTCCAAAGCATCCCCGGCCAATCCGCGGACGCTCCGGAATTGTCCCTGGCCGTCTCCAGCTATCGCCGCACCCTGGGCAATCCGGTGCAGTGCGTCAGCGAATCGTTGCAGGCGATCTACCGTTGCGTGCCGCGTACGCGTCTGAGCGGCATCCGTGTGACCGGTTCGGGTGCGCGGCTGGCCGCGCGCGTGGCGCACGCTCCCGTGGAAAACGAATTCAAGGCCATCGCCTGCAGCGTGGCCCGGCTGTATCCCGGCGTGCGCACGGTGTTCGAAATTGGCGGGGAAAGCTCCAAATACCTGCGGCTGGGTGGAGTGGGTGCCTCCAGCGGCAATGGCGGCAACCACGGGGACGGCGCGGCTTCCGCGGGCATTGTGGACTATTCGACGAGCGGAGAGTGCGCTGCGGGCACGGGCTCGTTCCTCGACCAGCAGGCGACGCGGCTGCGCTACCGCGTGGAAGAGATCGGCGCAGTGGTGGGCGAAGCGAAGCGCGCGGCGCAGATTGCCGGGCGCTGCTCGGTCTTCGCGAAGTCGGACATGATCCACGCGCAGCAGCGCGGCTACGGCACCGGGGAGGTGCTGAAAGGGCTGTGCGAGGCGGTGGCGCGGAATTTCAAGAGCAACATCGTGAAAGGTAAGCCGGTGGTGCCGCGGGTAGCGCTGATCGGCGCGGTCTCGCAAAACGCCGGGGTAGTGCAGGCCCTGCGCGACGCCTTTCATCTGGCGCCGGAAGAGCTCTTCGTGCCGGAGTGGTATGCGTGGCTCGGTGCGCTCGGCTGCGCGCTGCTGGAATACGAGGAGAGCCGCAGGCCATCCACCGTGTGGAGCAGGCATACAGCAGGGGGAGACAGCACCACGGCGGAGGCCAGCGCGCCGCTCGAGCCGCTTTCCATGCAGCGCGTGCTGCTGCTGCGCGATCATCCCGAAGCTTCGCGCACCGAGCCGCTGCCGGAAGCGGGCCGCGGGCGGCTTCCCGCCTATCTGGGGATCGACATCGGCTCGGTGAGCACGAATCTCGCGGTGCTGGACGAAGACGGGCGCCTGCTGCACCAGATCTACCTGCGCACTGCAGGGCGGCCGATCGAAGTAGTGAACGAAGGGTTGCACGAGATCGACGGCCTGCTCGGCGCGCGCATCACCATCTGCGGCGTGGGCACAACGGGCTCCGGGCGGGAGCTGATCGGCGAACTGGTCGGCGCGGACACCGTGAACGATGAGATCACCGCGCACAAGACCGGCGCGCTGTACGTGCACGAGCGGCTGGTGCGCGGCCGCGCGCTGGGTGAAGTGCGCGAAGAAGAGCGCAACGCCACGGTGGACACCATCTTCGAAATCGGTGGGCAGGATTCCAAGTTCATCTCCATCGACCGCGGCGTGGTCGTGGACTTCGCGATGAACGAAGCCTGCGCCGCGGGCACCGGCTCGTTTCTGGAGGAGCAGGCCGAGCGCATGGGCATCTCCATCAAGGAGGAGTTCGCGCGGCTGGCGCTGGCTTCGGCCGCACCGGTGCACCTCGGCGAGCGCTGCACGGTGTTCATGGAGCGCGACGTCACCGCCTGGATGCAGCGCGGCGCGCGGCTGGAGGACCTGGCGGCGGGGCTGGCCTACTCCATCGCCCTGAATTATCTCAATCGCGTGGTGCGCAACCGCAAGATCGGCAAGGTGATCTATTTTCAGGGCGGGACGGCGTACAACGACGCCGTGGCCGCGGCCTTCTCGCAAATCCTCGGCCAGCCCATCATCGTGCCGCCGCACAACGGCGTGATCGGAGCCATCGGCATGGCGCTGATCGCGCAGGAGGTCTGCCGGGCAAAACCGCGCGCCGTAGCGGTTGCCGCCTCGGCCGGAGCCGCCGGTGCCGCGCGCGGGGGTCCGCGCATTGACTCCGTCTCTACTTTCCGCGGCTACGACCTGAACCAGGCCCATTTCGAAACCCGGGAGTTCACCTGCAAGGCCTGCTCCAACTATTGCGAGATGAAAGAGATCAAGGTGGACGGGCAGAAGACCTACTGGGGCGACAAGTGTTCGGACAAGTTCCGCAAACGCACGCGCACCAGCCACAAGCCGGTCCTGGAAGACTTGCTGGCCCTGCGCGAGCGCCTTCTGGACGACGGGCATCCCGAAGCAGAGAACGGCCGGCGGCCTGGTTCCGTTCGCGGAGTGCGCATCGGGATTCCCCGCGCGATGTATTTCTACGATCGCTTCCCGTTTTGGCGGCGCTACCTCGAAGAGCTGGGCTTTGCGGTGGTCGTTTCCCGGCCGGTGGAGCGGCAGAGCGCGGAGCTGAGCGTGGCCGAGCCATGTTACCCGGTGCAATTGGCGCACGGCCATGTGCACGCTCTGCTGCACGGCTGCGCGGACTATGCGCCCGCCGACTACGTTCTCCTGCCCAACGTACTGGACCACGAAGCGCCGAACACCAAGGTGGCCTCGCACCTCTGTCCGTGGAACCAAACGCTGCCCTTCGTCATCCGTGCGGCGCCGGACTTCGCGCCGCAGGCCGAACGCTTCCTCGCGCCCACGCTTTATTTCCGGCTAGGGCGCGGGCACGTCAAGAAGCAGCTCGGCGAATATTTCTCCCGGCTGGGCGTGCGGCGCTGGGCCAGCGATGCCGCCGTGGAAGCGGCCTATGCGGCGCAGGCGGAGTTCTCGGAAAGGATGCTGGAGGCGGGCCGCGCGGCCTGGGACACGCTGGAGCGCAGCGGGGAACCAGGCGTGCTGCTCGTGGGGCGGCCGTACAACCTGTACGACCGCAACAGCAATTGCGACATCCCGCGCAAGCTGCGCGATCATTACGGCGTGAACGTGTTGCCGATGGACTTCCTGCCGCTGGACGCGCAGCCTACCGACACTCTTCACCCCAACATGTTCTGGAACTCCGGGCGGCGCATCCTGGCCGCGGGGAACCTGGCGCGCCGGAATCCGCGCCTGCACATCATCTACATCACCAATTTCAAATGCGGCCCGGACTCCTTCATCAAGCATTTCCTGCGCGAAGTGGCCCAGGCGCCGTATCTGGTCCTGCAATTCGACGGGCACGGCAACGACGCCGGCTACCTGACGCGCTGCGAAGCCTATCTGGACAGCAAAGGAATCCTGCGATGCGCAACAGCCCACTGAAAAACCCAAGACAAATCCCGGCATCCCACCCCCTCGCCGGAAAGAAAGTGTGGATTCCGCGCATGAGCGACGGCAGCACGCAGATTTTTGCGGCCATGCTGCGCTCGCTGGGGCTGGATGCGGAAGCGACTCCCCCGTCGGACGAACGCACGCGTGCCCTGGGCGCGCGCCACACCTGCGGCGATGAATGCTATCCCGCACGGGTCACCATGGGCGACTGCGTGAAAATTCTGGAGCAGCCGGGAACCGATCCGGACAAAGTGGCTTTTTTCATGGCCACCGGCCAGGGACCCTGCCGCTTCGGGCAGTACGTTCCTCTGATGAAGTCGACGTTCGCAACCCTGGGCTACTCGGGCGTCACCATCCTGGCCCCGACCTGCGAGACCGGCTACAGCGACTTCGGGCCGGCCTCCAACCTGTTCGCGCGCAGCGCCTGGCGCGCCCTTGTCGCCGGAGACCTGCTGCTGAAATGCCTGTTGAAGACACGCCCGTACGAGACGATGCCGGGCGACGCTGACGCGGCGCACGAGGCCAGCGTCGCGGACGTCTGCCGCTGCCTGGAAGTTCCCTGGCCGAACGACGGGATGCAGATGCGCAAGCTGCAGGCGAGCCTGCGCCGGGCGCGCCGCCGCTTCCGCATGGTGCCGGTGCGCTTCGATCCGGAGCGGCCGCTGATCGGCGCGGTGGGCGAGATCTACTGCCGCCTGAACATCTACAGCAACCAGGAGCTGGTGCGCCTGCTGGAGCGCTTTGGCGCGGAAGTATGGATGAGCGACATCTCGGAGTGGATCTGGTACACGAATGCGGACGAGCGGCGCGTGCTCAAGCTGAAAGGCAAGCGGATTTCCGGGCAGATGCTCCGCTCAACCATCCGCACGCATTTCCAGCGCAAGGACGAAGAGGAGCTGCGCGCGCTCTTCACCGCAGATTTCCGCGGCTATGAAGAGCCGGAAGATATCGGCGAGGTGCTGGAGCTTGCCGAGCCGTATCTGCCCGCGGACGGCGCGCTGGGGGAGATGACGGTAAACGCCGGGCGGAGCATCTACCTGGCCAAGAAGGGCGTGGACGGCATCGTGGATATCAGCCCGTTCACGTGCATGAACGGAATCGTCGGCGAGGCCATCTACCCGCTGATCAGCAAGGAGCACGCCGAGATCCCCATCCGCAACTTCTACTGCGACGAGACGCAGTCCGACCTGGAACGCGACATCGGCATCTTCCTCGAGCTGGCGCGCAACTACCGCCGCCGCAAACCCTGGCCGCGCACTCTCCCGCACTTCCCCGCCGAGGAGAGCGGCGGGGAGCGGGCCTCCGGAACGAGCGCGGCCCCGGAAATCGCCGAGTGCTATCCGCGGACCAGCTCCGTTTGACGCGAAGAAAAATCTGCCCTCTGAAGAGAGCGGCTACAAAAACACACACCCTATAGGAAAAAGGGCGCAGCCCCTGACTGCGCCCTTCGAAGCACTCTGTTTTCCGGTTTTTATGCGGTCTTCACTTCCACGTGAACCTTTTTCACTGGGGCCACCTTGGGCAGTGTGAGCTCCAGGATGCCGTTCTTCAGCGTGGCCTTCACGCCTTCCGCCCGGATATCCATCGGCAGTTTCACGGAACGATAGATCTGGTTGACGTACCGTTCCTTGTAGTAAGGGGTCAGTTCCTTCTTCTCTCCCTTGGTTTCCTTGAATTCCTTCTCTTCCTTGTGCTCGCGCTTGCCCGCGATGATTATGCGGCCAGGCTCGACCGTGACGTTCAGATCCTTCTCGGTGAAACCCGGGACTTCGGCGTGGAGCACCAGATCTTCGTCAGTCTCAAACAGCCGGACGTGCACGGGATGCAGCACTTCCGCATCCGGCCGGAAAAAGCTTTCGAACTCCCGCCACATACGCGGCCGTGTCTCCAGAAGCTCGAACGGCCTGCGGGCGATCATGTCAAAAAATTCCTGCATGCGTGCCGGCCAATCTTCGATTTCCTCGAAGGGCACCGGCAACAAGCTGGCAGACTTCCTTTCCGTGGTCTCGATCATGGCAACCTCCCTCGCTTCGGGGAGTATCTGGGAAAGAAAGAGGCAGGCAGGACAACTCGTGCTGCGAGTCGGCTTTTCCTGAGTTCGTATGGGAAGCAGAAGCCGCGGGTGTACGTACCAGCTGCTCCATCATTCCATAACTCCCCATAATATTTCGAGCATGCCGCGTACCGAACCGGGCAGTACGGAAAAGGATTGAACCTGCGGTAGATAGACAATGCCGGCGCAGGGCCTCACGCCGTGGGTGGGTGATTTGGCCCGTTCCGGCTGAGAACTTTCACCCAGTCGCAGTGCTTTTCCGCAAAAGGCACGGGTTCAGCGCGGTCCGAGGAACTCGCTCAGCAGCGAGTGGAAGTGGTGCATGCCGTTCTCGCGCTTGACGGAGTAGCGCCCGCGGTCATACGTCGCCGAGCGCAACCCGCGCTGCACGGATTCGCAGAGGAAAATATCCTCCTGCTGGACTTCGTCGCGGAAGGCCACGGCGCGGCGAATGCGTTCGCGCGCCGGCTCCGAATCCGCGCCGTGGAAAACCATTCAAAGAGAGACAATCGTCACTCATTGGGCGGCTGGCTAGAACTTGCGCGTCTCTTGTCGCGACCAGCGCTCGATCACGACCTTGGACTCGGTGTAGAACTCCACCGCGTCGCGCCCCTGCCCGTGCAGAATCCCGAAGAAGCTTTCCTTCCAGCCGCTGAACGGGAAGTAGGCCATGGGCGCGGCCACGCCGATGTTGATGCCGATGTTTCCGGCGGGCGCTTCGTAGCGGAAACGCCGCGCGGCGGCGCCGCTGCCGGTAAACAGGGACGCCTGGTTGCCATACGGGCTGCGGCGGAGGAATTCGAACGCTTCGTCCATGGAGTTGGCATGGATCAAGCTCAGCACCGGACCGAAAATCTCCGTGTGCGCGAGGCTGCTGGTCGCGGAAAGGCCGTCGAGAACCGTGGGCTTCAGAAAATGTCCTTCCTCGTGGCCGGCGACTTTGGCGTTGCGTCCGTCCACCAGCGGCTTGGCGCCTTCCTGCACGCCCGTGCCGATGAGCGACTCGATGCGCTGTTTGCTCTCTTTGGAAATGACCGGCCCCATCTGCACGCCGGCGTCAAGGCCGCTGCCGATGCGGATGGCCGCGGCGGCATCCGCGATGGCGTCGCGGAACGTCTTCTGCGCTTCACCGATGGTGACGGCCACGGAAACGGCCAGGCAGCGCTGCCCCGCGCAGCCGAAGGCGCTGTCACTGATGATCTGCCTGGCCAGGTCCATGTCCGCGTCGGGCAGGACGATGACATGGTTCTTGGCTCCGCCCTGGCACTGCATGCGCTTGCCGCTGGCCGCGGCGCGCAGGTAGACGTGCTTGGCCACCGGCGTGGAGCCCACGAAGCTGATGGCGCGCACCTGCGGGTGATCGCACAGCGCGTCCACGACGCTCCGCCCGCCATTCACCAGATTGGCCACCCCCTTGGGCAGGCCGGTCTCTTCCAGGAGCTCGTAGGCGCGGATCATCGTGAGCGGCACGCGCTCCGAAGTTTTCAGCACGAAAGTATTGCCGCAGGCAATGGCATAGGGCAGAAACCAGAACGGAATCATCGCCGGAAAATTGAAAGGAGTAATAGCCGCGACGACACCGAGCGGCTGGCGGATGAGCGTCTCGTCCACGCCGGGAGTGACGTCTTCCAGGTTGTAACCCTGCATCATCATGGGAATGCCGCAGGCTACTTCCACGTTTTCGATGCCCCGGCGCAGCTCAGCCTTGCCTTCGGCGAAGGTCTTGCCGTTTTCCAGCGTGATGAGCCTGGCCAGCTCGTCGATGTGCTCTTCGAGCAGGTTTTTCAGCTTGAAAAGGTACTGGATGCGTTCGCCGGGGGGCGTGCGGCGCCAGGCCGGAAAGGCCGCGGCGGCTGCCTCCACCGCGGCGTCCACGTCGGTGGCGGTGGAAAGCGGGGTGCGCGCGAGGATCTCGGCGGTAGCCGGATTGGTGACACTGGAATATTCGGCGGCGCTGGAGCGCTGCCAGCTCCCGCCGATGTAATTCTGCAGTTCTTTCACTTGCGTGGTAACGGCACTGCTCATGAATGACTCCCGGACGCGCACCGGTAAACGTGCGATAGCGGCGAACCGCAAAAGAGTAAAATCACCTTAGTTTATCAAAGATATGTAAGGTTTGAATACGCCCGCGGAGGGTTACAACTCCGGCCCGCCCTGTTCCCCACGCGGGCTTTGCCACAAGCGCCACCCCAGCCAGGCCGCCGTGCCCAGCATGCCCGCCCAGCCCACGGCGGAGGTGAAGCTGCCGATGGCGCGGTCCTGCGGCAGGAGTCCCCACTGGCTGAACAGGATGTTCCAGTCGTGCTCACCCGAGCCGACCAGCGGCAGGGCCTCCGCGCGCGCGTCCGCCATGTAGGTGCCGATGTAGGGGAAATTCTCAAAGAACCAGAAACTGCAGAAGGCCGCGCCGGTCGTCTCGCGCTGCCAGGCAAAATAGGCGGCGCAGAGCAGTGGCACGAGCAGTTCCCCGAGCGTTCCGCCCAGAATCATGACGGTGTAGCCGGCCCAGCCGAAAAACATATGCCCAGCTTCGTGGATCAGCAGGTTCACGTAATCCAGAAACAGGAAGCCGCTGCGGTCGTTGGCGGCATAAAGAAAAAACAAGCCATAAACGCAGAGCCAGGCGATGCCCGCGATGCGCGAGACCGGTTTCCACTCCCCCAATTTTTGGCGCAGGAAGCTCACGCGGACAGCCTAGCAAGCACTCGGGAAAACGGAAAGGCTTGCGGCGCTCCGGTTTTCCGGGCCGCCACTTCCCTTCCCCTGCGCGGCTACTTCCGGGCGGCCGCCAGGGCCTGGTAGGCCGCGCCGAGCAGCGGCGCATCCTCATTGAGAACGACCGAAACGGGAATATCTCGCATCATCTCGTCAAACTTCTCTTCCCGGTCGCAGAAATTCTTCAAAAACGTCCCATCCTTGATTTTTTCGATGATCTTCGCGGCAATGCCGCCGGCCACATACACGCCGCCGAGCGCGAGCACCTTCAGCGCCAGATTGCCCGCTTCGCAGCCATAGATGGCGGTCCAAAGATCCACGGTGGCGACACAAACGGGACAGGACTTCTCGAGGCCCCTTCGGGTGATGCCCGGCGCCGGGTCGGCGGCTGGATCGTCGAAGGATGGATGCCGCACCCCCGAATTCAGAAACTCGTGAATTGTCTTGAAGCCGCGCCCGGAAAGAATCAGCTCCCAGGTAACGTGGGAAAAGCGCTGGCGCATGAAGCGGAGCAGTTCGATCTGCTGGTCGGTGCGCGGCGCAAAGTCGCTGTGGCCTCCCTCGCTGGGGGCGACGCGGTAGCGCGCGCCATCCCAGAAAAGGATGGCCTGCCCGAGACCGGTGCCCGCCGCAAGCAGGGCCTTGGTGCCTCCAGGCTCCGGGGTCCCGGCGTTGAGGATACAGAAGTCCTCCGGCGAAAGATGCGCGAGGCTGTGCGCGGTCGCGCCGAGGTCGTTCAGGAGTACGACATGCTCGAAGCCGAAGGTTTTCTGCAATGCGGAGCCGTCCACCACCCACGGCAGATTGGTGGCATGAACGCAGTTGTGCACTACCGGGCCGGCCACCCCGAAACCCGCCGCGACGATGGGTTCGCCGGCGCAGTGCGCCGCCGCCTGCTTGGAAAAATCCGCAACCAGCTTGTCGAATTGCGCGTAATCCTTGCTCGGAAACCGCCTCTGCAAGACGGGGGTGAGTTTGTCGTTCTTCTCCGCAAACAGCGCGAGATTACACTTTGTACCGCCAACATCGCCCGCCAGAATCACGATCCCTCCCTTTTCCAGCAGCAGGGCATGCCGCGCGCTGCCGCGCTTAGCGGTGCGGAACCTCGACGCCCAGCCCGGCCAATTCCGTCCGTAACTGCCCGGGGTTTTGATAGTGAATCACGTTCAGTCCCATGCGGCGCGGGCTTTCCAGGTTGAGAGGACGATCATCGATGAATACGCATTCCTCGGGCGAGCGCTGGCTTGCCTGGAGCGCCACCCGGAAAATGGCCGGATCGGGCTTGCGCACGCCGATGAAACACGAGCTGAAGAATACAACGAAATCCTTCCGGAGTTGAAAAGTCTCGATGCGGTACTGGTTCAGCTCCAGAGGCTCGTTATTGATCGCACCGATGAAATAGTTCCCCGTGGCCGCTAATGCGGCCAGGATTGCGCGGCTCTCGGGATACTCCTTCGACTGGGCAAACATGAAGGCCGTGAATTCTTCCCGAGTGAAGGGACGCGGACGATAGAACAGGGTTTGATCGAGATATTCGTTTAGAGTTGTCCCTCCGCTATCGAAGGCGGGGAAACTCCGCTCGTGGCGCTCCTGAAAGTCCTCCCCGTCCAAGTGGAATACCTCCGCTGCCTCCCGGCGCGAAACAGCATCCCACCCATTGGTGAGGATAACTCCACCGATGTCCCAGAACAGTGTTGTAATCTCAGTCGAGATGGTCCATTTCCTTTTGCCGGCGGGCGCCCCTTCCGGGAAACGAAAAACCGGCCAGGCGTTCCCGTTTTCCTGCGCTGATTTCAGCGGGTCGCGCGGACTATCCCTGGGCGCGCCGGGCCTGCGTCAGGGCGCGGTTCACAACTTTCTCCACTTGCGCAAGCCCTTGTTCGGCTCCCTGCGTTAGATGCAGCCGGATGACAGGCCGCTGCAGCCGCACCAGCGAGTCCAGATCGCCCAGCGCCTGGGCCATTTGCAACTGCCCGAAGGTATAGCCGGCCCCGGGAATGGGCACATCCTGGTCGTGGGCCGCTGTCAGCATCAGAAACAGGCCGCTGGGCGGACCGTCTTTATACATCTGTCCGAGGGAATAAAGGTAGCGCGGACCGAAACTAAGCAGGACAGGAATGTCCAGCGTTCGGGAGAGCTGCCCGCGCAGAGCCCATAGGCTTTCGGCGACCTGGGCACCGTTCGGGAGGAAGCTGAGGATCGCCAGGTAGGAGCCCGGCTGGCGCAATTTGAAAAAGGTCTGCAGGGCATCGACCAGGCTGAGCGTCGAAATCTGCTGGCGCGCCACACCTTCCGCGTAAAGCTCAAGGCTGCTCTCACAAACGCGCGGCGTCGCCGCCGGAAGTCCGCGGTTCGTCTGCACGCGCTCCAGCATCTCGGTGGTCCGCGCTTCACTCTCCCGCACAGCGGGGATTTCGAATGGCGCCACGCCCAGCAGGTAAGCCGCAAGCGCCGTGGCTACCTCCCACTTGTAAAATTCAGCTCCCACTTCCAGAGGCGAGTTGAGGAGAATCTCCACGAAGGGCTGCCTGGATTCCCGTGCGCTGGCCATGCGGCGTTCGAGTTCCGGAGAGCCTTCTTCTTGCAAGCGCAGAAGCGCCGTGATGCCCCGCGTAGCGATGGAATCCCCATCGATTTCGCAATCCCCCACTACAGGCACGATTCCGCTTCCCTGCTTCCCTGTGCCGGCCGCAATGAGCTGTTCGATTCTCTGGCTGAGCCAGGCGATTCGCGGACTCGCAAAAAGCAACAGCTTGTCGCGCCCGGCCATGACTCCCGCGGCAAGCAGCGCACCGAGAGCCAGTGCCGGATTCTGATCCGGGGGGGAATCCGGACCGCATGCCTGATGCATGGCGGCCCCCGCGGCAAGATAAGCCGGCAGGTCCAGTCCCCACAGCGCCGCCCGCACGAGCCCAAAATAGGAAAAGACGGAATAACGCACTCCCAGCCCTGGTGGGTCCAGAAACTTTTTTCGAAACCCATACTGCGTGGCAATTTGATCCAGATATGAGTGTTCTTCCGCAACGGCCGCGAAGTGATTGCCCGGGCGTTTCACTCCAGCCGACTTGAGGCGGTCCAAAAAGTAGAGAAAATGAATATGGGCGTCGGGGGACTTCCCCGATTTTCCGGCCACGAGGAACAGGGTCTTCCGAAGATCGATGGTCTCGGCTACGTCACGAACGGAAGCGGGATCGGTGCTGTCCAGCGCGAAGAACCTGCGTCCGGCTGGCGCTGGAAAAACCAGCGTAACCACTTCCGGGGCAATATGGGAAATGCCAAATCCGAGATTGACGATGTCGTGGATACCGTCCTTCTCGATTTCCGCGGAAAACTCCGCCAATTCCCGCAGCTTCGTCCCCATGCGCACCGGCAGGTCCAGCCAGCTCAGCCCTTCCTCGGTCGTTGCGCTTTTTTCAGAAGGAGGCGGCCAGAGCGTGGAATCTCTCGCCCAGAGCCGGGCGAGAACGTTTTCCGCGAGAAGCGCTTCGAATTCGCGGCGAAAAACGGATTCCAGAACTCCAGGAATGATCGTCTGCGTGGGAAGTGCCACCACAGCCTCCTGGGGCCCCGCGGGGAAATACCCGTTCTTTTGTCTCAAAATCGGGCTCCCGGCGCAAGTCCGCCCGCGCGCGGGCTAGGAATTTTGGCCCAGTTGCAGTATGTTCAGAGTTTGGGTCCCCAGGAGGAGAGCATGGCCAACGATTGTTGCGGTTCGCAGCCCCCCGCGCCGGAGCCGGTCAAGCCGGGCACGCGCATGGTGAAGTGCGTGAAGATCGGCAAAGAATTGCCGGGGCTGGATCGCGTTCCCTGGAAGGGCGAACTGGGCCAGCGCATCTACGAGAACGTTTCGAAAGACGCGTGGAAGATGTGGGTAGAATATTCCAAGATGCTGATGAACGAGTACCGGCTGAATCCCCTGGACCCCAACTCCCAGAAGATCATGGAAGAACAGATGGAGCAGTTTTTCTTCGGGGAAGGCGCCAAACTGCCGGAAGGCTACGTGGCCCCCAAGGCCAAGGGCTAATCCTGCTGCCCGGCCCCGGTCGCTGTTGACCGTGCGGCCGGGTGCTCCACCGGCAGGCGCGGCGCCAGCGTGAAGTGCAATCGCGCATGCGCCTGGCGCAATGCGGCTTCCGCATCGGCCGCGCTGCCGCCTCGCGCGAAGAGAAATCCCAGATAGCTCGACCCTTCGGGCCATGCGGCGATGTAGTCGTACAGCCGCGCGGTGATCTGCAGCTCGGTAATTCCCGGGGTGGCCCGCGCCGCCTCTTCTCCCTCCACCTTCCCCAGCACGCCGCTCTTTGGCACCGGAATCATCATCACCCCGGAGGCTGCGCGCTCGCGCGGCCAGTCACTTCCCGGCAAGCCCAGGGCATGGCGCAGCAGCAGTTCCTCCAGGAAAATGGGTTCGGCCGCGGCGTCCGCCTGAAAGCGCAGAGCGCGCGAGCACAGGCCGCCGATCGGCCGCGGCGCCACTTCCAGCGGCCATACCCCATCTTCATTCACGCGCAACTCCACGTGCACCGGCCCGTGCAGCAGCCCCAGGGCGCGCACGGCTTCCTGCGCGGTGCGCGCGATGGTGCGCTGCTCGTCCGCGCTCAGGCGCGACGGCGTCACGTAGATCGTCTCTTCGAAGAAGGGGCCTTCCAGCGGCTCCGGCTTGTCGAAAATGGCCAGGACGCGCAACGCGCCCTCCGTCAGCAGGCCCTCGACGGAAACTTCCCTGCCCGGGATGTAGCCTTCCACGAGTATGCGGTCGAGATGCGGCTCGTGGGTGGCCTGCACCTCCGGCGATTCCAGCAGGCGGCGGATGCGTTCCGCCGCGGTGAGAAACTCCTCGCGCGAATTGGCGCGGATCACGCCGGTGCTGGCGGAAAGCGAGAGCGGCTTGAGCACGCAGGGAAACGTAATACCCGCCAGCGCGGGCTCCGGCGCCGGCGTGAGCGGCAGCGCGCGGAACCACGGCACGCGCATCCCCGCCTCGCGAAAAACTTCGCGCATGCGCTGCTTGCTGCGGCAGGCTTCCACCGACGCGGGGTGGTTGTGCAGCACGCCGAGGCCCCGCGCGGCATACGCCGCGGCCAGCGCGGGGCGGTCGCCCAGCGCCAGCACCCCGTTCAGCGCCTGCCCGCGCTGCGCTTGCAGTACGGCTGCCGCGGCGGCTTCCGGCTTTTCGAAATGCACGGGAATAGCGTGGTCGCCCCAGGGATCATCCAGCCGGCCGCAACGGTCGGTCACGAAGACCAGTTCCGCTCCGAGCTTTTGCGCGGCTTCGGCGAAGCTGCGCGTCTGGTAGCCCAGCTTGCTGGTGAAGAGCAACAACCGCTTCTTGTTGTTTGCGTCCTGATGCATCGGTGACCTTCTAGACGAACGACTCGGCCTTACTCAACGCTTCCCTGGCTTGCGCGATGGGGACCAACTGGTCCCGCGACGGCTCGGCTCAACAGTACCAGGGCTCGTTGAGATAGGGGATGGCGGCGCGGGCCACAAGCACCGGCTGGGCCGCCTCCGCTGCCCGCACGCCCGCCGCAGCTTCCGCCGCGCGCAGGACGCGTTCGAAAATGGCGTGGCGCGGCCGCTTCAGCTTCTCGCTCGCGGCGACGATCTGCTGCAACTCATCGCACAGCGCGTCCACGCGCGGATCGCGATGCCGCCAGGGATGCACCAGGGCCTGGGCATCGAACGGCGTGACGAGCTGCTGGATGTCCCGCAGCTCGAGCAATCGCGAGCCCGCCGGGATCAGCAGGCGGATGGCCAGCTGGATCGGGGCGACATGCGCGGCGAGCTCCTGCTCGCGCAGGACCTGCAACATGTGGAGATAGCTTTCCAGCGTCGTCCAGGGCGTGAACGGCACAAAGGTGGGCTGCAGCGCCAGGCCCAGCCGGCGAAACACCTCTACCACGCGCAGGAACTCCGCGCGCGTGTGGCCCTTGGCCAGCTTTTCGAGGACAGCGTCATCGAGCGATTCGACGGCGCTGGTGACGAAGAGGCAGCCCGTATCGCGCAGCGTAACCAGATGCCGCTCGTGCTGCAGCAGGTGCTCGACCTTGATGGTCACGTCGTAGCTGAGCTGCGGGAACTCGCGGTGCAGGCCTTCGACCAGAGCCAGGGCGTGGCCGGGGCCATTGAAAAAGTCGGGATCGCCGAAGGTGATGTGCCCGGCGCCCGCGGCCACCTGCTGGCGGATGTCGGCCAGGACCACGTCGCGGTCCACGACGCGGAAAACGCCATTGTAGACGGGGACAATCGGGCAGTGGCGGCAGAGATGTTTGCAGCCGCGGCTGGCTTCGGTGTAGCCGGCGATGCGGTGCTCGTCTTCGGAGAGCACGACGTGGGCATAGCCGCGCAGCGGCGGGAGACTGCTGCGGTCCGGCACAGCGAATTGCTGCCGCGCCCGGGAGATTACCGGCTCGGCTTGCGGTTCGCAGCCGGCCGCCGCGCCGCTCCGCATCTGCGCAAGGCGCTTCGCTAATTGGGTCAGCCCTTCCTCGAACTCTCCGCCAAGGATCGTCGCGACGCCGAGTGCGCGCAGGTGCGCTTCGTTCATCGGAGCGTAGAGGCCGTAGAAGCAGAGATGGGCCCCCGGATTCAGCCGGCGCACCGGTTCGATCAGGGGAATGGCCAGCCGCGCTGCGGTATGCATGGGCACATGGAAGGCGACGAGTTCTGCCGCGCGAATGGCCTCCTCGTCAAATGCTTGCCGCGACAGATCCAGGCAGGCGACGCGATGGCCGCGCTCGCGCAGCCAGGCCGCCGGGGAGGCCAGGCCAAAGGGCTGCCGCCCCAGCTCATACGTGGCGATGAGGACGATGTTCACAACAGATTCAGTATAGCTCGCCACCCGCGGAAACGTTTTCGGTTATGATAGGGGGCTGCTGACCCGACCGAAAGGATATTGCGGATGCCGCTGCCAGGAAACTCGTTTGGAACGCGCGACAGACTGAATGTCGGCGCACGGACGTTTGAGATTCACCGGCTGGAACTGCTGGAAAAACAGGGCTTCACCGGCATCGCGCGCCTGCCCTTTTCACTGCGCATTCTGCTGGAAAACCTGCTGCGCATCGAGGACGGCCGCTTCGTGCGCGCGGACGACATCAAGGCGCTGGCCACCTGGAAGCCCGGCGCGCCGAAGAAGGAGATCGCCTTCATGCCGGCGCGCGTGCTGCTGCAGGACTTCACTGGCGTGCCCGCGGTGGTGGACCTGGCGACGATGCGCGAAGCCGTGGTGAAGATGGGCGGCAATCCCAAGCGCATCAACCCGCTCTTCCCCGCCGAACTGGTCATCGACCACTCCGTGCAGGTGGACACCTTCGGTAACGTCCACGCTTTCGAAACCAACGCCAATCTCGAATTCGAACGCAACGTCGAGCGCTACGCCTTCCTTCGCTGGGGGCAGAAAGCTTTTCAGAACTTCAAGGTGGTCCCGCCGGACACCGGCATCTGCCACCAGGTCAACCTGGAGTACCTGGCGCGCGTGGTCTGCACCGTGCCTTCCGGCAGCAAGTTTCAGGCCTATCCCGATTCCCTGGTGGGCACCGATTCCCACACCACCATGGTCAACGGCTTGGGCGTGTTCGGCTGGGGCGTGGGCGGGATTGAAGCCGAAGCCGCCATGCTGGGCCAGCCCTTCTCCATGCTGATCCCCGATGTGGTCGGCTTCAAGCTGCGCGGACGGCTGCGCGCAGGCGCCACCGCCACCGACCTGGTCCTCACCGTCACGGAGATGCTGCGTAAGAAGGGCGTCGTCGGCAAGTTCGTGGAGTTTTACGGCCCCGGACTCTCCAGCCTCAGCGTGCCGGACCGCGCGACGATCGCCAACATGGCCCCGGAATACGGCGCCACCATGGGCTTCTTCCCGGTGGACGCGGGAACGCTCGCCTATCTGCAATTCACCGCGCGCGGCGCCGAACAGATTGCCGTCGTCGAAGCCTACTGCAAGGAGCAGGGACTGTTCCGCTACGATGAAACGCCGGACCCGGCTTTCTGCGACACGCTGGAGCTGGACCTGGCCAACGTCGAGCCGACCATTGCCGGACCGAAGCGCCCGCAAGACCGCGTCGCGCTGAGCCAAGCCAAGGCCTCGTTCCAGAAAGTGGCCGAAGGCGCCGGGGCCAAGCAGGTCGCGGTGCAAAGCGACGGCGAAAAGTTCGAGCTGGCCAGCGGCGCGGTGGTCATCGCGGCGATCACCAGCTGCACGAACACCTCCAACCCCTCGCTGATGCTCGGCGCGGGCCTGCTGGCCAAGAAGGCCGTCGAACGCGGGATACAGACCAAGCCTTGGGTAAAGACCAGCCTGGCGCCGGGCTCGAAAGTCGTCACCGACTACCTGAACGCGGCGGGGCTGACGCCGTATCTGGACAAGCTGCGCTTTAACCTGGTGGGCTACGGCTGCACCACGTGCATCGGCAACAGCGGACCGCTGCCGGATGCGATCGGCGCGGCCATCAAGGAGAACAACCTCATCGCGGTGGCCGTGCTCAGCGGCAACCGCAACTTCGAAGGGCGCATTCACCCGCTGGTGCGCGCCAATTACCTGGCCTCGCCCGCGCTGGTGGTCGCCTACGCCCTCGCCGGGCGCATGGACCTGGACCTGACGACCGAGCCCCTGGGCACGGACAGCGCGGGCAAGCCCGTGTATCTGCGTGACATCTGGCCGGCGCCGCAGGAGATCGAAGCGACGGTGCGCAGCGCGGTCACCACGGAGATGTTCCGCAAGGAATACAGCGAGGTGTTCGAAGGCGACGCGCACTGGAAGTCCATGCCCACGCCCGAAGGCGATCTCTACCAGTGGGACGCCAAGTCCACCTACATCAAGATGCCGCCGTATTTCGACAATATGCCCAAGACCGCTCCGGCGCTGGCCGATTTGCACGGGGCGCGCGTCCTGGCCATGCTCGGCGACAGCGTCACCACCGACCACATCTCCCCCGCCGGCTCGATCCCCGCGGATTCCCCGGCCGGAAAATACCTGATTGCCAACGGCGTGAAGCCGCAGGACTTCAATTCCTACGGGGCGCGGCGCGGCAATCATGAGGTAATGATGCGCGGCACGTTCGCCAACATCCGCCTGCGCAACCAGCTGGCGCCCGGAACCGAGGGTGGCTGGACGCTGCACCTGCCCGCTGGCGAGAAGTCGGCCGCTTCGCGGCCGCCTGAGAAAATGACCATCTACGACGCCTCGGTGAAATACCGCGAAGCCGGGGTGCCGCTGCTGGTGTTGGCCGGGAAGGAATACGGCTCCGGTTCCTCGCGCGACTGGGCGGCCAAGGGCACGCTGCTGCTCGGTGTGCGCGCGGCCATCGCCGAGAGCTACGAACGCATCCACCGCAGCAACCTGATCGGCATGGGCGTGCTGCCGCTGGAGTTCACCCCGGGGCAGAACCGCGAATCGCTGGGGCTGACCGGCCACGAAGTCTTTGACGTCACAGGCATCGCTTCGCTGGCCCCGCGCAAGACCCTCACGGTGAAGGCCCGCTCCGCCGACGGGAAGGAAAAGACCTTTTCGGTGATCGCGCGCGCGGACACGCCGGAAGAGGTCGCTTACTATCAAAACGGCGGCATCCTGCAGTACGTGCTGCGGCAGATGCTCTAGGGCTGTTTCCTTACGCTGGCTTTCCGGTTGCCTCGGAGAGTCCGCCTTTCCATCACCTGGAAATCAGAAGAGGAGCTTCGCATGAGCAAGAGCAGAATTGGCCGGTCTTTGCTTCTGGGTCTGACGATGGCGGCGCTGGCGGTGCTGCCCGCGGCGGCGCAGCAAACGGAAAAGCCGCCCGCGCCGCAAATCACGGCCATCAAGGCCGGAAAGCTGGTGGACCCGGAGACCGGGAAGACGGCGGCGAATCAGATCATCCTGGTCGAGGGCAGGACGATCAAGGCCATCGGCGAAAAGGTGGCCATTCCGGCGGGCGCGAAGGTCGTGGACCTGTCGCAGGCCACGGTGCTTCCGGGCCTCTTCGACGCGCACACCCACCTGTGTATGTCGGTGCAGCCCAAGCGCGACGCCGGCAACTACTTCATCACCACGCTGCTGGACACCACGGCCTATCGCGCGATCGAGGGCGTGGCCAACGGCCAGGCCATGCTGGCCTCCGGCTTCACCACGGTCCGCGATATCGGCAATGCCGGCAACTACGCGGACACCGACCTGCGGCGCGCCATCGAAGCCGGCGTGGTACAGGGGCCGACGGTCGTCAACGCGGGAATCATCATCGCCCCCTATGGCGGACAGTTTCACCTGCAGCCGGAAAAGAAGGACCTGGCCACGCCCGAATATCTCTTCGCCGACACCCGCGACGAGATGCGCAAGGCCGTTCGCCAGAACATCCACTTCGGCGCGAAGTTCATCAAGATCGTCGTGGACGACCAGGACTACATCTACTCGGTGGACGACATCCGCTACCTCGTCAGCGAGGCGCACGCCTCCGGATTGAAGCTCGCCGCGCACTGCTGGACCCACGCCGGGGCGCACAACGCCGCGGAAGCGGGTGTGGACTCGATCGAGCATGGCTTCCAGATGACCGACGAGGATCTGCAACTGGCAAAAAAGAACAACGTGACGCTGGTGGGCACGGAGTTCAGCGAGAAGCTGACGCAGGCGCTGGGCAATCCCTGGGACCACAAAGTGTGGGTGGACCGTCTGCGCCGCGCCTACAGGATCGGCGTGAACCTGGCTTTCGGCACGGACGTGGACGTCGAGCTGCCCGGGGAAACGCGCGGAACGCTGGCCATTGATTACATCAACAGCTGGGTGGAAGCGGGCGTTCCGGCCGCGGACACCCTGCGGGCGATGACCATCAATGCGGCGCGCCTGCTCGGCGTGGACAAGGAACGCGGTGCGCTGAAGCCGGGGATGGCGGCGGACATCATCGCCACTCCGGAAAACCCCCTGGACAACATTCAGACGCTGCGCAAGGTTGCCTTCGTGATGAAGGATGGCGCCATCGTCAAGCAGTAGGCGTTTCGAACGGATGTGTCAATTCGACTCCCGGAATCCGGAAAAATTCCGAGGAAAGGCAGCCGCTGGCTTTATCGAGGCGGAGAAGGAATGCGGCAATAGCTGCGGATAAAGAAGACCGGGCTGCCGATGGACAGGCTCGGGTCGGGGCGCGGCCCGAAGACGCCGCACAGCCGGTAATTCTGCTCAATCCACGAGAACAGGCGCTGGTTGTAGTCCACCCCGAAAATGGTTTGGGCGTACTCACGCGTCGGACGGTTCGCGATGAGCACCAGCGGAACGCGCTGGCTGCGCAGCCGCTCGATGGCCCGCTCTTCGCCCGCCGCGTCCACATAGCCGGGCACGATGATCTCCTCGCGAAGCGGATTGCGGCGGTCGGTGAGGAAGTTGAGCGCGGAGCCTTCCGGCAGAATGGCGACGGCGTCTCCACGCGCCGTGTTCTTCTCGATGAACTGCAGCGCCTGATCCATCGCGAGACCCAGTTCAGGATACGTGCGCCAGGTTCCCCGGGGCGTCACGATGGGATAGGTGAATTTGCGCCGGTAGCGCACGCAGAGCGTGCCCGCCGTAACCAGCAGGGCCGCTACCAGGACGGAAGAAGCCAGCTTCCCGGCCAGGCGGCGGCTCTCCGGCTCGGGTAGAAATAGGGGGAAGATCACCAGCCAGGCATAGACGAAAAAGAGCACCGCGCCCGGCAGAAGGAACGAGCTCAGCGCTCCTCCCGTGGACACGCGGAGGACAATGCGCGCCAGGCTGCCGAACGAGAACACAGCCAGGATCACCAGCGTGCCGGCATTGCTTCGTGCTTCCAGGGCGCCCTCGCACGAGCTCTGCACAAAGGCGGCAAGTCCGGCGGCGATGAACGCCAGCAGGATAAAAGGCATGGCCATGAAGGGTCCCAAGTCCGACAGGCCGATGCTGGTCACCACAATCCCCGCCAGGGAAACCGCGAGGAGCTTCCACGCCCCGCCCGGCCCCCCGGACGTAGGAGCGCTCGCGCCTTGCGCGTCCTTGCGGCGCTTTTCGAGCAAGAGAGCGGCGGAAGCCAGAAGGCCGGCGAAGGCGATTAGGCGCGCGAGCGTGGCGGCCATCAGCCCCAGCGAATGCCAGGGGCGGTCCAAACCGAAACGCCATTTATTGAAATACATGATTTGCCACGGCACGTGGCTGAAGAAGAGATAGCTTTCGTTCGCGAGCGTGTGCCAGCCCACTCGCGCGGCGAGCCACGTGTAGACCACCGCCGGTATGCCCAGTGCGGGCAGCAGAAAGACCACAAGCCACGCCGCGATTCTGCGGACGCGCGGGTAGCCAGCGAGGGCGGTGGCCACAAAACCCGTGCCCACCGCGGTGATTCCCATCTCCGTCTTGGTCACCACCGCGAGCGCTGCCAGTACACCCGCGGCGAATAGCCAGCGAAGCCTCTCCTGCCGCAGAAAGATGATCAGCAGCGCCGTGGTTGCCAGGGCGAAAATGTTGCCGTCGAGCCCCGCGTAGGCGTAGGGCATGATGTAGTTCCCCTGGGACTTCAAGGCGCAGACCCAGGTGACCGCCAGGCAGGTGAGCGTCGCGGGGAAGCGGCCGGTCACCTGGCGTCCCAGCCAGTAGACCAGCCCCAGAATAATGAGGGTCGAGACGATGCCGCGGCCCCAGAGCACCCACAGAGAGGGCTCGAATATCCGGTAGAGCGCGGCGTCCACGTAGGGAGAGAGCGGGCCGTAGTGGTAGCGCACATCGGAATAGAGCATCTCGCCGCGAAGCAGACGCAGCGGCGCATTCAATTCGCGCCCGCTATCCACCAGCGGGTTCCCCCAGCGTTGCCAGGTGGAGGCGAGCCCCGCGGCAAAGGAAGCAAGAATTAACAACAGGCCCGGGAGATCTTTTCGTCCCATGGCTTGCTGCGGAGCGCCGGAAAGGGCGTCGAGAACGGCGCGCCACACGCGGTTGGCGTAAGAGAGATTCCGGTTCCCTGCTTTTGCCTGGCTGGCATCCATGGAACGGCGGCCCTACGAATTCCCGGAAGCGGCAGGAGAGTCCTTCAGCACACTGCGAATTCGCCACAGCAGCAGCGCGCCGAAGAGCATGGAGAACAAACTGGCCGCCTGAGCGTTCGAAAGGCCGAAGAACGAGCGCGGGTTGATGCGCAGAAATTCCACCAGGAAGCGCGCCAGCCCCGTGAGCAGCAGGTAGTAGCAGAAGATCTCGCCGCGGACCTTCCGGCCGCTCAGGGCTTTGGTGCCCAGATGCCAGAGAAAGGCGGCGATGGCGCACCAGACCAGGAATTCATAGATCGGCGTGGGATGCACGCGCTCGGTGGTCGGCACGAGGCCGTTCGGGAAACTCATCCCCCAGGGCAGCGAGGTCGGAATGCCGTAATCGCCGTCGCCGGAGAGCAGGCAGCCGATGCGTCCGATGGCATAGCCCACGGCCCCGGCGGGCGAGCAGGCGTCGAGAAATTCCAGCAGCGGCAGGTTCTCCCGCCGCGCCAGGAACAGCAGCGCCGCGAAGCCCCCGAGGAAGCCGCCGAACCAGGCGAACCCAAAGCGGCTAAAGAGCAGCGGCCAGGGATCGGCAAAGAGCTGCGCCGGGCGCTCCAGCACGTGATAGAGCCGCGCTCCCGTAATCCCCGCTAGGCCGGCGATCCCGATGATCATAAAGGCGTCGGCGCGCAGCCGGCGGCGGCGAAAATCGGCGTCCAGGATGTAGGCCGCGGCAAGCAGTGCGGTCGCGACCATAAGGCCAAACGTCGGAATCGCCAGCGGACCTAGATGGAGAAATGGAAGCATGGAGAGACGTCGCGAATCTGCCGGGAGCAGTATACACGAGCGCGGCGATGCTTTACGCGGCTTTGCGGGCAAACCCCCGCAGGAAGAAGCCCAAAGCCAGCCACAGCGCCAGGGAGACCCATTCCCACTGCGTAAAGTGGCCCGGGACGCCCGGCAGAAACTTCATGAGCACCAGCGCCAGCGAAGCCAGCGCACCCGCCGAGGCGATAAGCCGCAACCGCACGCGCGGCTCGACCAGGAAAAAGGAAACGCAGGCCGCCAGCCAGCCCAGCGCCGAAGCCGCCGAGCCGACCTCGGTGACCGGCACCAGGATGGCGTCGCCGAGGATCAGCCCGGCCAGCGTCCCCGCGCCAATCGCCAGCACCGCCACGCCCGGAGTCTGAAACCGCGGATGAATCTGGGCGAAGCGCGGGCTGACCGTATTGCGGCGGCCGTAGGCAAAGAGCAGGCGGCTGGAGGCCACAAAATTGCCGTTGAACACTTCGAACAGCGCGAACAACGCCATGGTCAGGATCAACTGCACGGGCCAGCGCGCTCCCACCGCGTGTTCGAAAGCGACGGCCGTCGCGAAGCGCTTGCCCAGCAGGCTCTGCCACGGCGTGATGTAGGCCACCGCAGCGATGGCCAGGGCGTAAAAAAATGCGCCGACCAGCAGCGCCAGCGCGATGGCATGCAGAAAGCTCTTCTGCCGGAACTCCGGATGGGCCTCCTCGGCGGATTTGGCCACGGATTCGAAGCCGGTCATGAAGTACGGCACGATCTGCAGCGTCAGCAGGATGGAAAGCGCTGGCGCCGCATGAAACAGGGGGTGGAAATTGGCCGGGGCTCCGTGGCTGGCGCTGATGCCCAGCACAAATACGAAGAGAAACAGGACCATGCCGGTGCTCCAGTTCTGAAAATTGGCGCTGAAACGGATGCCGCGATAGTTCAGCAGGGTGAGGAACACTGTCAGGCCCATGCCCAGCAGCAGCCGCGGCAGGTAGACGGGATGACCGCCGATGCGGTACAGCTCCAGCGAATCGAGCGCAGGAAAGATGTACGCCGCGATCTTGCCGAAGGCCACCGCTTCCCAGGGGCAGACGATGAAGTAGGCCAGCAGCATCAGCCAGCCGGTGACAAAGCTGACCAGGGGCGGAAAGACCTGCGCCGTGTACGCCGCTTCCCCGGCGGCGTCCGGCAGCCGCAGCACCCACTGGCCATAGACATAGCCGACCGGCAGCAACAGCAACGCGCCCAGCAAAAAGCCCAGAATGGCCCCCAGCGGCCCGCCGCGGCCCAGCCAGTCGTCCATCAGCACCAGCCAGCCGACGCCGATCATGGTGCCGAAGGCCAGCGTGAAGTAATCGCCAAGACGCAGCTTGCGCGCGAGTGTGGTCATTTCACCCCGCCCGGCGGAAGTGTAAGCCGCTCCTCCGGGAACTGGATTCTTATCACATCTGGCCCCCTTGCAGCAGGCGATTGCACCCCGCGCTTCTCCACGGGGCGCGGGCCGCATTTCGCTGCGGGCTTTCCCGTAGACAGCCTCGCGCTGGACAGTTAAACTTTTTGGTTGCGGTCCTGCGCGATTCGCCGCACATAGACCGAGAGACGAGGAACCCAAGAATGAAACTGGTCACTTTCAATGCCGGCAGCCGCGAGGACCGCATCGGCGCGGTCGCTGCGGACGGGCAGATCGTCGATTTGAACGCGGCCTACGCCCTCTACCTGCGGAACGTCCAGCAGGAAGGGGCCTTCTACGCCCTGGCCGATGCCCGCGTTCCCGCCAACATGCGCGGTCTCTTCGAAAACGGCGACCGCGGTCTAGACGCCGCCCAAACCGCTCTGGAATACGCGCGCCAGGAAGGCCCGGAGGCCCGGGGCGCGTCCGGCGAGGCCATCTTCTTCCGCCGCGACGCAGTGCAGATCAAGGCTCCCATCCAGCCTAAGAAATTTTTCCACACCGCGGGCAATTTCCGCGAACACCATGAAGAGGCCCAGAAGTCCGGCTTCTCGCACCCCGTGCTTCCGTGGATCGTCTTCTTCCAGAACGTGGACGCCATCATCGGCCCCGATGCGCCGATCATTTACCCCGAGCACCTGACCCAGGAGCTGGACTACGAGCTGGAGCTGGCCCTGGTGATGAAGAAGAGCGGCAAGCATTTCGGCGAGAGCGAAGCCAGGGACTACATCGGCGGCTACGTCATCTTCAACGACATCACCGCGCGCGACATCCAGCGCCAGGAGATGAAGTCCGGCGTGTTCAGCTTCTGCAAGGCCATTGACACCTTCTGCCCGCTGGGGCCGCACATCGTCACCGCCGACGAAATCCCCCAGCCCAACAACCTGAGCATGGAGCTGCGCGTCAACGGCAAGATGCGCCAGAAGTCGCACACCAGCAAGATGAGCGTGACCGTGCCGGAGATCATCGCCCACTACTCCTCGATGGGCTACACCGCGGGTGACGTGCTGTCTACCGGAACGGTTTCCGGCGTGGCTGCCTTCAGCGCAGACCCCAAGGCGCTCTACCTGAAGCCCGGCGACGTGGTCGAGTGCGAGATCGAAAAGATCGGCGTGCTGCGCAACCCCGTGATCTCCTGGAAGCAGGGGCACCCGGACAAGGCCAAGGCGTAAGCGGGAAACCATGAGCGCAAACGGACGGGACAAAGGCATCTGGATCAGCGCGCTGAACGAGCGGCCGGAGATTCGCGGACCTTTCGCGAAGAGCGGCGCCGTGCACTTCTACGACACCACGCTGCGCGACGGCGAACAGACCGTCGGCGTGGTGCTCACGCCCCAGCAGAAGCTCGAAATCGCGCAGGGGCTGGACGCCCTGGGCATCGAGCGCATCGAGGCGGGCTTCCCGCGCGTTTCCGCGGACGACGCCGAGGCCTTCCAGCGCATCGCCAACGCCGGGCTGAAGGCCGAAATCTGGGGTTTCGCCCGCGCCGTGCGCGCCGACGTGGACGAACTTCTGCGCCTCGGCTCGCGCGCCGCGGTCATCGAGACGCCCACCAGCGCCCTCAAGCTCAAGGCCTACGGCCTCTCTCCCGACGAAGCCAAACGCCGCGCCGCCGACGCCATCAGCCACGCCGTGAAAAACGGCGTAAAGGTGGCCTTCTTCACCGTGGACGGCACGCGCACCGAGCTGGAATCGCTGCGCAGCTTTTACCAGAACGCGCTGGATGCCGGCGCCAGCGAACTGGTCGTCGTGGACACCATCGGCGTCTGCGGCCCCGAGGCCGTGGAGTTCCTGATGCGCCAGGTGCGCGCGTGGGTCGGCCCCGGCGTGCCGCTGCACTTTCACGGCCACGACGACTTCGGCCTGGCCACGGCCTGCGCCATTGCCGCCGTGCGCGGCGGTGCGCAGTGGATCCAGGGCACCATCAACGGCATGGGCGAGCGCGCCGGCAACGCCGACCTCGGCGAGATCGCCATGGCCCTCTACGGCCTCTACAACGTGCCGGTGGCGCTGAACCTGAAGAAAATCCGCGAGGTCTCCGCGCTGGTGCGCCGCGCCTCCGGCTACGCCATGGAGCCGTGGAAGCCGGTCGTCGGCGAAAACCTCTTCATGCGCGAAAGCGGCGCCGTGGCCAGCCAGTTCCACATCCCGGAAGCGATCGAGCCGTTTTCCGCGGACCTGGTGAACGCCGAGCGCCGCATCGTCCTCGGCAAGAAGAGCGGCATCGACAGCATCGCCATCAAGTGCCAGGAACTGGGGCTGGATCTGAGCGCGGAGCAGCAGCAGGCGGCGCTCGCCGCTGTGAAGCGCCTCGGCACGGAGCAGCGCCGCCTGGTCACCGACGACGAACTGCGCGCCATCGCCACCCGCGTCAAGCGGCCTGCCTGACGCGCCCTCGCTTTAACGAAACACGCTGCCACAAAAAAGTAGGGGCACGATGGTTCGTGTCCCTCTTTTCTTTCCGGCTTGACTGAAAACCTAACGCTTCTTCTTGCGGAAGTGCGGCAAGACTTTTTTGCCGAAGAGCTTGGCCTGGGCGGGACGATCCTTGCCCCACAGCTCGAGCATCATCTGCGTGCAGCCCGCCGCGCGGTACTCTTCCAGCTTTTCGATGCACTGGGAGGGCGTGCCGGCAACCGGGCAGACCTTGTCGAGAATAGCGTCGCTCACCGCCTTCGCGGCGGCCTTGCGCCCGCCCTGCTCCATGGCTTCGGCGATCGGCGCGATCTCCTCCATGGTCAGCCCGGCGCACTCGAGCAGCGTATCGGCGGAGCCCCGGATGTTCTGCACCTTGTTGGCCAGGTACATGGCAGCCATTTCGCGGGCGCCTTCCCGCGCGGTCCGCGGATTTTCGCCGATGCTGCCGACCACCACGCAGCCGAGGTCCAGCTTCGCGGGGTCCTTGCCCGCCGCGATCGCTCCCTCCTCCATCGCCTTCTTCGAATACGCGGCGAATTTCGGCGTCGTGATGCTGGCGGTCAGCAGCCCGGCGGAATGCGAACCGGCAAGGCGCTGCATCACCGGGCCGGTGCCCGCCACGTAAATGGGCACGGGCCAGCGCGGCACGTGCGCGTCGGCCTTGATCGGCGGGGCGTAGGTCTGGAAGGCCTTGCCCTCGTACTTCACTTCGTTGCCCGCGAGCAGCGCCTGGATGATTTCGATGCTCTCGCGCATCACCGTCGCGGGGCCGACCTCCTTGCCCTTCTCGCCCTCGCCGATCTCCTTCATGAAGATCTTCGACGCGCCCAGCCCAAGCAGGAAGCGCCCCTTGCCGGCGGCTTCTTGCAGAACGCGCGCTTCCATGGCGATCTGCACGGGATGCCGCGTGTAGGGCGAGATGATGCCCCAGCCGATGGCGATCTTCTTCGTCTCCCGCGCGATGATCGCCGTTTCCGCCGTGGACGAACGCGCTTCCATGGAATGCTTGCGCCACCACGGGTAGGCCTCCGCCAGCCAGAATACGTCGAAGCCCGCGGCGTCGCAGGCCTGCGCCATGTGCACGGTTTCGTCCAGCGGCTCCATGCTCAGTTGCAATACTCCGATTTTGAACGGCATGCTCATATGTATTTGCCTTCCCTTTCCCTGAATAAAAAACCAAAAGTTTCCGGCAGATAGCCGGCGCTGCGCAACCACCCGCTCAGGCCGGGTCCGTCCAGGAATGCTCAAGCCCCTTGATCAACTGCCACACCGCGCGGTTGAGCGGCGTGGGCACACCCGCCTTCTCGCCCCAGTTCGCGATCGCGCCGTTCATGAAATCCACTTCGGTCTGGCGCTTCGCCAGAATGTCCTGCAGCATGCTGGCTTTGTGCTTGCCTGGCGCGCTGGCGCCCTTCTGCACCAGCGCCCGCGGATCGCCGTGCAGCGTGATGCCCAGGGCCTTGGCCACGGCTTCGCCTTCGGCAATCAGCGCGTTAAAAAGCGCGCCGGTCGGAGCGAAGCGCGTGGCCGCTCCGTGATGCAGCAGCGTGAGCGCGCCCACAGGATTCGTCGCCGCGTTGAAGATCAGCTTGGTCCACTGCGCCCCGCGGGCATCCTGCAGCGGCACGACTTTCATCCCCGCGCGGTTCAGCAGCTCGGCGAGCTTCTCGACGCGCGCATAGGGGGTCTTGGTCGGCTCGTACGGCCCGATCCAGGTGTCCCCGTTGATGTCGAAGCCCACGTGGCCCGGCTCGATCACGTGCCCCGCGGGAAACGTCGTGCCGCGAATCACGTATTTCACCTGCTCGGCGATGATCTCTTCGTTGCCCACGCCGTTCTGCACCGAGCAGACGGCGCTGTTCTCCCCGAAGAGGTGCGCGGTCTGCTCGATGGCGCCGCGCGTGTGCGTGCTCTTGGTGGCCACGATGCCGAATTCGCACGGCGGAATTTCCCGCGCGTCGGTCGTGGCGTGCAGCTTGGCGGTAAAGTCCGCCGCGCCGCTGATGCGCAGCCCGCGCTCGTTGATGGCCTTGGTGTGCTCCTTCGAGACGTCGTAGGCGTGCACTTCCACGTCCGCGAGCTTGGCCAGGTGCGCTGCGAACAGGCTGCCGATGGCGCCGCAGCCGACGATGCAGATTTTCGTGCTCATGCTTTCCCCACCGTTTCTGAGCCGTTATAAAACTTCCACGGAATGTTCACCAGGCACTCGCCTTCGCTCTTGCCCACGCGGAAGGTGTCCTGCGTGTACAGGCAGACCTGGCCGTCCTGATCCACTACCTGCGGATGAAAGCTGAGAACCATGTTCTCCTTCAACTCGACCTTGGTGTTCGCCCCGATGGACGGATACTCGAGCATCGTCAGGCCGATGGAGTGCCCGGTGAGATGGCCCAGGGTGAATCCCGCCTTGGCGAAAATGTCCGCGGCGGCCTTGTGCACGTTGCAGGCCAGCTCGCCCTCGCGCATCAACCGCCGCGCGGCCTCCATGGCCTCGGGATAGACGTCGCTCATGGCCCGGGTGCGCGGGCTGGGGTTGCCGCGGATCAAAGCGCGCGAAAACTCCACCCAGTAGCCGTCCACGCCGGTGATTTCCAGCGAGTAGAGCAGCAGGTCGTCGGCAGCCACCGCGCGCAGCGACGGCACCTTGAAGTGCGCCTCGGCTTCCCCGCGCGTTCCGCACAGAACGATGTTCATCATGCGCGGCCCGGCTCCGCGCGCGAAAAAGCGCTCGACCGCCGGGGCCATGATCTCCGCCTCGCTCTTCCCCGGCTCGTAACCCTTCAGCAGCGCGCGGAAGCCGTCGAGGATGATGTCCATGCTGTCGCGCACGCCGGCCAGCTCTTCCTCGCTCTTCACCGCGCGGGCCATGTCGAAAGGCACGTCGAAGGGCACCAGGTCGAACGAGCCGATCTCCAGCTCGCGGTAATCGCGCACGGCCATGACGAAGTCCAGGCCGTGGACCGCGACGCGCGACCACTGCTTCTCCTCGGCCTTTTCCCGCAGCCACTTCCCGGGAATCTCCGCCCACACGTGCTCGCGCACAAAGGTTTTCTTCTTGTCCCCGATCCAGCGCGCCTCGCGCGGAAACACCAGCGTCGGGTCGCCCTCGAGGGGGATCAGCACGTAGACGTAGCGGTGCACGATTTCGAAGTCCGAGGTGTAGCGCACGGCGCCTTCGAAACCGGCGTACTGGTTGCCGCACACGATAAGCGCGTCCACCTTCTCGGCGGCCATCGCGGCGCGAATGTTCTTGTAGCGGCGCTCGATCTCCTGCGGACTAGGCATGGTGTCCTGCGTCTCCCTCCTCAGCGCGCGCCGCAGAGTTCGGCGACCGCCAGCGCGTAAACTTTCGTCGTGTTGACCAGCGTTTCGATGGCCACCTTCTCGCCTTCCGCATCGCGCGGGCCGCTCGAAGGGCCGTAATTCAGCGTTTCGATGCCGAAGCGCGTCATCACCGAAGCGTCGGAATCCCACAGCACGGTGGTGTGCTTCGGCGCCGTGCCCAGCACCTTCTGATGGCACGCCTCGATGGTCTTCACCAGCTCGTGATCCTTGCTGATCTCCGCGCCGGGCACGGAAACGAAAATCTCCTGTTCGATGCCGTAGTCCGGATGCGCCTTGCGCAGCTCCAGCACCAGCTGCTTCAGCGCCTTGCGCGCTTCCTTCAGCGGCATGGTCGGCGGCACGCGCACGTCCAGGAACACGTCGGTGCGATCCGGCGTGCGGCTCACGCGCCAGGGGTAGCCCCCGCGGATGCAGCCCACGTTCACCACTCCCGGCTGCCCCTCGTACACGGCCTTCTTCTCCCACGCCGCGATCCAGTCATAGACCGCGGGGAGAATCTTCGTCATGCGGAAGACCGAGCTGTGGTCCTGCTTGCCGCGCGTGAACGCCGTGTGCACGTAGTGGCCGTGCGTCGAAATGCGCGCCCACATCGTGCCGTAATGCCCCAGAACCAGTTGCAGGTCCGTCGGCTCGCCGAGGATGCACATGTCCGGCGTCACCCCGTGATTCACCAGGTGGTGCGTGCCCACGCCGTAGCCGCGGTACTCCTTGCCGAGGAACTCATCGCTCCACTGCGTCTTCTCGATCTCCCCGGCCACCGCCGCGATGCTCACATCGCCGTCCAGCTTCACCCCCGCGCGCATCAGCGCCTTCACCGCCTGCGTGTAGCAGACTAGCGCGCCCTTCATGTTGTAGATGCCCAGGCCGTAGATCAGGCCCTTTTCGATGATGGCCTTGGCCTTGTAGCCTCGCCCGGTCAGGTACGTCTCCCGGCCGGTGTTGGAAGTGTCCATGTGCCCGTTGAACATCACGCTCTTGCCGTTTGCCGTGCCTTCCCACAGGCCCACCACGTTGGCGCGGCCTTCCTCGACCTCCTGCCAGGCCACCTGCAGTCCGGCCTCTTCGAAGGTGCGGCGCATGTAGCGCGCCATCTCGCCTTCTTCGCCCGTGGGGCTCTGGATATTTACCACGTCACAGCTCATCGCCACGATCTCTTCCTCGCGGATTTGCGCGAGGATTGTTTTAGCCAGGTCGGGATTCATTTCGTCATCCGTCTCCATTGTATGTGTGCCCGCGAAGCAGTCAGTTCAGCGGCGAAAATCGTCCGGGTAAGGACAGAGTCGTTCGCAGCCGTTCGCGGTCACTAGAAAATTGTCTTCCAGACGCAGCCCGCCGCCGCCTTCCCAGTACAGGCCCGGCTCGATGGCCAGCACCATGCCCGCGCGTATCGTGCCCGGCGCGGCCTGGTGCGAATACGGCGGCTCGTGCGCCCGCGCGCCCACGCCGTGCGCCACGGGATGCGACGGCTGCCCCGGATAGCCCGCGGCGGCGATCCCTTTGCGGATACTGCGGTCGATCTCCCCGAGCGGCGCGCCGTCGCGCACGCAGCCGATGGCGTCCTGGTAGATCTTCAGCAACTGGTCGAGCAGAGTATTGTACTCGGCGGTGAGCCGCCCGGGGCACAGATTCTTGGTCAGGTCGGTCCAGTAGCCGTCCGCGCACACCCAGATTTCCACCAGCGTCGGCTCGTTTTCGACGACCGGGCGGTGGCTGGTGGCCGTGAACGTGGCGATGCCCCGCCCGGACCACACCAGCGTGAACGCCCGCGCCATCTCCACCTTGTCCTTGTAGCCCACGCCCACGGCGTGGATGTGGCCTTCGATCATCGCCGCCACTTCACTCTCTTTCATTCCCGGGCGGATGTTGTCGCGCGCGTGCTCCATGCCGATGGCCGCCAGCTCGTTGGCCAGACGCATGCGCTCGATCTCCTGCGGCGTCTTGATCATGCGCAGCTCGGCGAGGATCGTCGCGGCGTCTACCACCTCGCGGCAGGCCGCAAAGAACGCGTCGTAGAAGCCCTTCCAATACACCGTCGGCTCGCCCACCATGCGGTCGCAGATCTGCGAGCTCTGCGAGAGCTCAATGCCCACCCGCCCTGTGAGCTTGCGCTCACGCAGGACGTCGATGGCCATCTCCAGCGAGCGGATCATCGGCGGGCGGGGATCTGCCGGATTGTAGAAGCGGAAGAACCGCACATCCTGGTTCCAGGCGGTGCGCTGCGCCTCGCGAAACTGCGGCTCCACCACCACCAGCGTGGGGTCGCCCTCGCGCGGGAAGATCGCCAGGTCGTAGCCCTTCATCGTCCAGTAGTTCGTGAGGTAGAGGACGTTATCCGGCGCGCGTACCACGATCGCGTCCAGATTTTCCTTCGCCATCCGCTCGCGGATGCGCCGCCATTTTTCCTGGTCCAGTGGAAACGCCATCGCTCCCCCGCTCATCCCGCCGCCCCCTCTTTCTTCCCGCGGTAGGTCCAGGACGCTTCCTTGCCCCGAATCAGCCGGTACAGCGCGCTGTGCAGCGGAGCGGGAATGCCGGCACGGTGCGCCTCGCGGGCGATGGCCCCGCCGAGAAAATCCACTTCGGTGCGCAGCTTGTGGCGGATGTCGTAGAGCATCGAAGGCGGGTGATCGGTCCGCGCGCCGATCTTGTTCATCTCCCAGGGATCCTCGCGGAGCTTTACGCCGAGGCCCGCGGCGACGCACTTTCCTTCCTCGATCAGGTCGTGCAGCAGATGCCCGAGGTCGTCGAACTTCTTCTCTTCGGCATAATGAAAGCTGTGCACCAGCTCCGTCAACGCAGCGACGGAATTGACCGAGGCGTTGAAGATGAGCTTGGACCACTGCGCCGGCCGCGCGTCTTCCAGCGCGACAGCTTTCAACCCGGCCGCATTGATCAGGTCGGCGGCCTCTTGCACCAGCGAAAAAGGTGTGTTGGTCGGCTCGAACGGCCCTATCCAGGTCTCAGTGTCCAGTTCGAGCTGGACGTGGGTGTCGCTGTGGCGGGTGCCGCTCATGAACGTCGTGCCGCGGATGACATAACCCTTGGTCAGCGCGGCGATGATCTCTTCGGAGCCCAAACCGTTCTGCGAAGAGAGCACGGTGCCGTTGCGGAACAGATGCGCCACCGGCCGCATCGCGTCCTCGGTTTGCGTGGCCTTGCAGCAGACGATGCCCAGGTCGAACTGCGGCATCTCGGCGGGCTCGTTCGAAGCGCGCAGTTTCACGTGGAACTCGTGCGTGCCGGTAACGCGCAGCCCCTGCTCGTTCAGCGCGCGGGCGTGCTCGGGGCGGCGCACAAAGGCCCACACCTCCGCGACGCGCGCCAGATGCGCGGCGTACAGGCTCCCGATTGAGCCCACACCAATGATGCAGATGCGCTTCATCCGAGGATCACGATACGGCTTCCGGGCAGTGTCACCGGGCGCGCGCTGCCTTGCGGTGCTCGACGCGCACCACGGAGGCATATTCGCCGGCGCGGGCGCGCTCCAGCGCGCGGTAGATGGAATCGCCGTTGTTGTGCGACTCCTCGATGATGACTCCGTTCGAATAGAGGGCATCCTGCAGTGCCGCGGAGATGGTGTGCACCGGCGCCGCTCCGCCCTCGCCCATGCCCTTGGCGCCGTTAAACGAGAACGGCGAAGGCGATTCGATGTGCCCGTACAGCAGATCGGGCATGTTCATCACGGTGATCGGCGTGTAATCGCTGAAGGTGGATGCCAGAAGGTTGCCGTCGGCGTCGTAGGCGCAGTTTTCCATGAGCGCCGCGCCAATGCCGTGCGCCGTGCAGCCATGCACCTGCCCCTGCACGATGCGCGGGTTGATGGCCCGGCCGCAGTCGTCCACGCAGGCATAGGCCAGAATCTTGGGCTGGAACGTCTCCCGGTCCACTTCGACGACCGCGAGGTGGATCTGCGCCGCGTAGGTCAGCGTCAGGTTGCCGAATTTCCGCTGGAGATCCGGCACGTGGAACGGCGCGTGGTAGACGTGCCGGCAGTTCAGCGTCACGTCCCACAACTCTTCCGGCATATCGGCGTTGTTGACGTTGACGATGTTGGCGAGCGCCCAGTAATTGATCGACTTCCCCTTCTTCCCTTTCACCCGGACTTCCGGCCCCTGCTCCCCGACGCCGAACTCCAGATTTTTCTCCTTGGCCTTGAGCACCCACGCCGCCAGCCGCGCCATTTCCTTCTTCAGCTTCTCTGCCGCGCCGTTGATCGCGGAAAGCCCGGTGACCGCGAACTGGCTGGCATACGTGCCGGTGTGCCCCGTGTAGACGTTCTGCTCGGTGTCGAAGCCCGGTTTCACCTTCACCAGGTCCGGCGGAATGTTCAGCACTTCCGCGACGGTCTGCGCCGCCGTGGTTTCATGGCCCTGCCCCTGCGGCACCGAGCCCATGCTCACCACCACTTCGCCGTAAATGTCCAGCTTGGCGATGGCCGCCTTGGACTGCCCGGAAAACGGTGCGCCGGCGTTGATGATGCGCGCCTGGCCGAAGTTGTTCGTGCCGGAATCGAGCGTCGAGCCGATGCCGATGCCCAGCCAGCGCCCTTCCTTGCGCGCCGCGGCTTGCTTCTTCTTCCACTCGTCCCAGCCGATCAGCTTCTTGCCCAGCGCCAGCATCCCGGCGTAGTCCCCGGAATCGTAGACGCAGCCGTTGGGCGTCTCGTAGGGCATCTCCTCCTTGCGGATGTAGTTGCGCACCCGCATTTCGTCGGTGGGAATGCCCAGCGTGTGCCCGCAGATGTCCAGCACGCGCTCCATGAACCACAGTTGCTGCATGCGCGAATAGCCGCGGTTCGGGCCCACCGGGCACTTGTTGCTGACGATCTGGTTCATGTCGATGCGCACGTTACGCAGCCGGTAGGCCCCGGGCAGCACCTGCGCCCAGATGACGCAGCCCAGCGGCTCGTAACGCGGGTAGGCGCCGCAATCGTCCACGTGCCGCGAATCGAGCGCGGTGATCACCCCGTTCTTGTCCAGCGCCACCCGCGTGTCGTAGAAAGTGCGCTCATTGCCGTGCGCGCTCGCCAGCATGTGCTCGGTGCGCGTCTCCGTCCACTTCACCTGCTTGCCCCCCAGCTTGCGCGAAGCCAGGGCGCACAGCGCCATGTACGGGTAGTTGGTGATCTTGATGCCGAAGCCCCCGCCGATGTCGAAACTCTTCATGTGAATCTGGTCGATGCGCACGCCCAGCGCCGGCGAGAGAAACTGCGCCGCAAACGCCGGAAACGTGTTGTTGGACCAGAACTCGATGCGGTCGGCTTTCGAATCCCACAGCGCGATGATCCCGTTGGTCTCCAGCGGCGTGGACGAGAAGCGGTGAAAATGCATGCGCCCGATGTGCACCACGTGCGCGGCGTTCTGGAAGGCCTTCTCCACGTCGCCGTATTCGAACATTCCGTGCCAGTTGCGGTTCGTGCCCATCGTGGGATGCACGAGGGTTTCGTCCTTCAGCGCATCCTCGGCGGTCATCACCGGCGGCAGCGGCTCGTAGTCCACTTCCACCAGCTCCGCGGCGTCCTCCGCGGCCATGCGCGTGTCCGCCACCACCGCGGCCACCGGCTCGCCCTGGTACACCACCTTGTTCACGCCCATCGGATAATCGGCGACCTTCTGGCCGACGTCCGGGCCGATCTCGATAAACGGCTGCACCATCCCGGCGACTTCCGCGCCGGTCAGCGTGCACAGCACTCCCGGGGCTTCGGCGGCGCGGGAAACATCCACGCTGCGGATATTGGCGTGCGCAAAGGGTGAGCGCACGAAGCGGATGTGCGCCATCCCGGGCATCTTCTGGTCGTCCACATAAATGCCCTTGCCCCGCACCAGGCGGTCTTCTTCCTTCCGGCGGATCGGCTGGCCCACCCACTTCCCGGGCCCCTTGGCGCTGAAGATTGCGCCCGCAAGTTTCGTGGCCGTCTTCTTGCCTTTGGCGCGCACTGCCTTGGTTTTCTTCCTGGCCATGGTTTATCCCTGCGCTTAGGCAAGCGCCTTTTGCAACTGGTCAATCATCTTTTGGATGTTCTTCTTGGCCAATGGCTCGAGCAGGCCCCCAGCCAACGAGGCGATGCGCCCCACGATATTGGACTGCCCGCTCCAGACCACCTTCGTGCCGTCCGGCGCGGTTTCCAGCTCAAAACCGGCGCGCAGCGTCGCCGAGCCGCCCGGAACATCGGCCTTCCCTTCGTACACGGCGTGCTTCGCTCGGTCCGACTCGATCAGCCCCAGCTTCACCGTAGCCGTGCCGCGGATGTGCGAGATGCCCACGCTGAGCTTCACCACGAAATTCTTGTCGTCCACGATTTCCTTGCTCTGGTAATCGGGCAGCAGCGGGCAGAACCGGTTGGGATCCACCAGGAAGTCGTAGACCTGCTCGGGCGTCTTGCGCACCACAAAATCCCCGCCAAACTTGATCTCCATGGCTTAGCGCTTCTCCATCGCCGTCGCGGCGGCGCGAATGGCCTTCAGAATGTTCTGATAGCCGGTGCAGCGGCAGGTGTTCCCGGCGATGCCCTTGCGGATTTCCTTCTCGCTGGGCTTCGGGTTCTTCTCCAGCAGGTGCAGCGTGGACATCAGCAGCCCGGGCGTGCAGTAGCCGCACTGCAGGCCGTGGCAGTCCGCGAAGGCCTCCTGGATGGGGTGCAGCTTCCCGTCGCTGGCCAGGCCCTCGACCGTGGTGATCTCCCCGCCGTCGGCCATCACCGCAAACAGCGTGCAGGATTTCACCGAGCGCCCGTTCAGCAGTACGGTGCAGGCCCCGCAGTAGGTCGTGTCGCAGCCGATGTGCGTTCCGGTCAGGCTGAGTTCCTCGCGCAGAAAATCCACGAGCAGCGTGCGCGCTTCCACGCGCGCCTCGCGCGGTTCCCCGTTCACGCGGATGCGTACGGTCACTTTCTCGGTATGTTCAACGGGCGGCATATTCGTGTCCGGCCTCCACCTGTTCCCCGCGGGCGCGCCGCGCGGCAATGCCGATCGCGCGCTTCACCAGCGCTCCGATCAGCACGCGTTTGTAGTCGGCCGACCCCCGCAGATCGCCCTGCGGCTCGGCGGCGGCGCGCGCGGCTTCCCCGGCGGCCTGCAGCGCTTTTCCCGTTAGCGGCCTGCCGCGCAGTTCGGCTTCCGCTTCCCTGGCGCGAATGGCCATCAGCCCCACGCAACCCAGCACGATGCGCACGTCCTTGCAGGTGTCCTTGTCGCCCAGCGTCAGCTGCACCGCGGCGTTCGCCGTGGCATATACCGGCGCGCTGCGCTTGAAGGCCACGAAGGCCCCGCCGCTGTGCTTTGGCGGAATCCGGACGATCACTTCGCGCACCAGTTCGTCGTGCCCCAGCACCGTGGTGTAGGCGTCCTGGATGAACTCTTCCAGCGTCACGGTGCGCTCGCCCTGCGGCCCGAAGGAGCGCACCAGCGTCTCCAGTGTGAGCAGCACGGCGCCCCAATCCCCGCTGGGATCGGCTTCGGCGATCGATCCGCCGATGGTGCCCTGATTGCGCACTTGGATGTCGGCAATCCCTGCCGCGCAATCGTGCACGATGGGTATCGCCGCGGCCACGCTCGAGGCTTCAATGTCCGCGTGGCGCGCCAGCGCCCCCAGACGGATCTCCCCGTCGTGGCGCTCGATCCCGCTCAAGCCGGGAATGTGGTTGATGTCAATCAGCGCGGCCGGACGCGCCAGGCGCATCTTCATCAGCGGAATCAGGCTCTGCCCTCCGGCAATGAGCTTGGCTTCCTCCCCAAGCTCCTGCAGAAGCTGCACGGCGCTCGGGAGCGTTTCTGCCCGGTGATAGCGGAATGGATGAGAGTACACAGTGATCCCTGTCGGCCCCATGCCGGAGCCAGTGCCCGCGGACTCGGTTGCAAGATGAGGACTGCAGAACGCGGCGCCAAAGAATTCTAGTGCGAATGCGGCCAAGAGGCAAGGGCGGAAAGGCCGGAAAGAAACGCGCGTTTCAGAGCGTTCCCCGGCGGGCTTTTTGCTATTCGCCGGAGCCTCGATTATAGTGCCCTTTCTCGCACCGCCATGACCCAGGAAAAAATCGTCCCCGTTCTCCTCGCCGCAGGCAGCTCCGGGCGCCTCGGCTTCCCCCGGCCGCTGGCCGTTTTCGGCCGCAAGACCGCGCTGGCCATCGCTGTGGAGAACTGCGCCGGCCTCGCGCATCCCATCGTGGTGCTGGGTTGCGACGCGGAGCAGATCCGCCCGGCGGTGCCGCGCGGCGCGCGCCTGGTGGTCAACCGGCGGTGGCGTTCCGGCCAGCTGAGTTCCCTGCTCTGCGCCCTGCGGCGCGTCCCCGCCGGCGCGGCCATTCTGCTCTACCCGGTGGATCAGCCTCTCTTGCGCCGCCAGACCATCCAGCGGCTGGTGCGGGCTTTCCGCGCCCGCAATGCGCGCGAGGCCATCGTCCTGCCGCGGCACCGGAGCGCGACGGGACACCCGCTGCTCATCGCCGCCAGCGTCCTCCCCGAGTTTTTCCGGGCAAGAACCGCGCGCGAAGTCATCTACCGCGAGCCGCGGCGTGTGCGTCAGGTGGACGTGCGCACGGCGGCCATTTTCGCGGATTTCGCGACGCCGGAGAGCTATCGCGCCTGCCTGCGCAAGTTCCTCGCCCGCCGGTAACCATCCCGGCTTGTCTCAGCAGAGAGCGTCCCGTCAGGACGCCGTGCGCCCGCGCGCGAAGCCCAGCGCCATGCCCCCCAGCGATCCGATCACCAGCGCCGCCCCCAGCGCGGCCACGGCGCGCGGCCCGGCACCATGGTTCAGGGTCTGCAGCAGAACGCCCAGCGGAAAAATCACCGCGCCCAGCAGCAAGCCCACCGCCAGCAAATAGCGCAGCCGCTCGCCCAGCGCCACCCGCTCGTAGGCGATCCCCAGCACGATGAGCAGCATCGCCAGCCCGATCCAGTGGCTGTGAATGTCCACCTGGCGGTCGTAGACGTACTTCACTTCTCTGTACCGGCTCAGCGCCGCTTGCGCCGCCGCCCCGTCGTGACTGGCGGCTCCGGCAAAGCCCGTGGCCAGCGACGCCCCGATGCCGTCGAGCGCCTGGTGCTCCGCAAAGACGGCATACCAGAGGCCATAGCCCATGCCCCAGATGATCAGGGCCAAGCCGCCGAGAATCAGCAACCGCCGCGCCCCGCTCATCGGACACCCCCCGTCTTCCCTGCAGCGCTTCCCGGCGCGGCGTCCAGCTCACCCGTGTAGCGCACAATCCCGATCCACATCGCGAACAGCGCGACGATCACCAGCAGCCCGCCGCTATCCGCAAACCCGCCCGCCAGCAGCCCGTAGCGCAACTCCAGCAGCACGCAGACCGGCAGCAGCAGCGAGCCTAGCAGCAGCACGCCGGCCCAGCGCCGCCTCCAGACGTCGCGCAGGTCCACATAGGGCTGGAAGAAAGCCAGCAGAATCGCCAGCAGCCCGAATTCGATGCTGTGCGCATGTGCCGCGATGTTGACGGCCTTCTCGCCCTGCAATTGGCCGTACTCGCCCAGTGCCTTGTTCACCACGGCGGCATCGCGCGCCGCGGCTCCGGCGGCCATCTGCGAGAGCAGGTTGTAGTCGGTGCTTTCGTGCCTGTAGAGGTCCGCGGCCGCATACCAGGCGCCATGCAGAAACCCAATCAGGATGAGCAGCACACCGCCGGTCAGCAACAGCCGGCTCGCCGCATTGCGATTCGTCAGCAGCGCATCCTGCACCGCCGGCCGCGCCGCATCCGAAAAATGCCGCCACAGCCCCCACAAGGACACCGCGGCCGCCACCAGCACGAAGAAGCCGCCAAGGTCCGCGAAGATGCTCGCCCAGCCAATGCTCTCCAGCGGGCTGTAGGCCAGCCCCACGTAATGAATCAGGAAGACGCCGGCCGGGAGCAGCACCGCGCCGAAGAGAAACAGCGCGGCCAGGCGCTTCCTGGCCGTCTCGCACAGCGCGATCCACGGCTGCACCACCGCCAGCATCAGCGCCAGATAGCCGAAGCCGATCATGTGCACGTGGGTGTCCACCTTGGTGCCGCGATTTTCCAGGAAGCCCCCGACGCTGTGGAAGTTCGCCAGTACGCCCGCGGGATCCCCGGCCAGCGCGGCCTGCGTTGCGCCGGCGAGGCTTTCGCCGACCCGTGCCGCGTTCTGGTGCAGCAAGAAGACCGCAAAGATGTCGCCGAAGATCATTCCGGCGAGGATCAGCCCAATGCCGCCGAGAACCAGCAGGCGGCGCGCACTGAGCGGGGCGAACTCCGCGGCGATCGCGGGAGAAGCGCTGATTTGTGGTGTCATGGCAGAACCCGGTGGGACCTCCGGCGGACGGAACAAGGCCCGGCTGCCTCACCGCTGCAGCCGGGCCTCCTCCATTCCATTCTCGTGTTCGAACGGCCCTCGCGAACTGCCCTTGCGCGAGGGGTTAGAAGCTGAACTTCACCGCCAGCTGCAGTTGCCGCGGGTTGTTTACCGCGCGCGGCGTGCCGTAGAACTGGTTCGGCGAACCTTCCGGATAGGGGGTCGGCCCGGCGCATCCGAACGCCGTCGGATTGACCGGGCAGAAGTCCGACGCCCCATACACGGTGTTGAAGAAGCGGACATTCAGCGTGTTGGCCAGGTTAAACGCTTCAAACATCAGTTCCACGCTCTTCTTTTCCTTAAAGACAAACGACCGGGAGATGCGCAAATCCACCGTGCGGAAATTATCCCCGGCGAAGGTATTGCGCGGCTCGATGCCCACGCGGTCGTTGTTGCCGAAGATGTCCCCGTTGGCGTCAAAGCCCGCGAACTTCGTGAAGCGCATCGGCGACTGGATCGTCACGATGGTGCTGAGCAGGAAGTCGCGCCCGGCCATGCCCCAGCTCTTGGGCGTGGAGACCGTGCCGTTCAGCACCAGCCGCTGCCGCACGTCGTCGCTCGAGAGGGCGCGCTCGGCCCGGAAGTTCTGGCTGTCCTGCGGGATGAGCACGAAGCTCGGGTTCGGCCCGTCGTCGATGCTCTTGGACCAAGTATAGCTGGCTCCGTAAGCAAAGTTGTGACTCAGCCGCTTGTTCACGTTAACCAGCAACCCGTCGTAAATCGAATCCCACCGCGAGGTCGCCTCGAAATAGATCCCCCAGCGTGGATCCCGCGCCCCTGGAGTGAAGGGGCAGGCCGGAGCAAAGCTGCAGTAGATGTTCTTCTCGCCCGTATTTCCCTGCGAGTCATGCAGCGTCATGGTGCCCGTCGGATCCGGCTGGTTGACGTTGTAAAAGCTGCCGAGATGCACGCCGCGCACATGGAGCCCGCTGATGCTGACCGAAGTATCCGGCAGCGGTTCGAACTCGATCGCCAGGCTGGCCTGGATGCCGTAGGGGTTCTTGTGATCCTGTATGAAGCGCACGACCGTGGCATCGCCGAAGAACGCGCACTGCGCCAGCGTCGTTTCCCCCGGGAAGCAAACGTCCGGGAAGGGCACCGCGTCAGGATATGTGCCGGTCGTCAGCATCTGTGTGAGGCCGTAAGCCGTGATGTCCGGTGCGCTGGCAAAGGCGAACAGTCGCGTCGCCGCGTCCAGCGAATTCTCAAACGGACGATTCGGATACTTCCCCAGCGTCCCGCCGCACGACGGCCGCTGGCAGGCCAGCAGTGGCGAGGGAATCATGCCGTGGAACAGACCAAAGCCTCCGCGCAGCACCACGTTGCGCTTCGTGCCCAGGTTGTAGGCCATGCCCACGCGCGGATCGAAGTTCTTCCACTGCGTGTTCAGCACGTTCGAAGGCCAGGTCTCCCACTCCCAGCGGATGCCGCCGTTCAGCGTCAGTTTGCTCGTGGCCCGCCACTTGTCCTGCAGGTAAAGACCGTCGTAGGTGTGGTCCAGCGAGCCCTCCGCCTGGTTGCGGATCGCCGGCGCAAATGACGTGCCCTGATACACCGAAGTGTTGATTGTCGGCTCGGTGTAGTTGGACGCCGCGTCAAAGCGCTCGAAGAAAATCACGTTGGGATGCTGGCAGCCCGCCGCGATCACGCCGGGCGTGCATCCGGTGACGGCCCCGTCGTTGCCGAGGAAAGCGTCGATATTCGGAAAATCGGCCTCGAAGGGATAGAACAGCGGGAAGGATTCCACCGTGCGCACCCAGTTGTAATTTCCGCCGAAGGAAAGCGTGTGCTTATCCATGGTGCGCGTGACGTTATCCACGACCTCGAACCGCGACTCCCGGTAAAAATCCGGGTTGCCGCGGTTCACGCCTACCGCAAAGATATTGGAAACTTCCAGGTGCGGCTGCGTGGTGACCGTCGGGAAGTCGAACGAGCGCCGCGCAAACTGCACGCGCAGCTCGTTCACCAGCTTCGGCGTGAAGACCGAGGCCAGGCTTCCGGCCAGCGACTGGTCGCGGTAAAAGCTGTTCTTGTAGGCCGACGGCAGGTCGAACCCGTCGTTGAGCGGCGACTGGTTGAGCAGCCGTCCCTCGTTCACGAAGTAACGCACGTACAGGTTGTGCTTCTCGCCGAAGCTGTGGTCCAGCCGGGCGAAACCGTTGTCGCTGTCGTTGGTGCGCAGGACGCTGCCCAGCACCGGTTCCGCCGGCAGGCCATACACCGTCGTCTTCACCAGGTTGATGGCATCAATATTCGCCAGCACCGCCGAGTTGTAGAACGGCGATTCCCCGCGCCGCTGCCCTTCGTAGTTGGCGTACAGGAACGTCTTGTCCTTCTGCACCGGCCCGCCGATGGCCGCGCCGAACTGGTTCTGCCGCAGCACGTGCGCGCCCGTCGCCTGCAGCAGGTTGACGGCGTCCATCTTGTTGTTGCGGAAATATTCGTACAGTGTGCCGTGCCAGTCGTTGGTGCCGCTGCGCGTGATGATGTTCACGATGCCGCCCACGGCCCGCCCGAACTCCGCCGAATAATCCGAGTTGATCACGCGGAATTCGCGCACCGACTCCTGCGGCGGCGTGCCGCGCTGGATTCCCGACGCCGTCGAGATGTCGTCCGCGCCGTCCACGGCGATGAAGTTGTAGTGGATGTTCTGCCCCGCGAAGGACAGCTTGGTCACCGGCTCCACGATCACGTCGGTATTCCCGGCGGTGGTGTCCCCGATGGTCACGGCCGGGGAGAGCAGCGCGAAGTTGATGAATTCGCGGCCGTTCACCGGCAGGTTCACGATCTGCCGCTCGGTGATCACCGTGCTCACCTGCGTGCGCGTGGGCTCCGCCAGTTCCGAGGTCGCTTCCACCTCGACCTTCTGCGCTACTTCTCCGGGCGACAGGCTGAAGTCCAGCTCCGCCGTCTGCCCCACCTGCAGCGTGATGTTCTTGGTCTGCTTGCGAAAGCCCGTGAACTCGACGCTGACGCTGTAGTCGCCGGCCGGCAGCGCCGGGATAAAGTATTCACCAGCGTCCGAACTCTGAACGGTGCGCGTAAACCCCGTCGCCGTGTTGACGATGGTAACCGAAGCCTTGGCCACACTTCCGCCGGAGGCGTCCAGGATCCGGCCGCTCAGCGTTGCCGTTACTCCTTGTGCGTGTGTGCTGCCTGGCGAACCCGCTAGAACGAACATAACTACGAATACGAATGAAGCCGCCAATGCGGCTAATTTCTTCTGAGACATGGAATTACACCCCTCCGCAGCGCTTTTTAAACTGCAACGCGCGTTTCAAGTACCTCTTGGTTTATCTCAGTGGGGTGTGACTGTCAAGCAAATCCCTGCAGTGTGCCGTGCGCACACTTGCAAATACGGTAAAATCCACCCGTCGCCTACCCGTAGCGCGCCGCGGAGCGCCGCTCGTAGGCCACCGCTTCCAGCAGTTTCTCGTTGGAAATCAGCCTCTCGTCCGGCAGCGTGAGTTTCGGCTTGATCTGCCCGGCGATCTGCATCGCCAGGCGATGGCGCACGTCGGGCGCCAGCGCCTCGCGCCGGTTGAGAAAGCTCTCGACCAGCGCGAACTCCTCCGTGCTCAGAGCCGCGGCGCCGTAGCGCACGGCCCCGGCCGCCTGCGGCGCCTGCCACAGCGGCCGCAGTTCCTCGAGCGCTTTCTCATGGACCACGATCGTGCCCGCGACAAAATCACCCAGCCGCTTGTTCTGCCGGCTGAGCACCACGCTGGCCATCCCCACGGCATAGAAGCCCGGCATCTGGTCCACGATGCGCAGCAGATTGCGCGCCACGGACTCCGCAGGCGTCAGTGGGCGCCCCGAATCCTTGATCACGCGAATCCCGACATAGCGTTTCCCCGGCGTCTGCCCGTTCCAGATGGCCTCGAAAAAAGCGAAATAGCCGAAATACAGCAGAAAGAAAAACAGGATGAGCAGCGCCACGTACCAGACCGAGCCTTTCACGAATGGGAGAGGAACACTGCTCAACAGCAGCCCGCTGCCGATCATCACTGTCAGCCCGGTCACGATCTGTATCAGGGTATCCACGGCCAGCGCGAGAAAGCGGCTGCCGATTCCGGCAATGGCAAATTCCAGCGCGGTCTGTTCCGGCGTGTCAATGGTAAGCTTGTCGGCCAGGGCGCCGGGGAGCGGGTTGGGAGCCGGTGCATTCATCATGATCTCCACACGCTGGCTGGAAAAACGCAAGCCGTACTGGTCGCGCCTCGAACAGCTCGTGGATCGCTCGGGCCGGCGCGGCACCGGCTCGCTCAATCATCACGAGCTGCAGGAGCTCGGCCTATTATATCGCCAGACGGCCTCCGATCTCGCCGCCGTCCGCGAAGACGTCACCAGCCGCCAGCTCGCCTTCTATCTCAACCAGCTCCTCGGCCGCGCCCATAATCTCATCTACATGGGCCACCGCCAGAAGCTCAGCGGCTTGCTCCGCTTCTACACCGAAACCTATCCGCGCATTTTCCGCGAGACCCTCCCGCAAACCCTGCTCGCTTTCGCCCTCTTCGCCGTCGCGGCTATCGCCGCCTGCGCCGTCACCCTGCGCGATCCCGCCTTTGCCCACCGCCTGCTCGGCGCGCAGATGATGGAAACCATCGAACGCCGCGAGATGTGGACCCACTCCATCGTCTCCGTGAAACCCCTCGCCGCCTCCGGCATCATGACCAACAATCTCACCGTGACCTTCACCACTTTCGCCCTGGGCATTACCGCGGGTCTCGGCACCATCTGGATGCTGCTCTTCAACGGCATCTTGATCGGTGTCATCGGCGCGGCCACCTGGCGCGCGGGCATGGCCGGCCAGCTCTGGAGCTTCGTCGCCCCCCACGGCGTCCTCGAGCTCCCCGCCATTTTCATCGCTGGCGGCGCCGGCCTCGAGATCGCCCGCGGCCTGCTCTTCCCCGGCCTGCTGCCGCGCCGCGACTCGCTCGCCCAAGCCGGCGGCCGCGCCGCCCAGCTCCTCCTCGGCACCATCCCCATGCTCATCGTCGCCGGCGTCATCGAAGGCTTCCTCTCCCCCTCCAACCTCGCCCCCAAACTGAAATTCCTCTTCGCCGCCGTCCTCTTCTCTCTCCTGCTCGCCTACCTCCACCGCGCCCGCCGCCCGCAACGCGACACCGCCTAGCAAGCATTTCTCACAAGAGTCACTCTGTAGGGGCGGGGCTTGCCCGGCCATGCCCCGGCCATGCGCCGGCCACGCCCCGGACAGCAGTCGGGGACAGCCGTCGGGGCCGCGCTCCGGACAGCAGTCGGGGCCCCGCCCGCTCTGCAGTTATTCCCAAAAAAGTTGGAATCCATCTTTCTCGCACGTCCATTGAAACTATCTCGCCCTTCTTCTCTACGTACCCTCCGCGCCCTCTGCGTCTCTGCGTTATCTTTTTCTTCTCCCGCCCGCTCAGCACGAGCACGCTTGCCGGTCCCAGCTCTCCCGCCGCCATGCCAGAAAAACTCTTCTTCCTCCCGATTATGTAGATGCCGGGCTTTAGCCCGGCCTCTTGTCTTCGATGCTTTGCCCGCCTGGAAACCGCCGCCACCCTTGTTCTAGCCTTTTTTCCGCGGTCTGGCAGACCCCGCCTCCTCACTCCCTTGCCGCCTCCCTCGAATCGCCAAGGAAGAACGATGAGACCCCTCCACCCCGTCGAAACCCGCACGGGCCACTCCAAAACTTCTCACTACTTCAAGCATTGGCCACCCGCTCCCATTCGCCCACCCGCCCGTCATTTGCGCATTTTGCATCCCGGACGCTTCTACGGGACCGAACGAAGCAGGCCAACGCTTTCTTTCCCTTTGCTCCTGCGATCGAAGATTCCGGTCCGATCGGAAAGGGTTGGCCTGCGCAGTGAGAAATCTCTCTTCGTTTTGCCTCTCTTTGTATTTGAAGAGCCCGTCTCCCCGTGGCACAATCCGCCCCCATGGAGCGCACCTTCCACGTCTACATCATGGCCAGCAAATCAGGAGCCCTCTACCTCGGTGTGACCAGTAACCTCGCCAGGCGCGTCAACCAGCACAAAAACAAACTCATCTCCGGCTTCACGCAAAAGTACAACGTCACCAAGCTCGTCTGGTTCGAACCCCACGCCACCATTCGCGCGGCAATCTCCCGCGAAAAGGAAATCAAAGCCTGGCGCCGCGCCAAAAAGATCGCCCTGATCGAATCCCTCAATCCACACTGGAAAGATCTCAGCCTCGGCCTCTAAACCACGCCGTCATTTCGAGCGAAGCGAGAAATCTCTCTTCGTTTCGTCGCCCCCACCACCCGTCATTTCGAGCGAAGCGAGAAATCTCTCTTCGTCTTCGCCCGCCTTGTATTTGAATCCCCCGCCCCGGCGGGAAGCCCACCCGCACCCATTCGCCCCCCACCCACAACCCGTCATTTGCGCATTTTGCATCCCGGACGCTTCTACGGGACCGAACGAAGCGTAGCGCAGCGAGGAACCGCCGCTGCTTCGCCCGCGCTAGTGGCGGGCGAAGAATCTCTCTTCTTCTCGTCGCCCACCCCACGCCGTCATTTCGAGCGAAGCGAGAAATCTCTCTTTGTTTCGTCGCCCCCACCACCCGTCATTTACGTTCTTTGTATCCCGGATGCTTCTACGGGACCGAACGCAGTGAGAAATCTCTCTTCGCATTGCTCTCACTCTATCGGCGAAAAACGCGAACCCGCGCGCGCGTAGCCCCGTCTTAGCGCCCGCCGCACTACTTCCTCAACGCATCCCTCGAATCGCCAAGCAAGCGCAAAGAGAAAAACCCCACCCCTGCGAACCCCGCGTTGACGGCTTTGCGGTCACCCAGAACGAGGGCCACCCGAAATCTTCTCACTGCTTCAAGGGTCGCCGCCAAATTGTGCCACTTACCCTGATCCCGTGCGCAGGTCCACACAATGGGTTTCCATAGTGGTATCCTCCCGACCAAGAACCTGCGCTTGAGCCACTAAGCTCTGCGCTGAGGTCACATGCCTGAATCAACCACGCCAATAACACCACTCATCGAGCCACCGGCCAAATCCGTCATTCCACCGACCCCCGGAGAGGTCATCACGAGCACTCTAACCAACTGCAGCTACATCATCGGCGAGAAGATTGGCGAGGGCTCCTTTGGCGTGGTCTACGGCTGCGTGGACGATTGGAACAACGACTTAGCAGCCAAGATCTTGAAACCCAAACGATCGTACGAAGAAGTGAAGGCATCAGGTATCGCAGAAATGCAAAAACTCTTCCTACTTCGCCACCCCCACATCACCTACTTTTTTGATGCGTTCGAGTACCGCGACACCTTTTATATCATCACGGAACGATGCCGATACTCACTCGCCGATTTCTTCACAATGGATTGGTTCGAGGGTCATCTCTGGATAAGCCCACTTGCCCGCTGTCTTCTGCAGGCTGTGCATTTCATCCACCTTAACGGGCTTGTCCACCAGGACATACATGCGGGCAATGTGTTCGCGCTCTCCGCAAGAAACGAAATGGACCCGGGTGACCATGGTGCAACCCAATTCAGATTAGGAGATCTAGGAGTCGCCAAACTCCTAAGTGAGATAGACCCCGCAAATACAAGAGCCCCGTGGATGCTTCCACCAGAGGTCATCGACCAATCCGAGTTCGGCGCACTCGACCACCGCATTGACATTTACCACTGCGGCCTACTCTTTCTTCAACTCGCACACTCCAAGGAGTTGCGATTCACCACCGAAGAGATCAAAGCCGGAAAACCTCGGCAGATGGCTCTGCAGCTACCAGCCCCCCTTAACTTTGCATTGGAGAAGGCCTTAAGGCGGCATGTATCGAAGCGCACCGAAAGCGCCAAGGAACTCTGGCGAGACCTGAATTCCCCAACGCAGCCTGCGCAAGGCGAAGCAGAACAGCCACAAGCCCCAACCGCTTCAGAAGCCCCGCCTCCTGCGGCAGACCAGGGCTAAGACGAAGCCGGGTGGCCCAAGCGTGATGCGCCAAATGGATTCGGGTGCCCCTCGACTGGGTCGGGGCGTCTGCGGCTTTTGACATTTGGCGGGTGGCAGTTCCTCAATGCTTCGGACCCACCTTTTGCAAAAACTAAAACCGCAAAAAGTAAGCCACCCAAAGAGTCTTAGCGCGTCAAGGGTGCGCCATCCGCCTGATTATAGTTGTTGCGTTATTATGTTGATTTTCGCTTCTTCGGCCTAGCCTTTCTCCAGGCCGCTTTGCCACCACTTGTTTTCCCGGGAACCGGTTCAATCATTCCACGTTTCTTGAGAGACAGAAATACGCTTTTCATGGAGTTTTCGGACCGGATTCCGGTCAGGTCTCGGGCAATCATGTTCGTAATTTCATCATTATTTTCTAGGTAGGCTAGGACGGTATCGTGAGGCGATGCCAAAGGGGTGTGCCGGATGTATACCGTCACGGAATGCTCGGTTTCCTCGATCACCGGTTCCTTCAGCCGCAATTGTTTCATTGCCTCGAATGCCGTGTTCAATCCCTCTCCAACGTCTTTGTTGGGAGGGTCGGGAAATTTATTTATTAGCCGAACGATCTTCGGATTACGGGCGGACTGCTCGTCCAGAATATTTTCTCTGGTTACGTGACCGGGTAACCGACCAGGGCTCTCAACTTCGATACGATCGTCATAGATACGGACATGGACATCAACCGCGATGCTGTAGTCTCTATGAAGAACCGCATTTGTTATAATCTCGTGCAATGTCTCGTGCGGGTAAGTAACGGAGTCCAGACCGTGCGGGCCTAGCCGCCTAATTTCCTCGACCAGTTTCTTGGTGCGGACGACGGCTTTCCGGATTTGTTGATCCAAAGGCCCTTCAATTGTGATGGGGTCGAACGCCAACGATTCGCGCTTACCCTCAGCATCTTTTGTCTTATAGCGATAAAGTTTAATCGCGGATCGCTTCGGGAGTGTCGCTTGCGGTTCATCCGCAAAAAGCAGGAGGCCAGCGACTGTTGGCTTGCCGCCGACAATGAGATTTTGCTTTGCGAGCCAAGTGTCTGGTTCGGCAGTCGGAACGACATTCAACATAAATTGGATGACGGCAGCGGAATTGGTGATTGCCGCCGGGTCTAGGGCGAGAGTCTCATCTTCAAAAGAGATGATTCCCTTATCCAACCGGAGTCTATGGAGCGCCTCTTCACCTTTGACTGCTTGCTTCTGCGCACCGCGACGCACGTAGGCGACTCCATCGCTCGCGTACAAAATATCTTTCGTCTTAAAAATGATGAGATGCAGGACATGGCCGGTTTGGCCCGGAGCACTAAGAAAGCTCGCCCGATAATGTGTTCCCAATGGCGACATTGCTTCAATCACCTGAATATGCGGATTCGCTTCCTCGATGTCCGCAAATCCGCGCCAGCGACGAGGCTTCGCGCCACTGCGGTCACTTTCCTCTATACCAATGAAAAGCTCGCCGCCAGCAGTGTTCGCAAAAGCGGAAACGGCCTGTGCGAGCTTGGCTGGCATAATCTCGGCGCGCTTCAAGTCTAAGTAATGACCCTCTTCTAACGCGAGGATACGGTTAGCCTCGGCCTCTTCGATCTTCAATTGTTCGATCATCGTTATGCCCCAATCATTTCGGCGGGATAGGCGGGTGGCCCACCTTTTCTCCCCTTTTCTTCCTGACGGCAACAAGCGATGAGAAGATACCACTTCTGCAATTCACCGTGGAGTATTAAGACGAGGGTTCCCCATCCTTGCGGGTTTTGCAAGGGTGGGATCTTTCTCTTTCCTTCGTTCTTTCTGAATCTAGACGCATAAAGTATTCGCGCGCACCTTTCGAACGTACTATCTCCATCCCATTCGAAACTAGTACCACACAGTACTGATACTTTACTGACCACTATTTCCGTGCTACCATGCCCCGTGACACTCGCACCCCGCCCCCGCGAACTCACCAACTCCCGTCTGCCATCCTCATTGCCTCGCTACGCCTTTACTTCTCTACTTCGCTTTATCCCCTTTCTTTCCCATCACTTCCCCACTCTTTCTTCCCACGGCCCCACAACAACTCCCTTATCATCAACCACTTCCGCACTCTTTCCTGCACAACGGGGGGTGGGTACCCCTCCTGCCCCTCCCCTCGTGCCTCAAAATGAGAAAGAAACGCCCAACTCCATCCCCGCCAGCGGCTTCCCCTGCCGCCTCCGCATCCCTCGCGCCCTACAGCAGGCTGCGATCCTTGATGTCCAGATACTGATTCACCAGCGCGCTGGCCAGCAGCCCCGGCATCAACTCCAGCGCCAGCACGCCCCGCTGCCGCAGCCCCCGCAGCAGCAACTCCCGCCGCTGGCTGATCTCCAGCGCCGCCACGTGCTGGAACATCTCTTCTTCGTTCTCCGGCGTCTTCTCCGCCAGCGCCGTCAGGTCCGGCTGGCCCATGGCCGCAAAGACCACCAGGTGCCGCGGCGTCATCTGCATGGCGTATTCGATGACCTCCGGCAGCGTGGCCGTCTCCGCGAAATCGGTGATCCACACGATCAGGCTGCGCCGCTTCTGCGCGCTGAGCAGCGCGTGCGCCGCGCGTCCGTGGTCCGCTTCCCCGGCCTCCCCGCGCACCTGCGCCAGCGCCTCCACGATCGCGCGCACCTGCCGCGGCCCGCGCCCCGCGTTCACGTTCTGCTGGATGCGCCGCCCGTAGGCCATCAGCCCCACGCGGTCGCCGCAGTGCAGCGCCACCTGCGCCAGCGACAGCGCCGCGTTCACCGCGTAATCCAGCTTCGCCAGCCGCAGCGCGCTCCCTGGCTCCTGCACCTGCGCCCGCAGCAGCCGCCCCGCATCCAGCACCAGCCACACCGCCTGGCTGCGCTCGATCTGAAACACCCGCGTCACCAGGTGGTTGTGCCGCGCCGTGGCCTTCCAGGAGATATCGCGCATCTCGTCGCCTTCGCGGTAGTCGCGCAGGCTGTCGAACTCCCGGCCCAGACCGCGCTGCCGGCGCCGCCGCTTTTCCAGTTCCACCTGGCGGCTGCGGATCAGGTACAGCGTGTGCTGCTTGGCCTGCTCCAGGTTCGGCAGCACGCACACCGTCTGCGCCGCGTCCGCCACGCCCCAGCGCTCGGCCAGACCCAGCGCGCTCTGGTAGCGCAGGTAGATGCGCCCCAGCGGCGCATCGCCGCGCTCCGCGGGCAAAATGGCGTAGCTCGCTTCCGCGGACGCCCCGGCGCGCGCGGCCATCTCCATCTCCGGCGGCTCGCTGCGCAGCCGCAGCGGGGTTTCGTCCGTCACCCGCAGGCGCACCGCCCTCTTCCCAAAATTGCGCAGCTCGATCCCCACCGTTCCGGGCACGCTGAGCGCCGGCCGCGCCCGCCACACCCGCCGCACTTCCAGTTGCCCCGGCGCCGGCAGCCGCTGCAAATCCCACACCCATGCCGCCAGCACCAGCCCATCCCACAGGAACATCGCCCCGATGAGCCGTGGGGACCACCATGCCGGCCCCAGCCACACCAGCCCCAGCAGCAGCCCTACGAAGAACCGCGGGCCGAAAGCAAACCCCGCGCGCCCCAATGGCCGCGCGCGCGCGGAGACGCCCGGAGGCAGCAATGATTGATCCTGGTGCACTCCGTCTCCTTACTGCCGGTGGAATTTCACTTGGGCACCGCGACCCCCGCCAGCACTTCCTGGATCACCTGGTCCGCTGTCAGGCCCTCCAGGTCGGCCTCGGGTTTGAGCAGCAGGCGGTGCCGCAGCACCGGCGGCGCCGCCGCTTTGATGTCGTCGGGGATCAGGAAGTCCCGCCCCTCCATGCCCGCCAGGGCCCGGGCCACGAAGAACAGTCCGATAGCTGCGCGCGGGCTGGCTCCCAGGGACAGCGCCGGCCAGTCCCGCGTGCGCCGCACCAGCGCCACGATATAAGGATAGAGTGTCGGCTCCACGCGGATCTTCTCGATCTCCCGCCGCGCCGCCGCCAGCAGCCCGGGCTCCAGCGGCGCGAGCGCCATCTGCTCCAGATGCCGTGGATCGAAGCCCTGCTCGTAGCGCTCCAGGATCGCCGCTTCCTCCTCCGCCGAGGGATACCCGATGCGGATCTTCAGCAGGAAGCGGTCGAGCTGCGCTTCAGGAAGCGGGTAGGTGCCTTCGAACTCGATGGGGTTCTGCGTCGCCAGCACCGTGAAGTTTTCCGTCAGCGGGTAGCGCACCCCGTCGATCGTCACCTGCCGCTCTTCCATCGCTTCCAGCAGCGCCGCCTGGGTCCGCGGCGAGGTGCGGTTGATCTCGTCCACCAGCAGCAGGTCGGTGAAGACCGGCCCGCGATGCAGCGTAAACGCGCTGGTCGCCTGGTTGAATATGTTTGTGCCCATGACGTCCCCGGGCATCAGGTCCGCCGTGCACTGCACGCGCTGGAAGTCCAGCCCGCAAATGCGCGCCAGCACTTTCACCGCCAGCGTCTTGGCCAGCCCCGGCACTCCTTCCAGCAGCGCGTGGCCTCCGCAGACCAGCACCAGCAGCAGCTGATCGACGGCCTCGCGCTGGCCAATGATTACCTTTCCCAGTTCAGCCCGTACCTGCGTTGCAAGACGCGACAAGTTTTCCACGGTCAGGTTTTCTCCTCTTTCCGGCGTTTCTGCAGTCCCATCCGTTGCTCCAGCGTTTCCATCTCGCGCACCAGATTCAGCGCGTCCGCCGCCGCGAGCTTGGAAGCGCGGCTGGCTTCCGCCGCGCGCTGCAGCGCTCCGGAGAGCTCTCCGGCATTCTGTCCCAGGCGCTGCCCAGCCGCCTGCGCCAGGCTCGCGTCCGCAATTTCGGGCGGCAGCCGCAACTGCCGCGTCAGCAGCCCGCGGAATCTCTGGTACGCCACGCCCACCGCCGCGGGCCCCGCCCCGGCCCGCTGGTACAGCCCGCCCAGCGTCTCCACAAACTCCAGCGGCGAGAGCCGCGAGACTCCCGCCGGCTGCGCGATCGGCCCGCTGCGCCGGCTGAAAGTGAACAGCACCGCGAATCCCAGCAGCGCCAGCTGCACGAGCCCCATCGGCACGGGCGTCTTCGCCACGTAGCTCCACAACGAACTGCGCTGCCCGTGGAAATATTCATCCCAGTACAGCCGCCGCGCACTGGCTTCCCGGCCAGGCGGCCGAACTGCCTCCAGGAACAGGCCGAGATTCCCTTCCTTCGTGATCCCCGCGTTGGTCAGCGGCGTGGCTCCCGCCCACCACAGCACCTGCCCCTCGCCGATGCGCCAGATCACCACCACGGCTCCCTGCGCATCTCCGTAAAGCGCCAGTTGCGTGGCATCCAATTTGTTCCACACCGCCTGGGGACGCAGCGTGATCTTCGCGGCCCCGCGCGTGTACCGGCTGGGCAGCTGCGCCTCATACGTCCGCCAATCCCGCATCGGCCGTTCGGATGTGAGTTTCGCCTCCGGGAAAAATCCCTCGAGCTGTCCTCCGGTGAACAGCACCTGTCCGCCGCCTTCCACGAATCGCAACAGCGCTTTCTGCTCTTTCGTGGAGGGCGTAAACAGCGGGTCTGCCAGAATCAGCAATGCGCCCTTGGCATCTCCGGGCAACTCGGTCGGCGGCTGCTCCCAGCGCTGCACATTGTTGTGAAGTTCCTGCAAAAGCAGATAGGCCGCGCGCGCCCCGCCCGAGCCGGAGGAGTAGGTCGAAGGCAGACCGCCGCGCGGCTCCCCGGCCGGCGGGGCCGCGGCCACAAACACCGCCAGCATCCCCAGGAGCAAGGCTCCCGCGATCAGCAGGAGTTTGCGGTCCGCAGAATCTATTCCAGCCGGCATCCCAGCGCCTCCACTTGCTCCAGGCTCACGCGAAATTCCTCCGGTGTGGCGGTGCGCCGCCCGTACCAGACCCGCTCCAGCCGCGCCGTCAGCGCCTCCAGCGATTCCCGCTGCACAGGCGGCCCCGCCGGCACCCCGCCCGGCGCCTGCCCCAGCAAACGCAGATACTCGCGCGGCGTATGCGTGCGTTCCCGCGGCAGCGCCCCGCGGTCCTCCAGATGCGCGATTCCCGCCCAGTACACGGAGTGAATCGCCTCCCGGAAATCGCCGCGCCCCGCCGCTTGCCGCCCCGCACGGATCCACTCCTGCCACGTGCGCGTCGCGGCAAAGCTTTGCGGCGTTTCCAGTTCGTCCAGCTGCGCGCGCTCCATCCAGAAACGGAACACCAGCATCGCCAGCCACACCACCGCCCCCGCGATCACCAGCCAGAATAGAATTTCGCCACCCATGGGATGCCGGCCCACGGCGGAGAACAGGCGTTCCAGCAGGCGCTGGAACTGCGCGGCGAGCCATTCCTGAAACTTCTCGAAGGCGCCCGGCGGGCGCACCGCGGAGAATTCCGAACGGCGCAGAATCTTCTCCAGCATCGGCCGCGCCGCAGCATCCTCCGGCGGCTCCTTCGCCGCGTAGCCCTCGGCCTGCGCGGCGAGCGTGGCGACCCACTCCTGCGCCTCCTGCACGCGGGCGCCGCGCTGTGCCGTGTCCTTCTCCGCGGCGTCGAGCAGCGTGCGCAGCGGCGCGCTCGCGATTTCATACTGCCGGCCGCCGTTGGCGACCTGCCAGCGCTCCGGCAAAGCCTCGCGCAGCGCCGCAATCCGCTCCTCCGCGATGTTTTTTTCTGAGAGCGCAGCGCCCAGTGCGCGCAATTCGGAGGCAAAGGCGGCGGGATCCAGCGAAACGGAGGCAGCAGCACGCGGGTCGGCACTGCCGGACTCCTGGGCCCCCGGAGACGCACAGAGGGCAGCCGGCAGGAGCAGCGCAAGGACCAGCCACACCCGGCAGAGGAAGCATTGTTTCATCTGCACGCGCCAGGGCCGCAGCGCATTCGGGCCCGGAGGGTTACGATAGCATGCTCGGCACCCCGCCGCTGACCGCTGCGCTTCCCCCCGCGGCTTTCATCATTACCTGCAAGTCGAACGCTTCCTTGCGCACCCGCAGGTCGTAATAAAACAGCGCGGTGGCGATGGTCAGCACCGGGGTCACCAGAATGCCAGCGGCGGATCCCCCAACCTCCATGAGCGCGTTCCAAACGCGAACCATCGCGGGATCATTCCGCGACAGCGCCAGGCCATACAGAAACGGCCACTGAAACAGGCTTGCTGCCGCGAAGATTATCACAAAGTACAGTACATAGATGAGGAAGGCGCGCCCCGCAAAACCCTTCGTCAATCCGTAGCTGCGCTCCAGCGCGCTGCGCGGGCCCAGGTTCTCCAGCAGAGCCGCGGGCACGGAAACCGCGAAGCGGCAGACGAGATAGATTCCCGGGATCACCAGAAGAATGAGCCCCGCCATGACTGCCAGCCCACTTAACACCAGGACCCCAAACAAGGCCCCCAGTTCCCCGCGCATCCGCCGCAGCGCCTCCCGGATGGTGATCGTGCGCCCCAGATACAGCTCGGAAACCGCAAACACCGTGGCCCCGGTCGAAAGGAGGATGGCCACCACGTAGACGATCGCCCCCAGCAGCCCCAGCAGAATCCCCAGGCCCAGCAAGGCCCCGGAGGCTTGCAGTTGTTGCGTGACCGGGGGCGCCACTGGCGCCGGCGCGGCCTTCAGGAAAATCTCCAGGAGCTGCACGCCCAGCACGAGCAGCTGCGGGATCGCCGCAATGCCCATAAAGAGCAGGAAGTGCCGCCGGTACACCGTGAATGTGCGGTCCAGGATTTCCCCGAGCGAAAGCGGGCGCAGCTCCAGGTTTTCCATGACGGCCTCCCGGGCCAACACCCAAAAAGCGTTGGCTGGCGCGGCACTGTATCAAAGAATCAGCCGCGGGGATACGTCTTCTTTCCGGGCCCACCGGGGTACACCCGGGCGCAGCCGGAGTCTGACTCCGGCGGCGCTCCCTTCCACTCTATGGTTTTTTTTGCGGTGCGGGCTGCGCGGAGCCGTCGATCGGAGGATGACCCGCGGGCAGAGCGCCTTGCGGCGCGCTCGGCGCCGCGCCTGTCACGGGCGGGTGGCCCGGGGGCAGAGCGCCGGTCTGCGTCTTGAAATTCTGCAATGCGCCGGAAACCGCAGACGTGCCGTTCGCCGGCCCGCCCGGCGCGCCACCCGCTCCCGAGTCCAGTCCGGGATGCGTGAAGTCGCTGCCTACGGCCTTCGATTCCACCACCGCCCAAGCCCCGTCGCGTTTTTCCAGGTTATAGCCCAGTTGCATCGAGCCGGGGCCGTTCTTCACCTTGAAGACCACCTCCGCCTGCGCGTGGTCCCCCTGCAGCGTCACCTGCTTGAGTTCCGTATCGAACGCCGCAAGATTTAACGTGCCCCGCGCCTCCAAATGCTTCAGGATCGCCGCGCGAATCTCCTCGTTGGGATTCGCGGCCTTCTTGCAGCCCGCTGTCAGCGCCAGCACCGCCACCGCGCAAATCCAGACTGTCCCGAATTTCATTGTGCCTCCGTCGAGCGCCGCACGCTATCTGACGCCCCCTGTATTCCAATGTTCCTAGCGTACCACGCGGCGCCGCGCTGTGCGCGCCGCTGCGCGGCCGATTTGACGTGCGTCAGATATTTCTGCGCGATCTCGTGCAGCCCTTTCCAGCGGTCCCGTCCTTGCTGGCGCAAGGCGATACGCTCCGTTTCCATGAGACCTCCGGACCCCGTGAGACGGGACATTCCTACATTGCACAAACCGGACATTCTTACTTTGCGGCGCCACCGGCCACCCCTATGTTTCTCTCCGCACAATGAAGTGTTAAGATTCGTGCCGCTCCCAGGCCCACTCATGCCAATCCAGGAAAAAAACTACTGGCTCGAAACCGCCTCCATTCCCGCGGGCGACCCCGCGCGGCCCTTGCCGGAAAGCGTGGATGTCGCCGTTGTGGGCGCCGGCTTCACGGGCCTCGCCGCGGCCCTGACTCTCGCCCAACGCGGCGTGAGCGCCGCCGTTCTCGAAGCGGAAACCTTCGGCTGGGGCGGGAGCTCGCGCAACGGCGGCATGGTTCTCACCGGCATGAAGCTGCCCGTGCCCACGCTCATCTCCCGCTATGGCCGCGAACTCGTCCACCGCATGTACGCCGCCTCGCTCGCCTCCATCGACTGCGTCGAACGGATCGTCCGCGAGGAAAAGATCGACTGCGACTTTTCCCGCTGCGGCCATCTCGAAGTCGCCTGCAAGCAAGCCCACTTCGACGGCTATGCCGAGTCCGCCGCGCTTATCGAGCGCGAATTCAACCACGCACTGCGCATCGTCCCCAAGAGCGAACTGCAAAGCGAGATCGGCTCCCGCATCTACCATGGCGGCATGGTCGACGAGATCAGCGCCGGTGTTCATCCGGCGCGCTACGTGGCCGGCCTGGCTGCAGCGGCGCAGCGCGCCGGCGCGGCTCTCTTCGACCGCACTCGCGTGCTGAACGTGGCGCGGGAAGGCAGCAACGGCGCGCAAAAATTCCGCGTGCGCACCTCCAAAGGAACCCTTACCGCGCGGGAGGTCGTTCTCGCCAGCGGCGCCTACACCACCGCCGCCACCCCGGCCCTGCAGAAGAAAATCATTCCCATCGGCTCCTACATTATCGCCACGGAAGTCCTGCCCGCGGACCTGGCCCGCGAACTCAGCCCCAAGAACCGCATGATCTACGACTCCAAGCATTTCCTCTCTTACTACCGGCTCACGCCTGACCGCCGCATGCTCTTCGGCGGCCGCGCTGCATTTTTTCCAGACGACGACAACACCGTGCGCCAGAGCGCCAAGATCCTGCGCCGCGGCATGATCGAAGTCTATCCCCAGCTGCGCGACACTAAAGTTGAATACGTGTGGGGCGGCACGCTCGATTTCACTTTCGACGTCATGCCCCACTCCGGGCGGCTCGACGCCATGCACTACGCCGTCGGTTACGCCGGCCACGGCGTCGCTGCCGCCACGCATTTCGGCGTGCAACTCGCCGGCATCATCTGCGGCCAGCCCAGCGAAAACCCTTTCGAGGGCATTCCCTTCCGTGGCGCGCCCATCGGCCTGCGCTCCGGCCACACCTGGGCCCTGCCCCTCGCCGGCGCCTACTACAAGGTTCTCGACTGGCTCACCTAGCCGCTTTTCTCACACGAACGCATCTCCTAAATACAAAAACCAAAGAGAGATTCCTTCCGACCGGGTCGGAATCTTCGATCGCTTCGCCCGGAATGACAGTGTTTGGATAGCCGTCAGGGCAGTCAGGAGATAGCTTCACCACAAAAACGCCTGCTTCGGCTTTGACGGAGTGCTTTCCGTGTTTAACTTTTGTTTTCCGCCATCGCCACGCTCCAACCCATCTTGCGCACGACCAAATACGCCACCGGCCCCAGCAACATGGCCGGCGGTCCCCAGCGCAGCCCGAAGCGGTCACTGCCCAGCAACGCCACGCAGCTCATCGCCAGCGGAGCCCCCACCACATAGAGAAGCCCGGTCCGGCCCCAGGGAATGCGGAAGGGCCGCGGCAGTTCCGGGTGCGTCTTGCGCATGCGCCATCCCGCCAGCACCGTGAGGACCGTCGTCCCGATGCGCAGCCACATGTAGACGCTGATGAGCTGCGTCAGCGTCTGGAACGCCAACAGGGCGTAAATGACCGACGAAATCAGAATGGCGATCCACGGCGTGCCGTACCGCAAGTGTTTCCGGGTCAGCGCCTGCGGCAGGTAGCCATCCTCGGCCATCGCGAACGGCATGCGCGTCGTCGTCAGCACCGTGGCGTTGAGGATGGAAATGTTGGTCACCATCGCGGCCATGGTCATCCAGAAGCCCAGCCAGCGCCCGCCGATCAGAAACGCCGCATCCGAAAAATAGCGCGTGTGCCATTCCTGCCAGTTGCCGAGCGCCGCCAGCGACAACAATGTCGGGAGAAAATAGGTGGCGATGGACAGCGGCACCACCACGGCCAGCGCCAGGGGATAGCTGCGCTGCGGATTGTCCACTTCTTCCGCGACCGTGGAGCACTGCTCATAGCCGGAGTACAGCCACAGTCCCAGCGCGAGTCCCACGCCAAAGACTTGAAAGGGCGGAACGTGCGGGGGCACAAAGGGCGTGAACGGGTTGTGGCGCCATTTCGTTGCCGCGATGACGCACAGCGCGGCTACGGGCAGGAGAATGAAAATCTCCAGCACCGTCGCCACAACCCCTACCATCTGAATCCCGCGCACGTTGACGTAGCCGATAAGCGCGATCAACGCCACGGATACCAGATAGTGTTTCCAGCCCACCAGCCCCGGAAAATAGAAGCTGAGGTAGTCGGTGAAAAGCACCGCGTACGCGCCGCCCAGAATAAAAGACGCGGACCAGTTCCACCACCCAGCCAGGAAGCCCCAGAAGTTCCCGTAGCCGGCCCGCACCCAGCGGTAGAAACCTCCCTGCACGGGCATGGCCGTCGTCAGTTCGGCGGCGACCAACGATACCGGTATGCACCAGAAAAACGGTATGACCAGGTGAAAGAGCAGCGTCAGCCCGGGCCCGCTGGTGGTGATCTGGTCTTCGAGGCCAAACGGCCCAGCCGTGGCGTACGCGTACATCACGAAGACGAAGTAGAACAGCCCCGCCTTGCGCACCTGGGCGCGCGTCCTGCTCGCCTTGCTCGCCGTGGACTCGGTTGTCAGGGCCGCCTCGGGTGAACCACGGGATGGGACCGGGCATCATAGCGCAGAACTTCCGGCCTCCGCAGCACCTTCCCAAAATAGAAAAGCCCCGCCAAGAGGGCGAGGCTCGATTCCCTGCAGGGGATGGCAATCAGTCTTCGTTGAACTGATTGCGCTTGCGATAGGCGGCCACCGCGATGGCAATGCAGATGGCCATCGGCGGGAAGATCAGGACGAGAATGCCGCTGCGCAGCGCCTGTATCAGCCGCGGACCCGCCCCCGCCGCCTGCGTGTAGCACAGCGCGCAGTTCTGCGCGAACGCCAGCGAAGGCATCAGCAGCGCCCCCAGCAGCGCCATGCCCTTCCCGGCACCTCGAATTCTTGCCCGTATCATCGCTTTCCGCTCCTCGCGCCGCGCGCCCCGCTACTTCGCTAGCAACCGGAAGTGCAGCAGCCGGAAGCTGTCCGACCAGATCATGTTCATCATCAGCAGCACGAAGATCGTGGCCGGGATCAGCGTCAGAAACAGGCTGCGCCGCTCTTCCGCCAGATGCATGAAGTACATGACCGCAAGCGCGGCTTGGATCAGAGCCACAGCCAGCATGCGCACCAGGAGCTGCACGCCTTCCACATGCTGGTAGGCAAGGATAAACTGCACACTGGCGAGGGCGAGAAGAAAAAAATAGATAATGAGGTACCGCTTTACCTGGCTCTTCGGCTGTTCCGCAGTATTCATGAGCGCTCCTCTTTTTACCGTTTCCGCGCACTAACGCGCAACATTCACCAGATACACGAGCGGCACGACAAACATCCAGACCACGTCCACGAAGTGCCAGTACAGGCCCACGGTTTCCACGTGGCCCGCGGTAAGCCTGCCCCGGGCAAAGCCGCGGGCAATGACGGATAGCGCGATGACACCGCTGATGACGTGCAACAGGTGCAGTCCGGTGATACTGAAGAACGTGGCCCCGAACAGCGACGAGCCCCAGGGATTCTGGAACAGCCGCACCCCTTCATGAATCAGGCCCACCCACTCGCGAATGTGCAAGCCCGCGAAGATCGCTCCAAGAAGCATGGTCAGGCCCATCCACCGCATCGTCCTGGGCTTGTCGCCGTTCTTGGAGGCATCCACGGCCATGAGCATGGTCAGGCTGCTGGTCACCAGAACGAAGGTCATAATCATGACGTTCAGGATGCTGGGAAAAAACTTGAAGGGCTCCGGCCAATTGGGGCTCGCGGTGCGCACATACCCATAGGCAAACAGCAACGCTCCGAACGTCACCGCGTCCGAGATAATGAACAGCCACATGGTCAGCTTCCGGGACGGAATCGCGTACGGCGATCCTTCCATCAAAGCGGCGTGGCCCGCTCCCATGCTGAGATTCGATTCGCTCACAGCGCCTCCCCGTCGGTTTCGCTTACAGCCTCATCCGCATGACCATCAGAAGATAAACCCACAGCCCGCCCATGAAGTGCCAGTAGACGCACATGGCCTCGTAGGTACTCCTCCGCAACGCCGGCCGCGCTCCTGCCAGCTTGCGCAGCACATACGCCAGCGCCACCAGCCCGCCCAGCACGTGCAGCGCGTGCATGGCCGTCAGCACGTAGAAGAACGAACTGCTCGGATTCGTCGCCAGAAAAATCCCCTGCGCAGCCAGTTGCTGCCAGGCCACATACTGTCCGGCCACGAACAGTAGCCCCAGCCCCAGCGTGCCGTAGAGCCAGCGCAGGCTCCCTGCCGCAACTTCCCCGCCTTCTTTCGTTCCGCTACCCGCCGTCAGCGCGCTGATCCCCCGCCGCGACATCTCCAGCGTCACGCTGCTGCTCAGCAGGATCAGCGTCGTGAGGTACAGCACCGGCGGCAGCGCGAGGTGCCGCCAGGATGGATCGCTGCCCTGGCGCACGATGATGGCGCTGGTGAACGCCGCGAAGGACATCGTGATGGCCGCAATCCCCACCCAGATGCCGCTCTTCGCCGCTTCCGCGGCTCCGCTCTTCCCCACCGCTGTGATTGTGCCCGCCTGTGTGTTCATTCCTGGATCCCCCGGCATGCTCTTGCCATCGCCATCCGGCACGGCGGCAGCCCCTGTCGTCTCTACACCCTGGCTCTCAGGATCCCGGAACTTCCGGCTCCGGAGAATCCTGCATCACGTAATCGCCCAAGGATCCCTTCACGCCGTACTGATAGGGATCGTGATAGACCACCGGGTGCTTCCCGCCGAAGTTATCCCACGGCGGGGGCGACGGAATCGTCCACTCCAGCGACGTCGCTTCCCACGGGTTCACCGGCGCCGGCTTGCCCCAGAAACGGCTGTGGATCAGGTTATAGAGGAAGAGGAACTGCGCCGCTCCGGTAACGAACGCCGCGATGGAGATGAATTTGTGCAGCGGCATCAGCGGCAGCAGGAAGTCGTCCACAAACGCCGAGTACCGCCGCACGTTGCCGATGAGTCCGAGGTAGTGAAAAGGCATGAAGATGCAATAGGTGCCCACAAAGGTCAGCCAGAAATGCAATTTCCCAAGGCTGTCATTCATCATCCGCCCGGTCATCTTCGGGAACCAGAAGTAGGTCCCGGCGAATACCCCGAAGATCGCCGCGACGCCCATGACCATGTGAAAGTGTCCGACGACAAAGTACGTGGCGTGCAGCACGATGTCGAGGGACGGCTGCGCCAGAAAGAAGCCGCTTACGCCTCCGCTAACGAACATGGAGATGAAACCCAGAGCGAAAAGAGACGCGGCGGTGATGCGTATCTTCGAGCCGTAGAGGCTCCCCAGCCAGATCAGGGTCATGATCGTCGCCGGAATGGTGATGGTCAGCGTGGGAAAGGAAAACATCAGCGACGAGAACGGATTCATTCCGCTCACGAACATGTGATGTCCCCAGACCATGTAGCTCAGGAACCCGATGGACATCATCGAGTAGATGACCACCTTGGCGCTCAGCAGCGGCCGCCGGATGCTGTTGATCAGGACGTGGGAAACGATGCCCATGGCGGGCAGAATGGCGATGTACACCTCGGGGTGTCCGAAGAACCAGAACAGATGCTGCCAGAGCAGCGGCGAACCGCCGGCATGCGGCTGCAAACGGTCGCTCACCACCAGGCCCGCGGGAATGAAGAAGCTGGTTCCCGCGGTGCGGTCCAGAATCAGCAGCACGCAGGCCGGCAGAAGCACCGCAAAGGCCAGCAGGCTGATGCACGAGGTGATGAACCACGCCCAGGTGCAAATCGGCATGCGCATCAGCGTCATCCCCTTGGCCCGCAGATCCAGCGTGGTAGCGATGAAATTCAGCGAGCCCAGCAGCGAGCCAATGCAAAAGATGGCGATGGAGATGCCCCAAAGGTTCTGGCCCCAGCCCAGGCCCGGCCCGGCATCCGAACCCACCGCGCTGAGCGGCGCATAGGCGGTCCACCCGGAGATCGGCGGGCCGTCCGGAATGACGAAGGCCGTCACCAGTACCAGGAATGCCGCAAGCGTGGTCCAGAACGACATCATATTGAACCGCGGGAAGGCCATGTCTTCCGCGCCGATCTGAATCGGCAGGAAGTAGTTCCCGAACGCGGCGAACGGCGCGTTGGTCAGCACGAAGAACACCATCAGCGTCCCGTGCATGGTCAGCAGCGACAGGTAGTACTCCGGCGTCATCACGCCGCCGGGAGCGCCGACCTTCGAGAGCAGTTCCAGGCCGAAGATTTTGGAATTCGGCCAAATGAGATGGAAACGCATCAGCCAGGACAGCGCCATGCCCATAAACACGGCCACCAGCGCCAGGGCGTAGTATTGCTTTCCGATCACCTTGTGATCGAGGCTGAAGACATACTTCCGCAGGAATCCTTGCGGGGGTGCGTGCTGATGTGCTTGCTGCGCGGATGCTTCTTGCATGTGCTCACCTCACAGGGGAACACCGGGCGCTCGCTGCTGCTGACCTCCGCAGCGTCGTCCGGGCTGGGTTACTGTTCCGACGCCTTCTCCTTCATCCACTTGTCGAAATCTTCCTGCGACATCACGTTCAGATACGCCTTCATGTTGTAGTGCCCGAGCCCGCAGAGTTGCGTGCACACGATCTCATAGCGTCCCGTCTTCGTGGCCGTGAAATGCACCGCCAGATCCAGCCCGGGCACGAAATCCTGCTGGATGCGCAGTTCCCGCACGTAGAACGAGTGCCCCACATCCTTCGCATGCATCATCAGGTTCACTTCCCGGTTTACCGGAATGGCCAACTCGCCCGTCACGATGTCGTCCCGCGCCTCTACTTCGTTCTCCGGATCCAGTCCGAAGTAGTTCTGGTTGCCTTCGTCGATCTTGTCCGGATGCAGCGCCCCGAACTTCCCGTCCGCCCCCGGATACCGGAAGTAGAAGGCAAACTGACCCGCCTGCGCCTGCACCTGCAGCGCGTTGGCCGCCGGCGCCGTGAAATAGACGCTGGCCCAGGCCTTTTGTCCCAGCACTCCCAGCGCCAGCATTTCTGTGCCTACCAGGATGAAGGCTGCCACCACCAGCGCTTTCGCCCCGCCCGGAAACGTCCGGATCTTCCCGTCATCCTTGCGGTTCGAAAACTTCCACACGAAAAAGGCCAACAGCAGCTGGGCCGCCAGAAACGAGAACCCCGCTTCCGCCATGGTCTCCGACATCTGCTCGTCGATGGCGTGCCCGTGCGTGGAAATATCCTGCGGCATCCACCACGTGTGCATCACGATCGGCACGGCGGAAACCAGCGCGATGATGGTCAGGATTACCGCAAACAATTTACCCATGATGCCTCGCCTCTGCGGACCCGCTCCTGCGGGCCCGCCTGTGCTCTTCGGCAGCCAGCCTGCATGCTCTTCTTGCGTAGGGTTACCGTCTTGCGGGTCTAATACGCCTTGGCCTTGAAGACGAAGTCGACGCTCTTCGTTTCACTGCCGGTGATGGTCACGTCCTGCGTCTGCGTCCCGTAGGATTCGTGCCATGCCGTGATGGTGTACTTGCCCGGAGGAAGATTCGGCAGCGTGAATCCGCCGTTGTCCGCGGTCACCGCGTAGTGCGTGGTCTTCAGCACCGCGAACGTCCCGTGCATCCACGGATGGATGTTGCACTTCACCGGGATGAACTCTTCTTTCTCGAACTTTTCCGTAATCGCCGGCGAGCCCGGCGGCTGCGACTTGTTCCACTCCCGGTTGAGCTTCGCCAGCGGGTGAATATTGTGCGAGGTCTGATCGTCGTTGACCACTTTCAGTTCCTGATTCACCTGCAGCACCGCCACGTGCGGGATGTACCGGCAGCCCTTCTGCGCGAAAGTCACCGCCTGCGCCGGCGCCGACGCACCGTCCGGCGCTCCGGCCGAAATGTACACCACTACGTTGTGCAGCGAGTTGCCTTCGCCCGTCACCACCGTTTCGCTCACGGGCGGCGTCGTGTACTGCTTCGCGCAGCTCGGCTCCTTGGACATGTCGATCGGCTTCTGCTTCGCCGGCGTCCCTGTGTAGGTCACCTTGCCGCTGATCGTCCCGCCGCTCGGCGCCGCGACCGCCATCACCGACGCGGCCAATACCGCTATACCTGCCATGAAGACATGTTTGCATCTCATACTAGTAGTTCCTCCTGACCCTTATAAACGTTCGACCGCTACTTTCCGGACTTGTCCGCCGGCTTCGCTGCCCCGCCGTGCGCCTTGAGGATGTCATTCTCCGGCCCCTTGCGCGACACCTGCAGGGTGCGCAGGTAATGCACCAGGTCCCAGGCCTCGTTCGGCTTGATCACGTCGGCAAAGGACGGCATCGGAGTCCCGTCCACCCCGGTGATGAAGATCTTATACAGATCCTGGTTCGTCGTCCCGCACTTGAAGCGCGTCCCCACCGAAAAATTGTACGGACGGATCGGCTGGTCGTTGCTGTCGGTCAGCGTGGACGCCGACGGGCCGTCTCCGCGTCCCTCCGGCCCATGGCACTTCCAGCATTCCAGCTTCTGGAACAGCTCCTTGCCGTGGTTGATGCTCTCCAGCGTCACCGGCGTCTCCGCCGGAACCTCGATCGGCGTCCCCGGCTTCTCCGTCTTCCAGCGCTCCGAGAAGGTCTTGATGTACGCCACCAGGTCCGCCCGCTGCTGTTCGGTCAGCGGATCCCAGGACGGCATGTTCGTGGTGTTGAATCCGCGGGTGATGGCGTTGAACAGGTCCTCATCCGTCGGCAGCATCCCCGTCACCGTCGACCGGCACTTAAACGTCGCGGCCACGAAATTGCGGGGCTGCGGCGTCACGTACGGCGCATTCTCGCCCTGCCCGTCCCCGCGGGGCCCGTGACACCCGATGCAGAATCTCCGGTACAACTGCTTCCCGGAATCGGCATGGCCGGTCAGTTTCCCGATGTGGCTCTCTTGCGCTACGGAGAGCGAGGGGAGCGCCAGAATTGCGAGAGCGCTCAGGCACAACAACCACTTCGATGGCACTTTCGTCTTCATGCGTCTCCACCTTTAGAAAACAAAGTCAAACCCGAGAAACAAACTGTTGGTCGTCAAATCCTGGCCCGGAAGCGGACCGGTTCCCCGCTGCCGCACCCGCGCGTATTCGTTGTGGAAGGCAAAGCCGGCGCGGCTGGTCATGAACGGGTAATAGCGGTACCCGAAGGTGAGCGAATCGATGTCCCCGAGATTCCCGGCGGTGCCTGGAAGCGCCTGTTGCGACATGCGGATCAGCTCGTAGCGCTGAATCAGGATGAACTGCGGATTCAGCGTGTAGTGCGTCTCGATCCACCCGCCGTTCCACGACGGATTCTTCGCCCCCACCGGCAGCGTCTGGTCGGCCGGCGTCCCCGTGCCCAGGTACGCGCTTTCCGACCCGTGCATGAAGAACGTCGTGAAGTCCAGTTTCTTGATGTACCAGAGACCAAAAAACCCGGTGCGGTAAAACATCTCGTTGCCCACGCCGGCTCCGGCAATCGGAGCGCCTCCGCTCGTCGGGAAGATCGTCGGCGCCTGGCCAATATAGGAATAGACACCCACCCGCTGCAGACCCAAGCTTCCCGCATCGAAGGCCTGGCTGAACGTCAGGTACGTGTCATACCCCCGCCCATAGGGCAGGTTCTCGGTCCCATCACTGCCGCTCAGCACCGCCACCGAGTACCGCGTATAGTCGTTCCTCGAATGCCCGCTGACTTCCACCCCGAGCTGGTTGTCCCCCAGTCCGAATCCCGTTGGCGTGGTGTCCCCCTGCGGCAGGAAATGGTAGAGCTGGAAGAGGCCGCCGTTCGCCGACAGGGTCATGATCCGCTTCTCGGAAACCATGTTGTCCAGCTCGAACTTCCCCACCTTCACGTTCAGCCAGCTGGTGTTCAGCAGGTTGCTGAAGCGCACGTTCGCCGATTCGAAGTGAAATGCCCCCGTATTGTCCGCGGACGGCACCAGCAGGAAGCTGATGTTCTTCGCCAGGGTCCCGGCGGTGAGCATGTCCATGCCGGAAAGATCGAACCCGTGCGTCGTGACCCCCTGGATGATCGTGCTCTCTGTTGCTGGATCATCCACGGGCACATGGTCGGTGTTTTCCCGGTGCCAGTGCGGCGTCATGCGCAGCGCGATCGGCCAGTACGTCGGCTGCTGCCAGATGGGAGCGTCCCGGTCGTTCCCCAGTTGGTACCCGTTGTCCTTGAATGTCTGTCCGAAGTTATTCAGCTTCGGCCACGCCTCGTGACAGGCCGAGCAGGGCAAGCCGTATTTCCGCGCGAACGCGGGGATCGCCTGCACCCTCGGCAGCGGCAGCGTATACGCCGGCCGGCTGTCCCCGAGGATGACCGCCACCACGAGCAGTGCAAAGCTCAGACTCGAGGTGAACAACGTCCACTTGTTTCTTTTGCCTAGGTCCTGGGAAGCCCCACCGAACATACTGCCTCCTGTGCAATCAGTTGACCGCTTGGCGGTCCCGCATACAGATGACCCGCAACTGCACCGTGTTGCTCTGGTCCTGCGAACTATTCCCCGCTGTGAGCGAAATGCGATGAAGCGCCTGGCGGTTTGATCGTCCGGGACGCGGAGCCCACAAGTGTGAAATCAGTACACCCGTCATTGTGATCAGAGTCACTTCGCTCCGCCACGAAGTTTCCCTGCCTGGTTTTCCTGCAACCAAAATCGGGCGGATGCTACTGCGCACGCAATTGCTTTGCAAGGAAATTTTGCAACTTTTCACGTGAATTTCGGACCTTTTTTTCTTGTTATTATTCTTTCCCAGCGCACACTCCGGCCTCCCGGCGAAGACGCTTGCTACTTTTTCTTTACTTCGTTTTTCGCAGCCTGCTATGGTGCACTCTGACTGTTGCCAGGACTGTTGGCCGCTTCGCGGTCACGGAAACACAGGAGAACGAACGTCTTCGCGCGCTGCCGATGCCGGAACGCCCGCACGCGCTCTTTGCGACGACCATCACCACGGACCATGGCCACTTCCAAAAATCCCACCACCCCCGCCGCTTTGCGCTCCCGGAAGACCTGCACCTCGGCAGTCCTCCGGCGCTTCCGGCTCGCCGCGTCCTTTCTTGCACTCATTCTCCTCGCCGCTCCGCCGCTCTTCTCTCTTCCTCTGCCCAAGGACAAGACTCCCCTTTCCCCGGGCTTCGCCGCGGAAATCGCGGCCCCGGAAGCCGACGTTCTGCAAGCTGTCCTGGAAGTCGTTCGTGACCAGACCATCCACGGCACCTATCAGTTTGAAAAGGAACAGACCCTCACTGGCGCCAACGAGGCCGACTCTTCTCCCTATTTCACGAAGTGGGAGGGAGCCGGGAAAGTCTTCTACAAAATCCGCACCGACGTGATCGCCCCGCGCCATTTCCGGGAAGCCGGCGATCAGGGCACCATCGCCGTCCGCTTCGTCGTGCAAAGCGTTGCCGCCCAGCGCACCCTCCTGCACATCGACGCCGTCTACGTCGAAGCCGCGCGGCGCATCGCCCATCCCTCCGACGGCACCGTCGAATCCAGCGAATACAAAGCGGTCCAGGAGCACCTGCAGGCGCTGCAGCTCCAGGCTCAGGAAGCCGAAGAGGCCCGCAGCAGCCGCGAACGCGCGGAGGCCGAACGCCAGCTCTGGCAGCGCCGCCGCGACGATGAATCCGCGCGCCTCGCCGCCGCGCAATCCTCCGTCCGCGAACTCGAACAGCGCGCCCAGGCCCTCCGCCATGCCGTCGAGGCCCGCGTCAAAGCTCCCGCCGGCGAGCTCAAGGCCGCTCCCTTCCGCAGCGCCACCACCCTGCAGCCCCTCACCGCCTATACCGAAGTCGTCATCCTGGTCCTCACTCCTTACTGGTACGGCGTGGAAATTCCCAGCGGCCAGCGTGGCTGGATCCGCCGCGACCAACTGGAGCCCCTGCCATGAGCGGCGTGAAGAGGACGGCCGCTTTGCGGTTGCACAGGTCAATGAACGTGCCAGCGACGAATCCCGCGAAGCGGCCGCCCCGCCACGCTTCCCGCTCTCTTTTCCGTTCGCTCTGCCTCTGCGCCCTCGCGCTCTTCTCCTGCTGCGCCGCATTCGCACAGGACGCTCCCATCGAGCGCACCTTCCTGCACACCAAGCCCGAAGTCGAGAAGGCTTTGCAACCCCTGCGCGCTTCCGCCAGCGGGCACCTGCCTCTCCTCGACGGCTTCGTCGGCACCGTAGACCAGCCCCTCGAGCGCTTCGAGCGCGCCTACTACCAGTGCACTTTTCAGCTCACCGCCCGCGTCACCGGCGACACCATCGTCCGCGTTCACGCCAAGATCTCCGCCTGGTACGCCGCTCCCAATCCCGCCGAGGCCGGCTATCGCGTCCTGCCCTCCAACGGCCGCCTTGAAAACGATCTCCTCGACCGCCTCGCGGAAGCTCTCGACGGCAAATCCGCTTCCGCCACCAGCGCCGCGTCCGCTGGCGGCCCTGCGCGCCCCGCCTATCGCCTGACCCTGCCCGTGCCCAATGTCCGCGGCTACGGCGCCGCCGGCTCCGCTCCCGAGCCTGCCACCGCTGCTTCCGCCGCCGAATCCCAGCCCGCTCCCTCCTCCGCCGCGGAACAAGAAATCGACTCCCTGCGCAAGCAGCGCGAAGCCGCCGAAAAGCGCATGCAGCAACTCAACGCCACGGTCCTCAACCTCCAGGAGATCCAGCGCACCCAGGCCCATCCCGCAAACCTCGCCGCCGTTCGCAAGACCGGCACGCCCATCCTGGCCAAGCCCGAGAATGGCGCGCGCGTCCTCTTCGCCGCCGAAGCCCAGGACCAGTTCGAAATCCTCGACCTGCAGCCCGACTGGGTGCACGTGCAGATTTCCGGCGCCAGCCGCGGCTGGATTCGCCGCGCGCAGCTCGAACTTCCCGAGCGCTATGGTGCTGGCAATTCCTCCTCTCCGACCGCGCCAAGCGGGCAGGACCAGCCGCTTTACCGCGTGACCCGCGAAGAAACCGGGCTCTTCCCCGGCAAGTGGGAACCCCTGCAAGGCAAAACCGTAAGAATCATCTGGGTGCAGCCCGTCCCGCAGGCCGAAAAAGTTTCCACCACCCAAGCCCGCCGCAGCTTCGCCAAATCGCTCTTCCTCAAAGCCGCCGCCGCATCCTCCTCTTCCGCCCAGCCTCTCGCCGGCATCCTCATCCTCTTCGACACCGCCGACGGCGGAGAAGTCGCCGCCACTCTCGGCCTCCTTCAGCAATGGCAATCCGGCTCCCTCGCCGACGATGCCTTCTGGCAGCAGTCCTTCCTCGATCCACCCGAAGCCTTTCGCGACCCCGCCCCCCACTGATCTCTCTTCCGCCGCTGTAGCCGCCGCCCAAAAACACAATCGCCGTGCCGGAGTCTTCCTCCAGCACGGCGATCCCTTGCCAATCTTATTTCGCTACTGCTTGTACCGCTTCTTGTAAAACTCGATCTGCTCCTGAATCTGCTCTTTGGTCATTCCTTTCGTCCACTTGTGGTAGTCGCTCTTCATCACCTCGGCGGTCACCCCGGGCAGCAGCCGCTCGGCATCCGGAATGAACTCCGTGTAGAACGTTTTGGCCACCTCGTAGAATCCGTGCCACTGCGTGTAGTCCGGCCCCATCATCGCCGTGCCCATGCGCGCGCGCCGCCCCTGGTGGTGCCACATTTCGTAGTAGGTCCACTCCAGCTTCTCGTCGAACGGCGTCCGGGTCAGCTTGCCCGCCGCATACAGCTTGTCCATGATGCCCTTCGCCGGCTTGGCAAACTTTTCGTTGTACAGCTCGATCGTTCCTTCGTACTGCTTGTAGAAGTTTTCCACCCAGCCCGTCGCGTGACAGGCCGAGCACACGTCCTGCATCGCCGCCCGCCGCTTCTCCCAGTTTTCCAGCTTGATGCTGACCACCGGCCGCAGCGTGTAGCTGATGCGGTCGCCCACGTCGTGCGTGATCCCTTGCGTGGACGTCGCGCTCATGTGGCAGGTGGCGCACGTCGGCGCCGCCGAATAGTCCTTCCCCACCACCCACGACTTCGATTCCAGGTTCATTTTCGCGATGTTCGCCCGGAACTGAATCCCGTGCTTCGATTCGTTGTAGATCTCGATCTGCGGATGGTCCGGACCCATGTGGCACTTCCCGCAGTTTTCCGGCTGCCGCGCCAGCGCCGAGCTGAAGCTGTGCCGCCCGTGGCAGGCCGCGCACGTGCCCAGGCTCTTGTCCGGGTTCACCCTCCCGATCCCGCTGTTCGGCCACGTGGCCGCATCGAACTTCCCGCCGCCCAGATATTTCACCTCGCTGCCGTGGCACTGCCGGCAGCCGTTCATCGCCGCCGGCCCGCCCTCCACGATCTCCCCCAGCATGTTGTCCAGCGACCCGATGAACTGCGCCGCCTTCGCGTGGTGGCTTTTCTCGAACTGCTCCACCTCTTTCTCGTGGCAACGCCCGCAGTAGTTCGGCGTGACGATCACGGCGATCTTCTGCCCGTAGTGATCAAACGCCGCAGGATCGCCTGCCGCGGCCTGGTGGCAGGAGTAGCAGTCCACGCCCTTTCTGGCGTGCGCGCTCTCACGCCACTGTTCCACCGCGCCCGGCGTCGTCGCCGCATGGCAGTCCAGGCATTTCTGCCCCTGCTCGGATACCTTCGGTGTCTGCGCAAAGATTGGAATACTCAGAAGTGCCGCAAATAGAAGACCTGCGAGGAATCGGAATCCCATGGAACAACCTCCTTGGAGAAAGAAGGGGGACACGGCCATCTCTCGCCCCGCCGCCCGCGTTCACTCCTGCGGATGATCGCTGCGAATGACCAACTCGGGATCCTTCATGGTCACCTTGCTGTAGGGCGCCACGGAGTGCGTGAGCCAGACGTTGCCGCCAATGATGCTGTGGTGCCCGATGCGCGTCTTCCCGCCGAGGATGGTCGCGTTGGGATAGACGGTAACGTGGTCCTCGAGGTCGGGATGGCGCTTATTCTCGCGCCCGCGCTGCAGCGTCCCGGTGGCATCCCGCAGCGTGGGATTGAAGGCCCCCAGCGTCACCCCGTGATACAGCGTCACCTTGTTGCCGATCACCGCCGTTTCCCCGATCACCACGCCCGTGCCGTGATCGATGAAAAACGACTCGCCAATCGCCGCGCCCGGGCTGATATCAATCCCCGTGTGGCTGTGCGCCACTTCCGTCATCATGCGCGGAATAAACGGCACATCCAGCAGATAGAGCCGGTGCGCCAGCCGCTGCACCGTGATTGCCTCAATATACGGATAACTCAGCAGGATGTCCTCAAAGCTGGCTGCCGCCGGATCGTTCTGATACGCGGACTGCAGATCGCTGGCCAGCAGCCCTGCCAGCTCCGGAAACTGCTCGAACAAAGGCCCCAGCACTTCTTCCACGCAATGCGCGGGATCCGCCGGCGAGGGCTTGCCCTTGCTCCGGCAATCGAAGCGCACCGCGCGGCAGATCTGATCCGTGAGCAGCGTCTGCATCTCGCGCAGGTAAGCGCCCACGGGCGGATGGGGCGCCGCGCCCAGCGGCGCAAAATAGATGGGAAAGAGAATTTGCAGATAGTGCCGGCAGACCGCCGCCACGACTTCCCGGCTCGGCAACTGGAACTCGCTGTGCTCGTCCCCGGCGAGCTGCGCGTCGAGGGCCATGCGGAATTCCCGGGCCAGGCGATTCAGGTTTTCAACGCTCATGATGATCTTCCGCCCGCAACGCTCCCCGCCGGACGCTGGTTATCCGAGGCCCTCGAACAGCACCGAAGAGATGTAGCGCTCTCCGGAATCCGGCAGGATGGTCACGATGGTCTTCCCGGCGAACTCCTCCATCCTGGCCAGGCGCACGGCCACCGCCGCGGCCGCGCCGCAGGAGATGCCGCTCAGGATGCCCTCTTCCTGCGCCAGGCGCCGCGCAAATTCAATGGCCTCGGCGTTGCTCACCAGCTCGACGCGGTCCACCAGCGAGAGATCGAGGTTCTTGGGGATGAATCCCGCGCCAATGCCCTGAATCTTGTGCGGCGCAGGCTTGAGCGGCTGCCCCGCGCGCTGCTGCGTGATCACCGGGCTGTCCGCCGGCTCCACCGCCACCGAAACGATGGCCTTGCCTTTGGTCTTCTTGATGTAACGCGAAATGCCGGTGATCGTGCCGCCGGTGCCCACGCCCGAAACCAGCACGTCCACGCCCCCGTCGGTGTCGCTCCAGATTTCCGGGCCCGTCGTCTTTTCGTGGATGTCCGGATTCGCCGGGTTTTCAAACTGCTGCGGCATGAAGTAGCGCTGCGGATCGGACTGCGCGATCTCCGCGGCCTTCTTGATCGCCCCGGGCATGCCCTCGGGCCCCGGCGTAAGATGCAGCGTTGCGCCAAACGCCGCCAGCACCCGCCGCCGTTCCAGGGACATCGTCTCCGGCATGGTCAGCGTGAGCTTGTAGCCGCGCGCCGCGGCCACGAACGCCAGCGCGATCCCCGTGTTTCCGCTGGTGGGCTCGACAATCTCCACGCCCGGCCGCAGCACCCCGCGCTTCTCCGCGTCCCAGATCATCGCCGCGCCGATGCGGCACTTCACCGAATAGGCCGGATTGCGCCCCTCGATCTTCGCCAGCACGGTCCCGCGCGCGCCCGCCGTCAGCCGGTTCAGCTTCACCAGCGGCGTCCTGCCGATGCTTCGTGAATTGTCCGCGTAGATATTGGCCATGAGCGTCCCTGCCTCCACTGCGTCTGCGTTGAACTGACCGCCGCCGTCCATTGCCGGCTGCCCGGCGGGGTAGATGATTTTACCCCACCTGCCGCGCGATGCGCTTCTCAGCGCCGCGCCGGAAACTCCCGCCGCCGGTCGGCCAGCAGATTCGGCACCGGCGAAATCTTCAGGCTTTTGCTGATCAGCCGCTCGATCTGCCGGATCTCCCCTTTTTGGTCCGGCGTCGCGAACGTGATGGCGTGCCCGCCCGCGCCCGCGCGCGCCGTGCGCCCGATGCGGTGCACGTAATCCTCGGGATTGGCGGGCAGATCGTAGTTCAGCACCAGCCCGATGCCCGCCACGTCGATGCCCCGCGAAGCGATGTCCGTGGCCACCAGCACGCGGTATCGCCCCGACTTGAAGCCGTCCAGCGCCTCGCGGCGCTGCGCCAGCGAGCGGTTGGAGTGAATCTCCGCCGCGTTGTGGCCCATGGCGCGCAGGTTCCTGGTCAGCGCCTTGGCCCCGTGCTTGGTGCGCGTGAAGATCAGCGTCGTCCCGGGGTACTGCTCCAGGAGATTCTGCAGCAGGCGGTTCTTGGCCTCTTTGTGAATCACGAATACTTCCTGGGTCACGCGTTCCGCCGGCGTTCCCGCCGGCGCTACTTCCACGCGCAGCGGCAACTTCATATGCGCCGCGGCCATCTTCATGATTCCCGCGGGCATGGTCGCGGAGAAGAGCATGGTCTGCCGGTCGCGCGGCACCGCGGCGATAATCTTCTCGATCACCGGCGCAAATCCCATGTCCAGCATGCGGTCGGCTTCGTCCAGCACCAGGATCTGCACGTGGTCGAGCTTCGCCGTGCGCCGCTGCATGTGATCCATCAGCCGTCCCGGCGTGGCCACGATGACGTGCGGCTTGCGCGCCAGCGCCTGCATCTGCGGCCCCATCCCCGCCCCGCCGATCAGCACCGCCGTGCGCAACGACACGCTCTGCCCCGCCTTGCGCAGCGCTTCATCCACCTGCAGCGCCAGCTCGCGCGTCGGCAGCACCACCAGCCCCTGCCCCTTGATCTGCGCCAACCGCTGGATCATCGGAATGCCGAAGGCCAGCGTCTTCCCCGTGCCGGTCTGCGCGATCCCTACAATATCTTTCCCCTGCAGCGCCGCCGGAATGGCCTGCTGCTGAATCGGCGTGGGCGTCACGTACCCCAGCCGCACCAGCGTGGCCAGCAACCCCGGAGCAATCCCCAGCCCCGAAAACCCCGAAATCGCCTGCTCCGCCGCCGCACTCGGCCCTGCTGGCAGCGTTGGTTGCGGCGGCACATGCGCCGCCTTGGCTGCCTCTTTTTCCTGGTTTGCGGGATGTGAGTGCAGTGCGTGGTGTCCGTGAAGGGGGTGATATTTCATAGCTGTAGGCGAACCAACCCATGATACGCCCGATTCCCCTGCCGGAGAACACGGCAACGATCTTGCGCAGGGTGAGGCCCTGCGGAAACATGACCGAGCGGGGGACGAGCTTGCGGGCTTGCGCGGAGGAACTGTCGAGGACGAAAATTCCGTTTTTTGCGCTGGCGCCGAGGCGCGGGAGCGTTGACCGCTTCGCGGTCACACATACAGCGGATAGGGCGGAACTTGGCGGCGCCTCCGCGAGGGATGCGGGCGAGGACATCGAGTGGCCGCAGCCAGCGGCACTCGCGAAGAGCAACGAGAGGAAAAGAAGCGCGAGCCGATCCGAGGAGCAGTGCCTGTTTATCTTTGTCTCCAAAGCACCTTGCGGCGCCGGCCCGCCGGCTGGCAAGCCAGCCGGCGCCGCGTAATGCGACGGGCCGACTAGCTGCCGGCCTGCTTGGCCGCCAGTGCGCCAATGATGGGCAGGCGGAACTCCTCGCCCTGGTAAGCCTTGTACATCAGGAAGATCCAGGCGCAGAAAGTGCCCAGCCAGAGGACCAAATGGATGGGCAAGAAGAGCAGGCCGAGAACGCCTCCGCTGACTGCCGCCAGGATTGCCTCGACGATGAAGGCGGCAATGAAAATAGCGATGACCACGACGTGGAAAAAGATCGACTGAAAGCAGTGGAAGCGCACTTTGCGGTCGTTCTTGTAGGGATCGAGCACCAAAAACAGAATGCCCGTGATCAGTCCCAAAACATAAGTCAGGGCATAGACGAGATTAATGGACAAGCCGGGATTGGCAGCCGCGGGCGCGCCCGCAGAAGCACCGGAGCCTCCGGTTGCCGAGCCGGCCGGAGCCGCGGAGGCAGCACCCACGCGGCCACCGCATTTACCACAGAAAGCCGTCCCGTCGGGAACTGCCGCACCACAATTTCCGCAAAAGGCCATAGTCAATCTCCTCTCAAAGGTGAAGATGCGAGCCCGTATGGGGCGCACTATAGCGCGTCTGGGGCTTGCGGGGCGCGTATATTTGATAGCCCGCGGGGAGCGCGAAGAAACTGGGGAGTTGCGCGGCTTCCTGGATGTTCCGCAATTCGGCCGCTACCTCCATGTCCTCCCTGCGGATGAAGCAGCGGAAACTGGCGGCGCTAGGGATGCGCCAACGTGAGCTGTTCGGCGACACATTGCCAGCGGCCATCGCGATGGATCCAGGTGTCGGTGAAGCGTTCGTAGCGGTGGGTGATCCGGCCGTCTTTTTCCTTGAGGGTGATATCGTCGAGGCCGGTGGCGATGACGGCGTTGGCAGCCACGGCGTGGGAGACCATGAAGTTCATCTTGATGCTGAGCGTCATTCCCGCCTCTTCCTTGTATCCCGCGAACATGGAGTCGCGGTTGCCCAGTTTGCCGTCGGACTCCGTGAGGATGAAATCGTCGGAGACCATGCGGGTGAGCTTGCCCCAGTCGTGCGCGAGCTGCAGGGTGAACCACTCCTGCTCGAGCTTGGTTACGGCCTGTTCCGCGGCGGCATAGCCGGCGGCTTTGGTCTGCGCGAGCGCCGCGCCCAGCACCAGCAGACCTGCCAGAACCGCCAGCAGACTGCGTTTCCATAGGAGTGACATGTTCTCGATCTCCCTCAGAGGATTTCCCGCGAAATTGAACCGGGCTTGTGCATGTTCAGGAAGTTTCTTCGAATGCGTAGAGTTCACCTTACTACAAATTCACGAGTGGAAACGCCGGTGTACGCTTAACTTGCACCCCCTGCCGGGAGCGGCGCTGCGGCGGGTGATCGGGCCGCGCGCGTGCTACCCTTTCGCGTGGCCGGGGCCGGGACAGGCTACGGCCTGCCCAGCCGCGAATGGCCGAGATATAGCGAGGCGCACGCACCATGTTTGCTGAGCGCACCAAGTGGAACCTGGAGACGAACCGGCTAAGCGCGGCGCTGGCGCGGCACCGCGCGGCCAGAAAGCCGCTGCTGGATTTGAGCGCGTCGAATCCGACGGCGTGCGGGTTCAACTATGACCGCGCGGCGATCCTGCGGGCGCTGGCGAATCCGGCGGCGCTGGTGTATGAGCCGGATCCGCGGGGGCTGGAGAGCGCGCGGCGGGCGGTGGCCGGGTACTACGCGGCGCGCAAGATAAATATTGCGGCCGAGGAGATCTTTCTCACCACCAGCACCAGCGAAGCCTACACCTATGTTTTCCGCACGCTGTGCGATCCCGGGGACGAGCTGCTGGCGCCGGAACCGAGCTATCCGCTCTTCGGCTTCCTCGCGGACATTCAGGATGTCCGGGTAGCGCGTTATCCCCTGCTCTACGATTACGGCTGGCAGATTGATTTCCATGCACTGGAGCAGGCGATCACGCCGCGCACGCGCGGCGTGATCGTGGTGCACCCGAACAATCCGACCGGGCATTTCTGCAAGGCGCAAGAGATGGCGCGGCTGAATGCGCTCTGCGCGGCGCGGGGGATGGCCCTGATCGCCGACGAGGTGTTTCTGGATTTTGCACTCGGGGGAGCGGCGCCGGCCAGTTTCGCCGGGAATGGGGGGGCGCTGACGTTTACGCTGAGCGGGCTCTCGAAAATTTCCGGGCTGCCGCAGATGAAGGCGGCGTGGCTGATCACCAGCGGGCCGGAACCGGCCAAGGGGCAGGCGCTGGCGCGGCTGGAGGTGATTGCCGACACCTATCTTTCGATGAATGCTCCCGTGCAACTGGCGCTGCCGGTGTTTCTGGAGCAGCGGCACGCGTTTCAGCTGCAGTTGCTGGAGCGGGTGCGCAAGAATCTGGCGGAGCTGTACCGGCAGGTGGCGGGACAGGAAGCGTGCGCGCGGCTGAACGTGGAAGGCGGATGGTATGCCGTGCTGCGGGTGCCGGCGACGCGCCCGGACGAAGAGCTGGCGATCGCGCTGCTGACGGAGAAGGACGTGTATGTGCATCCCGGACACTTCTACGACTTCCCTGCCGACGGCTACCTGGTGGCGAGCCTGATCACGCCGGAGCGGGAGTTTGCGGAGGGGATGCGGCGGCTGCTGGCGGGCTTTTGAGGGAGAACCGGAACGCCCCATCGAAAAACAGCTTTCGCCGGAAAGCTGCATGGGAAGCAAATCCGGAATACGCCGGCGCAGGTTCTTGCCGCTTTCACGTGCGACCGCGAAGCGGTCAACTCAATCGGAAAGCAGGGAGTGCAGGCCGAATTCGCGATGCGTGGCCAGCAACGCCGCTTTCATGGCCTGGTCTTCCACGACGAAGGAAATGTTGGTCTCCGAAGAGCCCTGCGCGATGGCGATAATGTTGATGCTCTCGCGCCCCAGGGCGTTGAAGGTTCGTCCGGCAATGCCCGGCGTGCCGTGCATTTTTTCGCCGACGACGGCCACAATGGCGATATTGGGATCGACGGTGATGTGTTCGACCACCTGGTGCGCCAGGTCCTGGGCAAACTCGTGACGCAGCGCCTCCACGGTGCGCTGGGCGTCGGCCGCGGAAACGATGAAGCAGATGTCGTTCTGGGAAGAGGACTGGGAGATGAGCAAAACGCTGGCGCGCAACTCCGCGGTAGTCGAAAAGGTGCGGCCCACGACGTCGGGAACGCCGACGATGCCCGGGCCGCCCACGCTGATGAGGGCCACGTCGCGGATCGCCGTGAGGGCCTTGACGCCCCCGCCGATGCGCCGGCCCTCGCGGGTAATCACCGTGCCGGGGCGCTCCGGGGCAAAGCTGTTGCGGATCCAGACCGGGATGGCCGCGGGGATGACTTCCCGGAGCGTCTTGGGGTGCAGGACTTTGGCGCCGAAGTAGGCGAGCTCGGCGGCTTCGCGGTAGGAAATTTCCGGAATGGTGCGGGCTTCGGGGACGAGACGCGGATCGGCCGTCAAAACGCCGTCCACGTCGGTCCAGATGATGATCTCGTCGACGCCCAGGGCCGCGCCCAAAATCGTGGCGGAATAATCGGAGCCGCCGCGGCCGAGGGTGGTCAGAATGCCCTCGGAGGTTGCGCCAATGAACCCGGTGACGACGGGAACGATTCCCGCGTGCAGCAAGGGGCGGAGGCGCGCTTCGCAGCGCTCGCGGGTGCGGACCATGAGAGGTTCGGCGCCGCCGTGGTAGGCATCGGTCATTATCAATTCGGTGGCTTCCACGGCTTCGCCGCGCACGCCGAGTTCGGCGAGAGCGCCGGCGAAGAGCGGAGCGGAGAGGCGCTCGCCCAGGCTGGAGATGGAATCGAGAGTGCGCGGCGTCAGCTCGCGGAGCAGCGCCGTGCCATCATAAAGCCGCTGCCCTTCCGCGAGAATCTCCTCCAGCCGGCGCAGGACCGGCTGGCGCGCTTCCTTGCCGGCGACCAGGGCGGCGAGCACGGCCTCGTGCTGCCGGCGCAAGGCGTCGACGAGAGCGGCACCCGCCTGGCGATCGCCGTTTTCCGCGCGCCGGGCGGCGTCGATCAGCCGGTTGGTCACGCCGCTCATGGCCGAAACCACCACCACGACGGCGCTGTCCCTCGCCGCACTGGCGACAATCTGCGCCGAACGGGCGATGCACGCGGCATCGCCGACCGAGGTACCGCCAAACTTCATGACCTGCACTTTTGCTTTCATGTCATCCCATCCGGGAGTGGAGCCCGTTGATTTCCCATTTGTATTTTCATTCAGTTGCCGCCCAATAGTCACACCTATTCTGCCGGTTCCCGGACGGGTCTTGCCGTTGCGCGCAACGTCCGCACACCGGCGCAGGCAGGGCCGGGCGGTCTTGCCGTTCTCCGAGCAATCCACAAAAGTCGAATATTGGGGAGAGGGCTCTTTCTTATATACTCATAGCTTCTTAAAAATGGAGAAACTGCATGAAGGAGACTAGTGTTACGGAATTGCAGGCGGCGAGCACGGGAAACTGCCGGGCGCAATGGGTGGATGTGCGGTCGGCCTCGGAGTATGCCGCGGGACACGTGCCAGGTGCGGTGAATATCCCGATGGACCAGATCGCGGCGCGCCTGGACGATATGAGCCGCGAGCTTCCGGTGGTGTTGATTTGCCAGGGCGGGACGCGGGCGCGGATCGTGGCGCAGCAGTTGAAGCCGTGCCGCGACGACGTGGCGGTGCTGAAAGGGGGCACGAACGCCTGGGTAAAGGCCGGACTGCCGCTGGTGGCCAGCGCGAGAACGCGCTGGTCGCTGGAGCGTCAAGTACGGCTGGCCGCGGGACTGCTGGTACTGCTGGGTGTGGTGCTGGGGTTGCTGGTGAATTATCGCTGGATGTATTTGTCGGGATTTGTTGGAACGGGACTGTCGTTTGCAGGGCTGACGGATTTTTGCCCGATGGGGATCCTGTTGGGGAAAATGCCGTGGAATGGAGCGCGGCATTGCAAGCAGCCAGCGGCCATCGTCGCAGGCCCCAGTGAGGCCGAGGGATAAGAAGTGTTTGACCGGCGGGTGATGCAGCCCGCTCCAAATTTTGGGCAACGGGCCGCACCTTGCGGCTCTTTGCTGCCCCTCGAAACCACCTGACGCAAAGGATGTTTTTCCCACAATCCACGGAGAGGTGCGGAGAGAAGCGGTGCCGCGCCTTGCCCGGCGAGACCCGCATTCGCGCCTGCCTGATTCCTTCCGCCCGCCAGCCACGCGAAGGGCGGGTCACTCTGCTTCAGCACTGCTCCTGGGCTGCAAGAAGAAGTGAATGGCCGGTGTGAAGATGAGCGATAAGACCATGGAACTGAAGAGTCCTCCGACGACCGTGATGGCCAGCGGCTGCAGCATTTGCGATCCGGCGCCGATGGCGAACGCCAGAGGCAGCATACCGGCGATGGTGGCCATGGCCGTCATGACAATGGGGCGAAGGCGGCGGCGGCCGGCCTGCAGCATCGCCTCTTCGGCCGAATAGCCAAGGGCCCGGAAGCGCTGCACGGCGTCCAGGAGCAGAATGCCGTTCTTCGCGACAATGCCGATGACCATGATCATCCCCATGAAGGACGCGACGTTGAAAGTCGTGCCGGTCACCAGCAAGGCGAGCAGGCCTCCGAAGGTCGACAGCAAGGCGGAAGCGAGAATCGCCGCCGGCGCGGAAAAGCTGGGGAATTCGAAGAGCAGCACAACAAACAAGAGCACCAGCGCGAGCAGGAGAACCATCAGCAGGTCGCGAAACGATTTCTGCTGCTCCTGGAACGTGCCGCCATACTCGACACGGATGGAGGACGGCAGGTGCAGATCCGCGACGGCCTTCTGCACCGCGGCGATGCCCGTGCCCAGGTCGACGCCTTCAAGCCGGCCGGTGACTTCGGTGAGGCGCTGCAGATTCTCCCGGATAATTTCGGTCTGACCGGGGTCGGTGCTCAGGGTAGCCAGCGAACCGAGTGTGGCCGTGCGCCCCGTGGAACTGGTCAAGAGCGTATTGCTGATGCGGTCGAGCGAGGCGCGGTTCTTTTCCGGAAAGCGGACGCGAATGGTATACGCGCGATCGTTGAGAATGACGGGCGTAGCCGCAGGCTCACCCTCCAGGATGGCGGCGGCGTCCGCGGCAACCTCTTCGGGCGCGAAGCCGGCGCGCGCGGCGACCACCGGGTCCACGCGAAAGGTCACCGCCGGACCACTGATGGTGTTTTCGATGCCGTCCAGAACGTCGACCACTCCATGCACCTTCCCGATGGCCCCGGCGACGCGCGGCGCCGTCTGCGCGAGAAGCTGCGGATCCTGGGAGAAGAGCTTGATGACAATGGGTTCGGGCGCGCTGGTCAGGTCGCCAATCATGTCCTGCAAGACCTGCACGAATTCCACCTTGGCGCCCGGCTCGGTCTGCTCGATCTGTGTGCGCACATCGGTGATGATGTCGTCGATGCCGCGCTTGCGGTCGCGCTTGAGCTTTACGGTGAAGTCCCCGCGATTGGCCTCCGTGACGGCCGCCAGGCCGAGCTGCAACCCCGTGCGCCGCGAAGTATTCTCCACTTCGGGAACCGACTTCAAGATCCGTTCAATGTGCTGCAGGATGCGGTCGGATTCGGCGAGCGAACTTCCCGGAGGCGTCCAATAGTCGAGGATGAATCCGCCTTCGTCCATCGCCGGCAAAAGATCGGAACCGAGCGCGTTGTAGCAGACGGCCGCAAGAACGATGAGCACCGCCGAGCTTGCCGCCAGGGTCCAGGGACGCTTCAGCACGGTCTTCATCGTGCGCACATAAAACTCCACGACGCGCCCGAACAGGCCGAACAGGTGCGCCTCCTCGGCGGACAGGAGCGCCGCGGAATCCAGGACGTCCGCCGGCACGCGCTCCGCAACGGCCATCTTGCGGCGAACCAGATATTGACTGAGCGTGGGCGTCCAGGTGAGCGCGAGCAGGAGCGAAGTGAACAGCGAAACGGTCATCGTGACCGCCAGCGCCCGGAAAAAGCTTCCCGTGACTCCGGTAATGGAGATGAGCGGGAGAAACACGACAATCGGCGTAATGGTCGAACCGATGAGCGGCACGGTCATCTCGCCGAGAGCGCTCTGAATCGCCTGCAGGCGGCTTTCGCCGGCGTCGCGGTGGAGGACGATGTTTTCGAGAACCACGATGGCGTCGTCAATGACCAGGCCGACGGCCGCGGCCAGGCCGCCGAGCGTCATCAGATTGAAGCTCTGGCCAGTAACTTTGAGAACGATGAAGGTAATGAGCAGCGTGGCGGGAATGACCAGGCCGGCCACGAGCGACGTTCCCCAGTCGCGCAGGAAGAGCACGAGAATCGCGGACGACAGCAGCAAACCTAGCAACACGGCGTCGCGAACGCTGGCGATCGATTCATGGACGATGGTGGACTGGTCGTAGAACGGTTCCAGGTGCACGCCCGGAGGGAGCGACGCGCGCAGCTCTTCGATCTGGGCATGCACTTCGCCGGCTACGGCCACCGTATTGCTGTCGGGCTGGCGATTGACGCTCAGCAGGACCGCAGGTTTGCCGTTGGCCGTGACAATCGTGTACACGGGCGCAACCGAGGGGGCGATCGTCGCGATATCCCCCAGACGGAGGGGTACGCCCGCAGGGGAATTCTTGAGGACGATCTGGCCGATCTGTTCCGGAGTGCGCACCTGGCCGCTGACCAGGCCCAGCACAAGCTGGTGGTTGTGTTCGAACAGGCCGGGCGAATCGATCAGATTGGTGCGGCGAATCGCATCGAGGATGTCGTTTACGGTGACGCCGGCGGCCAGCAGCCGGGCCGGGTCGGGCGTCACTTGAAATTCGGGGACGCGGCCGCCCTGCACCAGTACCGACGATACGCCGTCCAGCCGGTTGATGCGCGGCTTGATCTCGTAGGTGGCGATTTCCCAGAGCTTGTTCTGCGGCACGCTGTCGGAAGTCAGGCTGTAGCCCAGGATGGGAAATGTGGCGAAGGTGAGCCGGTGCGTTTCGATTTTCGCCGTGGGCGGAAGTTCCGACTGCACTCGCGAGACTGCAGCGTCCACGCGCTGCAACGTCTGGAACATGTCCACTTTCCAGTCGAAGAAGAGGTTGATCTCGGCGGAGCCCCGGCTGGTGATGGATTTTACCTGTTGCAGGCCCGGCACGATGTTGACGGCTTCCTCGAGCGGGCGCGTGATGGTGACCAGCATCTGGTCGATGGGCATGACGCCGTTGTCCACGCCGATCACGATGCGCGGAAAATCCGTGTTGGGGAAAACGGCCACGGGGATCGTGAACGCGAGATAAACCCCGACCAGAGCGAGGCTGACGATTAGAAACAGGATGGGGCGCGAGAGCCGCTGGAACCAGGGAGCCGGCGGCTTCTCGGGAGCCTGTGCTGCGCGGGTGGATTCGGGCCGGGGATCCATGCGCGCCTACTCTTTGTCCTTGCCGGCCGGCTTCGCGGAGCCGCCGGCCTGGTCCGCTTTGCCAGCCTGGCCGCCAGCATCCTTCTCCGCCGGAGCAGGGGGCGCAATCTTGATCTGCGTGTTGTCCGGCAGAGCGTAGCCGCCGGAGACGATCACCGGCTCGCCGGCGCTGATGCCGCTGACGATCTGCGCGAGCCCGGCGTTGCGGATGCCCGCTTGAACCGTCTTGAGGTGCGCGCGGCCATCGGAGCCAGCGACAAGAACGTAGTCGGCTCCTTCGCTATTCTTAAACAGGCCGGAAGCGGGCACCACGATCGCATCCTTGGCCGTCTTCGCGGTCATCGCCACTTCTACGGTCATCCCCGGCTTCAGCGCGGGGTCCGCCTTGAGCGCTTCGACCCAGACCTCGATCGTCGTGCTGCCCGGATCGAGCGCAGGGCTGACCAGGCTGATGCGGCCTTTCAGGGAGGCGTCGAGACCGGGAATTCTTAAATCCGCCGGATTGCCGGCCCGGAGCAGCGCGGCTTCCGACTGGGCGATGTGCGTTTTCGCGATGAGCCTGGTCGTATCCATTACCGTGAGAAGCGGCTGGTTCGCGGTAGCCAGCTCGCCGGGATACAGCGGCCGGTCGGTGACCACGCCGTCGATGGGACTCCTGATCTCCGAGTAGCTGAGCTGCGCCTTCGCTCCGAGGTACTTGCCTTTTGCCGCGGAGAGCTGGCCCGATGCGGATTTCAGCGCCTGTTGCTGGACCAAGCGCTGGAGGTCGTTCCATTGGCGTTCCGCCACGCGATACTGACTGCGCGCCTGCGCCAGCGCGACTTCCGCGGAATCCAGATCCCGCCGCGGTATGGCCCCCTGCTGAAACAGCTCCTTCCGGCTGTCGTAGACTTTCTGTTGGGCGTCAAAACCGGCCTTGGCAGCGGCGGCATCCAGCTCCGCTTTCTGCAGGTCCTGCGGGAGACTCGCCCCGGTCGTGGTCGTGTAACTCGCCTCCGCTTGCTCAAATTCGCCTTTGCCCTGTTCGGCGGCGGCAGCGAGATCCGCGTTTTCAAGCACCGCCAGCAACTGGCCCTTGCGCACGCGGCTCCCGCGCTGCACGAGAAACTTGCTGACCGTCGAGGTAATCTTGGGCATGATGACGGCCTGTTGCAGGGGATAAACCACCGCCTCGCCGGAAATAATCTGGGAGATGGGCCCCCTCCGCGCCGGCGTGGTCTGCACCGAGACGACAGGTTCCTTCTCTTTTTCCGGGCTGCCGCAGCCGCTCAGCACCGCAAACAGTGTGGCCATGGCGCCAGCCAGCGGAATTGCGGAGCCGAGGTTCAGCGTGCGCGTGATCGTGGACCGCTTTGCGGTCACGCCTAGAGTCGTAAGGTTCATGGAGAGGTCAGCACTCCCGTCAGAGTTTGCAAGTTTGCCAGAGCCACGCGGTAGCGGACCGCGCCGTCCTGATAGGCGTAATTCGCCTGACTGTAGGTGCTTTGCGCGTCCACCACTTCCAGAACGGTGGCTTCGCCGCCCTTGTAGCGCAGCATGGTCAACTGCAGGCTGTCGCCCGCCAGCACCGCCGAACGGTTCAGACCGCTGAGCTCGTTCAGCGCGGTTTCCGCCTCCGCATACAGCGAGCGGATCTCCGCCAGCAGCTTGCGCTGCGCCAGCGAGAGTTCCCGCTGCGCCTGGGCGCGGCGAAGCTCCGCCTGCTTGATGCGGCTCTGCGTGGCGCCCCAGTTCCAGAGGGGGAGACTCAAAGTGGCCGTCGCGGCAGAACCCAGGTTCGAGTTGCCGGCGGCGTCTTTTGCGGCAAATTGCGCCGCGTCGATGCCGTAGAAATAATCGAAACTCAGAGAAGGCAAATAGCCGGCCCGCGCGCCGGTGACGTCGTGCCCGGCCGCCTGCACGGAGGCCAGCGCGGCTCGGACATCCGGGTTGTCGCGCGCCGCAAGCTGCTGCACCTCCGCAAGCGTGGGCAGCGGGACCGCGGCATGCAGGTCGTCGGCGACTTCGTAATTGTCGTTGAAATCCGGAAAAAGCAGGACCGCCAGATCGAGCCGCGCGTTGAGCAGCGCCAGTTGCGCTTCCTGCAACTGGCGGCGGCGGTCCTGTGTCTGCAGTTCCGCCTTTATGACGTCGGAGTGCGCCACTTCCCCGCCGCGCTCCAGATCCTGCGTCAGTTTGAGGAAGCGCTCGCCCTCCTCCGCCGATTTCCGCGCCACTTCCAGCTTCTGCTGGGCCGCAGCCACCGCGTAATAGCCCTGCACGACCGTCACGACCAGCCCCCGCGAAGCAATCTCCTTGCGCGCCCGGGCTGCGGCGGCTGCCGCCGAAGCCCGCCTGAAGCTCGCGAACGCCGCGAGGTCGAGCACCTGATGCACGTTGCCCTGGCTGATGTATTCCTGCGGCCCGTTGGTCGCGATGAAACGGCGGACTCCACTGGCTGTGACGAAAGCCGGCGAGTACAGCGCTTGCAGGTTGTAGCTGGCCGTGGGCAGCAGCGCATCGCGCGCCTGCGTGCGGTCTTCGTGGGCGATGGCGGAATCGGTCGCCGCCGCCTGGAACTGGGTGCTGTACTTCCGCGCGCGCTCCAGAGCCTCCTGCAGAGACAAGCGCAGCGGCGCAGCGGCCGTGGCGCCTCCCTGCGGCTGGGCGACAGGATTCGGCGGGGCCAGCGCGGCCGCGGGCGCTTGCTGCTGTCCCGCGCGTGCGCCGGTGCAAGTCCCGGCGAGGATGCCGGCTGCCAGGAGGAGTCCCCGCAGCGCATGTTGCGTCAATCGAGTTCTATTTCGCATGGCGTTCGTCAGCGTGCTTCTTACGGCCACGGTGTTGTCCGCTGCCGCTGCCGTCTCCCGGCAGAAGCCCAAGTCTGCGGAAAGCAGGCTCACGAAGCAAGGTAACGATTTCCAGATAAACGCAGGATTAACGGCCCGGGGACGGCGCACCTGCCGCCGCGGCGGGCAGAAACGCGGTAAATGTGCTCCCGGAGGAGCCGGAGCGGGTGAGTTCCAGCCGGCCCTGATGCGCTTCCGCGATCCAGCGCGAGATGGAGAGACCGAGGCCTGCCCCGTCCCCGTCTTTGTCACCGCGGGACCGCGCTTCGTCCGCCCGGAAAAAACGCTCGAAGATTCGCGGCTGCAGCTCCGCGGGAATGCCCGGCCCGGTATCCGTGACGCTCACGGCGTATTCTTCGCCCTCGCGGCGGCAGGCGACGGAGACCCGGCCGCCCTCCGGAGTGTATTTGATCGCGTTATCCAGCAGATTCAGGAACATCCGGCGCAGCAAGGCTTCATCGGCATGAATGGGCAATTCCGCCGGCGCATCCACGGCCAGCGTGATCTGCTTCGCCAAGGCCAGCGTGCGGGTATTGCGGGTGCAGTCGGCAACCAGCTCGTCCAGATAAAAATCGCTTCGCGTCAGCGGATACTGCCCCGCATCCGCCCGTGCCAGTGTAAAGAGGTCCTCGACAATGTGCGTCAGCCGCTGCGCCTCAGCGCGCAGCAGCACCAGGGACTCGCGGTATTCCTCCATGGTTCGCGACGGCTGGGAAAGCGCCACTTCCGCCTCCCCCCGCAAGATCGCCACCGGCGTGCGCAGTTCGTGCGAAGCATCGGCCATGAAGCGCCGCTGGCGTTCGAAGGACTGGCTCAGCCGGTCGAGAAGACTGTTGAAGGCCCGCGCGAGGTGCCCGAGTTCGTCTTTCTGGTTGCGCACGGCCAGACGCTCATGCAGGTTCTCCGCGCCGATGCGCCCGGCCTGCGTGGCCATATCCACGACCGGGGCGAGGCTCTTGCGCGCCAGAAAATAGCCCCCGGCGCAGGCCAGCAGCACCGCCATGGGGATGACCCAGGCAAACGTCCGCGCAATCTCTTCCAGCAGCTCCGCCTGGCGGCGCAGGGATTGCAGAACGAGCAAGGTATGTTCATGTCCGTTCACGGGAAACTTGCGGACGAATCCCCGGTAGTTGTCCGGCCCGGCCGGCACATTCTGAAAAAAACGATCGCCATGCCTGGACGCTTCGATGAGCTCGCGGAAAGCCCCGGAGGTGAAGATCCCGGCCACATGGTCTCTTACCGGCGGGTTCGGCACGGGCAGGTCCTCGGAAGCGATGACGGGATTGCCATGCGGATCCAGAATCACGAAGAGATTGTCGCGATAGCGATGTTCAAACAAGGCTTGTGCCGCGGCGAGTTTCAAGGCGTTGGGCCCCGATTGATCCGTCAGTTCGGCCTGCAGGGTCGTGAGAAATGCGTCCGCGAGCTCGGTGAGGCTGCTGTCCGTCCCCCGCAGCGTGCTCTGGCGAAGAATGAAGTAGGCCGCCATAGAGAGCACGACGAGGACCAGCGCGAGGACTGCGGTGTACCAGAGCGTCAGGCGAAAACGGACGGACTCAAGCATCGGCCTTCCTCGAAGAAGCGCCGGAACCCTTGTGGCGCGAGGCACGGCTGGAGGGATGCGTTGCGGCCTCGGGTTCCCGCGTGTCTTCGGCGGAACCGAGAACGTAGCCAGCCCCACGGCGCGTATGCAGCAAGGGTTTCGCTGATCCCGCGTCAATTTTGCCGCGCACGCGATTCACGTAGACTTCGATAAGGTTCGAGAACGGGTCGAACGATTCATCCCAGACGTGTTCGGCGATTTCCTCGCGGCCCACGACCCGGCCCGCATTGCGCGCCAGAAATTCCACGAGCGCGTATTCCTTGGCCGTAAGCGATATTTTGCGCCCCCCGCGGGCGGCCGTCTGCGCGGCGGTGTCCAGCACCAGATCGGCCACAACGATTTGCGCCGGGCGCAGTTCCCCGGAACGCCGCAACAAGGCCCGCAAACGCGCCAGCAACTCGCGGAATTCGAAGGGCTTCGTCAGGTAATCATCGGCGCCGTGATCGAGTCCCGCGACCCGGTCTTCCACGGCATCGCGTGCGGTCAGCATGAGAATCGGCATGCGCCGCCCCGCTTTGCGCAGTTCCCGGCACACTTGGAAGCCATCCCGCCCCGGCAGCAGGACGTCGAGAATCACCAGGTCGTAGGTGTTGATCTCCGCCTGGTACAGGGCCTCGTCGCCCGTCGTGGCCACATCGACAGCATACGCATGCTCGCGCAGCCCCTTGGCCACGAAACGCGCAATGCGCGGATCGTCTTCCACCAGCAGCAGCCGCATGCTGAGATGATACGACGAGTTCTCGCTTTTTCCCTTCCCTTGTTCCCCGGCAAGGGGGGAGTTCCCGCCGATTCCCTCTGCTCGCCGGGGGTCTCGTTCCTGGCGGTGACCTGAGAGGCTTCGAGTTGACAAATCTCCATGCTAGAGTTTTTTATCTTGTATTCTTGTGTTCATTATTTGCCAAGTCTAATTTTCTTTTGCCTGTGAAAGAAACTTCTCCTAGTCTTCCATTCAAGGCGTTTTGGGAGGTTCTTGACGCGAACGCAGTAGGACTGGAATAATAGATATAGTTATCCACTATGATCTTTTCGCGCCAATGCCAATATGCGATCCAGGCGATGACCTCTCTCGTGGCCACTCCGGGCGGCGCCGCCCGCGCCGAGGAGATCGCACGGGCCGAGGATATTCCTCACCCGATTCTGAGCAAGGTGTTGCTGGATCTGGTTCGCAAGGGACTACTGGAATCCCGCCGGGGGCCCGGCGGCGGTTTTAGTCTTTCCCGGCGTCCGGAACTGATCTCGCTTCGCGATGTCGTCGCCGCCGTGGACGGACTGGACCACTTCTATGAGTGCGTCACGGGGCTCCCCGCCTGCTCCGACGAAACTCCCTGCCCGCTCCATGAAATGTGGAAGCAGATGCGCGGCAACCTGATCGAATCCTTCAATACCACCACGCTGGATGCCATGGCCCGCACAATCGTCCGCAAGAAGAAGTCTCTCACCCGCGCGAAACGGGGCGCACGCGAGCGCTCCTAAACCGCACGGTAGAGAGTCAGTCAACCCGGCGTTTCAGGATGTCCTCCGCCCAGCTCAATGCCGCCATGGCCCGCGGAAACCCGATGGTTGTGATGCTCAGCAAGATGGCGTGGCGAATTTCCTGCGCTGGAACGCCAGCGATTCTTGCATGCCGTACCGCGGAATGAACCGCTCCTTCGGACTGGGCCGCCGCGGAAATTCCCACTTTCACGAGGCGTCGCGCGCGTTCCTCCAGCGGACCCGCGCGATGGCACTGCTCTCCCAAGTCCTGGAAGCTCTTCCAGACCCCGGGGTAGCTCTTTCGCAGGGTTTGCGTCCGCTGTGGCAGCTTGTTTTTCATGGATACTCCTCTTTGTTCGTTCCGTCAGTTCCTGGCGGATTACCGCCACGATCTTACATCCTGTTCTTGTAATCAGCCATGCATCTGAAAACGATCTTAGCGGAGCCAGGTCTTAACGGCGCTGGCGCGAAATACCGCTTCGGCCGGCCATCCGCAATTGGTTCGCTTTGCCTTTAGCGCAGCCTTGTTAGCCGGTTTTCCTGAGTATTCGGCGCTTATTGTTTCGAAATTGCCCGACTGCACCCTTCTGATGAGACAGTTTTCGATGGACACAGGTTTGGGGAACCCTTCGGCGGGCTCAGGGGATCAGAAGGGGAGCCCCTGAGCCGAGCCCGTGGCGACCGCAAGGACGACGTAATCGCCGCGAGTATTTCCGGCGGGATCGAAGGCTACCGGAAACGCGCCCCCCGAAAAGATGGCCCCGGAGGCGAGTTGGTCGCGGAGCCGCGCCCGGTTCGGTCCCGACCGGCGCAACGCAGCGGCAATGACGCGGACCATATCGTAGACCTCCTCCGCCGCAGCGGTCGGCCGGATTCCGAGTTTCGTGTAGTAGCGCCGGTCAAATTCCTTTCGCGCGCTCATCCGTTCGCCGGAGCGAGAGTAGACGGACCAGATTCCGGGATCGTCCCGGCTGTCTTGTGCAAGGGAAACGGAGGAGGAGGGCGTCGCGCCGAGGGCTGCCTTGCGGCACAAGTAGATCGGGACGGAGGCATTCGTGTTCCTCATCTTCGGGAGCAGCCCCGCGGCGGTTTGCGCGTCCATCCAAAGAACGATGGCCCCCGGCTTGTGCGAGCGGATTTGCGCCGTCACGGCTTCCCAATTCGCCTCCCCAGAAGCGATGGCGAGGCGGGCAGGTTGCGGCGCGGCCATTCGCCTCGCGGCCTTCTCGAACTCGTCCCCGCCGGCGCGTCCGTCGTGATCCGCTTGGACAACCAGCAATACCCTTTGGAAGCGCCTCTCCTGGTAGATATCAAGGGCGAAGGCTCGCGCTTGGTCCGCGTCGCTCGGGCCCATGCGGAAGATCCAGGGGATGTTGGTTTCGGTCGTCGCCGAGTCGCTCGCAAGCGTCAGGATGGGCACGCCGACCTTGTTGGAGATTTGTTCGGCCTGGTGGGCGATGCTGCCGTTCGCGGACGTCACCAGGGCGACCGCTTGCTCCTCAAAGACCAGGCGGACGATTTCGCTGCTTGCCTGACCCCACGGCCCGCCTTCGTCGCCCGCGGCGAGCCTCAGGCGCAGCCCGCCTGGAGGAGGGCCGGCGGCTTCGTCCTCCACCGCCAACTGCGCGGCCTGGAGCAGGCCTTGGCCTTCTGCTGCGCGGGCGCCGCGGAGCGGCAGGATGATTCCAATCGTGACGGCGTCTCGCGGGAGATCGCTCGCCGCTTCGCGACCCGGGCCGGAGTAGCCGACGGCGTCCCGGTTGAGGGAGGCATAGGGCTGGGCACCAGCCGGAGTTGTCTGCGCCGCGCATGGCAGCGATGCCGCGAAAACGGATGCGCTCGCCAGAATAATGGCAAGCCCGCGGGCATGAGGGGAGGAGTCCACGATGGTCAGTTTCCTTGCGCCTTTTCGGTTGCAGAAGTTGGCTGGCGAGGGGTCGTCCAGTACACGAACTGGCCTCCCGAAACGCGGGCCATAGTCACGGGAGCGATGTTGTTCAGCGTGCGGTCGAAATGCGTCCGGCCGCTCACCCCTTCCACGTCCTTGAGCTGGTATTCCCGCAGGGCGTCCATGATTCTGCCGCGATTCAATTCTCCCTGCGCGATCGCGGTGAGCAGCAGGGTCATGCCGTCGTAGGCGCGGGCGGCATAGGCGTCCGGCTCTTCGTTGAACCGCTGGCGATACCGTTCCCGAAACGCCTGCCACTTCGGGTCCGTCCGGGAGGGATCCAGAGCACACGTGGTGACCAACTCCTCGGCCGCGGCTCCGGCGATCGCGAGGAGCTGCGGATCAGCGAGGCGGCTGGGGCCAAAAACCGGCAGCTCGATCCCCATCGCGCGCATCTGCTTGAGGATCCGGGCGGCTTCCGTTGACTCCCCCCAAATCACCACCCCATCCAAACGAGCGTTCTTCAACATCCGAAGCTGGTCCGAAAAGTCCTGGTCCCCTCTCTCGAATTTCAGTTCCTGGACGGGCGGATGGCCCAGGCGGCGCGCTTCATCGTCGAACTTCTGGACGCCGATCCGTGCGTAGCGCGATTGCGTGCGCAGGATGCCGATGCGCTTGAGCTTGCGCTGCTTGAAAATGTACCCGGCAAGGGCGTAGCCCTGCTGGCGGTCGTCGGGAAAATTGTGCAACAGCCAGGGGATGCGTGTCTCGGTCACCGTAGGATCGGTCGTGCCGGTGTCCACGATGGGGATCTCGAGTTTCAGGGTGACCCGCAGCGCAATGTGCGTGGACGCGCCGTCAATCGAGCCGAGCATGGCGACGACGTGCTCGTCGAAGTCCATGTTGACGAGTTCGGTGGAAGAAGCTCCCCACAGCGCGGCGTCATTGTGAATTTTGAGGGCGTAGGGCTTCGGCGCCGACATGCCCCGGGACTGATAGCCGCCCGCGGCGTTCGCTTCGTCAACGGCCATCTGCGCGCCATGAAGCATCGCGAGGCCGTACGCGGACTCGGGGTTGTTCTCGATCGGGCCGAGAAAACCGATATTCACCGTTGGCGGAAGGTACAGGTCCATCGAAAGGCGCGCCCTGGAAGCCCCGTTGTATTCCAGAGTGTTGGCCTCCGTGTACCACTCCTTATAAGGCTTGGTGAAATGGCGGTAAGGAACTGCCTCGTCGGGCATGTCGGCGTAGCGCGGCGGCACGGCAGGCTTGCTCTGTGTCTCCTGTGGCTTGGAATCCTGCGGCCACGCCGGAATCGCCAAGAGGAAGAGGGGAACCATCCAAGAGATCCGAAGCAACAGCATGTGTCTTGCTCGCCGGGGCGCTGGCGAAGCGAAGATGCATAAAACGAAATGGATCATGCCGAATCCCCCTGCGCGGCGCCGCTCACACCGCGTGTGCTTTCTTCTTATCGAGGCGCCTTGCTCGCGCATCAATGAACTCGACGATGCTTCTCAAAGTGGCCGGACCGATTGCCTGCGCCGCGTCGCACTGGGGCCTAGCGGCACCCGGCCGGTCGCTGGCCACCTCGATGATCAGGCCCTGGCTGCCAAACTCGATGGCCGCACGGCTTGCAGGCTCCACCAAGGACGAGACTCCGGTGGCATGGCTCGGGTCCACAATCACGGGCAGGAACGTTTCCGCCCGGACTGCCGGTATAACGGCGAGATCGAGGAGGTAGCGCGAGTACTCGCCCGAGGGAAAAGCCTTGATCCCGCGCTCGCAGAGGACGATTTCGAGATTTCCTTCCTTGGCGATGTACTCCGCCGCGCCTAGCCACTCGAACAGGCTGGCAGCCATGCCCCGCTTGAGCAAGACCGGCTTCCCGCTGCGGCCTGCTTCGGCGAGCAAGGGATAGTTCTGCATGTTGCGCGAGCCGATCTGGAGCATATCGGCGTATTCGGCCACTTGCTCAACCAATCGCGTGTCCATCACTTCGGTGACGACCGGAAGGCCAGTCTCCCGGCTGGCCTCGCGCAGGATCTTCAGTCCGTCGAGCCCCAGTCCCTGGAAATCATAAGGGGAAGTGCGGGGCTTGAACACGCCGCCGCGGAGCATGTCCGCGCCGCAAGCTTTCACCGTGCGAGCCACCTCGAGCGTCTGCTCGAGGCTCTCGACGGCGCAGGGGCCGGCAATCACGACGGGGCATTCCCCGCCAAAACTTACGTGCCCGACGCGGACGGCGCGCGTCTCGGTTCCATCATTGCCCGGGTTCGCCCTGCGACTCAGCAGGGAGCACACCTTGGAGAGATCGCTTGATGAGATGTGTCCCGCGATTTTCATAGGCAACCTACCTTCGGCATGGACTTGAGGTCCGCCCTTTACTCGCGGTTATCGTTCTGCTTTCTATCGGAATCAAAAATGGCCATCGCCTCGATCTCGACCAGCAGGTCCGGCCGGCAGAGGATCGCCTGGATGCCCGTGGAGGCCGGCAGAGGATCGAGTCCCTGCTCCTTTAAGAACTGCGTGCGAATTTCGTTGAAAAGGGCGTAATCGCGCTCGATGTCGCGCAGGTAACAGGTGGTGCGAATGATATCTTTCCAACTGGCGCCCTCGGACTCCAGCAGGGCCGTGATATTGCGGTAGGTGCGCCACAACTGGGCCGCGAAATCGCCGACATGGAGGGTCGCACCGTTTTCGTCGATGCTCGCCGTGCCGGAGATGAGAAGGATGGTGACGCCTTTGATGTCCAGCCGCAGGGCCCGCGAAAAAGACGACGGGCGCGGATAGTGATAGGCTTCGTTCAGGACTTGCGGCGCGCTGATCGCTCTCTTCTCCACCAAGCTTTGCTGTGTGCGGCGCGATGGAGTAGTGTCAACGGCTATTTTCGGTGTGCTCATGGGGCTTCCTCTCCTTGTGAGTTTCGTAGGTGCCGTGGCTCAGTCCCTTAGCTGTGGCCACCCAGACGTCCTCGCCCTGAAAATCCATGTTCACAATGTAGTTGTGAGCGAGGGAAGCTGGTGATTCGAGTTTGCGGACCTTGTTGCCGGGGCCAGTGATGATAATCTCTCCGCGGCCGGTTCCTGCATTGGGCCGATACGTGACCCAGGTGTTGGTTTTGTAGTTGAGAACGCTGAGGCCTTTGTCGGTACACGCCCAGACTTCGTCGCCGCGAGACTGGGTAGCATTGATGAAGTCGGACGCCAGGCCGCTATCGGTCGAAAGATAGTTGTGCCAGTTCCGGCCGTCGTAACCGCTGAGGCCGAAGTACGTGGACGCCCAGAACATTTTGGTGTCCGGGTTGAAGGCAACGTTGCTCACGATGATGTGAATTAGTCCCTGATTGCGGAACAAAACGATTTCCATCTCCTCATCCGGGTCCGTATACGGTTTCCAGTAACCCCCGGCGATGTCGTACTCGAGCACGCCACCGCCCCACACGGCGAAGTAGACTTTTTTTTCGGCCACGGCAATTCCGTAGGACCAAGGCTCATGCATGGGCGCGTTCTTATCGCTGAAGATGGACCACTCACCTGTGCGGGTGTTCAAGCGGCTGATGCCGGCGGTGGTCGCGGCCCAGATGTATTCGTCCTGGACGGCAACGGCGTAGACGATGTCGTTGACCAGGCCGCTGGTCAGGTTCGTGAAGTTCTGGAACACACCGCCACTGTAGCGGCTGAGGCCGCCAAACGTGGCGATCCAGACGTCGCCGGTCCTGCGATCCACGGCAACGCCGGTCACGACGCGATGGGCCAGGCCGTCCTCCGGCGTGAACACTCGCTGGATCTTTCCCTCGGCGATCAGGACCAGCCCGCTCTCCGTGCCCGCCCACACGCGTTGGCCATCCACGGTTACGCACAGCACCTTGTCGTCCGGCATGCCGTTGACTCTCGTGTAGTTCTCCCACTTCGTGTACAGGCGAGGATGCTGGGCGGCGACGGCCGGGACGCAAGCCAGCAGCCATGCGACAACGGGCACCCAGAAGCTCCAGCGTTTGGCTCCTTGCATCGGATTCCCCCGTCTCATCGCGTTCCTCTGTTCCTCTTCCGTGGAAGACGCGGCAGCTACAGCGTCTTCAGGTACTCGATCAAATCGTTCAACTGCTCCTTGGTCATATTGGAAGTGACCCCGTGCTTGTCCCCGGGATTGTAGAGCGTCCAGATCTCTTCGAGGGTCAGGGCCTCGCCGTTGTGGAGATACGGCGCCGCCTGATAGACGCGGTCGAGTTGGGGAATGTCGAACAGGCCCGAGGTGTCGTATTTCGTGGCGCTGCCGACGTCGGTGCTGTACTTGGCGGTGTAATGCGTTGCGGGGGGGTGGCAGGTCTCGCACTTCTTCTGAAAGAAGACGGCCTTGCCCCGTTCTTGCGCCGGCGTGAGCTGACCGTCCGCCGCAAGGTGACGGTTAGGCGGCAAAGGAATGGATTTCACGTACGCCACGAGATCCTTCAGCTGCCCGGCATTGAAGCCCTCGGAGTGAAACAGGAACTTGGCTGTACGCGGGCCGCACTGCGTTTCGATGTCGGGGTTGTGTCCGTTCCACTTGTACGGCGGGGTCTCGGCAATCCCGCGGAGGGTGCGGTTGGCGACGCGATCGCGGCCGAGTTGCGGCGTCTCCAGGTTCCAGGCGACGCCGTCGAGATGCTCGTCCGGGTGGCAGGTGGCACAGGCAAACTGCCCCTGGAAGCAAAAATGCGCATCGTGGAACAACTGTTCGCCGTGGCGCAATGCGGAAATTTCTTTCGGTCCGCCCAAACGCAAGACGGACTGGACTTCGAGACGGCGGACGTTCACGACCGTCAAGGTGTCGTCCAGGCGGTTGGCGATGAACGCGGATTGGCCGTCCGGAGAAACCGCGACCGCGGCGGGATTCAATCCCGTCCGAAGACGGCGAACCACGAACTCCCCGGCCGAATCCAAGCGATTGGAGAGATCCGCATCCTTTTTCCGGCGGAGGAAGCGCTCCAACCGTGCGGTGTCAATCACGGAAACGATATTGGCTTCGGACGAGGTCACGAAGGCGTAGCGGCCATCGGGCGTGAAGACCGCTCCATTCGGGCCGGCGTAGTAGGAATCCAGGTCATCGAGAAGGACCTGCGTCACCTGTGGATGCGTTTCCGAAGAAGGACCACCACCGCGCAACCGGACGACCGCCATGCCATGCGTGAGAAACCATCCCTGGGCCACCTGAATGAGTGGATTGAGATTTTTGGGACGGAGGAAAGGCACCAGCAGATAGCTCGCGGGTTTTCCAGGCGCCTCCGCGATGTGGCGGAGCTCGATGACCCCTGGAATAAGAACTCGCGCGCCGACCACTTGCTTGGCAGTGTCAATCACCGTGAGCTCGGAGACGGGAGGCTGGTCGTAGGGGCCCAGGTGGGGGAGCAAATTCGAGACGTACACGCGGCGGGCGTCCCGGGAGAGAGCAACGTAGTGCGGGGAGCGCCAGGCGGCGAGGCGCTTGATCTCCACACCCCGCGGAAGGTCAATCAGCGAAACATCGTCGCCGATGCTGTTGGCGACGTAGAGAATCGTGCCGGTACGGTCGGTCGTCAGGCCGATGGGGCCCCAGCCAGTCTGCAGCGTGCGGCGGATCTTGAGGGAGGCCGCGTCAATCTCACTGACGGTGTCGCTCCACTCATTGGAGACGTAGAGAGTTTTGCCGTCGGGTGAAACGGCGACGTCTCTCGGTTTGTGTCCAACCCTGACCCTTCCGATGACGCGCCTGGCATGCGCATCCACGGCCAGGAGCGCGTCACTCCCTTCACAGACGACGTAAAGCCGTGCGCCATCGGGTGAGAATCTCAGTTCCCCTGGCGTGAGGTAGCTGGGCTCGAGATTCCGTGCCTCGCGTGTTTGCGGCTGCGCGGCATCCATCCAAGGGCTCCCCAGCGCGAGGGCCAAAACGCCGGCTGCCGAGAGCGCAACCCAGGACCACCCGCTCCGGATTCGCTGCCGCATACGGGCCGCGCTCATGGATTCACTCCCCCTGGCTGTGCGGGGTTCGCGCTGGCCGGCTCGGTCACGGTCAGAATCCGGTCGGCCTTCACGTGCTGGAGCGTTTGCACCGTGCCGCTCGGCCAGCGAATCGTGAGCCGGTCCACTTCGCCGTGCTGCCCCAAACCGAAGTGCGGCCGCGGATCGTTCTGGGAGAGATAGCCGGACTGCGGAGTGTTCTCCACGATTTGGCGGAGATCCCCAGCGACCGCCTCAATTCGCGCGCCAAAGCCATCGCGGTTGCTCCGCGTGCCGACAAGCTTGAGGGTGAGCCAGTGGTTCCTGGGACCGGCGGGGGGCGCCTTGGCATGCAGGAGGATCCCCCGGCCGCCCAGGACGACGATGAAGGCATCGGTCAGGCCGTCGTTGTCGTAATCGGCAAAAGAGGCGCCGCGCCCGACCTTCCTGGAACGGAAGTAGCTCCCGGCCTGCGTGGAAACGTCGGAAAACGATCCGTCCCCGTTGTTTCTCAGGAGCGAATCCTCCATGGGCACGAGCCAGTGCAGGCCGCCGTTGACGACAAAGATGTCTTTCCAGCCGTCGTTATCGAAGTCGAAGATTCCGTCGCCCCAGGCGACGTATTGGCCGGAGACCCGAGCGATGCCCGCCTGGACGGTCATGTCCACGAAGTAGTGCTTTTCCCCCGCGTTTTGATAGAGCCGGTGATAGCGCACGTCGGTGACAAACAGGTCCAGCCAGCCGTGGTTGTGGAGGTCGGCAAAGACGGGTCCCATCGCCGAGGGGGTCTCGCCGTTCGCGCCGAAGGCCACGTTCTGTTCCTGGGCGAGGTTGGTGAACGTCCCGTCGTGATTGTTGTGATAGAGATAGCTCTCCATTTGATCGTTGGCGACGTAGATGTCCGGCCAGCCGTCGTTGTCGTAGTCTCCGACGGCAACGCCCATAGCGCGGCCGGGCGGGTCGGCAATCCCCGCGCGATCGGAGACGTCCGTGAAGGTTCCGTCGCCGTTGTTGTGGAAGAGGCGGTTGGACTCGGCCTCATAGTCCAGGGGCCCCGCGAAGGCGTCTGCGGAATAATAGGGTTTGCGGGCAGCGGGGTCGAATTTCAGATAGTTTCCGACAAACAGATCCAGCCGGCCATCGCGGTCGTAGTCCAGAAAGGCGGCGCCCACCCCAAAGTGCTTGTTTTGCACCCCGGCTTTGACGGTGACGTCGGTGAACGTGCCATCGCCGTTGTTGTGATACAAAATGGCCGAGTCCCAGTTGGTGACGTAGATGTCTTCGTAGCCGTCGTTATCGTAGTCGCCGACGGTCACCCCCAGGGCGAAACCCGTGCCGCCGACGCCGGCCTGTGCCGTGACGTCGGTAAACGTGCCATCCCCATGGTTGCGGTAGAGATGATTCGTGGCCCCCACGCCATCCGGCTTGGAATGGTTGGTCACGCCTTCGAGGTGGCGGCCGCTCAGGACATACAGATCGAGCAGGCCGTCGTTGTTGTAGTCAAACCAGACGCAACCCGAGCCGGTGGCTTCCAACACCGAGCTCAGGTTGTGCTCGCCGAAAGAATGCTGAAAATGAATGCCTGCTTTCTCGGTGATGTCTTCGTAGGCGGGGCGCTTCGGCGCGGATGGGGATGGAGGGCCGGGCTTCTGGGGAAAACCAGCCGCGCCGCTGGCAAAGAGCAGGAAGGCCGCCAGGAGGACAAGGGCCTTGAGGTTTCGGTTCATCCGGCCTTCCTCATGGCGCGATCGAAGGGCGCGCGTTCGGGCATCGTCTGCATGTCGTTTTTCCCGGCGGGATGTTCCTGAAAACTCATGGGCTCCTGTTCTAGTGATGACACAACGAGCAACTGGTGAGGGCCTGAACGCTGCGAATCCCGTACTGGGCGGCAAGCTTCCGCCCCAGCTCGGCTTGATTCTGAGGTGCGCGCCAATCCATGCGGGAAATCTGGTCGCGCGGGCGCAGATAGAGTTCGGGATTGCTGTGGCAGCCAAAACACCACTCCATCCGGAGAGGAATGGCCGGCGCGACTTGCGGCAATTGGCCGCTTTGGCCGTGGCAGGTGGAGCAGCCGATGCCCTTGCTTGAGTGAAGACTGTGATTGAAATTGACGTAGTCGGGCAGGCGATGTAAGTCCACGGGCCCGGCGGATTTTCCGGCGCGGTTGCTAACGGAGATAGGCGTGTCCAACCGCCGCAGGGTGAGCGGCCAGCGGTTCTCCGGAGCGACGGCCTTGTCCTCGTGGCAGCCCGGGCATCCCCGCTGCTCGTTGGGGCGAGCCCAAATCCAGCTCCGCTGCTCGCGGATCAAATTGCCTTTCGAGTCGAACAGCGCGAAACGCACCGGCAGGTCGGGCGGAACGGATACGTAGAAGGAGCCGTCTTGCTCGACCGGGGCAATGCCCAAGGTCTGTTCCCGGTCCGCCGCGAGATCCAGGGCGAACACACGGACGCTGGCGATCGGGACGGAGAGCGGTCCGCTCACGTTGCCCGCGCTGAGATAGCTGTCTAGACAGATGAAGTAGCCAGCCCGGGCCTCTGGATTCACCAGGCTCCAGAACTTCTTGGGCACATCGCGAGGCGCCAGCGGAACGGCCTGGATGCTCGAAACCTGCGGGTCTTCGTAAATCCTTTCCCCGAAGGTGCGGCTCTGGAGGTCGAATGCATACAGGGCAAATCTCCCGGGCGCGTTGCGGAGCGCCGGAATCCACTTCGATACGATCAGCGTGCCGGCCGCTAATTGCCGGGACGACCAGGAGATCGTTCGGGGCGGACTCAGAAGGGCATTGTGCGGTGCGCCGCGGCGGATCACGGCAAGCGCGCCACCGGGGAGACCATCCACAGGCGCGCTCTTTACGAAGACCACGGAGCCGTCTTCCAGTTCTTCGGCCTCGGTGCGCACCGCGCGTTGCTGGTGCTCGCAACGAAAGGAGTCGAGCGCGGTGCCGTCGGGCTTAACGGTGTAAAACTGGCGCGAACTGGCGGCGTCTGCTTGCGCGTCCAGAGGCCACGAGGCTGAAGCGAGAATGCGGCCATCGCGCAAAACCGTCTCGACCTGAAAGTCCCCGGGACCAAACGTGATGCGCTGCGCATGAGAACCGTCAAGCTTGGAAACCATCAGATGGGAGGACCAGCGCCCTTGCTGGACAGTTGCGGCCGTGTAGACGATTTCGTTTCCGGGGAGATAGGCCGGGCGAAGGCACTGTTGAGAGCAAGTTGTCACCTGGCGCAAGTTCGAACCGTCCACGTTCATCTCCCAGACCTGCCATGTTCCTTCCCGAGCTTTCCGTCCGGAGAAGAGGACTTTGGCACCATCAAAGGAGACTTGGGGATCAGCGGCAGCGAAGAGATCGAGCGTCAGGCGTCTCGCATGACTCGGCTTCCCTGCGCCGCGGAGGAGCGCAAGCCAGCTGCCTTGAGGGAAGCGCTCCGCAAGGACTCCTGAAGCAACCGCGGGAGCTTGGACAAATAGGAGATCAGGCGGCACTGCCCCTTGCACCTGATGCCGCGGCCGCACTGCGCCCTCCGGCGCCATCGCAGAAACGAGGCCGAAGAGAAGGATGCATGCAGTGGCTACGGCGGAGGATCGAAGACAACCCACACCCTGGCTCGAGATCACTTCCCACACCCCGCGTCAGGATGAGTGAAATGCGGTGAGGGGGCTATGACAGGGCGCAGAAAAAAAACCGTCAGGCGTCAATTTCCTTCAGTAATCCTTTCTTACTAGGCGGGTTGCAAACGGAGACCGCGGGGAACAAGCGCGCGAATCGGCATTTGTCCGGCGGCGAATCGGAACACACGCCGGGAAGATTCCTTGGCGAAGGAGATGGTGATATTCAAGCTCGGGCGGATCGACCAAGGCTCATCTTAGGCCCGCCTTTTCCAGGCCAACGCGGTCGCGGATGGTCAGACGGCGGCCGCTCGCTTCAATGAACCGCTCTTTGCGGAGCAGGCCGAAGACGCGGCTGATGGTTTCCGGGGAAAGCCCCAGGATTTCGCTGATTTCCTGGCGCGAGAAGGGCAACCTGAGCGACGCGGCCCTGGCGTGGGTGCCGTTCGAGCGAGGCGCCATGGAAAGAAGAAACGTGGCCACCTTCCTGCGGGCGTCCTTGAAGCTCATTTCCGCAACCTCGCGTCGCGCACGGCTCACTTCTCCCACCAAGAAGCGGACCATGCCTAAAGCAATCTCGGGATTACGCCGCAGGACATCAGAGAGCTCATCGGGAGCCGCCGCGCAGATTTCGCTGTCTTCCAGGTTGATCGCCGACAAGGTGTAGGAAGACTCCGTCAGGACCTCCAAGCCAAACATCTCGCCGGGGAAAATGATGCGGACGATGCGCTCCTTGCCGTTCTCGAGCGACTTGATGAGCTTAATGAGACCTGAGCGGAGGGCGAAAACTTGGTGGGCCGGCCCGCCCTCGGAGTAAACCACTTGGGTCTTGAGATAGTGCGCCGGACGAAAGACACACAGGAGGTGAGCCACTTGATTGGCCGGCAAGCTGGAGAAGAGCGCGCTTCTCAGAACTGGACACTCGGAGCATTCATTCTTCACTCGTGCTCCCTTCGAGCGCGGCCCGGGCCATAAGCGAGGTTAAGCCCAGAATCGTACCCGCGGCGGCGGGACGTGCGTCAAATCGGCCGTGCACCCCAAAACCAACCCCGTGGCCAAAGACGCGCAGCGCACCGCGCCCACTTAGGTTACCTGAAGGCGGGCAAGGTGCCAATACGCGGCGCATGGAACGAGTTGAGCGGTGGTGCGAGCGTTTTTGAGTTCTCGCCGCGCCCGATGCCTTTCCTCCACCTTTGCGTATGCCCCCGTCGACAGGATTTTATCCCCAAAACGGTTTGCCTGAAGCAATCTGCTGGTGAATACGGATACGAAATGAAGAACAATCAAAAATCCGGCGACAGGTGTAACGAAACGTCCGCCTCGGATCAGACGCCGAATTGCAAACCCGGAGGGATGCGGTGATGGCTCTCGGACGGCTCCTGCAACAGGTGTCGTACGAACCACGCGCGGAAGCATTCCTTTTCGCTCACGATTTCATTGAGCGGGGATGGAAGCCCCGCGTGCTATCAACGCTGAAGTTATCCACACAAAGCTCCTATCATGCCAACCTAAATCGCTATGTCGTGCCTTGGTTGCAGGGCCGGCGGTTGCGAGATGTAAGGAGGAGCGATGTCCAAGGATGGATCGCCGCACTCTCTCAGAGTGGTCTAGCCCGTCAATCAATAAAAAATGCTTGGTCCGTTCTCTCTGCTGTGCTCCGCACTGCGATGGATTGGGGCGACATCGAGGACAATCCCGCACGCGGTATGCGACTTCCTTCCAAACAATCGAAGCAGAAACTCTTTCTGCCATCTCCCGAACAGGTCGCGAAGATCCTCAAGCAACTGTGTTCCGAAGTCGAGGGCCGAAGGGCGTGTGCAGTGAATTCTCTGCTTGATTCCAGGAGAGTTATGGCGCGCCTGAGAGGGTTCGAACCTCCGACCTCTGGTTCCGGAGACCAGTAGAAAATATGTATCCTGTTGGTTCGCTTTGCCTTTAGCTATCGGTTGATAGCCTGTTTTGGTGGGTGTTCGGCGCTTATTGTTCCGAAATTATTCCGAAGCGTACCCCAAAAAGCGCGTGCGCTTCACGCGGAATATTATTGCTATCTGTCATTGTTCTCTTGCGCGTACCAAAGGTTCGAGAGCATTCCGCTTAGGAACGACTTAATGTGCGTCAGCGTTCTGCGGCCGACTGCGATCTCCCGCAAGATACGTTGTCAGTGGACTGTTCTGAAATCCCGAAGCCGAATGTCCTTTACACGCTTTTTCAAATACGCTTCGTAGATGAATTCTTTGTGCCCTTTGAACATTGACGGCCGCAACTCGTGTTCGACCACGGGGGAATAATGGTCTTCGATATGTCCAGTAATCTTCAGAGACGATTCTGGCTGGAGTTGTTTCCTGTTGTGTGGTGCGAGGATTTCGTCGGCGAGATACCCAACGCTGTTCTTGCTCGGGTATTCAGCGAGATTTGCCAGCTGCTTGCTGACGCGAACCCGGACCTCCTTGCCGTCACGATATTGGACATGGTAGTAGAACAGCGTCCACGACGTGAGACAGCAAGTGGGTTTGCCTCGCTGGGAGAGCATAAGAAAGAGGGCGGCGCACCTCCTTCAACTTTTTCCGGAAGCAAGTGGATAGAGTATACCGGTGCGCCGCTCGGCGAGCGATCTGATCTGGCGATTTTCCAGGAAACGCCATTTTCTTAGGGAATTTTCATTTTTCGTCGTCTGCAACTATTGTCGTCGGCCATCATAGCCGCAAAATACTTAAAGCAAGGGGCTTATTTCGATGAGCCCGCCCGACACCTGCCCATTGACAGCATCTGTGACGGTTATGCCACGTCCGTGACCGCAGCTATGACCCAGAATCAATCCAGAATCGCTGAAAATGGTCCGTCAGGCCTCCTTTGAGCCTCTCGGAGCACTGATATTGGAAAAGATTTGTCTTACTGTCACCACAATTGGTGAGGGAGCGGCAGCCCCTCGAAGTCGGCGTTGGCTAGCGGATCTTTCGGCATGGAGCCCATGCCTTCGATTAATGCATAGAGCTGGCGCAAGTGATGAGCTGCATGCCACACCGTTCTCTCAAGCAACTCGGGTCCTGTCTGGCACCCATAGTAAGTCACGATGTTGTCTTGGCTTATGTCCGTGCGTGTCCACCATGCCGTCAACTGCTTCCTGACCCCCTCCCCGTACCGTGCGAGAGCGGCCCCGTCGTGCATTTCCGGCGGGGCAGTTTCTTGCAGCCAGCTTTCGGGAAAATATCGGGTCTCAACTGCATCGCGATACGCCAGGCTCAGCCGGAAGAGATGAAAAGCAAGGTCGCATACCGTGCGGTCACGATTTGGAACTTTGACTTTTAACCCTTTCGGAGGGACTTCGAGAATCGCGCGTTCTGCAGCTGCGAGGATTCGAAGCAGCCGACACGCCAGCTCTGCGGTTTCCAATCGCTTAGCTTCGCGATGTTCTACACCGACAAAGCGTGCAAGTTCCTTCGGGTTCCAGCCGTGGAAAAAGCGTTCGCCGTCCGTGAGCACGGGCACAAGCCGCAGGCCGCGACGCTCAAGCTCTTGGAGTGACGACGGATTTCCTTCCACGTTTATAGCGTCAAACGGGATTCCCCACGACGAAAGCAACTCTTTCGTTTTCGCGCAGGAGCTTCAACCCGGCCGGTAGTACAGGCAAAACGTCATCGGTGCTCATTCTCCGCCATGATTCGCAGACCATATCTAATCAATCTTAAGAAGTTTGTAATTGGCCCAGATCACCGAGTCCTGGAGATTGCTTGTCGGTAGTCTCACCCCGCCGGGCTTTGGTTCGGGCGCATCTTCGTAGCGGAGCACGCCGGGGCTGCCACGCTCGTGGAATCGTACGGCCTTCAAGAGGTTTCTCCGGTTGCGACAGTTTGCCTATTTCAGCACATTCTCGCCGCTCATCCACACGTAGACGCGCTGAAACTTGTCGTTCTTCACATACCAGTGGTTGACGTTCATGAGGTGCACGTGCGGCCCGCTGACCGGGTCGAGCTCCACGCGGAAGCGCGAGGAGATGGCTTCGCTTTCGACGTCGACAATGTGTTCGAAATCCGTGTGCAGAATGGTCCGGTACTGGAAAAGCTCCTCGAACATTTTGCGGATGCCGGTATCCCGCCCGCGATGCTCCGAGAAGTGCGACTGGATGGTGAACACCGCATCCTCGTTTAAGCAGTCCAGAACCCCCTGCAGATTCTTGCGATCCACGTTGGCGAAGTACTTCTTCACCGCCAGGTCCACGTACCAATCCCGCGCATGCTTTATGGCCATTTCTCCTCCTTCCAATAAAAAGAGGGCGCTCTCGCAAGCGCCCTCTCCCGGAGCCTGCCCCACATTAGAACGTGAACTTCAGCCCGAACTGAACGACGCGCGGCAGGCGCGCGCTGGTGACCTTGCCGAAGTTGGGGTTGGAGTTCCGGCACTGCGCATTCGGATCGAAGACGTTGCAGCTCGGATCCGGCACGAAGACGCGGTCGGGCAGATTGAAGTTCGGATGGTTGAAGAGGTTGAAGATCTCAGCACGGAACTGGACCTTCAAGCGCTCGTTGATGGCCGTGTCCTTCTGGAGAGTAAAGTCCACATCCTGGTAGCCTGGGCCGATGAGGCTGTTGCGGCCTGCGTTGCCCGAATAGCTTGTCGGGCCGACCAGGGGATCGGTGAAAAAGCTGGCCGGTGCGTAATACACATTGGGATCGAACCACTGCGCAGGATCGCGCTGGCCGGCGGGCAGGTTGCCGTTGCCATCCTGGCTGGGGCGCGGGAAGCGGAAACCTGCGCCTGCCCCGCCGGGATACTGCGGGGTGAAGGGCTGGCCGCCCTGCAGGGTGATGATGCCGCCCGCCTGCCATCCGCCCAGAAGCTTGGCCAAGGCGCCGGTCACGTCGTGGCCATAGGCGCGGCCCGGACCGAAGGGCAGATCGTAGGTGAAGCTGGTGACGAAGCGGTGGCGGATATCGAAATTGGAAACCGCCTTGTCGCACACCAGGCAGAAGGCATCCTGTTCGCGGGTCGGCGCTCCGCCGTTTTCACGGGCGGAAGAAACCGTATCGAGCGATTTCGAGAAGGTATAGGAGGAGACGAAGCCCAAGCCGTTGCTGAAGCGCTTTTCGGCGCGGAGGAATCCGCCGTTGTACCAACTCGTCGCGCCGCTGGCCTCCTGAATGAAGAAATTGAATTTCGGGTCATCGCGGTGGCCTGCGAGCGGCCCCGTGACGTGCTCCTGGTTGGTGGTGGTCAGGCGGTTGAGGTTGATCCCGTGGACGCCCACATAGGCCGCCTCAATCGAGAAGTTTTGCCCGATCTGGTGCTGCAGGTTGACGGTGTACTGTTCGGTGTAGCCAATGGGCATGTTGACCTGCGGGCCGATGCCGCTGCCGGGAACGTTGCCCACCGGAGCGACCTGAGAAGGAATGAAGGGAGTGAAAAAGCCCTGATACATATAGTCGTAGGTCAGCGGAGGCAGGCCAGTGCCGAGGCGGTTCAAGTCGAGCAGAACCGCCTGCTGGGAGAAGGGGAGCATGTTGCGCGAGTCGCTGGAAGCGGAATAATCGCGCAGGGCGTTGAAGATGCCGATGGCGCCGCGGAGCACGGTCTTGCCCTTGCCGGTGAGGTCATAGGCAACGCCGAGCCGCGGAGCGAAGCGTTTGAAATCGGTCTTGGTGATGGAACGGCCCAAGCCCATGGAATCGCCGGTCGCGTAAGTGATCGGAGACATCCCAAAGAAGGCCAGCAGCAAGTTATATTGCTGGGCCAGGCCGTTGGGATCGGTGACCTCGGCCGGCAGAGTGCTGCCGGGGATGATCACGCACTGGCAACCCGTGTCATAGACGGCGATGCGGTTGCGCTTTTCGTAGATCGGCGGAAAGATTTCATAGCGCAGGCCCATGGTAAGGGTGAGCCGGGAATTGACGCGCCACTCGTCGTTGGCGTACATGCCCCATAGGTGCGTCACGAAATTGCCGGTGGTGTCGCCGACGGTGCGGACGATCGCCGAGGGCCGGTCAATCAGGAAATCCGCGACATAGTTCCCCGTCAGGTTGAAGCCCACCAGGGAATCGAAATTGGGGAAGCCGCGGGTAAAGAAATTGCTCAGGGTGTCGAAGCGGACATCGCGGATGTCCCCGCCGAACTTCAGGGAGTGGCGCCCCTTGCTCCAGATCAGGTTGTCGCTGATCTGCAACACGCGGTCCTTGCGGAAGAGCGGGTTGAAGACGTCGGAATCGCCGAACTGAGAGATCCCCGCGAGGTGGAACGCTGGGTAGCCGAGGTCGCGCTGGGCGATGTTGGTGTACGTCCCTGCCGGGAGACCCAGAACATCCTGGGGAAAGTTGACGTTGTTCCCGGCCATGCGCTTGCCATTGTAGTAGTTCCAGCCAATGCGCAGCTCATTGAGCAGGTTGTTGCGCAGTACCGAGGTAAAGCCCAGGGCTATGTTCTGGCTCTTGTCCGGCACGGGAGTCGGGAAGCCCGGAGGCGGTGCGGGATCGAAGGTCAGGATGTTGTCGCCAAAGGGGAACGACTGATCGGAACGGGCCCAGATGTAGCGGGCAAAGAAAGAATGCTTGTCGTTGATGCGATGATCGAAGCGGGCGACTACCTGGTCGCGGTCCTCGAGGCGCTTGGCCACGCTGACGTTGTTAAGTCCCGGGGTATTGGGGAGCAGATTGGGCACGGGGAAGGCTTTGGCAATGATGGCATTGGCCACGGGGCCGAAGCGCCCTAGAGGAATCTGGGTCTGAAAAGTGCCGGGGCCAGGTCCGCCCGTGCAGACGAAAGGTCCCGCGGGATCTGCGGGATTGGGATCGTTCAAGCAGGCATTCAGACCGGTGAACAGGCCATTGCGCTCGTCAGCGGTGGGCAGGGAGGAGAGCACGGTCTGCGCCTGCCGGACGCGCAGGCCTTCATAGGCCACGAACCAGAAGGTCTTATCCTTCTTAACGGGGCCGCCCAGGCTGAAGCCAAAGCTATTCTGATGAAAGGCCGGCTTGTTGCGGTCCGCCAGGTCGAAGAAGTTCTTGGCATCCAGATGGTCGTTGCGCAGGAATTCGAAGACCGACCCGTGGAGACTGTTGGTGCCGGACTTGGTGCTGATGTTGACCTGCCCCGAGCCGAACATCCCGGATTCCGCCGAGTACGAGTTCTGCAGCACCTTAAATTCCTCGATGGCGTCGATCGATGGCGTAATCGTCAACGAGTTGAAGTAGTGGTCGATGACGTTGATGCCGTCCACCAGGAAGTTGTTCTGGTCGTCGCGCCCGCCGTTGACCACGAACCCGATGCTCCCCGCGGCCGTCCCGAAGAAGTCCTGCGTGCCGCCCTGCTGCCCGGACGCCGTGCCCGCCGTCAGCAGCGCCAGTTGCTGGAAGTTCCGCCCGTTCAGCGGCAGCGTCACGATGCGCTTGTTCTCGATCACGTCGCCGATCGTGGCCGTCGTCGTGTCCGCCAGCGGGGGCGCGCTGCTGACTTCGATCTGCTGGCTGACCTCGCCGAGCTGCATGGTCACGTCTATGCGCGCCTCCTGGTCGATCTGCAGCACGATCCCCGTCAACACCTGCCGGCGGAAACCCGTCTTCTCCACCGTCACCGTGTACGTTCCCGCCGGCAGCAGCTCCAGCCGGTAATAGCCGGAACTGTCGGTCGTCGCGGACCGCTCGAGGTTGGTGGCCGCGTTTTTCGCCGCCACGCTCGCTCCGCTGACCGCCCCGCCTTGCGCGTCGGCCACCGTGCCCAGAATCGTGCCCGTCGTTTTCTGCGCCTGCGCCGGCGCTGCCATCAACACCACCGCCACGAGAATCGCTATGAACCCCAGCCACCGCTTCGTGTTTCCGTGCATTGCCACCCCTCCGCTGCCCCTTGCGGGGAAGAATTTCTTGCTCACCCACCAAACTCGGTTTCCTGCCCGGACCTTACTGCGCGCCTGAACGAATCTTTTGCCCCTCTTTTTTCCCCAGCCGCCCGAGATACTCCAGCACCGCCGCCAATGCCACCACATCGCCGTATTTCGCATCCATGTCAAAAAGACTGGCCGCATGCGCCGCTTCCGCGCGGTCCCCCACGGCCTCTTCCGGCACGATCGCCCGCAATCCGTTCTGCAGCGCATCCACCACCGTGGCCCGTACGCAGCCGCTCGTCGTGCACCCCGTCACGATCACCGTATCCACTCCCAGCGCGCGCAGCCGCTCCGCCAGATCCGTCCTGAAAAATGCCGAAGCATAATGCTTTTTGATCACCGGCTCGTCCGCCCGCCGCCCCAACCGCGGATCCAGTTCCACCCATCGTGACCCCACCACCAGTATCTTCAGGCTCGGCACCTTCGCGAAAAAATGGCCGCCTTCGTGCAAATCCGCGCTGTATTCCACCACCGTGAACAGCACCGGCACATGCGCCTGCCGCGCCGCTTCCAGAATCCGCACGGTCGCCGCCAGCGGCTTCTCCAGGTCGCACCCCAGCGGCGACTGCGCATCGAGCGAGCCGCGGTAAAAATCCACCACCAGCACCGCCGGCGCGCTGCCGAAGCCCACCCGGCCCGCCAGCCCGCGCTTCTCGTAAAAGCTGCGCATCTCGTTGTAGCCGCTACCGCTCATGCGCTTCCCGCTTCAGCTCCCCTGCGCGGCCTTCCGCGCCTCGTCTTCCCGCACCCGCTGGTAGAACTGCGCCGGTGTCCCGTTGTTCAGGATGTGGCTCGGCAGCGGCCGTCCGATGATCTCCTGCGCCAGCCGCGCCGCTCCCTGCAGCTTGCCCATGTCCACGCCTGTCTCCACGCCCATCTCCTGGAACATGTTCACCAGGTCTTCCGTCGTGATGTTTCCCGTCGCTCCCGCCACCACCACAGCCGAGCCGCCCAGCCCGCCCACCGAGGCATCGAACATGTCGATACCCTCTTCCCAGGCCACTAGCACGTTGGCCAGACCCAGCCCGCGCGTATCGTGCAGATGCAGCGAAAAATGGGCCTGCGGATATTCCCGCCGCAGTCGCCGCATCATGCTCCGCACCTGTCGGGGATTTGCCAGACCCATGGAATCAGCAATGGAGATTTCCGTGTAGCCCATCTCCGCCACACGGCCCGCCAGTGCGATCACCTTATCCTCCGGCACGGGCCCTTCCAGGGGGCAGCCGAACGACAGCCCGATCACCACTTCCGCGATTTTTCCCGCTTGCCGCGCCGCCGCCAGCACCTCCACGCAGCTCTTCAGCGAATCCTCCAGCGACATCCCCACATTTCGCCGGTTGTAGGTGTCGCTCGTGCAGATGACGATCTTTACGGAGTCCGCGCCGCAGGCCAGCGCGCGCTCCGTCCCTTTCAAATTCGGCACCAGCGCCACGCAGACGCCGCCCGCCACGCGCTCGATCCCCGCCATCACCGCCGCGGCATCGCTCAACTGCGGGATCACCTTGGGGCTCACGAACGAGGTCACTTCCATGCGCCGGATCCCCGCCCGCGTCAGCGCGTTGATCAACTCAATCTTCCGCGCCGTGGGCACAAAGGACTTCTCCAGCTGCAGGCCGTCGCGCGGCCCCACTTCCACGATCGTGACTCGGGAGGATGCGCTCATGCCGGGGGGAAGAAACACTCCGTGGGTTGCGCCGTGCGGTTGGGTGCTGCGGTCATTCTAGTTCCACCCCGTTCCCTGATTGCGCCAGGCCCTGCGGCCACTCCGCAGGTTGTTCTTGACTACTGTTTGAAAATCGTGACAATTGGTGTGTATATATGTCACATGCTACGCGCTGTCAAGCTTTTTCCCGCCGTTCCCCCACCCACTTCGGGCACAATGCCCTACGCCTTTCATTCCCTGGCCGGAGTTTCCATGGAATTTATTCTTGATGCCCACAGCACCCTGCCGCCTCATCTCCAGCTCCAGGAGCAGATCAAGCTCGCCTTGCTCCTCGGCCGCCTGCGCCCCGGCGATACCCTGCCCTCCATCCGCGACGTTGAGAAACAGACCCGTCTCAGCCGCAACATCGTCCGCAAGGCCTATCTCGGCCTGCAGCGCTCCGGCATCCTTAGCCTGCGCCACGGCAAGGGCGTCCTCGTCGAAAAGGACCTCAGCTACAGCGAGCGTGGCAGCATCATGGAGCAGTGCGAAAGCCTCTCCACGGAAATTCTCTCCCGCGTCGAGCGCCTGGGCATCACTCCCTCGGCCTTCGCCCGCTACCTCTACCAGCAGGCCCGCGAGCGCGAGCGCACCCTGCCCTCGCTCGTCTTCGTCGACGCCTCCGAATCCACCGCCCGCCAGCGCGCCGCCAAGATCTCTTCCTACTGGCACGTCAACGTCCCCGGCCTCTCCATGGACGAACTGGCAGCCCTGCAATCCTCCGGTCTCAAGGGCATCCGCACCATCCTGACCAACTACCTGCGCCTCGATCAGGTGCGCCAGATCGTCGGCCGCGACCGGGCCGACGTCATTCCCCTCAGCCTGGTCTTCACCCCGGAAATGCGCGAGCAGTTCCGCAAGCTCCCCGCCAACGCAAATGTCGTCCTGGTCGTGGACGACCGCGACCACCCCTCCCTCACTCTCATCCTCGAAAGCTACCGCAAGATCCTCGTGGAATCCTCGGTGAAAATGGTCGCCATCCGCAAAAGCGAAATCCCCGATCTGGAAAAATTCGTGCGCTCCGGAAAATACCAGCTGGTCATCTTCAGCAACCGCATCTGGAATCAGGTGCCCGACAAGGTGAAGAAGCTCCCCCGCGTCACCCGCCCCTTGATGGACATGGACCTGTCCTCGCTCGAAAGCGTGCGCATCCGCGCCGGCGTGGTCCTCTGATCCCCCGCCGCGCCATCAGATGACCCCTTCGTCCTTCAACTGCTTTAACTGCTCGTCCGTATACCCCAGCATTCCGCTATACACCTCGCGGTTGTGCGCTCCCAACGCCGGCCCCACCCAGTCCATGCCCCCAGGCGTTTCGCTCAACTTGGGCACCAGCGTCGGCAGCTTCACCGTGTCCCCGTCGCCCAAGTCCACGTCCTCGAACAGCCCGCGCGCCTGGAAGTGCGGATCCTTCAGCATGTCCGCCACGGAATAGATCGGCCCCACCGGCACCGTGGCTCCCTCGAGGATACGCACCACCTCTTCTGAAGGATGCTGCCGCGTCCAGTTCTCGATGGCCTGATCGATCTCCTCCACATGCTGCGCCCTGTCGTTGTTGTGCTCGAAGCGCGGGTCCGCGGCCATATCCGGCCGCCCCATGGCCAGCATCATGCGTTTGAAGATGCTGTCGCTGTTTCCGCCGATGATGATGTAGATGTCGTCCTTGCAAGGATACGTCCCCGTCGGCACGATCCCGCTCAGTCGCGTGCCCTCGCGCTGCCGGATCACGCCGGCCTTGTCGTACTCCGGCACTATTCCTTCCATCATGTTGTACACAGCTTCGTAGATGGCCACGTCCACCATCTGCCCCTGCCCCGTGCCCTTCACGTCCCGGTGATACACCGCCATCAGGATCCCCAGCGCTGCGTGCAACCCCGCCAGCGAATCCCCAAGGCTCAGATTCGGCCGCACCGGCGGCCGGTCCGGGAACCCGTTCACATACCGCAGCCCGCCCACGCCTTCCGCCACCGACGCAAACCCCGGCTTGTGCGAATACGGCCCCGTCTGTCCCCAGCCGGAAATCCGCGCCATGATGATCTTCGGGTTGATCTTCTTCAGGTCCTCATAGCCCAGGCCCCACTTCTCCATCGTTCCCGGCTTGAAATTCTCCAGGACCACGTCCATGTCCTTCACTAGCTCGCGCACGATGTCGTGGCCCTTGGGCGTGCGCAGATTCAGCGTCACGCACTTCTTATTCCGCCCCAGGATGTACCACCACAGCGCCGTGCCCTTGTGCATCGCCCGCCACGTGCGCAGCGGATCCCCGATGCCCGGCGGCTCGATCTTGATCACCTCGGCCCCGAACCACGCCAGCATCACCGAGGCGAACGGCCCCGCCAGCAACTGGCCCATCTCCAGCACTTTCAGGCCTTCCAGCGGCTTCGCCTTGTGTTTCGCGCCCCCGCTTTTCGGATTGCTTGTCGTATCGTCCATGAACTCGAGCCTGCTCTCCTTTCCCGCTCTGCCCGTCTCTTACTTCGCCGCCTGATTCCCGGCGCCGGCTTTGCGCACGCCGATCGCCTCGGGTACCGGCCCGAACGTGAACTTCTCCACCGCACCGCGTTCCCTGCGCATCTTTTCCCGCAGTTGCTTTGTTCCGCTGGCATCCGGCGCCAGCGTTTTCGCATCGAGGATCACCCCGTAATCGCTGCGCGCCTTTTCGTGCGACACCAGCCGCCGCTGCACGTCCGCCTGCACCCGCTCCGCCGGCCGCTCCAGCGGGTCCTTCCACCCGCCTCCACCCGCCGTGCGGTAGATCAGCCGGTCGCCCTTCGCAACCTTCACCCCGGTGATCTTCGACGGCAGGTTGACCTTTTCCCCGTTCGTCCGCAGCAGCACCTTCGTGCTCGTCTGCCCCGGCTGTCCGCCGAGAATCCCCCACGGCTGCGAGCGCTCCCGGTCATCATGAATCGCGATCTCCCCGTCGGCCTCGAAGCGGTAGACCTTGTGCACCCCGTTGCCCCCGCGGTAAAAACCAGCTCCACCGGAATCCATGAGCGAGCCGTACTCCAGGACCGTGATCGGGTAATAGGTCTCCAGATACTCGCTGGGAATGTTTTCGAACAGCGGCCACCAGGAGTGCGCGTCCATCCCGTCGCCAAACGGGCGGCCCGGGATCCCCCCGAAACTGATCTCCATCAGGTGGAAGAATTCGCCGCGCTCGTCCGTGCCGTTATAGAGCAGGTACGGCGATGTGCCGTACCCGGCCGCCGTGGTCAGGTCCGGCGCCTGCTGCCCCAGCGCCCCGCCCAGCACGTCGAAGAGCCGCGTCAGCGCGTGCGTCCGGCAGCCCAGCGCCGCCGGAAACTTCGGCTGAATGAGGCTGCCCGCGGGCTGCGTGACGTGCAGCAGCGGGTAAAACCCGTCGTTGAAAAGAATCTGCGGGTCGAAGACCATGATCAGGTACACGCCGATGAACATCTTGAACATCTCTTCGTTCAGGAAGAAGTTGATCGGGCCGGGCGCTTGCGGGTCCGTGCCGGTCCAGTCGAAGTGCCCGTGTTCGCCTTCCCGCCAGATCGTCAGCTTCATCTTGTACGGCCCGTTACCCCGGCCGTCGTCGTCAATGTAATCCTCGAAGCTGATCTTCTTCTCCGGCAGGTTCTTGACGATCAGCTGCGCCATCGCCCGGTGCGTGCGCTCCAGCAGCGCCTCGCAGGCCGAGAGATACAGCGTTGTGCCGAAGCGCTCGCACAGCTCCTTCACCCGCTTGTCCGCCGTGCGGCACGCCGCCACGATGGCCATCAGGTCGAAATAGTTCATCGTCGGCATGCGCGAGTTGTTCAGCAGCAGGTCCAGCACGTCCTCGTTCAGCTTGCCGCGCTCGAACAGCTTCACCGCCGGTATGCGCATGCCTTCGCCGAAGATCGTCGTCGCGTCCGTCGGCAAACTCCCCGAAACCGGCCCGCCCACGTCGATCGTGTGCCCGAACTGCGAGCTCCACCCCACCTGCTCCCCGCCATGGAAAATCGGGATGAGCACCATCCAGTCGTTGATGTGCGAGATCGCGCCCTTGCACTGGTACGGGTCGCTCATCAGGAAGACGTCGCCGTCAAAGATCCCGCGCTTCCACCCCTCGATGAACCCACTGATGTACGACCCGAACTGCCCCACAACCATGCGCCCGTCCGGCGTGCAGATCATCGGGAAGCCGTCGTGCTGCTCGCGGATCACCGGGGACATCGCCGAACGGAACAGCACTGTGTCCATCTCGAAGCGCGCGTTGCGCAGCGCGTTTTCCACGATGTCCAGCGTGATCTTGTCCACCGGCACAAGCTTGCGCTTGCCCGCCCCGCCCGCCTTCTTCTTCATGCTTTTCGCCATGGCTCGCTCCTGCGCACGAATTTCGTCTAACGTTTCCCGCGGGAAGCTGCGCGCTTGCCCTTCGGCCAGATCAGAATGTTGAGGTACTGGTCCACCTCGCCGATGTGCCCCGGGAGGATGAGCGTCGTGGTGTCGCTCTGCGTGACGATCGCCGGCCCTTCGATCTTGCAGCCCGCCCCGAGCCCGGCGCGGTCATACACCGCCGCGTTGATCCACTTCCCCCGGAAGTAGATCTTCCGCGAGCCGCTGCGCGCTTTGGCCGCCGTCTGCCCCGACTTCTTGTGTTTGCGGATCTCCACCTTGGGCACCACCCCGATGGCCACCGCCCGCAGGTTCACCACTTCCACTTCGTGATCGATATTGAAGGAGTAGTTCTGGTAATGAATCTGGCGGAACTTCTCGATCATCCGCTGCACGCCGGCGGGAGAATCCAGCCAGCCCGGTTCGACGTCGATGGAAAATTCGTAGCCTTGCCGGTAGTAGCGCATGTCGATCTGAAACTGGATCTTCTGGTGTTTCGTGGCGATGTGCTCGGAATTCAGCCATTCGCGGGCCTGCTCACCCAGGGTTTCCAGCGTCGCGCGCATCTGCTTGAGGTCGATCTGGCTCACCGGCCGGATCACCGTCCGCGAAAACTCGCTCTTGATGTCCGAGTGCAGGAAGCCCTGCGCGGAGAGCACGCCGGGCATGGGCGGAATGATCGACGGCCACGATCCGATCAGAATCGACAGCGCGTTGGCATGCAGCGGGCCCGCGCCTCCCAGTCCGACCAACGCGAATTCCCGCGGGTCATAGCCGCGCTGCACGCTCACCAGACGCAGCGCCCCGAACATGTTCTCGTTGACGATGTTGTAGATGCCTTCGGCCGCGACGTGCAGCGAAAGCCCCATGGCGTCGGCGATCTTCTGCACGGCTTTGCCGGAGAGGCTTTCGTCCAGCGTCATTTCCCCGCCCAGCAGCGTGGGCGGGAGATAACCCAAAACGATGTTGGCGTCGGTCACCGTCGGCTCGCTGCCGCCCTTGCCGTAGGCCGCCGGGCCCGGTTCCGCGCCGGCCGATTGCGGGCCCACGCGCAACGCTCCGGTGAGCGGCACGTGCGCGATCGATCCGCCGCCCGCGCCTACCGTGTGCACGTCCAGGCTGGGAACTTTGATCGGGTACTGCCCGACCCGGGTGTCGCGCACCACGTTGGGTTTGCCGCCGCGCGAGAGCGCCACGTCCGTGGACGTGCCGCCCATGTCGAACGACAGCACGTTGGAAAAGCCGGCCAGCGCTCCGAGGTACGCCGAAGCCACGCCGCCGCCTGAAGGGCCGGAGAGCAGCGTGTTCGCGGGCCGCTCGGCAGCCGCCTCGATACTCATCACCCCGCCATCAGAGCGCACGATGTGCATCGGTGCCTTCAGCTTGCTTTCTTTCAGCTTCTGCTTCATGCCGTCGAGGTACACGCGCATCTTCGGACGCAGATAGGAGTTCATCACCGTCGTCAGCGTCCGTTCGTATTCGCGGAATTCCGGCAGGATGTCCGTCGAAGCCGTCACCGGCAAGTCCGGGTACATCTCCTGAACGATCTTCTTCACCTGCTGCTCGTGCGTGTGGTTGGCGTAGGAGTTGATCAGCGAAACGGTCAGGGCTTCGATTCCGGCTTTGTGCAGCTCGCTGATGTGCGCGCGCACTTCCTTCTCGTCCACCGGCGTCTGCACTTCGCCCCGCGCGCTCATTCGCGCGCTGAGGCCCCGCGTCAGCTCCAGCGGCGCCAGCGGGTCCGGCTTGATCATGATGATCCACCCGGCCAGCGGCCCGGGCGTCTGCCCGCGCGCCACGTGCAGGATCTGTTCGAAGCCTTTGTTGGTGAGGAGGCCGACGCGTGCGCCCTTGCCTTCCAGGACGGCGTTGGTAGCCACGGTGGTGCCGTGGAGGATCAGCATGATTTCGTTGGGGTCAATCCCGGCCTTCGCCGCGATCTTGTGGATGCCTGTGAGCACGCCCACTGAGGGATCGGCAGGGGTCGAGGGCGTCTTGGCGAGGACGAGTTCGCCCGCCTTTTCATTGAATAGCAACAGGTCGGTAAAGGTGCCGCCCACATCCACGGCGAGGCGATAGCTCATGGCAACGCTCCAGAAAATCGGATGCCGAAGGGAAATCCCGGCCTCCGCCGGCCAGGGCCGGAGAGTAGAATTGGCGATATTAAATCAATTGTTTGCAAAATCAAACAGAATCTTGCGGCGCACAGGACAATCTACATCTTGGATTGCTCAACCGGAAGATCCAAGCAGCGGTAAGTGGGTCCAGTAAAAGCGCCGACGGAAGGTTCACGCCGAATGGTCCACGAGTAGCTTTGTATTTACCGAAAATTCCGGAGCGTCAATCCGAGATTTTGGTCGGAGAACGACGCACTCAGGCCGCAGCGGTCCCTAAGGGATCCGGCACGGTGATAGGAGAAGAGATGTGAATACATGCCAGCTTCATTCGCCTCTTTTTAATGGATTCGAGGCTGCAACTTGCACTAGAATCGCAATTGAATCCGAAGCGCGGCGCGCAGTCTAGTGCAAATGCACGGGATTAAAAGAGGAAATAAGCGGCAGATCTATGACAATTAACCTATCAGTAGGATATCACTGATATGTCAGCATATAGAAAAGCGAATGGCGGGGAGCGTCTGAGTGATGTAGCCTTCGAGCGCATCAAGCGGGACATCGTAAGCGCCGCGCTGCAGCCAGGCATCGAGGTGACGGAGGCCGAGCTGGCGCGGCGATACAAGCTAGGCAAGGCCCCGGTGCGGGCTGCGCTGTTGCGGCTCTGCCAGGAGGATTGGGTCCGGGCCATACCGCGAAAAGGATATCTCATTGCTCCGGTCACCGTCCGGGATGTGCAAGCCATCTTCCAGCTTCGACAACTGGTGGAGCCCACAGCGGTCCGGCTCGCGGCCGGACACGTGGACGGGGAACATCTGAAGCGGCTGAATGCCTTGTGCACAGCGCATCCGGGTTCACGCAAAGCGCATGTTGCGGCTCTTCTCAGAGCGAATCGACAGTTTCATGTCACACTGGCGCGGGCCTGTGCCAATGACCGACTCGCCGGCATACTGGAAAAGCTGCATGATCAACTGGAGCGCCTGTTCCACTTGGGGCTGTCTTCCTGGAGCATGGGGGAAGAGTTGCCGTTTGGGCACGATGCCTTGATTGAAGCGCTCCTTGCAGGGGATGGGGAGGCGGCCGCGCGAATTTCAGCAGCAGAGATTGAGACGGGCCGGAAGATCGTCATGAATGCAATTCTTTCCTACCCCGGACCGATGCAGGTGCACTTCGGCGGCGGCATGCGGTGGGAGAGCATTACCCTGCGGGAGTTTGCGGAGGAAGTGGCACAGATCGTCACGACCGGTAAGGGGATGGAGGCTCCAGTCCGTGTGGCCGAGAAGATGCCACGGCTGTTGGCGAATCCAAACCTGCTCACCGCGGAACAGGTGGCTTCGGCAACGAACGCGTACAGACAGTACCTCTTGTACCGCCACCCGGACGGGTGGTTCTCGATTCTGGCGTTGGTGCGTGAGGCGGGGCATTCCAGCCCCATTCATGACCATACCTGCTGGGGGGTCGTGGGTGTGTACCAGGGAGAAGAGCGGGAACAGCGGTACCTTTTGGCCGGGGGGGCAGATGGCCATTATGGGTTAATTCCTTCTGGTGTGACGCATCATCGCCGGGGAGATGTAAGTTATTTTGATCCCAACAGTCCGAATATCCATTCCGTCGATAACCCCTCGCGCGAGACGGCCATTTCGATCCACGTGTACGGGGCGGATATCCGCGAGCTGGGGGGCAGTATCCGCAAATGCTATTCGCAGGACGGGCAGACCGTGCCCGAGGCGCACCCGTAAACCCCCTCTCTCCGGGCCTCCCGTTTTTCTTTTCCACGCTTGCTAACATGTTGATGTGTTTCTACTGAACTGTCACTGACATTTTAGTGCTTGACAGGAATTTAGGTCCTGGTGTATTAGCTTTCCGCTGTACATGTCTTCCGAGAGTGAGAAACAGGAGGGGCCCATGACGCGGTTGCGCCCAATTTCCCTCATGGTTGTCTGTAGTTTGCTGGCTTTGTTCGTTCTCCAGGTCAAAAGTTACGGGCAAGGCGTCACGGCCACGCTCACGGGGTATGTGTACGACGTGAGCGGGGGGGCTGTGACGGGAGCAAAGGTAACGGTGGTGAACGTGGCGACCGGCTTTGCCCGCACGGCACTTACCACGGCCGATGGCAATTATGCCCTGACAGGACTGCCGACCGGTACGTACCGAATTCGGGCTGAGCAGCCCGGGTTTGGTGTCGAAAACGCGCAGGTAACACTGCAAGTGGGCCAGGAGGCGAGTCTGAACTTCACGGTTCGGCCGGGGACGGTGGCAGAAAGCGTGGCCGTTTCCGGCGAATCACCGCTGGTGGAGACCACGAAAACCCAAGTGAGTTCGGTCATCGTGGAAAAGCAGATCGCAGATTTGCCGGTCAATGGGCGTGACTTCATCAGCTTTACGCTGTTATCCCCGGCAGTGCAAATCGGCAATTCGACATCGGGTTCCACGGACGCCGTGGTGGAGTCCGGCACGCATATCTCGTTTGCGGGGCAGAGCATTCACTTTAATTTTGTGGCCGTAGACGGGGCTGACAATATTTCCACAGCTTCACAAAACCAGCGGGCCACGCCGTCGCAGGAGGCGGTGCAGGAATTTCGGGTGATCAACACCGACTACAGCGCGGAATTTGGACGCTCCAACGCCGGGATTGTGAACATCATTACGAAAAGCGGGACGAACGACTGGCACGGCTCGCTCTATGAGTACTTCCGGAACAACGTAATGGACGCAACGGGATTGCTGGATGCGCCCGGACTGCACACGTTGCGGCAAAACCAGTTCGGCGCGGTCATCGGGGGGCCGCTGCGGAAGGATCAGACATTTTTCTTGGCGAACTATGAAGGTCAGCGGCGCGGGGAATCACCCTTTTATAATAAGATCGTGCTGGCTAATATCGACGCGATCAATCAGGTGAAGGTGAACATTTTTGGGCTGCCGGCGGAGCCTGCAAGGCTGGACGTGCTGCGCACGAATAACAACGACAACGGTTTCGTCCGTTTCGATCACAATTTTGGAAAAAACTATCTATACACGCGCTATTTCGTTACGGACGCGCGAATGACGAACCTATCGCCACTTAATAATGGCTTCGATCTTCCCTCGGCGTTCAAGCATAACTTCATCCGGGATCAATCCCTTGTCATCAGCCTAGCCACGAATTTGTCGGCACACTGGGGAAATGAGTTGCGCGGCCAGTTTGCGCGGCGTTCCTTTGACTTTCCCACCGCTACCACGCAGCCGCATCTTGAGGTAGCGAATGAATTTGCAATCGGGGTGAACCGGGGGAATCCCGACTATTACAGAGAGCAGCGCTTTGAGCTGCAAGATAGCGCAACTTGGACTTCAGGGCATCATACGGTCAGTTTCGGCGGCGATTTCAATTTCGTGAAGACGGATGAGAAGTTTGTACTGTGGTACCCGTTTGAAGCGGACTTCCCTAGCGTGGACGCATTGCTGGGGACAGGGGCGTACGCGGGGTTAGGGCCGACGCCATCCGTGCTGTTCTTCATGAGACTGCAGGCTCCGAATTACACAGAGCCGAGCTTCAATCCTACGATTTTTCAGGGAAGCAGTTTTCCCGATAGCATCAAGAACCAAGTGCAGTGGAATCCCAGCCATACCTACGAGGGATTCTATGTGCAGGATAAATGGCGAGCGGGGAAGCGACTGACATTGAATGGCGGAGTGCGCTGGGATTTTGAAACCTGGCCGTCGGGAGTGTTTAACACGAAATACAAGAACTTTGATCCGCGGATTGGACTCGCCTACGATCTCGGGACTTCGCGAAAGATCGTTGTTCGCGCAGGTTTCGGACTGTATCACGGCATCATCCTCTCCGAAGGCTTGTATCCCCAAGGGACATGCTGCGGCGGGCAGGCAAAATACTCGGCCACCGGAAGCAATCTGAACGCCCCGTCACAGCTGTATGCCTTCGCGAGTTCCCCGCAAATCATGAACATTGCGCTGGGCACCATGCTGCAAGGCCTGTATCCGGACGGAACCCCAATGGGCTTTTGCCCGGGAGGGGTGCTAGCGGGTTGCGGATACCAGGGACTGGTGACGGTCACGAGGTGGGATGCGAATACCCAGAAGCCGTATGGTTTACAAACCAGCCTAGGCGTAGATTTCGAGCCAATCAAGAATACCGCGGTGAACGTCACCTTCCTGCACGTCCGGGGCGTCCATTTAGGGAATTTCTATAATGTGAACCAGCCGGATCCCAGCGGACAAGTTCTGGTGCACGACTCCAAGGGCAACGCGGGGTACAAGAACATGTACTTCGTGAACTGGATGCAGGCTTGCGGAAGTTTTCAGTGCCCCGGCTATTCCGCGCCGCCGCCGGTTGGACCGCCGCTATTTCCAGGTGAACGAAATCCGGTCTATGCGATTTACTTCGAATATAACTCGCGCTTTGACTCGCAGTACGACGCCTTGCTCTTGAACGTGCAGAAGCGCACGGCGAAGTACTTGTCCTACGGTTTCAGTTACACGTATTCGAAGACGATCGACGATGATGCGAATCCAACGTTCGCCGCTTTCCCGCAGGATACCGGAAATTTCCGGGCCGAGCGCGCGCTGTCGCCCGATGACGTTCGCCATCGGGCAGTGCTCAATGTCCTGCTCACGACACCTTCCGAGTGGCCGGTTTTGCTGCGCGATTTTACCTTCAGCACGATCACGACACTTCAATCGCCGCACCACTTCAACATTTATGCTGGATCCGATGTCAATGGAGATGTCTTCAACCTCAACGACAGGGCAGGTCTCGAAGGCCGGAGTACTTTCCAAGGCGACTCGTTACGCACTGTGGACGTGGGAGTGTCGCGGAGTTTCCACTTGACTGAAAGGATTAAAGGGCAATTCCGTGCCGAGGCCTTCAATGTTTTAAACACATTGAATATTGTGTACTTCAACACGGTCTACGGTGCTGCGGACTTCTGCCCGGCTGGAGGGCCAAATGTTTGCGGGAGCGGGCCGCTGCACTTTCAAGGTTCGCCCGATCCCGTTTACGGAACACCGTCGGCCGTGGCCAATCCACGTCAGCTTCAATTCTCATTGCGATTTAGTTTCTGAGTTAATCACAAGAGGAGGAAATGAGAGGAGCTAGATGGGGAATTGGACCTTGCAAAAATCGCGAAAGTGAATGAGGAGCGCCACCTCGGGGCGGCGCTCCATTCGAAGAACAGCTCTAACCATACGGGAGAAGCGGCCAAGTCAATCGAATGAACTTCAAATTTAGCGGAAATTTCCAAGTGTTGAAGAATCGCGAAACGGTCTATGGGCTGCTCACAGACCCGAGGAAATTCGCGCCGTTGTTTCCCAATCTCCAGTATCTGGAGATACACAACGACCGGGAATTCACCGTGCAGGTGAAAGTTGGTCTGGGCTTCATCAAGTCGAAGGCCACGATCCGGCTGGCGCTGAGCGGGGAACAGCCGCACAGCCATGCGACGTACAAGGGCAGCGGCAGCGTGGCGGGCGAACCGATTGCCGTGACCGCGGCATTCGACCTGGAAGAGAAAGGCGGCCAGACGCAGGTTAACTGGGTGGGCGAATCAAGCCTGAATATGAAGCTACCTGCGGCCGCGGCGAATTTGCTGGAGCCTGTGGCAAGGCAGAGCATCAAGGTTCTGGTGGATTCGATCAAAACCGCCCTCGCGTAGCGGCGGTTACTGGCGTTCCAGATTTGGCCGCCGGGTATCACGCGGGAAGAAATCCAGCGAGCAGCTCAGGCAGGAAAGCCGCAGGAGGCAGTTATTTATGAGGCAGAGCGCATCCGGACACAGGCTGCGGAAGAAAATGAGGCGTTCAGAACGATATGGGACGCAGCAAGCGGTGCGGGAAAAAAGAGGCTTTGAGTTGTAAATTCCGGAGGAACGATGGGAAACGCGGAAACGAATCGCAAGCAAGCCGGCGGTAAATATGATGTGGTCCTCGTCGGGGCAGGCCATAACGGATTGACCTGCGCAGGCTATCTCTCGAAGAAAGGGTTGAAAGTCGCCGTCGTCGAGAAGAACGCAAAGGTGGGCGGAGCAACCGCCACGGAAGAATTTTTTCCCGGACACTTCAGCGACCCGTACAGCACGGTGCACATCTACACGCAGTTTTCGCCCGCTATGGTGGACCTGGAGCTCGCCAGGTTCGGCTTGGAGTATATCGAGGCGGATCCGTTCATGTTCTGTCCGTATCCGGACGGAAAGTATCTTATGTTTTACCGGGATCTGGACAAGACCGCAGCCGAAATCAGCCGGCTTTCCAAGCACGACGGACAGGCCTATTCCAAGTTTATCAAGTGGGCTTTGGGGCTGCGCGAACTCATGTCCACGTTGAGCTTCAGCGAACCGCCGCCGCTCGATCAGATGCTGTCGCTGATGAAGTTTGTGGATTCGCCGGAGATCGCCGCGGAGTTCGTCTGGTCCACGCTGACGAGCGCGCGGCAAGTCTTCGATCACTGGTTCGAGAGTGACTACGTCAAGGGAGCGCTATCGTATTGGGCCATCCAGCTGGGCCTGGCTCCTTCCAGTCCCGGGTCCGGGCTGAATGCCGGCATGATTGCCCGTTTCCATAAGGTGGGGTGCCGTTTTCCCAAGGGCGGGTCGGGCATGCTGGGTGTGGCGCTGGAGCGGGCGGTAAAGCATTTCGGCGGGACGGTGTTCACCAACAATGGCGCCAAGCGAATCCTGCTCGAAAATGGCAGAGCCGCAGGAGTCGAGTTATCGGACGGAACCGTACTGCAAAGTAACATCGTCATCTCCAGCCTGGATCCCAAGGCCACATTCCTGCGGTTGATCGGGCGCGAGCACCTCGACGAAGAGTTCGTGCGCAAGGTGAAGCGCGTGAAGTCCACGGCGGTATTGCTGACCATGCATGTTCCTCTCGATGGTCTGCCAGAATATGCATGCTATCCCAGCAAGGGGCCCGCACCCTGTCATAATGGATGCGCGGTCATATCGCCTTCGGCCGAATATGTCGACCAAGCCTACATGGACGGGGCGCAGGGGAAACCTTCCCACAACCCAACGGTGATGATGCTCATCCATTCCGTGCTGGATCCCACACGGGCGCCGGCGGGCAAACACACGATGCACCTCGCTGTACAGAACGCCCCGTATGACCTGGCCAATGGTCAGCACTGGGACCAGATCAAGGACGCCTATGCCGAGCGTGTCTTCGAAGTTGTGAGCCAGTATGTGCCGAACTTCCGTAAAATTGCGAAAGGCCGGCACGTGGTCACGCCCCTGGACTTGGAGCGCCGCCTGGGGCTGCCGCGCGGCTGCGATTTCTATATCGATATGACCCTGGACCAGATGTACGGACTCCGGCCGATGCCGGGTTTGGCCAACTACCGCACACAGTTCGCCAATCTATACTTGACAGGTGCCGCGACACATCCCGGAGGGGGCGTGACCACGGCTCCTGGCATTAACACCGCCAACGCTGTGCTACACGACCTGGGCATGGAGAAAATCGAAGTGGGAGCGGCCACGCGCACGGATGAGTGAAGGGACCCAGCGGATGCGTTACATCGTAGGCATCGACACAGGCGGAACGTTTACAGACTGTGTGGCCATCGACGATGCAGGAACTGTCACGGTCGGCAAGGTTCCTTCCTCCACGGGAAGCTCCCAGAGCGTCCTGGACGCACTGGAGGCGGTCGCCCTGCAGTTGGAATTGAAACTCGGCGACTTCCTCCAGCAGGTCACCGTTCTGGCCCACGGGGTAACGGTTGGTCTGAACGCACTCCTGACACGGCGTGGGGCCAAGACCGGTCTCATCGCAACCGTTGGCCATGGCGACGCGATTCTCATCGGGAGGGCCCATCAGAAGACGGCGGGTCTGGGGGAAAGCGAGCTCACGTTTCCGGCGCGGTTCAGCAAGCCGAAACCGCTGGTCCCCCGGGATCGCATCGTGGAAGTAAACGAGCGCGTGGATTACAAGGGCGCGGTCCTGGTGCCCCTGGCCGAAGAGGAAGCGCGCCGCGCCGTTGCTAAGTTGGTAGCGCAAGGAGTGCAGGCGATCGCCATTTCCCTGCTCTGGTCATTCAAGATGCCGGAGCATGAGCTGCTTCTCCGTAAACTGATCGAGCAGCAGCACCCGGAAATTTTTGTGACCGTGTCGAGCGAGCTGGTTCCGGTGATCGGCGAGTATGAGCGGACCGCCACCACCGTAATCAACTGCTACATCGGGCCCACGATGCTTACGTATTTCGAAGGCCTGACAAAGCAATTGCAGGCCGCGGGACTGCGCAGCGCGCCCTTGATCATGCAAAGCGCGGGCGGTGTGCTTACCTCGACCCAGGCTGCGCGCACCAGCGTGCGCACCCTGAATTCCGGGCCCATCGGCGGGGTCATCGCCGCCAAACATCTCGGGGAACTCCTGGGCCTGGAGAACGTTATTACCACCGATATGGGCGGCACCAGCTTCGATGTGGGGCTGATCGCCCGCGGACAGGCTCTTTATGCCCGCGAACCGGTCATCGACAAATACAATCTGGCGATTCCCACCATCGATATACGGTCCATCGGCGCAGGGGGAGGAAGCATCGCCTGGGTGGAGCCGGACAATGGCGTTTTGCATGTCGGCCCGGACGGCGCCGGCGCGATTCCTGGACCGGCCTGCTATGGGAAAGGCGGGGCCCGCCCGACGGTGACCGACGCCGATCTGGTCCTGGGTTATCTCAATCCGGATTTTTTCCTGGGCGGGCGCATGAAGCTCTACCCCGAGAAAGCACGTCAGGCGATTCGAGAGCATATCTGCGCGTATACCAAACAGAGTGTAGAGGAAGCGGCGGCGGCGATCTTCCGCATCGTCAACTCGCATATGGCCGATCTGATCCGCAAGAGCACGGTGGAGAAGGGATATCTGCCAAGCCAGTTTTCTCTGTTTCTGTTTGGCGGCGCCGGGCCGGTGCACGGCGTGGCCTTTGGAAGCGATCTGGGAGCGCGCGGGATGGTTGTGCCGGCGATGGCAGCGGCGTTTTCCGCGTTGGGAATTGCATCCTGCGACGTGTTGCAGACGTGCTCTCGTTCGGATCCCATGCCTCTGCCGGTAGCTGCCGGCACGGTCAACAAGATACTGGACTCCCTCAGGCATACAGCCGTGGATGGCCTGCGGAGCGGAAAACTCGGCGCAGGCGAGATCACGGTGGTTCAGCTCGTGAGCATGCGTTACCGGAGGCAGATCCACAACGAGGTCTGGCTGACGCTGCCGGAGGGAACGATTACCACCGAAGATCTCGAGCGGATCCATGAAGCTTTCAAGGTTCGGTATGAGGAACTGTACGGGAAGGGTTCCGCATACGAACAGGCGGGGAAAGAAATCGTCACATTCCGCGTCGATGCCTATGGACGAACGCACAAACCGAAGCTGATTCGGCGCGTTTGTGGGGATACGGATTCCTCCGGCGCGGTCAAACACGAGCGAAGCATTTTCTTTCAAGGTCCCGGGTTTATACCAACGCCCGTCTATGACTATGGACGCCTGAACCCTGGGAACAAGGTTCCGGGTCCGGCGGTGATCGAAGGTCCCACGACTACGGTGGTAATTCCGCCGCAGCGCGAGGGGTATTTGGACGGCTACCGGAACATTATCGTGCAGTAGCACAGGACTAAAGTGGCTACGACAAAACAACTCGATCCCGTCACGTTCGAAGTATTGCGGCACAAGCTCTGGCAGGTCAATGACGAAGCCGGGCATACGATCCGGCTGGTCTCCGGGTCACCGATCGCAACGGAGGCCTACGACTTCAATACCGCCATTCTGGACCGGGATGGTGATCTGCTCTTCATCGGCCCGTATGTCGTCTTGCAGGCGGCCGTGCAAACTCCCATCGTGCAGACAATTCTGCAGGAGTACCGGGAAAATCCCGGCATCCACGCGGATGACATGTTCATCTGCTCCGATCCGTATTCCGGCGCGCTGCATCAGAACGACGTCACCTGTGTGGCGCCCATTTATTACGGCAGCGAACTCATTGCCTGGGCGGGCGCGACCACGCACCAGGTGGATGTGGGAGGACCCGTCGCGGGCGGGTATGCGGTGGGTGCCTGCGACATTTTTCAAGAGCCTCCTCCAATACCGCCGCTGAAAATTGTGGAACGCGGGACAATCCGCAAGGATATCGAGCGCGAGTATCTGCGACGCTCCCGACAGCCATACCTGCTGGGGCTGGACCTGCGCGCCATGATTGCCGCCAACAATGCAGTGAAGTCGCGCGTCGTGCAATTGGCGAGCGAGTTCGGGGAAGAGACGCTGCTGCTGGTGTTCCGCGAGTTGAAGAACTACGCGGAAAGCCGGTTTCGTGCGCGCTTGCGGGAGCTGCCGGACGGCACCTGGCGGCATATCGCGTTCCTAGATCACGACGGCCTGGAAGACAAGGTGTACACAGGCGTCCTGGAGATGACCAAGGAAGCGGACACGCTGAGCTTCGACTTTAACAAATCGTCCGCACAGGCGCCCGCCCTGATCAATTGCACCCACTCGGGTCTGAATGGCGGCGTGCTGAATGCCGTGCTGCCTCTGATGTGCTTCGACATCCCGTGGGCGGCGGGAGGAATCTCCAAGGCCATTCGCATCGTGTGCGACACCGGAAAGATCTATAACGCAAGCTGGCCTGCCGGCGTGTGTATGGGATCGGTGGAGGCGGCGCGTTCGGTGCTTAATCTGGCCAGTGTATGCATCGGCAAGATGCTGGCGGCCAGCGACAAGTATCGCGATGTGGCCATGGCTTCCTGGTGCGTACCGGGAGCCCAGGTTCTCTTTGGCACGGATCAACGAAAGGAACCGTTTGGAACGATGCTCCTGGATTCCATGGCGGGCGGCGGAGGAGCGCGCTGCGGCGCGGATGGTCTGGATTCGGGGAGCTACCTGTCCTCCATGGATAAGATCATTCCCAATGTGGAGCTCAACGAGTATCTCTTTCCCATCCTTTACCTGTACCGCAAAATTGCCGTCGATTCGGGCGGAGCGGGGAAGCATCGCGGCGGAGCGGGCGGCGAGCATGCCTTCGTTGCCCACGACACGGAAAGACCGCTGCAGACCGTCTATTTTTCGCACGGGACCGAGCAACCGGAATCGGTCGGCCTGTTTGGCGGGCACCCAGCGACGACCAACCAATGGGTCGTCGTACGAGGCTCTGACGTCCGGGAACTCTTTTCCCAGGGGAGGATCCCCGTTTCCTGGACGGAACTGAAGGGAACCGTCGAATTTCCGCCCGCAAAAAGCAATTTCCAGCTTCGCCCCGCCGATGTCTCGGTTGCGATCTATTCGGGGGGTGGAGGCTATGGCGACCCATTCGATCGCGACTCCGAGCGGGTGAGCGAGGACGTGCGACAGGGATACATTTCGCGGGAAATGGCACAGCAGGCCTATGCGGTGGTTCTGCAGGCGGATGGATCGGTCGACGGACCGGCTACGCGTGCACGACGTGCGGAATTGCGGGATCCCCACAAGACCGGAAAATCCACGATATGCGAAGGGACCCGCATTTCCGAACATCTTATCCTGTGTGCAGCGACGATCGTAAAAGGGCGCCTCATTCGATGCGTCCACTGTGGATACGAATTCGGGCCACCCAGCCAGAACCCCAAGCTCAAGGCGCGCCGGGTCGAACTGCCGTTGAGTAAAGTGAACTGGATGGCGAACCCCCACAATCGGAAAAACGACCGGTTCGTGTGGCGGGAATTTTACTGTCCGGGCTGTTCCGTGCTTTTGGATGTCGAAATCATGCTGAAAGAGATGCCTCCGCTCTGGGACATGCAGTTGAAAGTCGACTGACCGCGGGGAGACAGCGAGGAAACCAATCCAACTATGCAATTAAAGGGCAAAAGCGCAATTGTCACGGGCGGCGGGAAAGGGATCGGGAAGGTATTTTGCGAAGCGCTGGCCCGCGAAGGCGCCAGCGTGGTCGTGGCGGATATTGATGCAGCGGCCGCCATCCAGACCGCCGAACGGCTTTGTAGTGCCGGCGCCAGGGCGGTTGCGTGCAAGGTGGACGTCTCCGACGCGGCCAGCACCGTGGCCATGGCCAAGTGCGCACTGGAGGCTTTTCAGCGTATCGATATTTTGGTGAACAACGCCGCTTTGTTCGCCGTCCTGCCGCATCAGCCGCTGTGGGAGATTCAGGAAGCCGAGTGGGACCGCGTGATGACGGTCAACATCAAGGGCATGTTTCTTTCTCTCCGCGCCGTATTGCCGCAGATGAAGGAACAAGGGTCCGGCAAGGTCATCAATCTCACGTCCGCCACGGTGTTTCGAGGTACTCCCATGCTGCTGCATTACGTTACCTCGAAAGCAGCCGTGATCGGTTTCACCCGCTGCACCAGCCGGGAGCTGGGTCCATTCGGCATCTGTGTCAATGCCATCGCCCCGGGTTTGACGGAGAGCGAGACTGCGGTTGGCGCCAAGACTACTCCCGCGGTACTGTTTGAGCGCTTGCCCAAGGAACGGGCCATTGCCCGGCCGGAGTTGCCGTCCGATCTGACCGGCACGCTCGTCTACCTTGCATCGCCGGCCAGCGATTTTGTGACCGGGCAGACAATCGTCGTTGACGGTGGCGGAGTGATGCACTGATCCGGCCCTGCCAGGCGCTTTCGCAATGAGTGTCCCCATACGCATCGCCTGCGGCAACGACGCTTCGCAATTTGGCGATCTGCGCTTGCCGTCCGGGACAGGCCCGCATCCGGTCCTGATCGTTATTCATGGCGGATTCTGGCGCGCACGCTACAGCCTCGAAGAAACCACAAAAATCGCATCCGACCTTACACGCTCTGGTTTTGCCACCTGGAACATCGAATACAGAAGAGTAGGGCAGGCCGGTGGCGGGTGGCCCGGCACCCTGCAGGACGTCGCTCTGGCTGCGGATCATCTTCTGTCGCTGGGAGAAACCTATCCTCTTGACCTCAAGCGTGTAGTCAGTCTTGGACATTCGGCTGGCGGGCACTTGGCGCTGTGGCTGGCAGCCCGGCGGCGGTTGGCCCCGCCCAGCATTTTTGTGCACGGAAAATCGATCGCGGTTTGCGGCGTAATCAGCCTCGCAGGCGTCTGTGATCTGGTTCAGATGGCGCAGGTCGAACGAGAAGAAAACCCCGTCCTGGCATTTCTGGGAGGCACGCCTTCCGACTTTCCGGAGCGTTATGCGGTTGCCTCTCCCGCAGCCCTCTTGCCGCTGTTGGTTCCGCAAGTTTTGCTGCACGGTGACGCCGATGATCGCGTGCCGGCGTCCATCAGCCAGGACTATGCCCACTCTGCCCGCGCTGCGGGAGACTATGTCAGCTACATAGAGTTGCCGGGAGTGGGGCATTTCGAGTTTATGAATCCTGATTCCGTGCCGTGGGCCAGGACCATGGATGCGCTGAGAACTCTGATCCAGCCCCGTTTCTGAGGCAGTTTCTCGGGAGCCGCTGCTTGTGTCCCGTACGTCTGACGAAGGGAAGATTATGGACACGTTTGATGCGATCTTTGTAGGCAGCGGAATCAACTCACTGGTCGGTGCCGCGCTCCTTAGCAAATCGGGCTGGAAAGTGTGTGTGCTGGAGCGCAATGCCTGGCTCGGAGGAAACATCCGTACCGCTGAGGTGACCGAACCCGGTTTCCTCCATGACCTTTACGCGGGTTGGCATCCGTTGTTTACCGGCTCAGAGGCTTACGCCTTACTGAAGGCGGACCTGACCGAGCGCGGTCTGGAATACCTGAATACGGAATACCCGACCGCATCGTATTTTCCCGATGGCAGCGCAGCCTTCCTCTCCACCTTGCAGGACCACAATAAGAAACACTTCGAGGAACTGGCTCCTGGATGGCGCGCTGGAATTCGGCGCGGAGCTTCTCAGTTCCAGCCGGCATTGGCTGACCGAGACTTTCTCCTCACCACGGGTCCACGGCCTGCTGGCCCCATGGGTTTTGCACACAGGCCTGGGACCGGACCAGACGGGATCGGGATTTATGAACAAGCTGATCGCCGTTGCGCTGCAGTTGGGCGGCATGCCTGTGCCGCGCGGCGGCGGGGCGCGCCTGATCGAGGCCCTTGCCAGCCTGATTCGCGACCAAGGCGGAAGATTGGAAACTGAATGTCACGTCGATTCGGTCGAAGTAAACGGCGGCCAGGCAGTTGGTGTCCGCGTCCGCGGCCAGCTTATCCGGGCCAGGCGGGCTGTCATCTGTAACGTTACGCCTCAGCAGCTTTACTTGCAGTTGCTGGATCGAAACGTGGTGCCCGAACGGTTTGCAGGCCGGGCGCGCCGATTCCGTTATGGCCGGGGCGATATGCAGATTCACATCGCCATGTCCGAACCGCCGCGCTGGCGAGGCAATGACCCGCGGCTGCTTCGCACGGCGATGGTGCATATTACCAGTGGCATGGATGGTGTCTCGCGCGCGGTGAATGAGGCGGAGCGCGGGTTGCTTCCAGCCGAGCCAACCATCGTGCTGGGTCAGCCGGTCGCCGTGGATCCCTCGCGGGCGCCGCAAGGCAAGTGGATTCTGTGGATTCAGTTGCAGGAGCTGCCCAGCCGTCCAGCTGGAGATGCTGCCGGTAAGATCGAGACCGGGGACGGAATCTGGACGGAATCTCTGCGCGAACAGTTCGCGGATCGGGTGGTAGAGAGACTCTGCGAGTGCATTCCGAACCTCGGCAGCGCGATACGGAAGCGGCACGTGATTTCACCCGGAGACCTGGCGCGCACGAACATCAACCTCGTGGGAGGAGATCCCTATGCGGGCGCTTCCACGGCAGACCAATTCTTTCTCCTGCGCCCGCTGCCGGGACTGCCACGGCACCGGACACCGATCGCAAAGCTCTACCATATCGGCGCATCGACGCACCCCGGAGCGGGACTGCACGGCGCATCCGGATTGATGGTCGCCAAGGAACTGCTTGGTCCTGCGGGCTGCCGCAAGTTGCGCACCCGCGCTGGTTTGCGTTGAAAGTTGCAGTGCGGAGGCGTGAATGCTGCGCAGGAACAAGGAAATGCTGCCTGGCTTCTCGAACGTCGATCATGTGGGGCTTACGGTCCCCGATCTGGAGGACGCTGCCCGCTTCTATTGCGATGTGTTCGGTTGCGCCGAGCTCTTTCGTATGGGCCCTTTTGATGCGCAGCTCCTTCCCTCCATGCCGGGCGGCCGCGACTGGAGCGATGCCCATGTGAATGTCGCCGACGCGAAATTCAGCTTTGTCATGCTGCAGCTCGGTCCAAACTTGATGCTCGAGCTGTTTCAATACGACCGCCCGGCAGATCGCCGGACGCAACTGCCGCGCAACTGCGATCTGGGCAGTCATCATCTGGCCTTGAAGGTTCATAACCTCGACAAGGCCATCCAATACTTGAAGCGGCAACCGGGGGTCACGATGCTGGAAGGTCCCATCGTGGTTACCGATGGCCCTTGTGCGGGGATGCGCGTCATCTACTTTCTAGATCCTTGGGGCAATCAGATGGAGCTTGTGGAGTTCAATCCCTAGTCCTGCCGCCCGAGCGTGCTTTGCATCGATTGACCAAAGCGTCGAGCCGAGAATCCTGCAAGCCCAGCTCGGACATGCAGACGCGGCAATGACGCTCAATCTCTACACGCAGGTTCTGCCGAAGTCGCAGCGACGCGCAGTCGAGGGTCTTGAGCGCTTATTGTTCCGAAATGTTCCGAAGTTGGGGGCCGACGGGCGTGTGCAGTGAATTCTCTGATTGATTCCAGGAGAGTTATGGCGCGCCTGAGAGGGTTCGAACCTCCGACCTCTGGTTCCGGAGACCAGCGCTCTATCCATCTGAGCTACAGGCGCGCAGTGCGCGGCGAATGGCACCGCACTTATTCATTGTAACCTGATCGAAAGCGGCGCGCCAGAGCGTGCGCAGGGACCGTGCCCGGAGCGCGAGGCGCCCGCCTCTGGCTGCAGCTTCACGCCAACCGCCACACGGACTCAGCCCTTGGCGTGGCTGCGGATCTGCCGGGCCAGCTTCTCGATCTCTTCGGTTTTTTTCAGCAGGCTCAGGGAGAGCACCGCTGTGGAATCGGTTTTCTCCACCTCGGCCTTGAGCTCCGCGGCAAGCTCGTAAAGACGCGTTACTTTTTTCTTAATCTCCTTCTGCTCCTCTTTAAGCGCCGCTTTGGCGGCTTTGCGCGGGGAAATGGCCGGAGGCTCTTCTTCCTGCTCCCTCGGATCCAGGCCCGGATTCTGCGCCCGCAGCAGGCGCGGACCGGCCAGCGCCGAACCCGCAAGTCCAGCCAGGGCCAAAACGAAACGCCGCCGGGAATCCGTCATGCGTACCTCCTCCGGGCCGGGGCGTGGCGCGTTCCGCGCGCCCGCCCGGCTCATTCCAATGCTATACTTTCCCTCCTTGTAACCATGATGTCCAGTTCCCATATCCATTGGCTGGAATTCACCGTGGCAAATGCCCTGCACCTCGCGGGCATCTTCCTCTTCGCTTTGATCCTCAACCGCCTGCTGCGCGTGATGACCAATCTGCTCATCAAGCCCGCCGTGGCGCCGACGCGCGTAGCGCAGATCCGCGAGCAACAGACGCGCACCCTGGCCACTGTGCTCTACAGCGCGGGCAGCAAGGCCGTTTGGGGCATCGCCCTCCTGACGGCGCTGCCGGAGTTCGGCATCAACGTCACACCGGTGGCGGCACTGGCCGGCCTGGCCAGCCTGGCGCTGGGCTTCGGCGCGCAAAACGTGGTGCGCGACCTTATCAGCGGCTTCTACATCGTTCTCGAAGACCAGTACGTGGTCGGGGACACTATCCAGTTCGGCACCACAGTCGGGCGCGTGGAATACCTCACGCTGCGGCGCACCGTGGTGCGCGATCCGGCCGGCGGCCTGGTGACCATCGCCAACGGCGAGATCCGCATGGTCAGCAACCTGAGCCGCGACTGGTCGCAGGCTTTCGTGGACGTGACGCTCTCCGCGCAATACCCGCAGGAAGAAGTTCTGGCGGCTTTCGAAAGCGCCGCCGCTGCGCTGCGCGGCGATGCCGCGTGGGCTCCGGTGCTGGTGGACGGGCCGCGCGTTCTCGGCGTGCAGTCCTTCGACCGCAAAGGCTGCACCGTGCGCCTGCAGGTGCGCACCGCGCCTACCCGGCAGGACGAAGTGGCCTGCGAACTGCGCCGCAGGATCCAGCTCGAATTTCAGCGGCAGGCGATACCCCTGGCCGACGTGCAGCGCGTGGAGTGGAGCACGCCCGCGAGCACCCAGCCCGAGGGCGCTGCGCCGCCCGGTTCCACGCTGAATTGATCCCCATCGCGACCCGGAGGATGCCTATGGCAACCGTCACCTACGATGAAGTGAACCTGATGCTGCGGCTGTACGATCTGCGGCGCGAGGCCAAGTTGCGCGAAGCGCGCACCTGGTTCCTCGAACATTTCCATCCCGCCTCGGCAGAAGAGATGATGCAGAAATATCCGCAGGGCAGCGCGGAGAACGCCTACGTGCGCATGGTCATCAGCTACTGGGACATGGTGGCCAGCATCGTCAACCGCGGGCTGATCAATGACGACCTCTTTTTCGAAAGCAACGGGGAGATTTGGGTGGTGTGGGACCGCATCCGCAACATCGTGCCCCCCTGGCGGGCGGCCTTCAAGAATCCCACGGTCTTCGCCAACCTGGAAGAGGCCTGCAAGCGCCTGGAAGCCTGGCGCGAGAAAAAGGCGCCCGGCTCAAGCGCCGCAATACGCCAGATGATAGAACAGATGCGCCAGAAACCGAAGAGCGCCTGAGCCTTCTCGCCGCTGCGGCGGCAATCCGGCTCCTGTCGCTCAGCGCCGCAAGAGCGCGGAGCCGGCGGGGTGCTTGGCGGGGATGGGCAGCCTGTCGGGCCGGACGAGGACGACGGTATTGCGGCCCGCGGCCTTGGCCTGGTACAGCGCCTTGTCCACTTCCTGCAGCAGGCGCTCCGCATCGGCGTGCTCCCAATCGCAGCTGGCCACGATGCCGATGCTCATGGTCACCGGGACGGGGCCCCGTTCGGTGGCCACCGGCTGGCCGGCGATGACCGCGCGGATGTGCTCCGCGCGCTTCTTGCCCTGCTCCGCGTCGCATCCCATCAGCACCAGCAGGAACTCCTCGCCGCCGTAGCGCCCTACGGCATCGTAGGGGCGCACCACGCTGGCCATACGGCGCGCCGTCTCCCGCAGCACTTCGTCGCCCACGGCATGCCCGTGCTCATCGTTGATCTTCTTGAAGTGATCCAGATCGCCGAGCAGCAGGGCGATGCTCGTGGGAACGCGGAGAGAGCGTTCCAGCTCCCGCTGCAGCAGCTCCAGGATGAAGCCGCGGTTCAAGAGCGAAGTGAGCGCGTCGTGCGTAGCCTTGTGGCGCATCTCCTCGCGAGCTTCGATGAGCCTGTCTTCCAGCTGCAGGATGCGTCTTCCGCAGCGCAGCCGCGCGCGCAGCTCCGCGGGATAGACCGGCTTGGTCAGGTAGTCGTCCGCGCCGGCCTCCAGACCAGCGATGATGTCGGCCTTGGCGTCGCGCGTGGTCAGCAGCACCATATAGACGTAGGGCTGTTCGCGCGTGCGGCGCACTTCGTGGCAGACGCTCGGCCCGTCCTTCCCGGGCATCATCCAGTCCAGCAGCGCCAGCCGCGGTCCGCCCTCGGCGCACAGCAGGGCTGCCGCGCCTTCGCCGTCCACAACGGTCACCACTTCATACCCCTCCGCGCCCAGCGCGGACTCCATCATCCGGCGGGAGATCATGTCGTCATCGGCTACGAGAATTTTCAACCTGCACCCCCTGCGCCAAGAACTCCAGCGCCGTCTCCACCCGCCGCAGTTCCTGCTCCAGTGCGGCAAGGGCCGCCGCGGCCCCGCTGGTCTCCCGGCGCTTCCCCATCTCTTCAAGCTCCGCAGCAAGCTTGCAGGCCTTCTGTGCGGCCAGATTCGCCAGCATGCCCTTCAGCGCGTGCCCGCCGCTCTCGATCTCCTCCGCGGCGCCCCGCGCCTGCGCATCGCGCAGCGCCTGCAGATGCTTCGGATAGTCCTGGCGGAACATCCCCAACAGATCTGCGACCAGGGCGCGGTCGCCATCCACACGGTCGAGCAGATCTCCCGCATTGACGGAGTCGCCTGGATGCCCCGTCCCGGGTGCGCGCGGGTCGACCGCCTCGAGTACGCGCCTCATTTCGGCCTCCATATCCATCGGCCGGATGGGTTTCGAAGTGTATCCGTCCATTCCTGCCTCCCGGCACCGCTCTTTGTCTTTCTTCAGGACATGCGCGGTCATGGCCACGATCGGCACATGCAAGCCGCTGCGTTGTTCCCGCTCGCGGATGCGCTGGGTGGCTTCCAAGCCGCCCATGACGGGCATTTGCATGTCCATCAGCACCAGATCGAACTCCTCTGCCGCAGTTCGCGCCACGGCCTCGCGGCCGTTATTCGCCACCGCGACGCGATGTCCGGATTTCTCCAGGATGCGCACAGCAAGCTTCTGATTCACAGGATTGTCTTCGACCAGAAGGATTCGCAGACCGCTGCCGGCGGCGACATGGCTCTTCCCCGTTGGCAAACGTTGCTCCGGCAAACGCGGCCGGAGCGCGTCATTCAATGCCGTGCACAGTACGCACATGCGAATCGGCTTGCACATCGTGTACTGGATTCCGGCTTGCTCACATTCGCGCCGCACGCCGGAAAGGTCCGATGACGCCAACATGAGCAAGACGGGTGGTTTGTTCCGGGCGATTTCCCGAATGCGTGCGGCCAGTTGGAGCCCGTCCATTCCCGGCATGTGAAAATCCAGCACGCAGACGTCGAAGGGCGCACCCTCTTCTTCCGCCTGGCGGAAGAGTTCGAGTGCCTCCCTGCCGCTCTCCGCGAGACGCGCATCCATCTTCCAGCGCTTGAACAATTGCTCCAGCAGCCTCCGGTTGACCGCGGAATCGTCCGCGGCAAGAACTCGTTTTCCGGGGAGGATGGCCTCATCCGGAGTGCAGGACCCCGTCCGCGCCCGGTTGCATGTTTTCCCGAAATGCGCGGTAAAGAAAAACCGGCTCCCCTTCCCCGGCTCGCTCTCGACCTCAATCTTGCCCCCCATCAGATGGACCAACCGCGTGGAAATCGACAGCCCCAGCCCCGTCCCGCCATACTCCCGGGTGGTGGACATATCGGCCTGCGCAAACGCTTCGAATACTTTTCTCTGCTTTTCGGGCAGGATGCCCACGCCGGTATCCGCTACCGTGAACTTCACGGCCAGGCCATTCGGATCGTTTACAACCAGTTGCGCCTGAATGCTCACTTCTCCGCGCTTCGTAAATTTCACCCCGTTTCCCGCCAGGTTCAAGAGCACCTGGCGCAAGCGCGTCGGATCCCCGACCATCTCGTCGGGGATTTCCGCCCCCACTTCCCAGCCGAGGTCCAGTCCCTTTTCCTGGGCGCGGATGCTCAGCGGCTGGAGGGCGTCCTCGATGCACTCGTGCAGCGAGAAAGGGATGTGCTCGAGTTCGATCTTGCCGGCCTCGATCTTCGAAAAATCCAGAATGTCGTTGATGATATTCAGGAGTGCGTCCGCGGAAGACTTCACCATGCTCAGGTAATCGTGCTGTTCGCTGGAAAGATCCGTCTCCAGCGCGAGCTCCGTCATCCCCAGGATGCCGTTCATCGGCGTGCGAATCTCGTGACTCATGTGCGCGAGAAAATCGCTCTTGGCGCGGTTCGCCGCCTCCGCCGCCTCCTTCGCTTCGCGCAGTTCTTTCTCGGCTTGGCGCCGCTCGGTAACATCCTGCACGATCCCCACATATCCGCTGCTCAAGCCGTCTTCCGCGAAAAGCGCCTTCATGTAGCCTTCTGCCCAGCCTTCTCTTCCGTCGGGCGTGCGGTAGCGGTGCGCCTCCAGCGCAACCGTGTCTTGTCCCGGGGTACCGCTGACGCGGCGGGCGATCCGCTCGCGGTCCTCGAGATGAATCGACTTCTCCCAGCCGTGCCCCAGAGCCTCTTCCAGGCTCAGGCCCATCATCTCGCGCAGCCGCTCATTGAGGTAAATGCAATGGCCGTCCTCATCGGTGCGAAAAATGCCTACCGGCGCCGCGGCACTGAGCGTCCGGAAAAGCTCTTCGCTCTGCCGCAGCGCCTTTTCCGCGGCCGCCTGCTGCGTAATATCCTTATAGATGGAGAACTGCCCGTGCATTTCTCCGTCCAAAACGAGCGGAACGCCGTACGCTTCTACGTCGACGAGCTGCCCGTCTTTTCTCCGCCGCGGCAGTCTGGCGTGCACCGTTTGCCCCGCAAGCACCGCACCGGTGAGCTGCCCGGCCTTCTCCCGCAAGATTCCCGGCGCCACCAGATCGTCCAGGGATTTCCCCTGCACTTCGTCCTTCTCGTAACCGAAAAGTTTGTGGAAGGCGGCGTTACTCATCTCGATTTCCCCGCGTGCGTCCGTGACGACGATCGCCAGGGGATTCGACGTGATCAAAGTGTCCAGGTAGGCGGTGCGTTCCCGCAGCTGTTCCTCCGCCTGGCGGCGCTCCGTCACTTCCTGAAGCATTACAATGAAGCCCTCGAGAGCGCCGTCCTCGGCAAACAAGGCCTTCAGGTAGGCATCCACCCAGCCAATTTCGCCTCTGCTGTTCACATACCGGGAAGTGTCTTGCAGGATTCCGCGCGATTCGGCAACTCTTGGCCAGATGTTCGCGACCCTCTCGCGATCCTCCGGATGCACGGATTCGAGCCACCCGGAACCTAGGCCTTCTTCGCGCGGGCGCCCCACCATCTCGACGATTCGGTCATTTGCGTAGAGCAAATGCCCCTTTGCGTCCATCCGGATAATGCCCACCGGCGCCGCAGCACTGAGTGTCCGGAAAAGCTCTTCGCTCTGCCGCAGCGCCTTTTCTGCGGCCACTTGCTGCCGGATGTCCTTGTACATCCCGAACTGCCCACGGCTGACTCCGTTCACAACCAGCGGCACCCCGTAGGCCTCCACGTCCACCAGCTGCCCATCCTTTCTCCGGCGCTGTATTGTGGAGTGGAATGGTTTTCCCGTCAGAACGGTGCCTGTAATTTCATCCGCCTCTTTCCGCAGTTCTCCCGGCGCCACCAGGGCGTCCAGCAACCTCCCGCTCAGCTCTTCGTTTTCGTAGCCGAAGAGCTTCCGGAAAGCCGGATTGGCCATCTCAATGGCACCCTGCGCATTCGCGACCACGATGCCGATGGGATTCTCCGTAATCAGCGTATTCAGGAAGGTCGTTCGCTCCCGCAAATCCTCCTCCGCTCGCCTGCGGGCGGTGATGTCCTCGACGGTTCCCACGTAGTAGGCCAAGGCACCGCCGGCATCGCAGACGGCGCGCGCATTCTCGGAAAACCAGATCCTGCTGCCGTCCTTGCGAATCACCTCGTATTCAAAACCCTCCACAATCCTCTGCACTTCCATCAACTGCTTGAACTCTTCGCGCCGCCGCGGATCGACGTACCCCTGGCCACCGATGTCCATGCGGGTGGCCATCAGATCCTGCGGCGAATCAAAGCCGTACAGTCGCGCCAGCGCGGAATTCGCACTGAGGTATCTTCCATCCGGCGTGGTTTGAAAGATGCCCACGATCGCATCTTCAAAAATGCCGCGGTATTTCTCTTCCGCTTCCCGCAGCGCCGCCGTGCGCTCCGCCACGCGGACTTCCAGCGAGTCCCGGATTTCGCGGAGCGCCGCGTCGCGCCGTTCCATCTCCTCCAGCATGTAATTGAAATCCGCGCCGAGCTGCCCGAGCTCTTCACCCCCCAAATCCGGTGAACGCAGTGAATAGTTCTTGCCAGAAGCGACGAGCCGCGCGATCCACGCCAGGTCGTAGATCGGCCTCGAGATCTTCCGCGAAAGCCGCGCCGACAGCGGATAAACGATCAGCAGACAGATCAGGCCCATCACTCCCGCTGTCCAGATGTAAAGGACCACGGCCTCGCGCAGATCGGAATTGTCCGCTTCTAGGTACAGCGTGCCGACGGGCTTTGCTTCGACATACACAGTCTGCCAGATCATGACGGAGTCACGGCCCCACTCGACGCCCTCCGCCGGCTGCATCGGCAGTGTCCGTTTTCCCGTCAGATCTTTGCGGAGATAGGAGGCCAGCAGTTGGCCGTCGGAATGGTACAGGGCCGCGGCCCGGATTTCCGGCTGCGTGCGCAGCGCACTCAGCAATTCGGCTCCCGCATCCGGGTCGTCGAACAGAAGCGCGGCATCGGAATTGGCCCGTACCATATCGGCCGTGGACCGCAGGCCGCTTACTTTCTTCACACGATATTGTTGGAGGTCATAGACCAGGAACCCGGCGCACACCAATACGACACCGAGGCCCCCCGTGAACAGCGAGTGCAGCAGGAGGCTGCGGCGAAGCGAAAGTTTGCGCAGGTTCAACATGTCTGGCAGGTTCTCTTCAGTTCCCCGTTGTCCGAAAGGACGCGGCGCGCGAGAACGAGCAGCCGCGCGCTGAGCTTGAGGCGGCCCCGCTGTACCGCGGACAGATTCACTTCAAACCGCAGCGCATCGTTTTCCGGATAGATATAGACGTCTCCTCCCGCCTCCAGAAACGCGGGCGTCTCTCCGATGGTGAAGATGCTTGCGCCGCGCAATCCATCCAGGATTTGCACATAATGTTTTTCTTCCGAGCGGCTTACGAATAGAAGCTGGCAGCCGCGCAGCTCCTTCACCTTGCGCACCCACTGGAGTTCCATCCGCCGGCCATGCACCGTGGTGCTCCGCAGCGCTTCCGCCAGCGAAGTGCCGAAGCGAAAATCCCCGTATACGCAGAAACGAAATGAGCTGTCGGTCGTATCGCTGGCGTTGGCGGGCCATTCGACAAAGTAGGGAAACTGGGCCAGGTAGTTGGCCTTGGCGCGGTATTCGTCCTCCTCGGAATTCAGCGTCACGGCTCCCAGCGAGGAGGCCATCGCACAGACCAGCGTAAAAAGAATCGCCAAACCGCGCAGCCTCAGCTTCCACGAAGCCACTCCTCTGCGCCGGCTTCTGGCGAACGCGTTGGAACCCCGCTTCGCCAGGCATACCCCCGCCGCATCCCTTGTCCCAGGTGCCGCAGGCGCGTACCTCTCTCCTAAGCGCAAAACATTACCCCCTAGAGATAAGGGGCAACTCAGGAGCCAATCGGGACCGCGAGGCCGCGCAGAACGCTCACAAAATCAATTACTTAGGCCATGATGAAGGGGCGGGGATGCGAACCGTCTTCCGGAGAATGCCCCAAAGCTCATCCGCTGTTCCAGACTGGAACGATCCGCGTTGCCTTTTGATATGAGCTTTGCGACCTCATTTCACGCACTTCATCGCCCTGACCGGGCAAGCTTGCTCTAGAGAAGCGGGGCCTTGGCGCAAAAATACGGCTGGAAAGGCATTCTGGGTGAGAGTGGAGGCGCGGGTGGGATTCGAACTCCTAAGGTGGATTGAGAACACGTAAGTTATTGATTTCATTAGACGCGAAAAGCGGCAAATACAGCGAATTCGCCCAAGTGAGGTACACGGCGGGTACACGGAACACCTGAGAGAATTCGCCCCGTCCGGATTAAATAGCTAGATGCGTACAGGTCGGAATTTCAATCGTCCAGCCAAGGTTCACCCTCGGATTGGGTCGTCGCGCTGTCGGCATAGAGATCGAAGAGTTTCAATCCACGCGCCCGCGTCGGACCTGCTGGCAAACCGCCCAGGGTACTATTCGTGGGAGTTGGTTTCAATCCCCACCGCCCCTACCCTTTCCAGCTGAGCATCGTAGATGGCGTGGAATGTCTCATCGTAAAGCCTATCCAGGGCTTTGGCAGGCAAGCTGGCGAGCTTAATAAGGCCCGGCGGACCGATGATGTCGTGGCGTTCAATGGCCGCAAAGAGTTCGTCTGCCGAGCGCATCTATGAAGACCTTGGCTTCAAATCGGCGGCGATGAGGCAGAATTGATCAAGGGCCGCTTGCAAATCTTCGGCGATTTCGGTGGCGATCACGTCAGGATCAGGCAGGTTGGCAGAGTCCTCTAGGCTGTCGTCTTTCAGCCAGAAGATGTCCAGGTTGACCTTATCGCGCTTGAGCAGGTCTTCGTAAGAGAAGGACTTGAAGCGTTCGGTTTCCTTGCGTGTGTGGCGGTTCTCCGGGTGGTAGCGGGCGACGAAATCGTCCAGATCTTCGCGCTTGAGCGAATTCGTTTTCAGGGTGAAATGCTCATTGGTGCGAAAGTCGTAGATCCAGAGCTTCTTGGTCCAGGGCTTCTCGCTGGCGGGTTTGCGGTCGAAAAAGAGGACGTTTGCTTTCACTCCTTGCGCGTAGAAAATCCCGGTCGGCAGGCGAAGCAGAGTGTGCACATCGCATTCGTGGAGGAGCTTACGCCGCACCGTTTCGCCCGCGCCGCCCTCGAAAAGGACGTTGTCCGGCACCACAATCGCCACACGGCCATGAATCTTTACCAGGGACTTCACGTGCTGTAGGAAATTGAGCTGCTTGTTGCTGGTCGTGGCCCAGAAATCGTCTCGGTAGTAGGTAAGAGCTTCCTTTGTCTCTTCCCCCTCTTCGCTGATCACGGTAATGCTGGACTTTTTACCGAAGGGCGGATTGGTCAGAACGACGTCGTAAAAAACAGAGGGAGTCTGCGCAAGAGCATCAACGCCATCTCGAATTGGGGACTCTTCGCCGCCGATGCCGTGGAGGAAGAGGTTCATTACGCACAGGCGAGCGACCGAAGCGACCAACTCGGTGCCGGATAGGGCCTTGTGGCGAAGCGCCCGTTTCTGGGTCTTGTCCAGTTCGTAGCTTTGGCTCACGTAGTCATAAGCGGCCAGGAGGAATCCACCCGTTCCACAGGCAGGATCGTTCACCGTCTCACCGGGAGCGGGGCGCACCACGTCCACAACGGCCCTGATGAGCGCACGAGGGGTGAAATACTGTCCCGCCCCGCCCTTTACGTCCGCCGCGTTCTTCTCCAGCAAACCTTCGTAGGCATCGCCCTTCACGTCCACTTCCAGAGTCATCCACTGCTCTTTGCCAATCAGATCGGTGATAAGGCGTTTCAGCTTGGCGGGGTCCTGAATCTTGTTTTGGGCCTTCCGGAAGATCACGCCCAGCATCCCCTCCTTCTTGCCAAGCTCGGTGAGGATATGACGGTAATGGGTTTCCAGGTCGTCTCCGTCAAGCCGCTCCAAGCTGGACCAATCCAGGCTGCTTGGGATGAGGCGCGGGCGACTGTATGGCGGTTTCATCTGCTCGTCGGCCATCTTCAAGAACAGGAGAAACGTCAACTGCTCGACGTAATCCCCGTAGGACAGGCCGTCATCCCTGAGGATGTTGCAATAGTTCCAGAGCTTTTGAACAATGGCAGATGATCCGTTTGGCATACGTTTTTCCTATCTTCCGTGGTTCACAGCACAAGGCCTGTGCGACCGCCCTGACAATTGGGGCACTTACGTTCGAAGATGTCGCTGCCGTTCGCACCGTAGACGTGGCCGCAGTGCGAACAGGCAAGCTGGTACACGTATTGATTGTGGTCCGTGCCCGGCGTTCCCGTTTTGCGAATGGTGATTTGCCCATGTGGGTTGGCAAAGCCAGGTTCCGTGGTCGCTCGGAATTTCCCATTCCCTAGCCCCAGATCCTCATAGTCAAAGGCCGCCGCATCCAGTTCGCAGGGTAATACTCCGGCTTTCTCACAAATCGCTTGAACGTAATCCAAAACCGATTCGTAGTACTTGAGATTGTTGAGGCGCTTTGGATCGATCTTGTTCGTAAGATTGCCATTCACCCAATCCGTCACGCGGCTGTCGAGGGGAATTTCATAACGGGTCAGACCCAGCCATTGCCAAAGATTGCGGCTCTGCTTTGGCCCAAGGCCCGCAAAACTGGCGTCCGCCCAATGGGCTGTCTTGCGCTCCAAGATTCGATCCTCTTGCTGTGGTGCTCGTGATCGCTGCGCCTTTAGAAGATTAAACGATTCCTCAGCTTTCTTCCAAAACCCTCCGTCCAAGCGTTTCCAATTCTCGGCTGCCTGGCTAGAGATGGTGACGCCTCTCCTTATACCTCCGAAATTTGTTATGGCATCCGACACGAATTGCCGAACCGATTCTTCGCTCATGCAGGCGTCGAACGCCAAGGGAAAGGTTTTTAGATCAAGGAAACGATCCACGGGACTTCCCTTCGTGGAACGCTGCTGTGTCGTAAGAAGGCAGCCCACGAGGACATGCCAGAATCGTTCGCAGGAAAATTCGGGAGGCGGCGGAGCCACATTGCGTGCCCATCGGTCCCGGAAAAACTCGGTATCCTTAGCTCGTTCGATCACGCTGCGTATGGCAGCCACATCACTATCGGTGATGGCGCGATTCAAATTAGAATCCGTCGCAGGTTTCACAGTACGACCACCTCTCCCGCTTGTTTCTTCGACCTCACGCTGCGAGAGTTTGCGTCGCGCTCAGCGCGGATGCGTTCGAGCAGCATGCTTGCAGGCTCGTCCTTTGGGTCTTGAGGCACGAGACGCCCGCCAAATGCGTTCTTAAGGATCGATTGCCGGAGCCGCGCGGCCCGTTTTAAGTCAGCATCTATTTGCGTCACGAGTTCGTCAATGATAGAGAGACGTCTCTCTACTTCAACTACGATTCTCCCCTGTTCTGGATATGAAGGGATTGGGATTGGGCACAACCTAACATCTGCGATGTTAACGCCCTTCACGGCTACTCCCCGTGCCACTCTCTCGAAATAGCTCTGTGCGATGGGACTTCTGAGGCAAGTCGCAATGTATCGATGATCAACCAATTCTGAGACTTCCAGGCGAGCAGTATCCTGAGTAATGTTCCCGCCCTCCAATGCGAATGGTACTTCGGCAACACGACCATAACTTCCGCGTATCGCGAGTAGTACATCTCCCCCCTTGAGTGAAGCCCTCGCATAGACTTGAGCTATGGCTGGCGATGTCCTCTTCAAACTCTCCATGTCTATCCTGTCGCCCCTCAGATCGAGAACTCGAACGTATGGGACACCGTCAGGCATGTCTTCCTTGGGCATCAGGATTCCATAGCAAATGACTCGGACCGCGCTCGTTAGCTGCTCCAGGCTTCCGACGGCCCAACCTTCCGGTACCGCTGGCGCATTTCCACTAGCGGGAGAACCGGGAACCTTGTATTTCTCTTTCCAACGAAAATCCTTTGGGGCTTTTCCGGAAGATTTCAGTTTGGAAAGCTCGTTTGCTTCCCAGCGGGAGCGGCGTTCGGCCAGGATGCGTTCGAGGAGGACGGAGGCGGGTTCGTAGGAGCGGCCTTCGCGGCGGGCGAGTTCAGCTTCGGTCGGGACGAGGCGTCCTTCGCAGGCTGCTTTGAGGACGGCGGCGCGGTATCGCTTCAGGTTGGCTTGGACGCGCTTAAGCGCAGCGACCGCCGCATCCAGCCGCGTGAATTGCCTCTCAATCTCAGCGACTATTGCATCTTGCGTCTTGCGAGGAGCTACAGGTATCTCAAGTAACGCTAGCTTGTTGGCGTTCACATTGGGCTGAGCAATGCCTGCTGATTTCAAGGAGACGAGGCTCTTATATGAGGGGCTTTTCAAAAAACATGCAACGTACTTGGCGCTCACAGCGGCGTGAGGCCTGAATCTTATCAGGTAGGATGCGAAGACCGCGAGCGGACAGTCCTCCAGTAGGAGGCTATTTCCTACCCCGGCTCCGGTCCGAGTAATAACAATGTCACCGCTGTGCAACTGATATTTTTCGATTACAGGGGGGAGCGACTCACAGAAGGGCACTGTGTCCCAATCGACTGTCCCTCGGGAAATGTCAGTAGAGCGAAGAAGCTTGGCCCCAGTGCCCTCAACGGTTGCGCTCGTCGTCCATCCATACTGTGGTTTTTCACAAAGGATACCCAGTGTCGCCATTATCCAACCAGGAGGCGTGTTCTTCTGCGTAGGTTCCGTCACGCTGCAAGTGCCTCATTGAGTTGATCTAAGATGGGCTGCAAATCATCACCGAAAACTTTGTACGCTTTGCCGAGTCCGCCCCACTGGGAAAATGGCGACAGTTCGAAATCATCCGGCTCTATCGAGACGCTGGCAGCAATGTGGTCCCGTATTGCGGTGAGCCACTGCCGCTGCTCCTCCGTGAACTTTCGGCCCTGCGTTTCTTGGTCCGAGAGCCATTTTTCGAAGCGAGTGAAAACAACGTCCTTAAACGGTCGAAGCTCATTTTCCTGGTGCACCGCGTACCGGACGAGCGAGACCAAATCGGTCATCAATTTCGTTGCGCTGCCCCGGACCTTGGATTTGTCCAAGACCTCGTAGGCTTGCCAGACTCTTTCCGGTGCAATCGGAGCAATGCCGGGCTGCTTGGGCCGCTGAACCGCTCGGGCCAATTCCCTCAGCTGCTCGTGGGTCAGACGCTGCTTGTAAGGGCGGCTATAGAGAATCTGCAACGCGGTGATCTCATCCTTGTTCTCTTCGATGAATTGCTCGAAGGATTTTACCAGATTGGCAGCGCGGTCCCGGCCATCCTTGGAAACCCGCGCCGAAAGAAGCTGGTCCTTGCTGACGGTATCAATAACCTGTTCAAAGGATTTCTTGAGGTCAACTAGCCGTTGGCGGAGCTTAGGATTCGTAACGATTGGCTGGGCTGCCTGGGTCAAGAGACCCTGCGAAACTTTGGCAATCTCTTCCGGCGTGGGTTCTTCTTTCCCGCTTGCCTTCTGAGTGGCCTTGAATTGCTCGTCGGGGTCCAATGCCCGAACGAGACCGTTCGCTATGTTGGCGATGGATTGATCGCCAGTTATTTTCTTAATTTCGTCTCTGTCTTCCTGGCTCATTTGCCGATCAAGCCGGGCCAGCCGCGAGGCAATCGAACTCAGGACGTCGGGTTCACGGTTCCCGAAAGCGACAAGCTCCAGGAGCTTTTCGAGGGAGACATTCCGCTTTCGCTCCAACGGTTTTGTCTCGTTCATTTCGTTGGGGTCAATCCCGATGGCATCCACGATGACAAAGCGGTCTTTGGCCGGAGCGTCCGGTGTGACCTGCTTTAACTCCGTCTCCGTGACGACGCGAGCGCCACGCCCCTTCATTTGCTCGAACAGGGAGCGGCTCTTCACTGCCCGCATAAAGAAGACGATTTCAAGGGGGCGAACGTCGGTCCCGGTGGCAATCATGTCCACGGTGACGGCGATGCGCGGGAAATAACTATTGCGGAACGCGGAGAGCAAATCCTCGGCCTTGATTCCGGTGTTTACCCAGGCGACCTCTTCGTATTCCGTTCCGTCTTGTCGCTGCTTCTTCGTCGCTACACGGGCAGCGCCCGTTCGGTAGGTGATCTTCTGAGCGAAGTCATTCCCCTTGCCAAACTCCTCGCGGACGATCTGGACAATGTCCTCGGCGTGCGAGTCATCTTTGGCGAAGATCAGCGTCTTCGGAACGTCGGTGCGGCCAGGAAAAATCTCCGTGAACAGGCGGTCCTTGAACGTGCGAATGATCGTGCGGATTTGATCCCTGGCGACGACCCGACGATCCAGTTCGTCGGCATTGTACTGGATGTCCTGATCGGCCTTGGCGAAGCGGACGCGGCGGGTCTCGCGGTCGCGGAAGTCCACGTAATACCCGGCATTGATGGTGGAGCCGTGCTCGCTGATCAGCGTGCGGATGGTGTAGAGGTCGAAATCCACGTTCACGCCGTCGGCGACGGCCTGCTCGAAATTGTATTCCATGACCAGATTTTGGTTGAAAAAGCCGAGGGTCTGCTTCGAGGGCGTGGCCGTAAGGCCGATGATGGAGGCGTCAAAATAGTCCAACACCTGCCGCCAGAGATTGTAGATGGAGCGATGGCACTCGTCGGTGACGATGACATCGAAGGTCTCGATGGGGATGGTTGGGTTGTAGGCGACGGGCGCTGGCTCGCGTTGAAGAGCTTCCAGTGTGAATCCGGCTTGTTCTTCCAGCGCTGGGTCTAGCTCCTCCTGGCCTTGCAGCATCGAGTAGAGGCGCTGAATGGTGGAGATGCAGACCTTGCTGACCTTGTCCAGCTTGTTGGATTGAAGATGCTGGACGTTGTAAAGCTCGGTGAAGAGGCGCTGCTCCTCTGGAGTGCGGAAGTTCTGAAACTCTTTGAGCGTTTGACGGCCCAGGTTGCTGCGATCTACCAGGAAGAGCACGCGGCGGGCACCGCCGTACTTGATGAGCCTGTAGATGAAGTTACAGGCCGTGAAGGTCTTGCCGCCGCCTGAGGCCATTTGAATCAAGGCGCGGGGCTTTCCTTGCCCGAGGGATAACTCCAGATTCTTGATCGCCCGAATTTGGGCTGGGCGTAGACCCTGTTCCGCCAAAGGGGGCACCTGCCGGATGCGGGCCTTGACGGTTGAGCCGGGCTGGCTGAGTTCATCGCCCAGCCACTCCGCCAGTGTCTCTGGCCGATGGAAGGAGAAGACATTTCGGCTGGCGGCGTCAGGTTCCAGAAGATTTGTGAAGCGGGTTTCGATCCCGGTGCTCTGATAACAGAACGGCAGCGGACGCCGGGGAGCAGGCAGCGAGTCAGGAAGCCCCTCGCTGTATTTTGCCGTTTGCCCTTCGAACCCGGTCAGAGTGCTGCCCTCTTTCTTGGCTTCCACGACGCCAACCGCCTGGCTGTCCACGTAGAGAAGGTAGTCAGCCTCGCCGAATCCGGGCTTCATGGGAAACTCGCGGATGGCGACGCCGCGCCCAGCAGCTACGTTTGCCTCATCACGAGATTGCACGACCCAACCAGCGTCGGTAAGAAGCTGGTCGATATTCTGCCGTGCTCGGGCTTCAGGGGTATCTGGCATGGCTTGGACACGCCGATTATAGCCGGAACAACGCGAGAGGCCCTACGGCAATAATGGACGATTTAACTCTGATGATTAACTCCTGCGGATAAGATACACTTGCGATAATTTACGGGGTCGGACAGAAGATGTAAAGGCGATTCGCATATGAATCTCAGACCGCTGACGGATAAAAAAGAAACTAGGAAAGCGTTTAAGCTGCTCTCCCAGAATCTTACTCAGGGATGTTTGAAATTAACCCGATTCGTTGGCTGGCAAGGTGGGAGGGGAAAGTATCCAGTCTACTGGAATCCTCGCCTGAGGTTCTGGACGCTCCTGCGCGTACGCGCAAAGGATGCGCGATATTGGTGCTGCTTCGGGTTAAAAGATGCAACTAAGCATCGGGCGTTCTCGATCACAGGTCAGGTCAATCCGACCGTGAAGGGCTTTAATCGGAGGACGGGCGGAGCCTTCGTTTGCGACAGCCAAGGCCAAGTCTATGTCGCGCACAGCGGCAAGATAGGAGGAGGGCGTTCCGGTATTGGGAAATCGGCCTTTGTGGCCGCATATCGCGGGAAGAACTGGAACACGGTGATCTGGCCGGACAAGAAAGAGACGGAGATGATTGTAATCGGGCGGGTTGATGGCGCTCATCTTCAAGGACAGATCGCCCACTTTGTTAGCGAAATCGACCGATTCAAGAAAAGTGCGATGGGAAGGAAGAGTCCAACCAAATCCCAAAAGCAAAAGTCCACATTCAGCCTGGAATTTATGGGCCGCCGAAAGGCTTACGCAATTCACAATGAAATCGAGGGCGAGTGCGACCACGGTCCGGTAATCTCTGCTTTGGCCGACGCGCTGCAAAAGCGTGGACTCCGCTGTGCGAATGACATTCCTCGCGACCTCTATACCTTTTCATCCACAGGTCATATCCAGATGCTCTTCGAGGCAAAGACAGATCTATCTACGGCAAGCGTTTACTGCGCAATCGGACAACTGATGTTTCATGCTGCGGCTGAGCCAAAGGAACCGAGGCGAGTGTTTGTTGCCCCTGGCACGCCGACGCCCAAAACCAAGTTCGCGTTGAAGAAACTGGGAATCGAAATACTCTCTTACAAATGGGATGGCGGTCGGCTGCGATTTCTGAATTTAGGGGAATTGCTTGCGTGAGAGCATGAAGTGGACTTATAGAGCTACGTGAATGAGGTCAACTTTGTAAGAGGTGACGAATAGTGGAAGCCAATGCCTAACACGTGACCTATCCTTGCTCGATAGGAGTTAGCTCGAGGTTTGAGCCGGGTTCCTTTCTTTCGCCGGACTTTGTTTCAATCGCGGGCCAATACTCCCCGAGCGGTCCCATCTCATCCGAAGTTTGTTTAACAACACCATTGATACCAGGTATCAGGATTCGGACCTTGGCTCCGACTTTGAATCGCTTTTTATTTTTCATGGCAAGAGACCTGTGACACGAAGAATCGCACCGCACTGAGGACAACGCTTGCTGAGTTCCTGGTCTATGTAGTGCCCAACCATCAACCCAGCCACTACGCAAATAGCTGTGACCAGAGGATTCTTAACAGCCCGTGTACCCAGCGCAGCAGCGGCCAAACCGAAAGTGATCTTTCCTCCGATTTGCTGAGCAACCGTTCGCTCTATAACACCACATTGCGGACAGATTACATTCATCTTGCCTCCTTTTGTTCACTTACCACGTGGTATGGAACGAAATCTTCCCCCACGGGGGCAGTGAAAAACATAGGGCGAAGTTGAGGAAGAGCTTTGCGGGCCTCAAAATCGCCCAAGCCTTTGAGCGAAGGAATCTCCCGAACACGATCAAGCTCAAAGCGGTTCTTGCCGACCATGGGACTAATTCTCACAAGATTGTTGGGGTCGGGAAGTAGATGTTGCGTCATCCCGGTTGCCGAAACGGATTGCGCCGTCATGAAGAGGTCCGTGACTTTTGTCGCCCAGCCGAACACACCGAGAGAGTGCCTACGCCCCCAGTCAATGCTGAAAGGGGTGGTTGTACAACCAAGGCTAAGAATCCGCAGTTCAAACGCTTGCCAGCCGAGTACCCCGATGGCCTCAACCGCCGCAATCGCAACCGGGTTGTTCGCCCACACCCCACCATCAATCAACGGTGTGCCAGATAGAGCTTTGTACGTTGGAAAGTAGGTAGGGGCAGCACCCGTTGAAAGGGCAACCTCAACGGCGGAGTGAAGGTAATCTCGTTCCAAACGGGGGTGATGGGCTGTTTTCCAAACATGAACTTCGCCAGTCTCAACGTTAAATGAGGGGATGACAAGACGCTTACGACTATCCCCCAATCGCCGGGAGCCGAACGCCTCAGACAAAGATTGTCTCAATGGTTCGGGATTGTATTTTGCTCGGAACCACTGACGAAGCCACCGAACTTCCCCGTTTCCATTGAAGATTGCGGGGCCGCGTTCTTGATAAAAGCGCAGCAGATCATTCGCACTCAATCCAAGTCCGAGACCCAGGGCAATTATTCCGCCCGTTGACGTTCCCACAATCAGGTCAAAGTAATCTGCTACTGGCTTTCCCACTGATTCCTCAATCGTGGAGAGGAAGGATGCGGGGAATACCCCCTTGATACCACCGCCATCAATACAGAGCACTCGCCTTGTCATGTCTGTGTCACCTTCTCCTTCCTGACGAGTGATGTCCCACGTACGGTTCGCCCCTCTCCATGCTTGGCATCACTCACTCCGATGCTCCGGTTTGTCCGGATGGGTCCCGCCCCCATGCCAGTTACCTGTGGCGTACCAGACTTCATAGAAGTAGAGCCACGTACTGACCCATGGAGGGATGAAATCTGCGACGTACATCCAGGGCTGCCAATCTCCCATCACGTGAAGGCATAGGCTGCCGTCTGGGTTGATATGGGGTAGATCGCGGAATCTGTCTCGAATTTTCAGTTCTGGTGATAACACGCGTGTTTCTGGATTCCGACCAGGGCGGAAGCGAAGGGTGATCAAATAATTCTCGCTCAGGGGCGAGGGTTGCAGAAATCCTTTCCAGACTGCTTCGACCTGTCTCCTTGTCTTGTCCAAAACAAACTTCGGCCACAACACACCCATTCTGTAGATTTGCTGATCGAAACTGGGTGCGCGTTGACGGAGACTACTTTTACCATTTGCCATGAAATGTGTTTGACCTCACAGGAACTCCAATCGCAGGGGCTGAGCTTAACAATCCGGCCTGCGCTACCCTCAAGGACGATTTCTCGCGCAAGTCCTGCAAAGTCCGGGCTTGCTTTTTGATTGCGGCCTTCACAGGTTCCCCAAAAAACCCTTCGAGTTGTTCGGAAACGTTGTGTATCCCACTGGTTGCCAACACACGGTCCCATTGCTCGTGGAATTCTCGAATCCCATCAACGAATACACGGTATTGGGCTGCATCGCCCCAACGCTCACTAAGGTCCTCCTTGCGGTTGGCGGGATTTAGGACATACACGCGGGAATTGGTTGAGGCGATTTGGGTGACGAAACTGTTCAGCACCGAAGTCATCGCCTCTGTAACTGTGCGCTCTCCTCCGTATGCTTGGGCAGCCATAGTCGTGAGCACCATCGAAATCGGGGCGAGTTTTGGTTCCCGCTGGTAGCGGACATCGCGCCACCGCTTCAATAACTGGACCACTCTCTTGAGGATTGCCTTCTCTTCCGTTGCTTCTTGCGGGGGAATTGGTTCAGCTTTTGTCATCAATCTCCGGCTTTCAATCAGCATCTTCAGCGCCAACTCACAGCGCGATTCGAACCAATCGGCGTAACCTTTGGGATTCGAAGGCTTCCAAGTCTGCGATTTCCGGTCAGGAACGAAGAGACAGGTACCACCGACGCTGAGGTCGGGGCAGGCGGGAAGGATGTCCAGATGGAACTCGTTAGCGTAATTCAGCCGTACACAGCGGTTTTTCATTTCCAGGATGGAGCGATAGAGTTCGTGCTCGCGCATCCGCGCCTCAAGGAGCTTCAGGAGTTGGAGCGGTGACTGAAGTTTATCCACCGAGATTCGGAACTCGCAGACGAGATCTAAGTCATACTCGTCCCGACCGAATGGCTTCACTGTCGTCCCAATTTTCATTGACCCTTGCGGATAGATCGTCGGGTTGAAAACAGCTACAGCGCTCCCGTCGGCTTCTAACCAGTTGCAGACGGCGGTGTATCGGTTCACGGCTTGGTCGTATGCCGTTGGGCTGACTTGGAGTTCCTCGCAGATGCTCCGCAGCAAATCGTTCATTTGCCCAAACCTGCTATCCCAAATTCCCAGTTTCGCTGTCGCCATTCCGGCCCTCCGCAACATCGCCGATAGTGTAATTCACATACAGTATAGCGAACATCGAACCCCATGTCAAGAAGAGGCGGAATCGCCTTTACAAGGTCACGCCAGCTCGCTAAAATCCAACAATCTGGGGGGAAGCAGAATGCCGACTGTTGGAGACCGCGTTAAGGAGATAAGGGAGGCGAAGAAGTGGACCCAGGATCAACTGGCGACCAAGAGTGGCGTCAGTAAGGGCTTCCTCAGCGATATAGAGAATAACAAGCGAAATCCGAGTTCGGAATATGTTCTGAAGATCGCGAACGCGCTCGGAGCTTCGATTGATTATTTGTTGCGAGGGGACGAGCCACTTCCCGCCTCACAGAGGGAACCGACCGTGATCCCGCAAGCGCTCGCGTCCGCTGCGGAACAATTGAGTCTTTCATACTCTGATACCGTGGAATTGTTAGAAGCGCATCGCTCAGTGATTGCACGTCGCAGTAACAAAACGATTAAACCTTTCGAGGTCAAGGATTGGATTGAACTCTACAGGGCAATAAAGAAAGTGTTCGGATGACACGGTCAGGAATAAAACTAAACGACAGCACTTCGATTCATGTGCTCGCTTCGGATTTGGGTCTTCATCTGACCACAAATCCCGTCGGGGACATTGTTGCTCTTTGTCACCGCAAGGTGAAACGATTTCTCACTGACCTAGAAAATTGTTCAAGGCCTTCCGACCTGCTTTCGCTGGTCGCGAATAAGCTCGGCACGATATTTGTCGAAATTCGATCGGATGCTGATTTGGAGCAAGTCGTGAGGGAATACGCTGATAAGGGGGAATTAGCCTTTGCCACACTCCCTCAGGAGCTAACAGACGAAGTCTTCGGCATCACCTTGAAGCTCGTGAATCCGGGGCGGTTTGATTTGCCGTATGTCTCAATCATAGATTGTCGCGGCGCGAAAGCATCCAGAGTTTATTTCACAAAGTGGCACGAACTGGGCCATCTGTTGATTCTTACGGACCAACGTCGTTTCGCCTTCAAGCGGACACACACGCTGCATGAATACAAGAGTCCCGAGGAGTCACTCGTGGATGTCTTAGCTGGCGAGTTCGCCTACTACGCCCCAATGGTCAAGCCGTTTGCGCTTGGAGAGATTTCTTTCGAAGTCATCGAAGCGATCCGAGACGAACTGTGTCCTGACGGTAGCCTGACCTCGGCAATTATCGGAATTGCGAAGGCGTGGCCCAGACCATGCATCCTCATGGAGGCAGCGCTGGCATATAAGAAGGGAGATGGCAACCCGGCGCAGACAGCGTTCGGATTTACGACAGCTCCGACCCCAACTCTGCGCGCCGTCAACGTAACAATCAACGAAGCTGCTCGGCTTCAAGGAATGCAGATGTTTCGTAATTTCCGGGTACCAGAAGCATCGATCATCTCGAAAGTCTTTTCGGCGGACTCTCGGCGCGGCGAGGCACAGGAAAATCTCAACTGGTGGAAGGCCAGCGACGGAACTCAACTCACCGATCTGCCCGTCCTGGTACGCGCTCGTCGCCTCGGCGAGTCAGTTCACGCCTTGGTCGTACCAATCTCCGTCCCGCAGTGATCGTTGTACTGCGAATGGTAGAAGGAGTGGAGGATGCGTGAACTTTGCCGCGTTTCCTGTAAGGCTTGCGCTGCTTTGGAATCGGACCACCGTCTATAAAAGCGTCCTTCAACTGAATGATTCGTGTTAGGTCGCGGGTGAGTGCCGTTTCGTCCACTCGCAAAAGCTCCTGGGCATCACGGAGTGTTCGGGTCTCCGAGATGGCGAGCACGGTGCCATAAAGACGCGGCTCTTTTTCCAACACAAAATCTATGAATTGGTTCGCCAAGAGACGCTTCTCGACGGCGGAAGATTGCTCTGCGCTCTTGCGCCGCAGAGTTTCCGAATGACTATGGAGATATTCCTCGTCAACGGTCACACCTTCCGAATCAACGTCAAATGGCATGTTGTTCTTTCGGCTCAGCGCGTCTTTCTTTTGGCGCTGATAGATCGTAGAGGCGCGATTACTGAGGCACAGATTCAGCCAACAGCGCCAGCGGCGTTCGCTTGCGCCATACTGACGCCAGGGATTGAAACACTGGATTACGTCCGTGCAGCCGTGGGGATGCTGTTCACTCGGTTCGCGAAACTTGGATGTCTTCGGTAAGGAGAACAGGAAAACAAGCATATCCTGTTCAAGGTCCCGGATGGCATCGGTATACCCCACCCGCCCGAGGCGCTTGATTGCCCAGCGGCGGACGTACTTGGGATACTTCGCGTAAAACTCGCCGAAGTTCTTAGGAACAATGAAGCCGTCTTGGCCGATAAAATTGCCGTCCCGACTAACACTGAATGGGTCTGATTTGTTGCTGTATTGCGGCGGGCTTACCGCCGACCCCACCGCAGTCATCGCCTCTATCTGCTCGCATGTATGAAGTTCACCGAAGTTTGTCATTTTCGTACCCCTGGTACGGCCAGCATCTTCGCCGACACTGACAGTTGGCAGGTACGATTGGGAAGAGTTGAAAGCGCCGAAATCAGTCGCCCCGGCTTGAGGCTACCGGGGTGAAGATTGCGCCAGATGATTTGGTTCCATTTTCCTAGACACGTGCGCGTAAACCAGCACGGACAAGTTGCTCGACGATTGCACTGTTGAAAACGTGAACCCGACCGTCGCGTGAAAGATGCCCAACAGCGTCGTGTTTGTCGTGTGTTCCCATTGGCACAATCGGAAACGGATACGGGTAGGCGGTGACGTCCGCAATGACAACAGTTGCAGCCCAAATCTGCTTCCAGATGTCATTGATTATTGGTCCGGTCCCGTATACCTCGTCTGCCTTTCGAACTTCAAGGCCGACCGATTTGGCGGCTGGTCTGATGATTTCATCGTAGTAACTATCGAAAGGAGGCTTAAACGGCATAAGGACGAAAGCCAGATTAGGATCGATGTTTGGTCGGTGAACCATCACTCTTTCACACCTAATTAAGACTGGACCTGCAATCGGTATCGCCGACAGCGGGCGCGAGGTTGTTCAGTCAGGACTACTTAATCTTACATAAATCCGGCGCTGCAATGCACTTTTTAGCTGTTGCCTTTCTAACCCGCTTCCCTTTACGAATATCCTTGACGGTCCTCGCACTTACTCCCGCCGTCCTGGCTAGGTTCCGATTCGACACCCGACGAGCTTCAAGCTGGAGGATCGGGTCGGCGACTAGGTGCTCGGTCTCATTTGGCGTGTACTCCACGGTAAGGGGCTCAATCAAGCTGATGTCTTCTTCTCGTTCCCACCGTCGGTCCGTTTCCTTGCCGATGGATCGGAATGGAATGGCTGCAAACACCGGTGTGCGACGCAGTAAGCCGGCGGTGTGCGAGGCGCAGGGCTTTCCGTCTGGTGCCAAGCTCTTTGCCTCCTTGTGCCAGCGATATCGACTGACTATATCGCCGTAGGTACTTGGTTCTGCTTCATGAGGCAAGCGTTTCCCAGGCTGCGCCAACTTATACGATTTCTCATCGTGGATATTAACGAAGGTTTTGCCATACCAAAGGGAACTGTCGGAAGCAAACGGAGTGATCAGCGTGAATTTGTCTGGGTCCGCACCGACCGGACGCCCGCCGGTTAGGGCGTTGATGATCGGGCTAAGGACAAAATTGAAGGGCTTCGTTTGGTCGGAATACGGCAGTCCCTTTTGATGACACTGCAATGCCCTTCGTCGCCAATCCAATCCATTCAGGCATGGCAGAGAGTCTAGCACACAACAACCGTCCCTCGGTTCTGCTAAAATGTTCTTGACACTTATAACACTTGGTGTTATAAATTTTGCATGAGTTCAGAACAACTAAAACAGGCTAGACTACAGCTTGGCTACAACCAACAGCAGGCCGCTGACCGTCTGGGTGTGACCCAAGCCTATCTTTCGATGCTGGAGAGAGGTGAGAGAAATCCTTCTCCTGAGCTTGCTCGAAAACTGATGCACGTATACGGGCTGCCGCCTACGGTACTCTCTGTTTCTGAGGTTCCTAAGAACGTGACTCCTGATTTCTTGGCTTTCGAGCTTGCTTCCCTGGGATACCCTGGTTTCGCACATTTTCGCCGAGGAACAAGGAAAGTGAACCCGGTTGAGTTTTTGCTGGCGGCTTTGGCCCAACGTAATCTTGAGGCCCGCGTTGTCGAAGGTCTCCCCTGGCTCGTTTCTCGCTATCCAGACATGGACTTTGACTGGCTAGTTCCACAGGCTCGAATGAGAAACCTGCAAAATCGCCTAGGATTCACTGTGACTCTGACAAGACTGGCAAGCGGGAACGACGTTCTTCGAGAACCTGAAAAAGCACTTGCCGAGAGCAAACTCGAAAGGGAAGATTCCTTCTGCAAGGAACTCAACGAACCAGAGCGCCGCTGGCTTCGAGAGCATAGCTCAGAAGAAGCACGGCAATGGAATCTTCTGAGCGATCTGCGGCCCGATATGTTGCGCTATGCCGTCTGACCTTCCTTCACCGTGGGCCATGTTTCTAGAAGAACTTGACGGCCTCCTCAGTGAGCCTTTCGAGTTTCACTGCATCGGCGGATTTGCGATTGTCGCTGCCTACGGACTGCCGCGAAGCACAAATGACTTGGATTATTTTTCCCTCGTTCCCTACAATCGCGCACGTGATTTACAAGAGATAGCAGGGGAAGGTTCACCCTTGGCGCGAAAGTATAAGGTCCATGTGCAACATGCGGCGGTCGCATCCGTACCAGAGAGCTACGAAGAGCGGATGAAAGAGCTATTCCCCGAACGCTTCAAAAACATGCGGCTCTTCGTTCTCGACCCTTACGATTTGGTTCTCTCAAAGATAAGCCGGAATGGACCGCGAGACCGGGAGGATGTTGAGTATCTGGCGAAGACACTGCATCTCGACCAAGAGGTTTTGCGGGAGCGGTACGCAATGGAACTACGGCCAGCCCTAACAGGCTCCCTCGATTGGCACGACAAGACCCTTGAGTTCTGGGTAGAAGCCTATTTTCGCAAAGGTTAGACGATTCAAAAAATACTGTATTCCGAACATGGAAAATCACGGCTATTCCGTGAGCGGATTCAATAAGTTAAACGTCAGAGTAGAACAGGGATTCAAGAACGGCCAATCTTACGGATGAGCAGGTCAATAGCAGTCCGACAGCCAAGCGCGACGGGATATTGCCACTAACCCAGACTCGTCATCATGCCCTATCTGTCAACGAGCTTAAATCTCCCTCGCTCTTTAATGCGCCCTTCTTCGATTAGACCTTCGCGAACCAAACGATGACAAAGCGTGAGAATCTCCCATGGAATCGCGTTGAGACGTGTCGCGATTTCCTCATAAGAAATATACGTTTGACTTTCGCCGATGATTTTTAGAACGGAGGCAGACTTGTCAGCATCAATTGCCTCGCCGACATCCAGGAGTGCTTCATCATAGTCGCACCAGATAACACGATTCTTCCAGACGATAAAATGGCTCCCACACCCCGTATCCCTCCAGATTGAAGGGTATATCGAGACCCGCTTGCCAGACTCTCTATAAAGAGACCAGGCTCGTCCGGTTCTGCGATCCAGATTCAACAGAACATCATCACCACATCCGCTCGGACAACGTAATACGATCCAACGAGGCATTTTCTCCCTACTGATGACGGCAAGGTCGCCCGGTTTCTTTAGTACCGCACCGGCTTCAATTCGATCAGCGACGAAGCCCTTAAACCTGACCGCATTCGCCCTCATGTTCATATACCCGCTTCACTTGCGAGGTTCAGAAGTAGACTCTCCGCGATCAGATATCCAACTGCGAATCTGGATTCGGGATAGCGCTTATCGGAAGGGTATATCATCCTGCGGAGTAGAACGAAGGTGATCGCAGTTTGATATTCACGAGTGCCATCGGGTTCTTCCCGAGACAGGGCAATCGTTCGCAGCTGCCTCACGCAATTCCACAACCATTCACGCTTATGCTGTTGCAGCGCGGGCTCAGGGGGTTTAAGGAAAGTGGAAGGATCATAGAGCCTAGCTATCGTGTCTTTCCAGTCAGAATCGACGTCGCCATTCTCATATTTTGCAAATGCCAAGCTCACTTCAAGAGTTGCAGGGTCAAAAGCTAGCGGTGCTCCGCTGTTCACTGAGTAGAAATCAATGAGCACGGCATCGTTTCCGCGGGCCCGAACATTGCCGACGTGAAGATCGCCGTGAATAACACCCTTGCGATGAGGAAGAGCCGGAAGTCGCTTGAGGACTGACAAGAGCTCATTCGGAGTTGTCTTGGCTCCCAATGCTTTGACATGTTCAATTCTCCTCTCATCAATCCGATCGACTTCGATGCGAATATTGGCTGCGTCCAAATCTTGGAATATAGACTGATGGGTTTCTCGCTGAGAGTTAAGTCGCCAACTCTTGAACGCTTGATCAAAAAGCGAATATATAGGGCCAGCGCCATGACCCCTCCGAGCAGCTTCCCAAAGAGGCTCTGAGTATTCAACAAAATTGCCCACGATTAAGCCATGGGTGTAACCTCGCCGAATGCATCGACTGGGGTCCAGATTTGGTCGCAGATTGAAAGGCACAGCCGCTTCAACCAGGTCTTCATAGTTCTGTAGTTCCTGATTGATTTTGAAGAGAAGATCGTACTTGGCATAGAACGGTAGGGGCCTGTTAACAAGTCGGCGTTGCTCAAAGCTTGCGTGCACTTTGAAAACTTTGGCTGAATATCCGCCACTCAGTTCTTCAAGCTCAATCTGGACGCAATCATTAAACGAGCGTCTCAAGAGTTCCGCGAGGGTTGGACCGTACTTTCGAGTAATTACTGTTGGTTTCGGACTCAGCTTCAAGTCGGCTTTTGGGCGTGGCCCTGGCCTGTAGCGTGCGCAAGCTTCAGGAATTAAATGGGGAGCAGCTTTGAGCTCCTCGAAGTGCGGAGCGAGCCGAAATTGTAGACTCACTTCTCTGCCACTAAAAAATCTCTTAAAGGCAGTGTACATTTCTTCCTGCACTTTTTTTCCTACAGCCTCGTCTTCAGGGAGGATCCACAGATCCAATCCGTGTACAACTACTGATTCCGCGCACGCAAGCAGAATGGCGGTGACACCTTGCTGGTTAAGTGTGGGAACACAAAATACTAAGGCACGCGAAAGAGGGAGATGCGCCCGAACCTCGTTCGCATTGGAAACAATCCTTAGTTCAAGTCCTCTTCGCTGAAATTCAGTCTCGATTACATCAGACGGCGGCGCTCCGGACCAGAGAACTATAAGGCGAGGTGCGTGGTCGTTCATGGCGACTTCCGGGTCGGCAGCGGCCAGGTGTCTCCCCTAGCTAGTGCGCCTGATTCGGAGCAAACAATACAATTCGGTCTTGGACGATGCTCAACACTTCTGACAATTCCGGCGATGGCGTCATAGTGCTGGAATCGGGCATTCAAGGGCGCATGGGTGATCGTGCCTAGAAACATAGTTACAGCAAGTGATGACACGGTTGAATTCAAGGAGATCACGGCCGGTTGAGGTTCAGCTTGACCAAGGAAGTAGGGGTCCCGCCGCCGCTCATGCTCTCTCATCAAGTCTACGCGAACCTCTCCCGCGTCCAAAAGTCCACCGCAGGTCAGACATCCAAGACCAGGAGCAAGCAATTGAATCCGCCCGACTATATATGAGATCTTTTCATCCGTAGTCGAGATGCTGATCGCCATATCGATGCATGGGATGACATACTGATAAGCAAACTGATTCATAACGGCACGACTACCGTGAGAGTCGGTACAGCAGAATAAGAGATCGCGGTCCAACAATTTTCGGACCGAGACATCTTCAAGAACACTCTCATCATAAATGCGCACCCTTGCAGCAGGGGCTATCCGCCTGATGAGATCTTCAGTAACTTTCGTCTTCGGTCGATTCACATCGGTCTGACTTGCGCCCACAACACGATTGAGATTTGTCAATTCAATCACGTCGTCATCCATCAGGACAAAATCACGAACTCCCAAATAAGCAAGCTGCTGGGCGGTTAGTGAACCCGTGCCTCCCAGTCCAACGATTCCGATTTTTAGATTTTGGAGGATCGGTACGGCAGATCTGCCGAGGGCTCTAATATGACGATCACTGCGCTCGAATTCTGATTCCTCTGCGTCAAGTTTAGAAAGAAAAGTGAACTCACTACTTGCTTCAACGATTCGCAAAGGTGCTCCGCAAGGGATAATCCTTCCAGCGCAGCCGCCTGCAGCGAGGATCAAACTGAGGGCCAACTCGGTCTGAAAGTATTGTTTAAGGAACGGAGCTAGGACAGCTTCCCCTTTATCATCAGCTGTTGAGAATTGCGGAAAACCGTGGACACCCGGATGGGTGTGAACGAAAACGACAGATTGATTTTGCCTCTTTGCCTTTTGCGCTATGGTAAAGACAGTTTCTGATCGCAGGGAAGATCTTAAGCCCGACCTTTCAACGTAATCGCCTTCTCCAAAGTAAATCTCCTCTTTGACTATAAATTTTGTGCCTCTCCCAACCTGCAAAGGCAGAGCAAGAAGCACCGCACACGTTTCACGATCGCTTGCAAGCAGTTGGCTTCGAAGGCGCTGAAATGTCGCGCCGGGGAATACAACTGTATCGTTCACTTTGGCTCCTTAAATCTTTGTCGCACAACATTGAGGTACGTCGTCAAGCTATCTCGATTGGGATCCCAATGCATCGTGTGCCACGAAAACCACAAGTTGCTCAAGTCTGTTCCAGGTATAGGTGTGATGTTTGTAGCTTGTGGCATCGCATTACTCTGCAATCGAAGGTCAGTGTCTGCCCAAAAACAGTCGGGCTTTGCATGTGGGTATCCAACTGGAGCCACGAATCGGATTGTCGTAGCAGATTTAGACCATCCAGTCGGGAGCGTGACATTGGGGATCGTTATGATGGCAGAACCATCGGGCACTAACTGGACCTCTGCATCGGCACAGCCAGGTTGTGCCTTGAGATCTGCAAGTTGCGTTTCCAGAATACTCATTTTCTGCCGAAGGAGGCTGGAGGAACAGTATGGAAACGATTGGGGCCGTGTTCGAGTGGGACAGAATCGGTGTCGGTAATTAGCTTATCCGGTTCGCCCCCTTGCCCTTCCAAATATAGGCTGTAACTTGGATTAAAGTTTGGAATCTTGGCCTTGATCTCGGCTCCCGTGATCGAAGACATTTGCGTTTCGTATTTCACTCCATCAACAAAATAGTGATATGTTCGCTCTTTTTTCGGTTCATCCATTTATATTCTCCTCCAAGCAGCCTGAATTATGTGCCAGCGAGCGGCACGTGTCATCATCGATCTTTGCTTCTCTCGCATTTTTGTCCATCGAACCTCGTTTGATGTAATTAAGTTTACTATGCCTTGAACGACAGCAGCAATAATACCACCTCTCCTCCTGAGACCGATGCAAACGCGCAATTCATTAGCCAAATAATTAGTGGTACTAACCTAATCCACATTTCGGTCGAGGATCGACAGATGGCTGGGCTCCATATGGTCAAGTCGATCAACTTGAGCCTCAGCACTTGCCAGAGCTTCTGGGATTCGAGCTTTATAGATGCCAGAACAATTGATTTCAATAGCGGAGGGATGCTCGCAGGGGCTTTCGATTCGGGTGAGGATTGCGGTACTCTTCAAGGCGGGCCGGATGGGGCTATGAGGGGTTGTCCTGCCGGGTGTGATTTTGTGCTTGACAAATAGTAATGCATTTAGGATTCTATGAATGAAGACCTACTCTACGGTAAAGGTCGCAAAGCTTCTGGGGATCGGAAATGACACACTGCATCGATGGATACATACGAATAAGGTCCCCGCACCTCCTGTTCAATCTGTTGGGGGCCTCAGTATTCGACTCTGGACCGAAGCCGAGATAGAGCAGGTCAGAAAATATAAGGACAAGCATTATTGGGGTAAAGGAAGTCGTAGAAGGAAAGGCAAGAAGTAATCCAATTAAGCAAACGGGACGCGCCGGTGTTTGAGCACCGACACGCCCCTGACCAGCATCACCTCGGATAAGGAGGCAACGATGGCTATCGAAGAAGGTAGCGGGTTCCTGTTTTTGGCGCAACCCGCTTTGTTCCAGCATGGCACACCGCAGCAGTTCATTCCCCTGAGCATCCCTCCGCGCATCGCGCATCCCCCGCCGTAAACCTGTGACGTAGTCCTATTAGGCTGATTTCCTCTCTCTCTCCGTGCCGGCAACCGGCTCCGTCAGGTGTCGTGTGTCCCGGCGGTTCCATCCACCGCCCAACTTGCGGCCACCACGCCGCGGAAAGGATTTATTGCCATGACGAAGAAGCCGAAGGTCATGCGGGTCGGAGGCACGTCCGTAACCCCGATTAGCGCCGAGGAAAACAGGCAACTCGACGAGCGGATAAAGAAGCGGCACGAACGGCTGCGCAGGAGATATCCCGAGGTCCATGGCAAGGTCGTGGATTTCATCAACAATTCCATCGAGGACGGGACGATCTATATCTCTGTCCGCTTCACCGATAAGACAGAGTTCTCGCTCCGCTACGCCTGCAACATGTTCATCGCCGGGGCCGACATCTGCGACGCGAAGACTTTCGACTTCGACATCATCCGCGAATACATGAAGCCGATTCCGAGGTAACGACGATGGGCATATGGAAAATGTCAGTCACTATGCGTATTCGGCCAGAACTCCGCGCTGAACTGGTGGAGTTTGCCGCTGGCGAGCAACGCTCCCTGGGCAATCTGGGAGCGATTCTCCTGGAATGGGGCTACGAGCAGCTTAAAGCGGCTGGCTCGACGGAGCGCTTGCTGCGGAGGGGAAATCATTCCAAAGGGGCTACCCAACAACGGGATACTGCCTGGATAGTGAAAAGGGGGTGAGCTATGGGCGAATGGAAAGTACCGCTTAGTTTGCGCGTCCGCCAAGAACTGCGAGCGGGACTGGAGGAATTTGCTGAGCGGGAAAAGCGCGTGCTCGGCAACCTTGGGGTGCTGTTGGTGGAGTGGGGCTTCGAGCAGCTCAAGGTTGCTGGCTCAACGGACCGCTTGCTTCAGTGCGGCATTCGGCTGACGGGAACTACCCCCACCGCAACCGGGGGACTTCCGGGCAACAAAAAGAAGGAGGTGAGTCGTGGGTGACTGGAAAGCACAAATCAGTGTGCGGGTCCGGCAAGCCTTACGCGCCGAACTTGAGGAGATTGCCGCCCGGGAGCACCGGAAACTCGGCAATCTCACGGAGTTGCTGATCGAGTGGAGTTCCAAGCACCTTAAGGAAGCTGGCTGCACGGAGGAGTTACTGCGGTCCGAGATTCGGCTGCGGGATGATCTGGCGAGGCTGCGCCCGGCGATCCACGCGCCGAAGGGGAAGTGAGCAATGGACTGGTCCAGGGTGCCGCTCTGCGTATCCATACGCGAAAGCCTGCTCAAGGAGATCGAGGCGTTTGCCGCAGGGGAGCGGAAACAGTCCAAGGAGATCGTGGAATTGATCCTGGAATGGAGCGTGGTGCGGCTCCGGGAGGCAGGCTCAGTCAACCAGCTGCTGCGCTACCGGATTCGACCGCCGGAGGGTCCCTTGAGCGGTCCCCGGAGACCTTCAGTACCGCGCTGAAACCAGCCCGTAGCGAGCACGGGCATGATTAGAAGAGACCTTTCCGTCCCATGCAGCACTGCCCACCCCCGTGTCGTCCCCGGCCACCGTGATGCCATACGGAACCTCCTGCGAAAAGTTTTATTAAAGAGCGACACATTTTCCTTTTTCGCCGCTGATTAGGTAGATAGAGGAGTTGTTCTCGACTCATTTTCCTGCGAGGAGCGTCGCTTCATTAGAAAACGACATTTGGTCTCCATGAACCTTCCAACCTCCCATATCGAGCAGATTACCGTCCTGGGCTACACGGAATCCGAGGCGCGCTTCCTCTATATCGTCGCCACCCACTCGGGCTACTTCACCATGCGTCAGTTCCTCGCCTTTGCTGGTGCCCGCCGGGGGAAGCGTACTACCACGTTCACGCTGAAGCTTCTGAAACACGCGCACGCCACCGTTCGCGATTACATGGGCACCGGTTCGATTTTTCATCTCTTTTCCCGGACCATCTACAAGCCCATCGAAAAGGATAACTTCCGCAACCGCCGCCGGCATTCCTTTGATTACATCCGCACGCGCCTCGTGCTCCTGGACTTTATCCTGGAGAACCCCGAATATGACTTCCTCGAAACCGAGCAAGAAAAGGTTCATTTCTTCTGCGACTCTCTGTGTGTCCCCAAAGAGGCTCTTCCGGCCAAGGTTTATGAAGGCCTTCCCGGAAGCCACCCGACAATCCGGTTTTTTGTCGACAAGTTTCCTCTCTTTCTGGCTCCCCCATTCCCAGGTCTCCCGCCTGTGGTCACATTCACCTATGTCGACCACGGCTGCGCCAGCCTCACGAACTTCACCTCGCATCTCGGCGCTTACCAGTCCCTGTTCCGCCACTTGCAATCCTTCCGCTTTCTTTACATAGCCCCGAGGTTGACCCAATTTGGCCACGCCGAGGCCAGTTTTCGGAACGCCATCAAACGGCCCATCGAAGCCGACGTTTCGAGTGAGATCTTCCGCTACTTCGAAATCCGGCGCAAATGGGAGAGCCACAAATACATCGTCCCGGTAACCGAAGATTTCGAGTTTCTGGCGGAAGCCCGCCGCAGGTTTCGCGGCGAGCGCTTCGAAGAGCTATATCGGGACTGGTATGCCAGGCGGCTTGATGAACGGCAGTTGCGAATTGAGTTCTCGCAACCCATCCCGGACCGGACGGTGTTCTTCGATACCTATCTCGTAGGCAACGAACACACGCCTCTCGACGACAGACTTATATCGCGGGTGAACATGCATGAAAACTAGACCGCACTACCCCATTCACAGTTCCGTTCACCGCCGCGGTGAACGGAACTTAACCAAAATACGAAGGTTGCGCCGAGCGCGGCAGTTGCAATTGGTCACCGGCAAGACACCCATCGGGGCTGGAGCGACCCCAAAATCTTGCCACCGAAACCGTGGCGGTCGCTCCAGCCCCGACAGAAATTTCATAGATTTCCTGTTTACACAGCGGAACAACGATGCAACTCAATCTGCATGACGGCCTGCTACGCAGGCCCACAGGGGAGGAGGGAGAACGACATGCCGCTTCTGAGAACACCCGCGAAACAGCTTAGGAACGCAACCATACAAGTGCGCGTCGAGGAAGATGTCAACTTTAAGCTCCGAAAGTATGCGGAGTTCATTGACGGCTCGCCGGCATACGTCGTTGCAGAGGCACTGAAGCTCCTCTTCAATAAGGATGACGAGTTCCTTGCATGGTTAACCCAACATTCAGACAAGCCCAGTTCATTACTTCAAGAAAAGGCGCATGGAGCAAAACGACCTGGAGGTCATGAGCCAGACAAATTGTTCTAGCGCAGGCTATTCATACAAGCGGACAAGGAACGATCCGCTGAGGTTGGACTATCCAGCGAATACAAGGAGCCCGGAACCAGAGATGCCAGTCTCAACACAACCCGACCATACGGCGCATGCCGAGCGGCATTACGCCGTTACGGAACTCGCCGAAATGTGGAACCTGAGCGCTGATAAAATCCGTGACCTTTTCGACAGCGAGCCTGGTGTGCTTGTGATTGGGGAGAGAAGTCCTCGAGGGAAGAGACGATATCGTACGTTGCGAATTCCGCAGACGGTTGTGGAGCGAGTATACATGCGCCTATCCTTGAAAGGTGCAGCAAGGTAGGAAAGAAGAAATGCTGACGATTTATCGCCGTCATCGAAAGAACTGCAAACAACGAGCGAAAGGCCGGAAACACCGACACTGCCAGTGTCCCATTTGGGTTGATGGCGTACTCGCCGGGAAAGATATGCGCGAGTCCTTGAAGCTCCGCGACTGGCAGCGTGCCCAAGAAATGATTCGTGAATGGGAGGCCGAAGACCGCCGCACATCGCGGCCCGAACGAAAGAGCGTGGAGGATGCATGGAAAGAATTTCTTGCTGATGTAGAAGCTCGAAAACTACACCAGTCTACGGTCCGAAAGTACAAATTGCTAAAACGGCAAATGGAAACGTATGGGCAGGGGCACGGGTTGCATTTTCTGGACGAATTCGACTTACCCTCAGTGAGCCAGTTTCGTTCGGGGTGGAAAGACGGCCCGCGTTCAAGCGCGAAGAAACTCGAACGTCTCCGGGCATTCTTTCGGTTCGCCCAGAAGCGGAAGTGGATGCCAGAGAATCCGGCCACCGATTTGAAAGCTCCGAAAATCACTCTCTGCCCCACGATGCCATATACTCGCACAGAGATGCTGCGCATTCTGGCAGCCGTCGACAAATATAAGGATGAATTCCCCGAACGCGGTTCGGAAAACGCCCGGCGGATGCGCGCGTTAGTTTTGCTGCTTCGCTACAGCGGCATGAGAATCGGTGACGCGGTCAGCCTGACGAGCGACCGGATTGAAGGAAACAAACTCTTCCTATACACCCAGAAGACCGGTGTCCCTGTGAACACAATTCTCCCTGACTTCTTGCTCAAAGCGTTGGACACAAGCCCGAAAGTCACAGAGAAACACTTCTTTTGGGACGGTACGCTGAACCTGGAAACAATTGTTGGTAGTTGGAGGAAGAGGTTATCTAAGCTCTTTGAACTGGCAAAGGTAGAACGCGCTCACCCGCATCGATTCCGAGATACATTCGCCGTTGAGCTATTGCTCGCTGGTGTGCCGATTGAGCGGGTTTCGATCTTGCTTGGGCATCAAAGCGTCCGCATTACGGAAAAGCACTACGCACCTTGGGTGCGTTCGCGGCAGGAACAATTAGAAGCGGATCTGACCAATGCGTGGCGCCGAGACCCGGTCATCGCTTTTGAAACTCAGGGTACACGCGGGGTACACGGGAAAAACCGTCGCCTTAACTGACTCATTCTATTGCTGAAAGCTTGGAGGCGCGGGTGGGATTCGAACCCACGAATGGAGGTTTTGCAGACCTCTCCCTTGGGCCACTTGGGTACCGCGCCAAACTTTTCCAGTATAGCGAAATCTGCCGAACCTGTCAGGGCCGGCAAGGTCTGCGCTGGAAAAAGCCGTCGAAGGAAAGGCCGGAACCCACACGGGCATCGCTCACTCGATCGGAGCGAACCGCGCTATTCCGTTTCCGCGGTCGTGCCCACCTGCGCTTCGCGCAGGAAGCGCGCCGCTTCCTCGGGTGGCGTGGGATTGATGTAGAAGCCCGTGCCCCACTCGAAGCCCGCGATTTTGGTCAGCTTGGGGATGATCTCGATGTGCCAGTGATAGTGATCGTTGATCTCTTCGCCGATCGGCGAGGTGTGGATCATGAGGTTGTAAGCCGGGTGGTCGAGCACCGCATCCAGGCGCATCAGGACGTCCTTGGTCATACGCGCCAGCGCCGAATACATGGAACTCTGGTTGTTTTCGAACGACGAGCCGTGCACCCGCGGCAGGATCCACATCTCGAAGGGAAAGCGCGGGGCATAGGGCGCCAGGGCGATGAAATGCTCGTTCTCACTGATCACCCGTACCCCGGTATCCTGTTCCTGGCGGATGATGTCGCAGAAGATGCAGCGCTCTTTCTCGTGATAGTAGTGCCAGCAGCTGTCCACTTCCTCGCGCACCTGCTTGGGCACGATGGGCAGGGCGATCAGCTGCGAATGCGGGTGTTCCAGCGTGGCCCCAGCCGCTTCCCCGTGATTCTTGAAGATCAACACGTAGCGGAAGCGCCGGTCGTTCTTGAGATCCAGCATGCGGTCGCGGTAGGCCCAGAAGACGTCTTCGATGGTGCGTTCGGGCAGTGTGGCCAGCGAGGCGCCGTGCTCCGGCGACTCTACGATCACTTCGTGCGCCCCGATTCCGTTCATCTTGTCGAACAGGCCTTCGCCCTCTTTATCCATCTCGCCTTCGATGCCCAGTGCGGGAAACTTGTTAGGCACCACGCGGATCGTCCAGCCGGGTGTGTTGGCCCCGCCGCCGTTGCGGCCATAGACCAGCAGCTCCGGCGGGGTCTTGGCTTCGCTTCCGTAGCAGAACGGGCAATTCCCCTTGCCGTGTGGGATGACGCTCTCCCGCACGAAGTTCGTGGGGCGCTTGCCGCGATCCGTCGAAATGATTACCCACCGCCCGGTGATCGGATCTTTTCTCAGCTCAGGCAATCCATTCCTCCTCGAGCGCCAAGAGTCCCGGGGCCATGGAGAGGGCCCCGTATTCCTGAATTGTACCCCTTCCCGGGAGAATGTGAACCCCGCTCCCCACACGCCCTGTCCAATTCGCCCCTCTTCTGGAATTCCGGCGCAAATCCCAGGAAGTTGAATCCGCGCGGCCTCCTTCTGGGGGATTCCACGCTCCTGCGGCAACTATCGGCGTCCTGTCGCGCTAGGAGTGCGCGGGGAAGGCGTCCTTGTGCAGGCGCACCACCGGCGCGCGGCCAGGATGGTTCTCGATAGCCAGAACGTCAAAGCGCACCGCGGTCTCCGCCACGCGGCGCGCCGCCAGAAAAACCTGCGCCGTGCGCACCAGGTGCCGGCGCTTCTCCCGCGTCACGCTCATCTCCGGCAGCCCCGGCTGCCCCGCGCGCACCGTGCGCGTGCGTACTTCCACGAAGGCCAGCGCCGCTCCGTCGTAGCCGATCAGGTCGATTTCGCCCTTCACGCCCGGCGGCTGGTAGTTGCGCGCCACGAAGACGTAGCCGTGGCGCCGCAAATACCAGTAGGCGTAGGTCTCCCCGCGGATTCCCGTCTGCCGCGCCTGTTCTTTCCGGTCGCCTGCCGCCGCAGATTCTTCGCGCAATCCCTTGCGCGCCGCCCAGTGCACGGCAAGAAACATCGCTCGTGAAAAAAGAGGCATGCCCCACACCCGCTTTTCCGCTCAAGTATAAACAAAAATCCCCTGGCCGCCTTCACTCTTTCTCCGGCGGCCACGGGATTCTTCCTGTTCCGTCTTGCAGGGCTGCCTTTGGTAGTGAGTCATCGTTCCTTTTTAGTGGAGATGGGAGGTTTTATGTCGAACAGTTCCCCGAAAAGCTCCTGCACTTGCTCCTTTGCTGCGGCCAGTGCCTTCCGGCCCGCGGAGGTTGCGCGGTACACGCGCCGAATCCGCCCCTTCTTAATCTCCTTAGAGGACCGCAACCACTTCTTCTCCTCCATCGCGTGCAGAATGGGATAGAGTGTCCCTGGTCCAATCCGGTATCCGTGACGTAAGAGTTCCTCAATCATCTCCAGCCCGAAGATTGAGCCCTCGCATGCGTGGTGGAGGACATGAAGACGTATCAGCCCCGAATAGAGTTCCTGGTAGCCAGTCACTTCCTTCTCTGCATAACGATGCATTCGCTTTGCCGCCTCCCGGCGGAGTTTAGCCGTCACCCAAGCCCGTGCTTCAGTATTCCCAACATGCCAGACCCGATGACTAGCCAGGCGGAATTCATCTGCCGGTAACGGATCAGCAACACGGCACTTCCAAGAGCAAGAACTAGACTGAACCAGTCGATGACCGCCGATCGTGCTAACTGCCATGTCACCAGGGCCATCAGCGCAAGAGAGGCGACGTTCACGCCGTCCAGAATGATTCCGACCGTGCGTGACGCACGAAGCCTCGGCAGCAAAGGCGCACTCGCCGCAACGAACAGAAATGCTGGCAAGAAAATACCTAGAGTCGCTACCAGTGCTCCTGCTGGACCTCGAAGGATATAGCCGACAAATGTCGCGCTTGTGAACACTGGCCCGGGCGTCACTTGCCCTACCGCGACCGCATCGAGGAGTTGCTGCTGTGTCAGCCAATGATGGCGCTCGACAAGGTCGGCGCGAAGGAAGGCCAACAACACATATCCGCTGCCGAAGAGTACAGATCCCATCTTGGCGAAGATCAAGAATATCGGCCATAGGCCAACGGATGCGCCCGTTCCGATGACTGTGGCGGCTCCGGGAAACACCGACTCAACGCCCGGCCATTGCATGAATTTTCGCCGCTTCTCACGGGATGGCTTCAGCCTCGGCCCCAGGGCCAGTAAGCCTCCGAAAACAAGAACCAGCAACTCGTTTACGCCAGCGGCGCTCAACACCAGAGACAGCAGCGCGACTGCCGCGAGCCATTTCGTCTTCACTGCAGAACGGCCTAACTTCCAGAGCGCCTGAAAAACAACAGCGATCACAACTGGTTTCACACCATACAACAGGCCCTCGGCTTGAGGGAGTTTTCCAAAGTGGACGTAGGCCCAGCCTATTAGTGCGACGATGGTTGCCGCCGGGACGATGAAGCACGTGCCCGCAACGATGAGCCCCGGCCAGCCTGCTCTTCGGTGGCCAATGTGAATCGCCATCTCCGTCGAGTTGGGTCCCGGTATGAAGTTCGTGGCGCTCAAGTAATCGAGGAACTCTTGTTCGGTAAGCCAACCGCGGCGACGCACCACCTCTTCTTCCATCATGGCAACGTGGGCGGCGGGACCACCAAAAGCCAATGTTCCGAGCTTTAGGAACAGCAAGCCGAGTTCTGTCAGCGGAGTGGGCTTATCCGTAGCCTCGCTAACGGCCTTAGACACTCGAGTCATGCATTTTTCCTAGGCGTAAATCGACCGACTTTGCGCCCCCGCCGACGATCAGCAGGAAGATCAGACCCAGCAGCATGCAGAAGTCGGTCCGAGCTTCGTGCATCATGTTCCAGAATCCCGACTTGGCGAGCATGGGGATCTTCGTAGTAGCGATGGCAACTGAAATGTTGATGACAAGCGGAATGGAGGCCAGCCGCGTTAATAGGCCGATGATCAGCAACAAACCGCAGACGATTTCGACCACTCCAACGAAGGGAGCGGAGAAGTTCGGTGCAGGAATGCCGATCTTTTCGAACCTGCCAACTCCAAGTGCGGATGGGAAGAGAAACTTCTGAATTCCCTCGGATAGGAAGACCCATCCCACCATCACTCGGATCAAAATCACGGACGACGGAGCGTTCGAGCCGAATAGGGACTGCTTCAAGGACATTTGCCCTCCTGAGCCCATATTGGAATTTAGAGGCGAAGTCCGCGCCTAGTACCTGAGAACATCGCCTTCGTCAGCTTGGATTCGCCATGATCTTCCTTGGTGCCCCAAGTCCAATACAGACCAACGTATGCCACCATATGTGAATCGCCGTGGACGCTATGTCCAGCGCTAAACAGCAAGCTGAAGTTCTGAGTAAAGTTGTAGATCCCGCCGACATTCACGATGTGGCTGTTACCAGTTGCGGCGCTCTCGCGTCCGGGACAAAACCATTCCGCCCCGAGTGTGAATTTCTTGCTGATCTCGCGTTGCACCTGCCATCCGAAGAAGGCATGGTCGCGCATGCCCGGCGCGTGATTGATGATGTAACCCCCTCCACCGTAGCTGGTCCACGGTCCCCAACTCTTTTGAACCCAGATGGGGAGTTTGGCCCACAGTTGCCCGTTTCCCAGGCCGCGCTGGCTATTGCCCGTTGGCAATTCGAGCATTGGAAAGGTCCCAATCTGCGGCCGCGCCCCCTTTTCCTGAATGAACCGGTACTTTGCGCCAAGCTCTACATCCCCAACACCGGAAGTAGTGGGTCCCTGATTCGGAATGAGCAGCGCCATTGGGGCAACAACGTGTAACTGGAGGTTGGGTGCTGCCCCCAGGTTGAATTCGAAAGCCGGAACTGCTGCGCCATATGAATCAAAAGCACGATCCAACGTCGAGAACGTATAGAACTCGTAGTGACGGAAGGGAACCGGTTCCGGATCATCCGTGAAGAATGGAGGACCAGCGTGGGCGCAGGTAGCCGCAAGGCAGATCCACAAAGTCACCAAGACACTACGCTTATACATATCGGACTCCGCTAACGACATCCGATAGTAATACTTCTAGGCCAGAGATAGAAACAAAAATCCCGCGGTCGCCAGCACTCTTCTCCGGCAACCACGGGAATGCCTATTCTTCCTTTGCGCCCCGGCCGCAGCAGCTTGTCGATTATTGATTTGCGTCTTACCTGCCCGCCCTGCCGTAACGAGTGCTGGCCCCTAGCCCCCGGCAATGGCCCCGACGATGAGAAGGGGCTCCGCCCCCGACGCGACCGCTTCGGGCAGCGGGGCGTCCGGCAGCTCATGGGACAGATCCTCCTCGCAGGCAAAGAACCGCAAGAACGGTCGGCGCTGTTGTGTGATGTGCTCGCGGATCGTGCCGCGCAGCATCGGATAGCGGGCCTCGAGCGCGTCCAGGACCGAGCGCTGCGTGGCCGGACCCGCGACCTCGAGCTCCACTTCGCCGCGAACGCGCGCCAGCGCTCGCAGATGTGGCGGGAGCACGACTCGGATCACGGCAGTGTCTGGACCTCGACGGAAAGCACGGCCGGAAGATCCCGGACGATGGGGGCCCAGCTGTCTCCGGCATCTGCCGACGCGTACACCTGCCCGCCGGTGGTGCCGAAATATACGCCGCATTTATCGAGCGAGTCCACGGCCATCGCGTCGCGCAACACGTTGACGTAGCAGTCGCTCTGCGGCAGACCCTTCGTGAGCGCCTCCCATTCGTTTCCTCCCGTGCGGCTGCGGTACACGCGCAGTTTGCCGTCGGGCGGAAAATGCTCCGAGTCGCTCTTGATGGGGACGACGTAGATGGTCTCCGGCTCGTGCGCGTGAACGTCGATCACGAACCCGAAGTCCGTCGGCAGGTTCCCGCTGACCTCGTGCCACGACTCCCCGGCGTTGTCGCTGCGCATGACGTCCCAGTGCTTCTGCATGAACAGCACACCCGGGCGCGAGCGGTGCATCGCGACGTGGTGAACGCAATGCCCCACTTCCGCCGTCGGATTGGGAATGTATTGGGAATACAGCCCCTTGTTGATGGGCTGCCAGGTCTTGCCGCCGTCGTCAGTACGGAACGCGCCCGCGGCCGAGATTGCAATGTAAATGCGCTGGGGATTGCTCGGATCCAGAATGACGGTGTGCAGACACATCCCCCCCGCGCCCGGCTGCCATTTCGGTCCCGTGCCATGGCCGCGCAGCCCGGCGAGTTCTTGCCAGTTCTGCCCTCCATCGGCCGAGCGAAACAACGCGGCATCTTCTACGCCGGCATACACTGTGTCCGGATCGCCGAGCGACGGTTCGAGGTGCCAGACGCGCTTGAACTCCCACGCGTGTTGGGTTCCGTCGTACCACTGATGAGTGGTGAGAGGTTTCCCGGTCCCCGAGGAAGTGTCGTATACGAACTTGTTGCTCTCGCCCTTGGGCATCCCCCCCGGCGCTGTGATCGATTCGCCCGGCGGTGTCCCTGGCTGTATCCAAGTTTTGCCGCCGTCATCGGAGCGCTGAATAATCTGCCCAAACCAGCCGCTGTTCTGCGACGCATACAATCGATTTGGGTTCACAGATGAACCCTTGAGGTGATAGATCTCCCAGCCCGCAAAGTGCGGGCCGCTGACATCCCACCGTTCGCGCTTGCCATCCGCTGTCAGGATGAATGCGCCTTTGCGTGTGCCCACCAGTACGCGTACTTTGCTCATTCCTCTCTCCTTTCAGTGCTTCGCCTATGCGCTCATTCAGACAAATCGAAACTCTCCGTCCGGAACCGCTGATCGTGCTCCTGCTACTGCGCTGCCTGGCCTCGCACAGGAATCAGCGCGCGCACCCGGTCATCGCGCAAGAAAAGCCCGCCCCAGACCAGCACGCCGAGAATGGCTGGGACAAAGAACAATGGATCGCCGACGCGCACGTTCGTGGCGGTGGCCCCGCCAAGATAGCCGGTCAGCAGGATCGCGCCAAGGACGGAGGTGCGCGGAATCACGTAGACGATCGTACAGCCGAGTTCGAGCATCCCGATGACCAGAACGAGGCTTTCCGGATATCCGAAGTGCGCAAATCCCTGTACGACAGGCGCCGGCTTGATCAGTTTTAGTACGCCGCTGAAGAGCAGCAACAGGACCGGCAGGCCGCTCAGCATACGTCCGGCCCAGAGCCTCTTCTTCGAGGCGGGATCCATCTGAGTACCTGGTTGCATGAATGTTTCCTCCCGATGGGGCCAGGTGACCTCCGTTAAAGGTCGCTCGCATGACGGGAGTTAGTGTGCACATCTTACTTGTACAATGCAAGTGACAATATGTTACTGTAAAAATATGCGAAAGAAGAAGCTGAGTCCCAAGCGGCGCTCGGGGTGTCCGCTGAATGCGTCCCTGGAGATGCTGGGCGATCGCTGGTCGTTGCTGATTATCCGCGACATAATGCTGCGGGGCTTCCGGACCTACAAGGAATTCCTCCAGTCCTACGAAGGAATCGCCACGAACATATTGGCAGATCGCCTGCGGAAGCTGGAAGCCCATGGAATCATTACCGCGGAACGAGACTCCTCGGACGCCCGAAAACTGATTTACTTGCTCACCCCGAAAGGAATCGATCTTGCCCCGGTCCTCACGGAAATGGTCCTCTGGGCCGCCGCGCATGAGGAGACCGGGAATCCAGCGCTCGTCCGGCAAATGAAAAAAGACAAAGAGCAATTTCTGGCTGCCGTGCGCCGGCGCTGGACCGAAAAGACCATCCGTTCTACGGCTGGCTGAGTCCGAGCGAAAAGCTTCGCCGGGGGTTCCGCCTGAACGCCTCCCGCTCGGCGGAATCGTCGGAATTTCCGAAATGGCGGCCCGCGGAAAAACAAAAATCCCGCGGCCGCCAGCGCTCTTCTCCGGCAACCACGGGATTTTTCTTGTTCCGTTCTCCGCTGCGGTCTCTGCGCCTCGGCGTTAGAGACTCTTCTCCACTTCGCGGAAGCACTCTTCGAGCGTGCGCACCGCGAAGTCCGCCTGCTCTTCATCGATCAGCAGCGGCGGCGAGAGCCGGAATGTGCACTCCCCGGCGCTCAGGATCAGCAGTCCCTTGCGGAAGGCCAAGTTCACGATCTGCTTGCGCAGATCCGCGGCTTTTTCCTTGGTCTTCTGGTCCCGCACGATCTCCACGCCGATCATCAGCCCGCGCCCGCGCACGTCGCCGACGATCTTGAACTTCTTGGTCCAGTCCGCCATCTTCCCGAACAGGTAATCGCCCATGCGCCGGGCGTTTTCCATGTACCCGCTCTCGACCAGGTCCATGGTGGCCAGCGCCGCCGCGATGCACACGGGATTGCCGCCGAATGTGGTGCCGTGCGAGCCCGGCTGCCAGTTCATCACGCTCTCCCGCGCGATAAAGGCCCCCAGCGGCATTCCGCTGGCGATGCCCTTCGCCGTGGTGATGATGTCCGGCTCGATCCCGGCGTGTTCGTAGGCCCACCACTTCCCGGTGCGTCCGATTCCGGACTGCACTTCGTCCGCGATGAGCATGATTCCGTTCTTCCGGCAGATGCGCTGCAGTTCCTGCAGGAAGGCTTTCGGCGCAGCGATGTATCCGCCCTCGCCCTGGATCGGCTCGATGATGATCGCCGCGACGTCCGCGGGATCGAACAGCCGCTTGAAGATATCGTTTTCGAGCTGCTCGATGATTTCCGTGCCGCAGGTTTCTTTGGTGTGGCCGTGCGCACAGCGGTAGGCGTCCGGATATGGAATATGCTCGATGCCCCCGAGCATGGTGCCGAAGCCCTTGCGCTGCGCCGCTTTCGAGGCCGTCAGCGACAGCGAACCCAGCGTGCGGCCATGGAAGCAGCCGTAGAAGGCGATGATCTTGTCCCGCTTGGTGGTGTAGCGCGCCAGCTTGATGGCGCCCTCCACCGCCTCCGTCCCCGAATTGCCGAAGAAGACCCGCTTCGGCTCCGCGCCGGGCATGGTCTTCACCAGGCGCTCCGCCAGCTGCGGCAAGCACTCATAGAAAAAGTCCGTTCCGGACATGTGAATCAGCTCGGCCGCCTGCTTCTGGATCGCGTCCACCACTTTCGGGTGGCAGTGCCCGGTGGCGCACACGGCGATACCCGCTGCGAAATCGAGAAAGGTATTGCCGTCCACGTCCTCGACGATGGCGCCGCGCCCGCGCTTGGCCACCAACTGGTATTCGCGGGTGTAGGAGGGCGACATGAACTTGCCGTCGTATTCCACGATGCGCTTGGCCTGGGGTCCCGGCAGCGCCGTCACCAGCCGGGGAAGCTTGGATTCCACTGTGGTCTGCATCTCATTCTCCTCTGACCGCCTGGGCGGTTTCGCGTTGGAGGTTGTCCCGGGTACCGCGGGGGAAGCGCAAGCTCGAGGGGAGGCCGTGCTCGAACGGACTACGCCCCGAAAGGCTTGCCAAGGATAAAAATGTTAGTCAACGCTATAAAGGTTTGGCCGCTGGGCGGCCGGCGGGATGTGCCCCGGGAGGTACGGAACGCGGATGTGAGAAATTATGCTCATTTGCGTTTCCAGCGGACACCGCCGTCCTTAGTGTCCTCGAGGAGTATACCACGATCCGCAAGCTGCTGGCGGATGCGGTCGGAAGCCGCGAAGTCGCGCCGTTTGCGGGCGGCGTTGCGCTCCGCGACCAGCGCTTCGATCTCCGCGTCGCCGGGGCCAGCGCTTTCCGCGCCATAGCCCAGCGCGCGCAGCTTTTCCGCATCGGTATCTGCGAGCACGGCGAACACGCGGTCGAATTTCGCCAGAAAGGTTTCCACCGCGGGCACGCCGCCGTGGCGGAATTCACCCTGGTCCATGGCGGTATTGGTCTCGCGCACCAGGTCGAAGGCCGCGGCCAGGGCCTGCGCCGTGTTCAGGTCGTCGGACAGCCCGGCGTCGAACTCTTCCTCCGCGCGCCCCACCCGCGCCACGAAGCCGGCCTGCTCTCCCGCGGGAAATTTTTCCTGGCGCAGGCGCGCGGCGAAGTTGCGCAGGCGCTCAACGGAGCTGGCCGCCTGCTGCAGGCCGTCGAAGGTGAAATTAAGCTGCTTGCGATACGGCACGCTGGCCAGGAGAAAGCGGATCGTCGAGGGCTTGCAGCCCTTGGCGAAGAGATCGCGCAGCGTATAGAAGTTGCCGAGCGACTTGGACATCTTCTCGCCTTCGACCAGCAGATGCTCGGCGTGCAGCCAGAAGCGCACGAAGGGCTTCCCTGTCGCGCCCTCGGACTGCGCGATTTCGTTTTCGTGGTGTGGAAAGGCCAGGTCGATTCCGCCGCTGTGGATGTCCAGGGTTTCGCCGAGATAGCGCATGGCCATCGCGGAGCACTCGATGTGCCATCCGGGCCGCCCCGGGCCGATGCGCGTCTCCCAGAAATGCTCGCCGGGCTTGGGCGCCTTCCACAGCGCAAAGTCCCGCGCGCTCTCCTTCTCGTAGCGGTCCACGTCCACGCGCGCCCCGGCCTGAATGCCGCTGACGTCGATCTTCGAGAGCTTGCCGTAGTCCGGAAATTTCGTGATGCGGTAGTAGATCGAGCCTTCGCTCTCGTAGGTATAGGACTTGGCGTGCAGCCGCTCGATCAGCTGCACCATATCCTCGATATGCTCGGTGGCTCGGACCCAGTGCTCGGGCGGCTCGATGCTCAGCGTGGCGCAATCGGCGAAGAAAGCCTGCGCGTATTTCTCGGTGTAATCGCGGATGCTGACGCCCGCCGCCGCCGCATTGGCGATGATGCGGTCGTCCACGTCGGTCAGGTTCATCACCTGCTTCATCGTGTAGCCGCGCAGCTCCAGGAAGCGCCGCAGGATGTCCTGAAAGACGAAGGTGCGGAAATTCCCGATGTGCGCGTAGTCGTACACCGTAGGCCCGCAGGTATACATGCGCACCTCGCCCGGGTGCCCGGTCACAAAGGGCTCGGTCTTCCCCGTCAGCGTGTTGTGCAGCCGGATTTCCGCCATGGCTCCCACAAAGCCTTCTTCTCCAACAAACAAAGAGAAGATTGTAGCCGACGCCTCCAAGCTGTAGCAAACTCTCTGCTCCCGGCTTGCGCACGCGCAATTGACGCTGGCACGCACCGGGGCTAGAGTCGTACCTCGTCTCTTCACCGGGAGGAATCTCCATGCCGCTCCGCCGCTCGCTCGGCCTGTGCACTGCCACCGCCCTGTTCGCTTTTTCCGGACTCGCGGGAACGCTGGCCGCGCAGGAAAAGCCCGCCGCCGGCGCGCGCCCGCCGCTGACCCCGGAAGCGGCGCTGAATCTGCGCACCCTCAGCGACCTGCAATTTTCGCCCGATGGCGCGCGGCTGGCCCTTGTCGTGACCGAGCCCCCTAAGGGCGAAGGGCGCGCGCACCACATCTGGGTCCTGGACAAGGCCAGCGGCGCCATGCGCCAGTTCACCTTTTCCGCGAAGTCCGAGACTTCGCCGCGCTGGTCGCCCGACGGCGCCGCACTGGCCTTCCTCTCCAACCGCGACGAGTTCGCCCAGATTTATCTGCTGCGCACCGCCGGTGGCGGCGAAGCCGCGGCGCTCACCAAGGGCAAGCGCAACATCACGAATTTCGCGTGGTCTCCGGACGGCAAGCAGATCGCTTTCCTCGCTCCCGATGCCAAGAGCGAGGCGGAAGAAAAGAAGGAGAAGGACAAGGACGACGCGCGCGCCGTAGACAAAGACGACAAGCGCCCCCGCCTGTGGCTGTTGAATGTGGCCAGCGGCGAAACGCGCGCGCTGACGGCCTCAAACTGGCAAGTGAGCGAAGTGGTCTGGCTTCCGGCCGGCGACACCTTGCTCATCGCCGCCACTGACCACCCGGAATCCGACCAGGAGACGCAGCGCATCTTCTCCGCCTCCGCCGCCGACGGCTCCTTGAAACAGATCGCCGCGCCGCGCGGCCCGTTCGGCAATCTGCGCGTCTCGCCGAGCGGCCAGATCCTCAGCTACATTGGCTGCCGCGAGGACGGCCCCGAGCCGCACGACCTGCTGCTGCAGCCCCTCAGCGGCGGCGCGGCGCGCAACGTGACCGGCGCGAGCCTCGACCGCCTGGTCTTCGACTATCGCTGGCGGCCGGACGGCGGCATCCTGGCGGTGGCCGCGGACGGCTTCCGCAATATTTTCGCGGCCATCGGCCCCACAGGGCTGCGCCAGGAGCTGCCCGCGCTGGCCACGAATCCCGGCCAGTTCGCGCTGGCATCCAGCGGCGAGGTGGCTTTCGCCGGGCAGACGGCCACCGAGCCGCAGGAACTCTGGCTCTGGGACCAGAAGTCCGCGCCACGCAAGCTTTCGCACTTCAATGACGCCTGGCAGCAGTACGCGCTCGCCAAGCCGGAGTATTACAAGTACATGAGCTTTGACGGCCTGGCCATCGAAGCCGCGCTGTTTAAACCCGCGGGCTACGACGGCAAATCCAAGCTGCCCCTGATTGCGTTGATCCACGGCGGCCCCACGGGCAACTGGGAAGACGCCATCGAAACCTGGGGCCAGCTTTTGGTGGCGCGCGGTTATGCTGTTTTCTATCCCAACATCCGCGGCTCCATCGGCTACGGACAGAAATTTGTGGAGAGCAACCGCGCCGACTGGGGCGGCGCGGATTTCAAGGACGTGATGGCCGGCGTGGACGACCTGGTGGCCCGCGGCATCGCCGATCCGGACAAACTGGGCATCGGCGGCTGGTCCTACGGCGGCTACATGGCCGAATGGGCGATTACCCAGACCACGCGCTTCAAGGCCGCCGTCTCCGGCGCGGGCATGGCCAACCTCATCTCCGAATACGGCACCGAAGAGCATCCCTCCTACGACGAGTGGTTCTGGGGCGTGCCCTACGAAAAGCCCGAAGGCTTCCTGAACAGCTCGCCCTTCCTTTACCTCAAGAACGCCAAAACAGCGACGCTGATCCTGCAGGGCGAGGAGGATACGATCGATCCGCTTGGCCAGAGCCAGGAGCTCTATCGCGGCCTGAAGCGCTACGGCGTTCCAACCGAGCTGGTGGTCTACCCGCGGGAGAACCACGGCTTCGTCGAGGAGAAGCACGTGCTCGACCGGCTGAAGCGCATCCTCGCCTGGTACGACAAATACATGAAGTGACTGTTGAGAGGTGTCAATCCTATAGTGTGGAATGCTTCAAAACACGCTCTGAGGATGGATCACCGGCCTCGGGAATAGAGAGTCATTCGCTCGCTGTTTCCACCGGCGAAGCCTCACGACCGATTTCTCACTTCCGGGTCAATGGATTCCCGGCCCGTTCAGTGCGGTGCAAGCGTGGAAGAAAAGCTGCCTTTCGCGGCGTTCTCGTACAGGTGAAGCAGTTGCGTGGCGCGCTTGAGCAATTCCGACGGCAGGTCGCCCGGTTGATAATCCACCCATGTGGTCGTGTAGGCGAGGTTTATTTTCCGCCCCGAGCAAACCATCTCCAGAGAGCCAAGACGGCTCAAGACTGTTTTGACTTCACCCAAGCCGCATTCCGGCAGCACCAGCAGGAAATCATCGTTTGCCAGGCGCACCGCAAAATCCGAGCCACGACACGCTTTCTTCAAGCGCCAGGCCAGCTCTTTTAGAGCCGCGTCTGTGGCCGATGGCCCGTAGCACTTTGTGATCTCGGCAAATTCATCGAGATGAATCGCGGCCAGGCTCAGCGAACTGTTCTGCCGCTTAGCGCGGGCAATCTCTTTGCCAAGCTGCTGCTCGATGAACGCGCGCGTGTGTAAGCCCGTCAGCGCATCGATGCTGGACAATTCGGAGAGTGGCCCAGCCGGCACTTCCTTCCCGGCGTCATCCCGGAATAGTTCCCTCCGCCGTCGCCGAAACGTCCATTGCCTGTAAACCAGCCAGCCGTCAAAGAGAAGAAGCAGACAGAGGATTCCCCACCGCGCCTGATCGGAGCGAATTTCGTAAAAATACTCGCTGTGCCGGAAATACGAGGGGATGGCGGTGAGCACAAAGGCCATCGCCGAAAGCACGGTCACCAGGAGCGCGGAGAGCCAAAGCCACCACTCGCTCCGCCCGAGCTGCCGCAGACTGGATTCCGCCTGTTGTGCGCGGAACGTCCCGGATCCCTCCAGAGGCGAGGGTTGGGTTTTGCTGGCGCGAAGACCCAGTGTTGATTCCATGGTTTTTATGGCAAGACTATTACAGTGTCCACCTTAGGCCGCGGCTGCAAAATGGGGCAACGAAAAAATGGTACAGGTTCCTTTTCCACGAGAACCTGCCCCAATGGTCAGTGCCACAGTCGTGGCTAAAGCTTCTGCGAGTGGCCATCTTCGCCTTCTTTGCGAGCGCGGGTGTTCTGCCGCGCCCCGGGTGCTCCACCCGCTGGTCAAGCTTTCCGTTGTCCGGTTAGCGTTTATCAGGCATGTTGTCGTGAACCCTAGCAAGACTACCCACAACCCCGTTTTTGGACTCGGATGTCGACAAACCACTTGTCCGGCAACCCGGCTAATCGGGACTTAGCCGAGCGGACGAACAGAAATTCACCAGTGCAAAACCAATTTCTAGACCCTGAGCCCATTCGAAGTAAAATCCAGCGGAATGTCTATCAGCAGCTACAGTGAAGAATCTCAACTTCCTGTGTTGCCGAAACTTACCGTCCTCGGTTCGCATCAAGATGACACCTTTACGCGAGTCTTTTCGCAGCCTGATAAGGCCCGGTTGAAGAGTAATCTATTGGGTGCGGACCGCAAAATTTCTTAAACGCTGCTCGTTTCCCGGGCCGTAGAATTTCGCAGTAGCGGAGGTTCTTGGGCTGCAGGGACGCCCTGGGGCATCCTTCTCCCTTGCGGCACGCGGTTTAGGGCTTAGGCCAGGCCGTTCTCATTCGCACTCATTCGAATTTTTAAAAGATGAGACAGGAGGAAGAATGAGAATGCAACTGGCAAAAGTATGCATGGTCGCGCTATCCATGGTTTCCGCTCCAGCCGTGGTCTCTCCCGGTCCGGGCGCGGGGGCCATCACCGGAAAAGTGACTTTTAGGGGAACTCCCGCAAGAGCCAAGCCCATTGACATGTCCAAGGAGCCGGTATGCGCCAAAATGCATCCGAAGGGGCTCCTGACGGACAACGTGGTCACCGGTCCCGGCAACACCCTGGGGAATGTCGTCGTGTACATTTCCGCCGGCGCGCCGGATAGCTCCGCGGCGCCCGCGACCTCCGTGAGTTTCGACCAGAAGGGCTGCCACTATACGACGCACGTGCTCGCGTTTCGCACGCGGCAGAATGTGGAGATCTCCAACAGCGACCCCTTATCGCACAATATCCACCCCCTCGCGAAAATCAACCGCGAGTGGAACCGGATCCAGCCACCCGAAACACCGCCCTTCTCCTACTCCTACGAGAATGAGGAGTTCATCCCCGTAAAGTGCAATATTCACGCGTGGATGAAGGCCTATTTTGTGGTCCTGAAGGCCAGCCACTTTGGGGTTACGGGAGAGGACGGCCTGTTTAGGCTGCCGGACCTGCCCCCCGGCAAGTACACCATCACCGCCTGGCACGAGACCTACGGCACGCAGAGCCAGGAAATCACCATCGCCGGCGACGAAACGCAAACGGTCAACTTCGTCTTTCCGGCAATCCCCTGACGAGAAGACTGCGGCAGGAGAGGACTAGGATACTCGAACACGCGGAAGGGAAAGAGGATTCCGAAGGCTGCGGCGCACAGGAAGCCCAACCGCCTTGCGCCGCAGGAAGTCCCCAGAGCCAGACAGGTTGCAGGCACCCGTCGCGAGTCCCGTTCTTGTGGCCTTTGCTCACTGCCTACAACATGTAGGGCAACCCTTTACAGGGAGAAAACTCCGTGCTAGTGTCTTGGCGTACCGCCATCCAAGCGCCAGGCGGCTGGGCCTCTGATCGAGAACCTGCCAAGTGTTTTTGCGAGCGACCCCGACCCGGTCGGGGTTGGCTTATCGCTCGAGCCACCCTCCAATAAGGGAATGAAGCGGCGTCTCTTTTCGCGCGCTTTCCGTGGGTCCCTGCCGGCGCGCAGCAGGACGCAAAGGGGTAAAAGTGCTTAAGCTGCGAAAAGTGGACATCGTTGGGTTTAAGTCCTTCTGCGAGCGGACTTCCGTCACGTTCAGCGGCAGCGGCATCACGTGTATCGTGGGGCCCAACGGCTGCGGCAAGTCCAACGTGGTGGACGCCATCTCCTGGGTGCTGGGCGAGCAGAGCCACAAATCGCTGCGCGCCGAGCGTATGGCCGACTGCATTTTCAATGGCACCACAAAGCGCCCGCCGCTGGGCCTGGCCGAAGTCACCATCACGATGGAAGATCCCGAGCTGGCGGAAGCCGCGCGGTTCGTCCTGGAAAGCCAGGCGCAGGAAGGCGAGGCGGCCAGCGTCCTCGGAGAAGAATCAGCCAGGACCGCCGACGTCACGGTTTCGGAAAGCGCCGAGCCTGTGGTGGAAACTGGCGCGGAAGCTGGCGCCGAAATCGCGGCCGACGACGCCGGGAAGTTCAAGCGCCGCAAGCGCGGCGCGGACAAGCCGGCACTGGTCACCCGGCCCGGCGAAGTGGTGGTCAGCCGGCGCCTGTACCGCTCGGGGCAGAGCGAATACCTGATCAACGGGCGGGTGGCGCGGCTGCGCGACATTCAGGAGATGTTCATGGGCGTGGGCCTGGGGCCGGACTCCTACGCCATCATCGAGCAGGGGCGCATCGGGCTGATCCTCTCGACCAAGCCGATGGAGCGGCGGGCGATCATCGAAGAGGCCGCCGGGGTCACCAAGTTCAAGACCAAGAAGCGGCTGGCGGAAGCCAAGCTGGAATCCTCCAAGGTCAATCTCTCGCGGGTCAACGACATCGTGGTGGAAGTGGAAAAGCAGCTGGGCTCGCTGAAGCGCCAGGCCTCGAAGGCCCGGCGATACGCGGAGGTGCGCGACCAGATGCGCGGCATCGTGCGGCAGATGCTGGCCAGCAAGGCCCGCGAACTGGACACGGAAGCCGAACGCCTGGCCGCGCAGCACGACGAGCTGCTGCGCTCGGAAACCGAGCGCGCCGCCGCGCTGCAACAGCAGGAGCAGGAGCAGGACCGCCTCAACCAGCGCATCTACGAGCTGGACGCCGAGATGCGCCAGAGCCAGAACCACCTGGGTCTGACCGCTCTGGAGCTGGACCGCGCGGAAAATCGCCTGGCCTTCAACCGCCAGCGCAATGAAGAGCTCGCCGGGCGCGGGCAGCAGATCGCCCAGGAAGCCGAACAGTCCGCGGCGCAAACCGCCGCGGTCCGCGCGCGCAGCCAGGAGCAGGAACAGACCGTGGCCGCAGTGCGTGCGGAAGCCGCGGAGCAGATGGCGCGCGTTGAAGAGTTCTCGCGCGGCGCCCAGACCCTCAGCGACGATACGCAGCAGGCGGAGCAGCGCATCGAGATGCTGCGCCGCTCCGCGGCGGCGGCCGGCGACGAGCTGACCCGGCTGCACGGCGAAGAGCGCCAGGCCGAAGAGGCCCTCTTGCACCGAGGCGAAGCCCTGCGCCGCCTGGAAGGCGGCGAGAGCGAGCTGCTGGAAGGCTCCATCCGCCTGCGCGACGATGCCGGCCACGCCGCCAGCGAGCGTGACAGCGCCGCCGGCAACCTGCGCCAGCTCGAGCAGCAGGCTGCCGAGCTCCAGGCGCGCATCGCCGGGCTGCGCAGCCAGCGCAGCAGCACGGAAACCACAGCGGCCGCCCTGCGCGATTCCCTGGCCGCGGTGCGCGCGCGCCGCCAGACGCTGGAACAGATTCTCAACGATCACTCCTACACCGCCGAGGCCGTGAAGAAGCTCTTCGCCATGCCCCAGGGCGGCAATGCCGGGACAGGCCGCGACTTCCACGCCGTCGGGGTGCTCGCGGATTACGCCGAAGTCGAGCAGCAGTACGAAGTCGCCGTCGAGCAGTTTCTCCGCGAGGAGCTGCAGTACGTGGTGGTGAAGACCTACGACCACGCCCGGGCGGGCATCTCCCTGCTGCGCGAGGAGGTGGGCGGACGCGCCACCTTCTTTGTCGACTCCCTGCGCAACCTGGAGATTTCGGACTCCGCTCCGGTCCGGCCGTTCCGCGCGGAAGACGGCGTCATCGGCCGCCTCGACAAGCTCGTGGAATTCCGCGATCCGCTGGGCCCGGCGGCCAAGCAGTTTTTGCCGCGGCTGCACACGGCCTTTCTGACGGACAGCGCCGCGGTCGCCGAAAGGCTGGCGCGCGAATATCCGCAGTACTCCTTCGTCCTGCCCGACGGCACCTGCTACCAGGGCCGCATGGTCAGCGGCGGGCGCCCCGACGCGGCCGGCCCGCTGGGCATGAAGCGCGAGCTGCGCGCCCTGGAAACGGAAATCGGGGAGTGCGAGCAGAAGTCCGCGGAAGCCCAGGCGGCCATCGAAGCGATCGCCGCGGAGCTGCGCGGCGCTGAAGCGTCACTGGAAGAGCTGGCCGCCAAGCAGCGCGAAGCCGAACGCGCGGTCTTTGCCGCTACGCACCGCTACCAGCAGATGCAGAACGACCTGGCGCGGCTGAGCCTGGAGCTCACCGTCTGCCAGGAAGACCTCACGCGCATCCGCCGCGACGTCGAAGCCGCCAAGCTGCGCGCCGCAAGCGCCCGCGAACAACACGCCGTGGCCGCCGCCAGCCGCGCCGCCGCCGAGGCCGAAAGCACGCGCCTGGTGGCCGAGCTGGCTGGCATGCGCCTGTCAATCCAGGCATCTCAGGAACATCTCGCCGCAGCCCGCGCCGAACAGGCCGCGCTCGCCGAACGCCTGACGGCCGCGGAGTCTCTGGCCGCGCGGCTTGAGGACGAACGTCTGGAGAACGAGCGCCGCGAAGCGGCTCTCCGCCAGCAACTCGCGGCCATGGACGAAGAGGCCGCCGCGCTGGTACGCCAGAACGAGGAAGTTGGGCAGCAGCTCGAGGGGCTGCGCAGCGAAAAGCTGCGCCTGGAAGCGCGCCAGAAAGAACTCGAGCAGGAATGGGAAAGCGCGCGCACGCGCGTCACCCAGACCGAAGACCACCTGCGCATGGGCCGGCAGTCCCTGCAGGAACTGCGCGAGGCCCGCAGCCACGCCGAAGTGGACCGCGCGCGCAACGACTCCGACCGCCAACACCTGCGCGAGACCTGCCTGGCCGAGGTCAACGCCCATCCCGAAGACCTCCTGGCCCAGGAAGTGGCGTTCCTCAGCGGTGAAGAGCTCGCCGCCGCAGAGACCAGCTACCGGGAGATGAAGGCGCGCATCGAGGCCATGGGGCCGGTGAATATGATGGCCCTCGAGGAATACAACGAGTGCGAGCAGCGCTTCACCTTCCTCACCCGCGAGCGCGACGACCTGCTGCAGTCCATCGTGGACACCCAGCAGGCCATCCGCGAGCTGGACGAAGCGTGCCGCGAAAAATTCGAGACCGCCTTCCGAGAGATCAACCGCGGCTTCTCCGATGCCTTTCACACCATCTTCGGCGGGGGCATGGCGGAGATGCGCCTGACCGAGCCGGATAGTTCCGGCGACGCGGGCATCGACATCGTGGCCTCGCCCCCGGGCAAGCGGCTGCAGAACGTGCTGCTGCTCTCCGGCGGCGAAAAGGCCATGACCGCGCTGGCATTGCTGATCGCTATTTTCCGTTACCAGCCCAGCCCCTTCTGCATCCTGGACGAAGTGGACGCGCCGCTGGACGAAGCCAACGTGGGGCGCTTCACGCGGCTGGTGGATCAGATGAGCTCGCTGACGCAGTTCATTATCGTCACCCATAACCGGCGCACCATGGAGATGGGCTCGGTGCTCTACGGGGTCACGATGCAGGAGCCCGGCGTCTCCAAGCTCGTCAGCGTGCGCTGGGAAGGCACAGAGACCGAGGCGCCCGCGCCGAAGAGGGCCGCGGCTGCTTCCGCGGCTTAATTTTTCGTTACATCTTTCGTGACACAGCCAAGCTTGCTGGCTTTGAGCTTGCATGATGCGGCTGTGCCGTGTGACGGGGCGCGAAATTTTGCACAGCCCGAAATGTCCGTGCCCGCGCCCCGCCTTTCCCTGGGCGCAAACCTGCGCTAGAATACCGTCCACTTTCCCGGGGTAGACAATTCCGTGGCGACAGCTCCAGCACAACGCGTTCTCCGCGAGACCCACTTCCCGGGCCTCACGCCCGTAGCGCGCGGCAAGGTCCGCGACATCTACGATCTGGGCGAGCGCCTGCTCATCGTGGCCACGGACCGCCTCTCGGCCTTCGACGTCATTCTGCCCACCGGCATTCCGGACAAGGGGCGGGTCCTGACACAGCTTTCCCTGTTCTGGTTCAACCTGCTGCGCGATGTCACTCCCAATCACGTCCTCAGCGGCACCGAGCTTCCTCCGCCTTTCGACGCCTTCCGCGCCGATCTGGCGGGGCGCACCATGCTGGTGCGCAAGACCAAGCCGCTGCCGATCGAATGCGTCGTGCGCGGCTACCTCTCGGGTTCCGGCTGGAAGGATTACCAGGCCAGCGGCGAGCTCTGCGGCATCCCGCTGCCCGCCGGGTTGCGCGAATCCGACCGCCTGCCCGAGCCCATCTTCACCCCGGCCACCAAAGCCGTTTCCGGCCACGATGAAAATATCCCCTTCGCGCAGGCGGCGGCGCTGGTCGGCGCAACGCTGGCGGAGCGCGTGCGCGCTATCAGCCTGGAGATCTACCGGCGCGCCGCGGCCTACGCCGAGCCCCGCGGCATCATCCTCGCGGACAGCAAATTCGAATTCGGGCTGTTGGGCAACGAACTCATCTGGATCGACGAAGCGCTGACCCCGGACTCCTCGCGCTTCTGGCCAGCCGCGCAGTACAAGCCCGGCGGGGCGCAGCCCTCTTTCGACAAACAGTACGTGCGCGATTATCTCGAGCGTATCGGCTGGAACAAACAGGCCCCCGGCCCGGAACTACCCGACGACGTGGTGGCCGGCACACGGGCCAAATACCGCGAGGCGTACCGGATTCTGACCGGGCGCGAGCTGGACTAAACAGGATTCTTAAGCGGCGCGGAGCGGACGAATTCTGTGCGGAGCGTGATCACGTGAAAGACCAATTGGAAGGGCTCGTCAGCCAAATGGTGGAGCACGGCATCCTGTTCGAGGAAGCCGTCGGGGAATTCGAAAAGCGCTTTATCAAGCACGTCCTCGAACACGCCAAAGGCAATCAGTGCCGCGCCGCGCAGATACTGGGGATTCACCGCAACACCCTCAGCCGGAAAATCGGCGAATACAAGCTGGACCCGCGCCGCCGCACACGCTGACCCACGCACCCCGGTAACGCCGGCGTCCCTAAAAACAAAAACGGCTCCGGCACTGCCGGAGCCGTTTTTCATTCTGAGGCGAAGCTGCGCGGTTTAGTGCCCCGGCTTCTTCGTTGCCGGGCGGCGCACGGGTTTCTTTACGGGAGCCTTCTTTTCCGCCGGGATGTCCTCGGGGTTCACCTTGGCTTTATCCCAGTGCAGCAGGAAGGCCGGATCGGGATCGTAGGAGGTCAACGTGCCCGTGAAGTGCACCAAGCTGTCCTTTTCCAGGCGCACCGCTTCCGGCTGCCCGGTTACTTTCACTTCCATGTTGGCCGTGGTGGTGGCTTCGAACTCCGCATCGCTGGTCACGAATGCCACCTCGAGCGTGGCCCCATCCGCGGTTGGCGTCACTCCGATGAGCTTTCCCGGCACGCCCGGAAATTCCAGACCGCAGGAAGCCAGCCAGGTGACCTTGCCCTTGTCGCCGCCGGCCTTGAGGTCCGCCAGCACCGAGGCGATGGTCATGTCCTTGCGTGCAGCTTCCAGATCCGCCGCGCTCGGCAGCTTATAGCTCGCCGGACGCTCCGCGGAGCTGCCCGCCAGCGCCACCAGTTCGTTCATCTGCGCGTCCAGCAAATTCTCGCAGGTGGACTGCTGGTAATTGAGCATTTGCGTGCGCAGGTATTTCCGCACCTGGGCCTCGCTGGGGCCCTTCAGGGACACCGAATGGGCCAAGGCCCAGAAAGCATCCATCTGCTGGGGCGGGGTCATCGCGAGATACGCCACGCCCAGCCGGAACCACGTCACCGCCTCGTTGGGCGTCAACTCCAGAGTGGCCTTGTAGTACTGCACCGCGCCGGGATAGTCCTTGGCGATCATCGAGGCTGCCGCCGCGGTGTAGTTGAACAAGATGGTCGCCGGCCGCTTCTGCTCCGCAAAGGTCTTCTCATCCACGTTGTCCGGCTTCTTGATCTCGGCAACCGTCTTCAGTCCGGCGATGGCGGCATCGCGCGCCTTCTGCCCCTGTTCCACGGCCGTGGGATCCTTGTCAGTGAGATTGAGGTTGTTGAAGACGAAGGCCCGCGCGTAGTAGGCCTTGTAGCGCATGGCGCTGTCGACCTTGTCCCCCAGCGTCAGCAGCTTATCCACGTATTCGATGGCCTTGGGGTAGTTCCGCTGCGCACTGTAATTCTGATAGTACAGCTCGTAGACGTAGGTCAGCAGCGCGGAATTGGGGTACTTCGCGACAAAATCATCCAGCAGCTTGATCTGCTGCGCCGGCACCTTCTCGCTGGCCGCCGCAGTATAGGTATTATACTCCGCCATCGTGTACGGCTGCTTGCCGGCCGTCGCCTGCGCGTGCGCGCTGGAGAACAGGCCTCCCGCAAGGGTCAAAACAAGCGCAGCGGCAAGCGCGGCAACTGCCAGTCTTCGTGTTCCGTTCATCCCTAGTCTCCTCGATCAAACAATCGTTTGGGGATCGGTCCAGCTCTGCGCCGGGAGATGATTCCAGCGGGAATCACATCGGCCGGGAAAACTGCAGAATTATAGGGAAGCTGCGGAAACTCCGCAAGCCCGTTACCCTGCAGCAAACCACTTCTTGCGTGGGTTACTCCAGCGGTATACGGTTTCCCTTTCCTTCGGCGCACCTCCGGGGCTTCAACTGCCTGGATGGTAGGATGAGTTTCGCACAAAAAGAGTGGTCTGCGCGAGGGGGAATGTTATGTCGGAGAAGATGATGCGCACTATACACGCTTCCGGCTCCGGCCCCCTTTCCGGAGAAGTTGCCCTGGTTACCGGCGGCAGCCGCGGCATCGGTCGGGCCATCGCCTTGCGCTTGGCATCGCTGGGCGCTGCCGTGGCCGTCTGCGGGCGGGACGCCGCCGCGTTGCAGTCCAGCGAAGCGGCCCTGCGCGCCACTGGCGTTCCTGCTTTCTCGTGCATCGCCGACGTCACCCGCGCCGCGGACACCGAACGCCTCGCCGCCGAAAGCCAGGCCGCCCTCGGCCCCGTCAGCATCCTGGTCAACAACGCCGGCCTCGGTCTCTTCGGCCCGGCACACGAGCGCAGCGAAGAGGAGTGGGACCGCATCCTGGACACCAACCTCAAAGGCGTCTTCCTGGTCTCCCGCGCAGTGGTCCCCACGATGATCGCCCGCCGCAAAGGGCACATCCTCAACATCAGCTCGCTCGCCGGGAAAAATACCTTTGCCAACGGAGGCTTGTACTGCGCCTCCAAGTGGGGCCTGCAGGGGCTCTCCGGGTGCATGGCCGAAGACCTGCGCGAGTACGGCATCCGCGTGAGCACCGTCTGCCCGGGCAGCGTGGCCACGGAGTTCTCCCCGCGGACCGACCGGGACCGGACCAAACTGCTGCAGGCGGAGGACGTGGCGCACGTGGTGGAGATGCTGGTGACGCAGGGCCCGCAAAGCTTCGTGAGCGAAGTGCAGATGCGCCCGCTGCACAAACCGTAGGGGGGCCGTAAGCAGAAGGACCGTAGGCGGGGGCCGCCGGCGGGGATTCTTTTTCTGTTGCCAATAGTCGTTATAACGAGTATTATGCCGCCATGGACCCGCGCTCCCCGCACACGCCCCTGCCCCGCGAGGAAGAGGTCTTCGTCAGCTTCCAGCGCGCCGCCGACTGGCTGCTCCAGGGCGTCGAGCGCCTGCTCAAGCCGCACGGCCTCTCCCCGGCCCAGTACAACGTTCTGCGCATTCTGCGCGGCGCCGGCCCGGAGGGCCTCAGCTGCCGCGAAGTCGCCGCGCGCATGGTTACGCGCGATCCGGACATGACCCGCCTGCTTGACCGGCTCGAAAAGCAGGGGCTCCTTTCCCGGGAGCGCCGGAAAGACGACCGGCGCGTAGTGACCACCCGGATAACGCCGCAGGGCCTGGAGCTCCTCCAGCGGCTGGACCAGCCGCTGCGCGAGCTGCACCGCCGCCAGCTACGGCACATCCCCGCAGCGCGTCTGAAAACCCTTGCCGGGCTGCTCGAGGAAGTGCGCGCTCGCGCGCCGCGATAGCCGCACCTGCGCCATGCGCCCAGCGCGCAGCCCGGAGAATTCTGACGACGAAAGGAAGGCACATGGAAAACCCGGCAACGAACGATTTCCCCATCCACGAACTGCTGCGGCGCCGCTGGAGCCCCCGGGCCTTCGCGGACAAGCGCGTCCCGGCCGCGGAGCTTTGCAGCCTGTTCGAAGCGGCGCGGTGGGCGCTCTCCTGCTTCAACGACCAGCCCTGGGCCTATCTCGTCGCCACCAAAGAGTACCCGGAAGAATACCAGCGCATGCTCTCCATCCTGATAGAGTGGAACCAGGCCTGGGCCGCTGCGGCGCCGGTCCTCGCGCTCTCCGTCGCGCGCACCAGCTTCCACCACAACGGCAAGCCCAACCGTCACGCCCTGCATGACGTGGGCGCGGCCAGCACCAGCCTGGCCCTGGAAGCCACCGCCCGCGGGCTTTTCATCCACCAGATGGGCGGATTCGACGCCGATAAAGCCCGCGCAACGTTCCATATCCCGGACGGCTGGGAACCCGTCGCCGCCATCGCCATCGGCTATGCTGGCGACCCCGCTTCCCTGCCGGAAAACCTGCGCCAGCGCGAACTGGAGCCGCGGAGCCGCAAGCCCCTTTCCGAGTTCGTCATGTCGGGCACGTGGGGAAACATCTCCCCGCTCGTTCCCAGCGGGAAGAAAGGGTAATCGCGTTTCATGCACGGCCCGCTCGAATTTCTACTGAAACACGGCTCGCTGGTTCTCTTCGTCTGGGTCTTTGCCGAACAGCTCGGCCTGCCGCTGCCGGCGATCCCGCTGCTGCTGGCGGCGGGCGCGCTGGCCGGAGCGGGGCGCTTGAGTCTGGCAGTCTCGCTGATCACCGCGGTTTGCGGGGCGCTCCTCGCCGACGTGCTCTGGTACGAACTGGGCCGCCGCCGCGGGAATCGCGTCCTGCAGTGGCTCTGCCGCATTTCGCTCGAGCCCGATTCCTGCGTCCGCCGGACCGAAGGCGTCTTCGCCCGGCACGGCGCGCGCTCCCTGCTGGTGGCCAAATTCCTCCCGGGATTGAGCACCGTGGCTCCGCCCCTGGCCGGGATTTTCGGCATGCAGCCGGCGCGCTTTCTGCTTTTCGACGCGGCGGGCGCGCTATTCTGGGCCGGGAGCTTCCTGGGGCTGGGTTATGCTTTCAGCGGACAACTGGAAAGCGTTGCCGAGCGCGCACTCTCGCTGGGCGGGGCCTTGCTTGTTCTGCTGGCCGGCGCTCTGGCCGCCTACATTGGCTGGAAATTCATTGCCCGGCAGCGCTTCCTCCGCGAGCTGCGCATTGCGCGGATCACCCCCGAGGAATTGAAAGAAAAGCTCGAGGCCGGCGAAGAGATGGTGATCGTGGACCTGCGCCACGCCCTGGATTTCGACGCCGCTCCAGAAACGATTCCCGGCGCACTGCACATGGACGCGCAGGAACTGCAGGAGAGGAACGAACGGCTGCCGCGCGACCGCGAGGTCATCCTCTACTGTACTTGACCCAACGAAGCCACGAGCGCCCGTGTGGCGCTGCTCCTCAAGAAACAGGGCATCGCGCGCATCCGTCCGCTGCAGGGCGGGCTCGGCGCCTGGCGCGCGCGCGGCTATCCGCTCTCTTCCGCGGGGAGATCCTCCCCCGCGGAACGCTCGCCGCAAGGCTAGGGGGAGCAAACGCAGGACTTACAGCCGCGGCAGGACGATTCCCTGTTGCGACTGGTATTTGCCTTTCTTGTCCTTGTAGGAGACTTCGCAGTCCTCGTCGGAGAGGAAGAAGACCACCTGGCAGAGTCCTTCATTGGCGTAGATCTTGGCCGGCAGCGGCGTGGTGTTGCTGATCTCCAGGGTCACGAAGCCCTCCCATTCCGGCTCAAAGGGCGTGACGTTGACGATGATCCCGCAGCGCGCGTAGGTGGACTTGCCCACGCATAGCGTCAGGACGTTGCGCGGGATGCGGAAATATTCGATGGAGCGCGCCAGCGCGAAGGAATTCGGCGGGATGATGCACACGTCGCCCTTGAAATCCACCAGCGAGCGGGGATCGAAATGCTTGGGATCCACGATGGTGGAGTTCACGTTGGTGAAGATGCGGAACTCGTCGGCCACGCGGATGTCGTAGCCGTAGGACGATACGCCGTAGCTGATCACCCCTTCGCGCATCTGGCGGTCCGTGAACGGCTCAATCATCTTGTGTTCCAACGCCATGCGGCGAATCCAGCGATCCGGCTTGACCGACATCCGTACCTCCCGTGGCTCTCAGCGAAGAATGGTGTGCTGCAAAAAGAAGCGCAGTGTAGTACACAGGGCACGTCTTGACAACCCGGAACTCAGCAACTAGCATCGGGTTCGCCGCGGTCCGGGGAGGACTCTGTGATCAAGCTGGACATCGTCAACGCCGTCGTGACCCGCACGAATATCAGCCGCACCAAGGCCGAACAGGCCGTGGAAACCATCTTTGAGGCGCTCAAGAGCGCCCTGGGCCGCGGCCAGCGCATCGAGCTGCGCCGCTTCGGCGTCTTCAGCGTCAAGCCGCGCAAGACCGGCATCGGGCGCAACCCCCGCACCGGGGAAGAAGTGAGCATCCCCCCGGGCAAGGCCGTGCGCTTCAAGCCCGGCAAAGAACTGCAAGGCATCTAAGGCGCGGCGGCGCTCGCCGCGGCGCACACCGCAAGGCGCTTACCCGGCTCCCTCCTCCGCGCCGTTCCCGGCGCGGCCGAAGAAAAGCGCACCCGCCTCTCCGCCGCCCCCGCACTTCCCTTCGAACTTACCGTTGACCCCGGCTGCAGGGACGGTATGATTATTTTTTGGCTGTCTCCACTGCACAATCTGAAGCGAAGGAGAGTCGCTACCCGTGGAACACGAGATGCATCACGAAGGCGGACATGAGTCGGATCCGGCCGGGCAAAGGATCGGCATCATGGCCGCGGTCATCGGCGTGTTTCTCGCCGTGGTTACCATCCAGTCCCACCGCTCGCATACCCAGGCGGTGATCGTGCGCACCGAAGCCAACGACCAGTGGTCCTTCTATCAGGCCAAGAAGATCAAAGGTCACAACCTCGAGCTCGGGCGCGACCTCCTCAGCAACCTTCCGCTCACCGAGAAATCCGCCGCCCTCATCGAGCGCTACAAGATCGAAATGGAGCGCTACGCCGAAGAAGCCAAGGAGATCCAGAAAGAGGCGCAGACGAAGGAAAAAGAATGCGTGCTGGCGGAAAAGCAGGCCCTGCGCTTCGACCTCGGCGAGGGCTTTCTCGAGCTCGGCCTCGTGCTCTGTTCGCTGTACTTCATTTCCAAGAAGAAGCTTTTTCCCGTGCTCGGAGTCATTTCCGCCACCTCGGGCGTAGCTGTCTCGATCACCGGATTCCTGTTGCACTAGCTGCGTGCTGCAATTAGTTTTTGGACCGTCCTCCTAAGGTACCGGCGGATTTTGCCGGGGCCGGAGGATCTCAACTGTCAGTCTCTGCACCGCTTCACGCAAACTGCCAGTTGCTTTTCGCCAATCGTTTCGCCGGGAGATGCATGAGCACACTGATTCGTACCTTACGGCTGCGCGACCTCCTCCTGCTGTTCGTCGGATCGGTCATCGGCTCCGGCATCTTCCTCACCCCCGGCATCATTCTCCGCCAGGTGGACCGCTCCGTCGGCGCCGCCATGCTGGTGTGGATCATCGGCGGCATCCTTTCGCTGCTCGGCGCGCTCACCTATGCCGAGCTGGCGGCCACGAATCCCTCCGCCGGCGGCCTTTACTGCTTCATCCGCGACGGCTTTGGCCGCCCCCTGGCCTTTCTCTACGGCTGGTGCCTCTTCCTGGTCATTGCCAGCGGCTCGGTGGCCGCGCTGGCCCGGGCCTTCAGCCGCTACCTCGCCGAAGTCATTCCCCTCTCCAGCGGCGGCACCACCGCTGCCGCCGTCCTGATGATCGGGGTGGTCACCGCGGTCAACGTCTGGGGCACGCGAAAAAGTTCCGACCTGCAGAACTGGACCACGCTCATCAAGGTGCTGATCATCGTCATCCTGAGCGCCGTGCTGCTCTCCCTGGGCCACCATGCCGCGGATCTACCCCCGGCGCTCGTTTCCCACCAGCACGGCTTCTCGCTGCTCTCCAGCTTCGGCCTGGCCATGATTACCGTCCTGTGGGCCTACGAAGGCTGGCAGTTCGGCACTTACAGCGCAGGCGAAGTCCTGGATCCGCAGAAAAGTTTTCCCCGCGCGTTTCTCTCCGGCTCGCTCGTTCTCTCCGGCCTCTATCTGATTGCCGTGCTCGCCTATCTCGTCGCGCTGGGCCCCGCCGCGGCGGCCGCCAGCGACACCATCGCCGCCACGTCCATCGCCGCCGTCCTCGGCCCCTGGGCCGGCCGCATCGTGGCCCTCACCATCCTGATTTCCACCTTCAGCGCCGCCAACAGCGTTATCCTCACCGCCCCGCGCGTCTTCTTCGCCATGGCCCAGGACAATCTGTTCTTCAAGAAGCTCGCCGTGGTGCACCCCAAGTTCCGCACCCCCGCCGCCGCGGTCATCAGCCTGGGTGTGTGGTCGGCCCTGCTGGCCTGCGCGGGAAAATTCACCGAGCTGATCGGCGGGGTCATCTTCATCGGCTGGATCTTCTACGGCCTGGGCGCCGCCAGCATCTTCCCGTTGCGCCGCGCCAACGGCGCCAAAGCCATTCCCTACCGCGTCCCCTTCTATCCCTGGACGCCGCTGCTCTTTGTGATTGTCGCCGCCGCCCTGGTCGGCAACGCCGTCTACGTCGCGCTGCGCGATCCCCAGGGCTTCGCCAACATCGCCATCGCCATCGGACTTTTCGCCCTCGGTCTCCCCGCCTACTTCTTCTGGCACAAACGCGCGGCCTGAAAATTTCAGGGGGGCTGTATCTCGAGCGTCTCGGGAAAACTTCGGCAGGCGCCACAACGGCAAGTTGCCGGCCTGTCGGGCGCCGCTACAAAAGAAGACCACAGCAGGCCTACAACAGACTCAGCGGATCCATATCCACCAGCACGGCGGTGCGCGGAATCTCCTGCGCCGCGCAGAAGGCCAGGGTCTGCTGCAGGAGGTTGGTCAGCAGCGAACGCTTCGGCGACTTCAGCAGAAACTGAAAGCGGTGCTCCTTCTTAATGCGCGCCAGCGGCGCGGCCGCCGGCCCCAGCACCTTCACGCCCTGGCCGTCGTGCGGCGCGAAGAACTCGCCGAGCTTGCGCGACCAGCGGATGGCATTTTCCAAGGAGGTGTCGCGCACGAGGATATTGGCCAGCGCGGTGAAGGGCGGATAGCCCATCATGCGGCGGAAGTGCAGCTCGCGCTCGAAGAACGCCTCGTAGTCCTGCTGCGCGGCGTCGCGGATCGCGTAGTGCTCAGGATAGAAGGTCTGCACCAGCACGCGGCCGGGCAACTCGCCGCGCCCCGCGCGGCCCGCCACCTGCGTCAGCAGTTGAAAGGCGCGCTCGGCGGCGCGGAAGTCCGGCAGGCTCAGGGTGGAGTCCGCGGAGACCACGCCGACCAGCGTCACGCGCTGGAAGTCGTGCCCTTTGGCCAGCATCTGCGTGCCCACCAGAATATCCAGCGCGCCGCCGGCGAACGCCGCCAGGGTCTCCTGATACTGGCGCTTGGTGCGCGCCGTGTCGCGGTCCAGCCGCCCCACGCGCGCCCCGGGAAACTCCTTGCGCAGGCGTTCTTCCAGCTGCTCCGAGCCTTCCCCGAAATAGTGCAGGTACTGCGACGCGCACTTCGGGCACTTCTTCGGCACGGGCTGCATGGCGCCGCAGTAGTGGCACTCCAGGCGGTTGCGCTGCTTGTGATAGGTAAGCGAGATGCTGCAGTTCGCGCACTGCACCGAAAGCCCGCAACTCCGGCACAGCACGAACCAGGAATAGCCCCGGCGGTTGATGAGGATCAGCGCCTGGGTCTTCGCCGCCAGGCACTCTTCGATGCCGCGCCGCAGCCCGCCCGAGATCGGACTGGTGTTGTGCGATTCGCGGAAGTCGTCGCGCAGGTCCACGATCTCCACCGGCGCCATGGGGCGGTTTTCCACGCGGCCGCCCAGGCGCAGCAACTGGTACTTTCCCGAGCGCGCGTGGTGAAAGCTTTCGAGCGACGGCGTGGCCGAACCCAGCAGCACCGCGGCCTTCTCCCGCTGGGCGCGCACGATGGCCACATCGCGCCCGTGATAGCGCGGCGTCTCTTCCTGCTTGTAGCTGCCCTCCTGCTCCTCATCGACGATGAGCAGGCCCAGGTTTTCCAGCGGCGCGAAGACCGCCGAGCGCGTCCCCACCACCACGCGGGCCTCGCCATTGCGCACCCGCCACCATTCGCGGGCGCGCTCGGTGTCGCTCAGCGCCGAATGCAGCACGGCCACGCCTTCGAAGCGCGCCCCGAACCACGAGCGGCACAGCCGCCCGATCCACAGCGTCAGCGCAATCTCCGGCACCAGGACGATGGCCGTCTTGCCCCGCGCCAGCGTCTCCTGCACGCAGCGCAGGTACACTTCCGTCTTCCCGCTGCCGGTGACGCCGAAGAGCAGGCTCACGCCGAATTCCCCCGCATCCAGCCGCGCGCGAATCGCCGCGGCCGCCGCCGCCTGCCCTTCGTTGAGCTCGTGGGCCGGGGGTGTGAAGCCCGCATCGAAGGGATCTTCGCCCGGATCGATGGGCTCTTCCCAGCTCTCGAGCAACCCCTGCTTCACCAGGCGCTCGATCACCGCGCGCGTCACGTGCGCCACGCGCAACAGCACCGGCAGCGGCAGCGGCCCGCGCTCCACTTCCAGTATCTGCCGGATGCGCTCCTCTTTTTCCGCCAGGTGCGTCAGACTCTCCGCTGCCCCGCTCTTCCAGGCGATCACGCGCTGCAGCCGGCGTTTCGTCCCGACCAGGCCTTCCTGCAATTGCAGCAGGCCGCGGCGCAGCAGCCGGGCGGCCAGCGTTTTCTTCTCTTCCTGCTTCGGCAGCACGGCAAATCCCGCGCGCTTCTCCCCGCGCTCCACTTCCTGCAACGTGTCCAGTTCGTCCGCGGAGAGGCCGCCCTCTGGGCCTTCGGCAATTGCCGCGCGCCCCGCCCGCGTGAGCCGCAGCTCCTGCCGCGAGCGCAGTTCCGTCACCGGCGGGAGCATGGCGCGAAAGACTTCGCCCGGGGGAGCGAGGTAGTAGCTGGTGATCCACTGGCCGAGTTCCATCAGGGAGGGAGGCAGCGCCGGCAGGAGATCGAGCAGCTGGGTGATGGGCCGCATCTGCGCCGTGGCCGGTGGCTGCGTACCCAGCGCCACCACCACGCCCACGAAGGTGCGCCGCCGGAAGGGCACCAGCACCCGGCTACCCACGCGCACGGTCTCCGCCATCTCCCGCGGCACGGCATAGGTGAAGAGGGAGGCCAGCGGCACCGGCAACGCCACATCGCAGTACAGTTCGCTCATTGCGCGTTGTAGTTTAGCAGGATTGGCAGCGGCGGCTTCTCCCGCAGGAGCAGCGCGGCAGACAGGCCACGGAGAATTGCCATGCCGGCTACGCCGGCTTGCCCTTCCTGGGAGCCAGGCCGAGCACGGCCATGACTTTCTGCAGGTCTTTCCAGACGTCGGCCTTGGCGGCCGGGTTGCGCAGCAGGTAGGCGGGATGATAGGTGGCCATGAACTTCCTGCCGCGGAACTCCTGCCACTCTCCGCGGTACTGGGAGATTCCGCGCTCGGTGTTGAGCAGGGTGCGCGAGGCCGTGGCTCCCAGGCCCACGATCACTTTCGGCGCGATCGCGTCGATCTGCCGCACCAGGTAGGGCGAGCAAATCTCCACTTCGTCCTTTTCCGGCTGGCGATTCTCCGGCGGGCGGCACTTCACCACGTTGCAGATGTACACGTCCTGCCGCGCCAGGCCCATGGCCTCGATCATCTGCGTCAGCAGCTTCCCGGCGCGGCCCACGAACGGCAGTCCCTGCACATCTTCGTCGTGCCCCGGCCCTTCGCCCACAAAGACCAGCTCGGCGCGCGGATTGCCGTCGCCGAAGACGATCTTGCTGCGCTGGCGGCACAGCTTGCAGCGCTGACAGTCCTCGCCGATCTCCGCGCGGATTTTTACCAGCGAATCGCCGGCCACGCGCGCGGCGGATTCGAAGAGCGAGAGCGCCGGGGGAGTGAAAAGCACAGCGGCCTTCGGCACGGCAGGGCTGGAATGGGATGTTGCGGGTGCGGCAGAGCGCTTCGCCAAGATCTCTTCCTTTTCCGGGACAGCAGCGGATGGGGATTCGTATGCGACAGATTCTTCCACGGGGGCTTCCACGGAAAGCTCAATGGACGGCAATTCCGGCTCGGCCGCGGCGGCCGCCGCAGCCCGGCCCCGATAGAACAGAGTGATTCCGATGTCCTCGTAGTAGCGGAGGCGCTGGGTCAGCTTTTCGCGGAGTGCTTCGTCGAGGCGGGCGGGCATGATCGCTTCAGGCCTGCGAGCGCCGAGCCACCGGCGCCAGGCGCGGCGTGGCGCGCAGCCGCAGCACTTCGTCGAGGATGCGCTGGGCGACTTCGAATTTGCTCATCTGCGGCAGCGCGCTCTCGCGCTCGTCGCGGGCGAACAGCGTCACGACGTTGGTGTCCTGGTCGAAGCCCGCGCCCGGTGCGCTCACGTCGTTGGCCACGATCAGGTCGGCGTTCTTGGCCGCCAGCTTCTTGCGCGCGTTTTCCGCCAGGTGTTCGGTCTCCGCCGCGAAGCCCACCAGCACCCGCTGGCCCTTCTGCCGCGCCACGTCCGCGAGGATGTCCGGAGTCGGTTCGAGAGAAATCGTGAGCGGCGCCTTGTTGCGCTTCATCTTCTGCGTCCGCTTCTCCGCCGGACGGTAATCCGCCACGGCCGCCGCGAAAACCGCCGCCGTGCACGACGGGAATTTCTCCAGCACCGCGCGGTGCATCTCTTCCGCCGTGCGCACGCTCACCCGCTCCATGCCCTCGGGAGCCGCCAGCGCCACCGGCCCGCTCACCAGAATCACGCGGGCGCCGCGGCGCGCCGCCGCTTCGGCCACCGCATAACCCATTTTCCCCGAGGAGCGGTTGGTCAGATAGCGCACCGGATCGAGGTCTTCGCAGGTCGGCCCGGCAGTCACCAGCACGGTCTCCCCCTGGAGATCATGCTTCAGCTGCAGCGCCTCGCGCACCGCCGCCAGAATCTCGTCGATTTCCGCCAGCCGCCCCGCTCCGGTCATCCCGCAGGCCAGGTAGCCTTCGCCGGGCTCCACGATGCGCACGCCCCGCGCCCGCAGCATCGCGACATTTTCCTGCGTGGCCGCGTGCTGCCACATGTTCACGTTCATCGCCGGGGCCACCACGACCGGCGCCGTCGCCGCCAGGTACAGCGTGGAAAGGAAATCGTCAGCCAGGCCGCGTGCGAATTTCGCAAGAGTCTCCGCGGTGGCTGGAGCCACCAGCAGCAGGTCCGTGCGTTGCGCGACGGCGATGTGTTCGATGGCGCTGTCGAGATTGGGGGGGCCGCCGGAGTCGGCGGCGAACAGCTCGGTGATTACTTTCTGTCCGGTGAGCGCGGCGAAGGTCAGCGGGGTGATGAACTCCCGCGCGCTGCGGGTCATCACCACCTGCACGGAGAAGCCCTCCTGCTGCAGACGGCGCGCCAGTTCGGCGGCCTTGTAGGCCGCCACGCCGCCGGTCACGCCCAGGGTGATGCGCATCCCGCCTCCGCGCGCGGCTACTTCCGGCGCTTGCTTTCCTTGTCATCTTCTGCCGGAACTTCCGGCAGTTCGAACTCCAGCAGACCGTGATCGAGTTCTTCCAGGGCGACGCGCGTCGCCTTCTGCGTGTGGGGATTATCCAGGAGCGGCGGGGCGCCGGCCATGAGCTGGCGCGCGCGGCGTGCCGCGATGACGACATAGGCAAACTTGCTTTCTGGTGCTTTGGACTGCGCGCTCATCTCAATCTTTCCCTCCGAACGAGGCAAGAAGCTCTTGAACCCGGACGCGGTTGCGCGCGCTGGCACAGCGCAGCGCCACTACGATGGCCTGCACTTCGCGTCCCGCGCGCTCCACGTCGTCATTCACCACGCAATAATCATAATACCGGCCGAACGCCTGAATCTCATCCCGCGCCTGCCCCAGCCGCCGCCGGATTTCGTCTTCGGAATCCTGCCCCCGGCTGCGCAGCCGCCGCTCCAACTCTTCCCGCGACGGCGGCAAGATAAAGATGGCCACCGCTTCCGGCAGCTTCTCCTTCACCTGCGCCGCGCCTTGCACGTCAATCTCCAGCACCAGGTCCTTGCGCGTCGCCCGCGACTTCTCGAGCCACTTGCGCGGCGTGCCGTAGGAGTGCTTGCCGAAGACCCGCGCGTACTCAAGAAATTCGCCGCGCCGGACCATGGCCTCAAACTCGGCTTCTCCAATAAAATCATAGCACTTCCCGCTGCTCTCGGTCGCGCGCCGGGGGCGCGTCGTGCAGGAGATCGAGGGCATCGTATCTTCCAGCTCCAGGATGCGCTGCACCAGTGTAGATTTTCCCGATCCCGAAGGACCCGACACGATCAGCACCATCGGCTCGACCTGGCTCCCCGCGCTCATTCGATGTTCTGCACCTGTTCGCGCAGCTTTTCAATCTCCGACTTGACCTCCAGCGCCAGCCCGGTGATGGCCAGTCCTTCGCTTTCCGCGCCCGGGGTCTTCGAAAGCAGGGTGTTGGCCTCGCGGTGCATCTCCTGCAGCAGGAAATCGAGCTTCTTGCCGGCTTCCCCGCCGCTGTCCAGGAGCTGCGCGAATTGTGTCAGATGACTGCGCAGCCGGTCCAGTTCCTCGCTTACGTCGCTGCGCTCCGCCAGCAGCGCCGCTTCCTGCGCGATGCGCGCCGGCTCCAGCCCCGACCCGCTGAGCAGTTCCTTCAGCCGCGTTTCCAGCCGCCGGTGAAACGCCGGCTGCACCTTCACCGCCAGTTCCCGGATCTGCGCGGCCTGCTCGGCGATGCGCGCCAGCCGCGCGCGCAACTCTTCCACCAGATGCCGCCCTTCGATCCGGCGCATCTCCACGAGCTTCCCCAGGGCCTCCGTGAGGCAGGCCACCAGGGCGCCGCCCATGCGTTCCTGCTCTTCTTCCGTTTCCGGCACCGCCGGCGCCACGCCCATCACCACTCCTGGCAGGCGCAGCAGTGCGATCACGTCCACTCCGCTCGGCCCCTGGGTCTGTCGCCGCAGCTCCTCTGCCGCATGCAGAAAGGCCCGCGCCAGTTCCTGATTGATCTGCAGCGGCGCCGCCCCGCTCGGCTCCATATTCACGTATACCTCCACGTGCCCCCGTTGAATCTTTTCCCGCACCGCTTGGCGCAGCTTCGCTTCGTAGAGATCGAATCCCTCCGGCAGGCGCAGCTTCACGTCCAAAAACCGGTGATTCACGCTCTTCACGCTCATGCGCAGGGCCCAGCCCTGGTATTCGCCGCGGGCCATGGCAAAGCCCGTCATCGATACGCATTCCTGCATCCGCCCTGCCGTTTCCCGGTTTGCACTCATGATTGGCTCGCTGGCTCCCGCAACTGTCCGTTTTCCGCTCGCGCCGGCGCGAGGCTCTCGTCATCCGCAAATTGCAAATCGTAGAGCCGCGCATACAGCCCGCCGCGCGTCAGCAGATCCCCGTGCGTGCCGGTTTCCCGGATCTGCCCGTCTTCCAGCACCAGGATGCGGTCCGCCCGCCGGATCGTCGCCAGGCGGTGCGCGATCACAAACGCCGTGCGCCCCACCATGAGGTTGCTCAGCGCCGCCTGCACCAGCCGCTCCGACTCCGAATCCAGCTCCGACGTCGCTTCATCCAGTATGAGAATCGGCGAATCCTTCAAGATGGCCCGCGCGATGGCGATGCGCTGCCGCTGCCCCCCGCTCAATCTCTGACCGCGTTCGCCCAGCACGGTATGGTACCCCTGGGGCAGCTCCAGAATGAAATCGTGGGCCAGCGCCGCCTGCGCCGCCGCCACCACCCGCGCTTCCTCCACGTTGGTCTGCCCGTAACAAATGTTGTTCCACACGGTGTCGTGAAACAGGATGTTCTCCTGCGTCACTATGGCGATCTGGCTGCGCAGCGAGCGTAGCGACAGTTCCCGCACATCTACCCCGTCGATGCGCACTGCTCCGCTGGTCACGTCGTGGAAGCGCGGCAGCAAATTCACCAGCGTGGTCTTCCCTGCCCCGCTCGACCCCACCAGGGCGATCACCTCGCCCTTGCGCGTGCGGAAGCTGATCCCCCGCAGCACCGGTGTTTGTTCGTAGGCAAACCCTACATCGTCGAACTCAATCTCACCCGAGAACGTCTCCAGTTGGCGCGCCCCGGCCGCCTCGTGCACTTCCTCTTCGCGGTCCAGATACGCGAACACCTGGGTGCTCGCGCCCTGCGCCGCCTGGAACTGCTGATAGACGTAGCCCATGCGCTTCACCGGCATGTAGGCGTTGAACATGGCATACAGAAACACGAAAAACTGTCCCTCGGTCATCACCTGATGCCGGATCTGGTCCCGCGCATAGAGCAGGATCAGGGGGATGACCACCGCGCCCAGCAGGTCCATCAGAGGCGAGGTAATCACCGCGGCCCGCACCCAGCGCATGCTCTCCCGCAGCAGCCGCCGCGCCGCTTCGCGGAATTTCCTGATTTCGAACTCCTCCATCCCGAAGGCTTTCACGATCCGGTTCCCGCTCACCGTTTCCTGCAGGATCTGGCTGAGGTCTCCCAGCCGCGTCTGGCTCTTCTCCGCCGAGCGCCGGATCTTCCGGCCGAACTTGTTCACCGGCAGCACCACGAGGGGCAGCAGCACCGCCGCGCAGAGCGCCATCTTCCAGTTCACCACCAGCAGCACGGCGACGAACACCAGGAAGGTGAAGCCCTTCTGGAAGAGGTCGGCCAGATATTCCGACAGGGCGATCCGCGTTCGCTCCACGTCGTTGATGGTCGTCGAAAGCACCCGCCCCGTCGGATTGTGCTGGAAGAAGCCGATCGGCTGGCGGATGATCCTGGCGTACACCGCATTGCGCAAATCGGTCACCGCCGCGTGGCCCACGTATTGAATCTGCGTCGCGCCCAGATATTCGGCGACGGCCTTGGCGACGGAGAGAATGACCAGGCTGATCGCGAAAATCGTCCACACATTGTGAATGCTCGGCGGAAAAAAGTGGTTCAGGTAAATCACCTTGTGGGACCACGGGATGGTCACCAGCGGCACGCTGGACACGGACAGATTCGGCTTCAGCACCTGGTCAATCCCCGGCCGGAGCAGCAGGGCGATGAGCCCTTCGGCCAGGGCCACGAACGCCAGCAACACCACGCCCAGCGACATGCGCACCAGGTACGGCCGCACATAACTCAACAACCGGCGCAATTGGGGTGAAACCAGCAAGCCCTCGCCTTTCTCTTCCCCGGAAATTCGCAATTGGTACGCTATGCGCCGCGCTGCGGCCTGTCAAGTTTCCCCGGGGTCCCGGCGCGTCTCCCGAGGGCGTGGCGCGAGACGCCCCGCCTACTTCTCCACATCGCGATGCACGACCTTGGTCTCGAATCCGCGCTTCGCCAGCGCCTTGCGCATCGCTTCCGCCAGCATCACCGAGCGGTGCCGGCCTCCCGTGCAGCCGATGGCGATGGTCAGATAACTTTTTCCCTCGCGGATGTAGTGGGGGATCAGGTAAGTCAGCAGTCCTTCGATCCGCCGCAGAAACTCCCCCGTCTGCGGAAACGACTTCAGGTAGCGCACCACCTTGGGAGCGCGCCCGGAAAACCGCCGCAGGGTCGCCACGAAATGCGGGTTCGGCAGAAAGCGCACGTCAAAAACCAGATCCGCGTCCGTCGGCAGCCCATAGCGGTATCCGAAACTCACCAACGACACTAGCAGGGGCTGGTGCTCGGCCGTCTTGAACCGCTTGGTGATGAATTGCCGCAGTTCGTGGACGTTGAACCGCGACGTATCAATGACCACATCCGACATCTTGCGGATCGGGTCCACCATAGTCCGCTCGCGCTTCAGGCTTTCGCGCACCGAAGAATCCTTGCCCAGCGGATGCGGCCGCCGCGTCTCGCTGTAGCGCCGCAGCAGCGCGTCCTCGCTCGCTTCGATGAACACCAGGGTCACCGGATGCTCGCGCTTCAGCTTGCGGTACAGCGGCGGCAGCTTTTCCAGCTGCGCGCCTTCCCGCGCGTCCACCAGCAGCGCCGCACGGCTGAATTCCCCGCCCCCCTGCGCGTGCAGCTCCGCAAACGTCGGAATGAGCTCCACCGGCAGATTGTCCACGCAGTAGAAACCCATATCTTCGAACGCCCGCAAGACCGTGCTTTTCCCGGAACCGGAGAGGCCGGTGAGGATGACCAGCTGGCGGGCTTCGTGGGTCGGCGCGCGTTTCACGGAGCCGCCGCGCCTAGGCCTTCACCCGGCGTTGGTGGGTGCTGGGGATGCGCATGTCTTCGCGGTATTTGGCCACCGTGCGCCGCGTCACGCGAATGCCGTTTTCTTCCAGCTTCTTCGCGATCTGGTCGTCGGTCAGGGGCTTGGCCGTATCTTCTTCCTCGATCATCTTCTTCACCACGCGCTTCAGCGTCAGCAGCGACATCCCGCCGCCCTCCGGCCCGTTCACGGACTCGGAGAAAAACGAGCGCAGCTCGATCACGCCCTGCGACGTGTGCGCGTACTTGCTGGCCACCGCACGGCTCACCGTCGAGGGGTGCACGCCCACCTCTTCCGCAACCTCTTTGATCATCATCGGCTTTAGGGCGTCCGGTCCGTGGTCCAGATATTCGCCCTGCCGCGCGATGATCGACTGGCACACGCGCAGGATCGTGTGCTTGCGCTGTTCGATGTTCTTCAGCAGCTGGATCGCGGCCGTGAAGCGCTCTTTCACGTAATTGCGCACGTCGCGGTCCGCCGCGTCCCGCGCCAGCAGCCGCCGGTAGGTCGGGCTCAGCCGCAGTTGCGGCATGTCGTCCTCGTTCAGGAACACCTGCCACTGGTCGTCCACTTTCCGGAAGTAAACGTCCGGCTCCACCAGCCGCGGCTCGGTCTTGTTGTAGCGCAGCCCCGGCCGCGGATCGCACTTCTTGATCACGTCCACGGCGTGCTTCACCACTTCCACCGGACGGTTCAGCGCGCGCGCGATCTCCTTCAGCTGGTTGGCCTGCACGAACTTCAGGTGCTCCGCGACGATCTGCTGCGCCAGCGTGTTCTGCGGGTCCAGGGTCTTCAGCTGCATGAGCAGGCATTCCCGCAGGTCCCGCGCGCCCACTCCCAGGGGGTCGAACTCCTGCACCACCGCCAGCGCGTCCTCAATATCCTCCAGAGAATACTGGCCCTCCTGCGCCAGCTCTTCGAGCGTCGCCATCAGGTAGCCGTTTTCGTCCAGGTTGCCGATAATGCTCTCGGCGATCTCGCAGACGCTCTCCGAGCAGATGGTCACGCTCAGTTGCCAAGTCAGATGTTCGGTCAGCCCGGTCGGCGAGGAGAGGAACTTCTCGAAGGAGGGCCGCTCGGAGACTTCGCGCTCCTGCGATTGCCCGCCGTCGCCACCGCTATCCAGGTACTGGTTGAAAAAGCTGCCCACGTCGAATTCATCAAAAGGGTTCGCCGCTTCTTTTTCCGGAATCTTTTCGGTTTCGGCTTTCAGGAAGGTTTCATCGCTGTAGTTGTCGGAGACCGTAGGCTCTTCGCTCAGCTCTTCCAGGACGGGATTTTCCACCATCTCCTGGTTGATCATCTCGCGGAGCTCCAGGCGGTTGAGCGCGAGCACGCTCACCATCTGTACCAGACCGGGCGTCAGAATCTGCTTCTGCGCCAGCCTCAGATTGAGCTTGAGTCCTTGCCAGCTCATGTTTCGCTCTCCGCCGCGAACCCCGCACCGCTAGTTCAGGCGGAAATGATCTCCCAGGTATACGCGGCGCACTTCCGGGTCCGTGCTCAGCACTTCCGGAGTGCCCGCTCTAAAGATTCTGCCATGATTCAGGATGTATGCGCGATCCGTGACGTTTAATGTTTCCCGGACGTTGTGATCGGTGATTAGCACGCCGATCCCCATGCGGCTCAGCCCGCGGATGATCTCCTGCAGATCCTTCACCGTCAGCGGGTCGATCCCTGAAAACGGCTCGTCCAGCAGAATGAAGGACGGCTGCAGGGTCAGCGACCGCGCGATCTCCAGCCTCCGCCGCTCCCCGCCCGACAGCGAGTAGGCCTTGTTCGTCCGCACTGTCTCCAGCCCCATCTGCATCAACAGCTCCTCCAGGCGGTCCCGCTGCTGCTCCGGCGTCAGGGGCAGCGTCTCCAGCACCGCCAGCAGGTTCTCTTCACAAGTCAGCTGGCGAAACACCGAAGGTTCCTGGGGGAGATAGCTGATTCCACTGCGGGCCCGGAGATACATGGGGAGGTCCGTGATCTCGCTGCCGTTCAGGAGAACTCGGCCGGAATCGGGCCGCGTGAGACCCACGAGGATGTAGAAAGTAGTGGTCTTTCCTGCGCCGTTAGGTCCCAGAAGCCCGACGACTTCACCCTGACCGATCTCCAGCTCAACGTCGTCAACGACCTTCCGTCCACGATACGTCTTGCTGATATCGGCGGCCTGAAGCTTCAGCATACCTCGTCATTTCTCGACTCGGTGCTTCGTCAGCGTGCGCGTTCCTTTTTCTGAGTCCACGATGATCGTATCATCCGCTAGAAAGAAGGTCAATTGACGCCCCGTCGTGGTGCCGCTGGCCTCGTCGTACAGCGTCGGATTCCCCCCGGAAAGCACGAACTTCCCCTCCTTCACGCTGTACTCCGCGCGCTCCGCGGTGCCCCGCCGCCCATCCTGGGCCACGGTTACCCCGCCGGTGCCCACCGCGCGGCTCAGTTGCTGCGCCCCGCCGTTCGCCCCGCGCCGGAATTCCAGGTCCAGCGCCGCCGCGCGGATGCTCTGCCCCGCCGATTGCGCCAGCACCTGGCCCTCCAACCGCGCCCGGCTCTCCGCTTCGCGGTAGCTCAGCGTCCCGGCTTGCACGTGCCACAGCGCCGGCCCGCCGCGTCCCGCGCCCTGCGCCCGGCTCCCGGCCGCGCCCGGTGCCGCCGCCGTCTGAGGAAAGACCGCGCGCACGTTTCCACTCGCGTTCAGCACCCGCTCATTGCGCAGCATCTCGATCCTGTCCGCCTCCAGCACCGAATCGCCCTGCCACAGCCGCGCGTGCCCGGAGTAGACCGCCCGCCCCGTCTGCGCATTGGCCTGCAACCGCTCCGCCGAGAGATTCGCCGGCACCGGAGCCAGTTGCACAGCCCCGCCGCGGGGCGCCAGATCCGTCGAGCGCACCCCGCCCTCCGCAAGAATCTCGCCCGTGGTTTGGTAAAAGGTAATCGTGTGCGCCGTGGTGCGCGTTCCCGCATCGCTCACCAGCGCGTTTCCGCTCAGCTGCGCCGTCTGCGCCGCCCGCACGAACACTGCCGTATCCGCCTGCCCGCGCCGCTCCCCGGCGCGCACCTTCACGTCCCCCCGCAGCGTCATCTCCGTCCAGTCGCCCTGCGCGTCGAAGCGCGCCGTGCCCTCCCGCGCCGTGCTGGTCTCCTCCGGCCGGCCCGGCAGCGTCCGCTGGATTTGCACGTTCCCCCGCGCCAGGGCCTCGCCCGCGCGTCCGTTCGGCAGCAGCGCAAGCTGAATGTGCTCCGCCTGCAGCCGCATCGCGCTCTGCCCCGCGCCGCTTTCTTCTCCAGGTGTGACCGCAAAGCGGTCAACCCACTCCAGTGATCCCGGCGCCAGGGTCTCCGCGCTCTCCAGGCGCGCCCCGCCTTTGGCGCCGCGCCGCGCGAATTTCAATCGCACCGCCTCGCTCTGCAGCCGCCGCAGCGTCTCCCCGGCGCCGCCTGGCCGCGCCGCGCGCGTTTCCGCCTGCACCGCGCCCGTGGCCGTCAACTGCTGCGGCTCCGCGCTGCGCCCGGCAAATTCCAAGGCCACGTGCTGCGCGGCCAGTGTCGTCGCCACCGCCCCATTCAAGAATTCCCCCTGCACCTGCCCCGTTCCCTGCACCTGGCGAACTGCCCCGCCGGCATCCAACTCCGCGACCATCTCGTCCGCGGAAACCCGCCCCGCTCCGCCCCTGCGCTGCGCGCGCACCTCCGGCCGCGCGCCGCTGGCCGCTCCCGCCTTCGCCACCAGCCGCTGCGCGCGGTAATTCGCGTCCAACTCCAGCGTCATCTCTCCCGCCGCCAGTTCCGCAGCTTCCGACACAGCGTGCACCGGCCCGCCCAGCTTCATCACCCGCTGCTCCCGCCGGTATTCCAGGCTCGCTCCCGTGAGGTTCACTTCCTCGCCCGCCACGCCCGCCGCCTTCCCCCGGCCCTCCGCCAACCGCTTCACCCGCAGGCGCACGTCTTTCTCCAGCCGCAGCAGCCCCTCGTCCGAGCGATACTCCAGCCCCTGCGCCTGCCCCTCCCCGTCCGGGAACGCGAATTTCACGGTCTGCTCCGTGCGCGCCACCCCGCTCTCGCGGTCGAAGCTCACGCCCCGCGTTTCCACGTGTACGGTGCGCGTGGCCGGCGCTCCCCGCTCCTGCGCCGCGCGCTCCGCGTCCGCGGCGCTCTGCAGCTCCATCTGCACTTCGCCCGCGCAGGCGATCCTCCCGCCGTCCTTGGTGTACTGGCAGCTGCGCGTGTGGATCGTGTCGTGGCGCTCGCCGTTGCGCCCGAAAATCGTGATCTGCACGTCTTCCAGGAGGTCTTCCGCCCGCCCTCGGAACTGCGTGGAGCGCGATGCCCGCACCGTGAACAGCGTGCGGTTCCCTTCCACTTTCGAAAAGGTCAGCGCCGTGGATTGCTTCTCCACGCTCGGCGGCGCCGGCGGCGGGGCCTTCCTCCGCTCGCGCCGGGCCACCCAGCCGCGCTGCACATACACCCCTAGGGTAATGGCCACCAGAACCATCGCCACGCCAGCCGACCAGCGCGCATAGCGCGCCGCTTCTGTTCTGCGCATCGTGCGGGTGCGCCGGCTCCTTTGTACGTGTGACCGCAGAGCGGTCAACGGCAAGTGTGACCGCGAAGCAGTCAACGTCCGTTCGCTTTGAGTATAGGTAAGCCAGAGGCAAGGAACAACACGCGCCCGCGCGCGCTTCCGGGGTCAGGTTCTGTCCGTGGCTCGGGAACTTCCGGCGGCGTCCGGCGATCCGGGGGTTTCCGCGGACTGCGGGCTGAGGATGCCCATGTTCGCCGCGGCCACGCTGTCGCGATTCGTATTCTTCACCAGGTACATGGCCTCGTCCGCCAGGTGCATCACGCCTTCTTTGGTGCGCGAATCCTGCGGATAGGCGGCCACGCCGATGCTCGCCGTGACGTGGATGTTCAGGCCTTCTTTCACCAGCCACACTGTCTCGCGAACCAGGCGGTGCAGCCGGCGCGCCACGTTCAGCGCATTTTCCTTGGACGTCTGCGGCAGCAGGATCACGAACTCATCCCCGCCATAACGAAAGGCAAAATCGATCAGCCGGCAGTGGGTCTTCAGCGCCTCGCCGATCTCCCCCAGCAGCCGCGAGCCCACCAAATGGCCGTGTGTATCGTTGACCAGCTTGAAGTGGTCCAGGTCGATGAACACCAGGGAAAATTCGTAGTTGTAGCGCTTCGAGCGGTAGATTTCCGTATCGAGGATAAATGTCATGTGCCGCGCGTTGTACAGGCTCGTGCAGTCATCGGTGATCGTCAGTTCGTGGATGCGCTTCACATGCCGCGCGTTCTCCAGGGCGATGGCCGCGAAATCCGCCAGCGCCTCCAGCAGCTTGAGGTCGCGCTCCTGGAAGCCCTCTTTGCCGTAGCAGTTGATCAGCTCGATCACGCCCAGACAGGTGTCCCGGAACTTCACCGGCACGGCCACGATCGAATGCGTCTCCATTTTCGTCTTTTCGTCCACCTGCGAGAAAAAACGCGTGTCCTTGGAGACGTCCGGCACCACCACGGCTTCCCCGTGCTGCGCCACCCAGCCCGCGATGCCCTGCCCCATCTTGATGCGCACATCCTTCAGCGACTGCGAGGCCTTGCCGATGGCCAGCTCGAAATACAGCTCCTGCTTGCTCTCATCCAGCAGCAGCAGCGACCAGTTGTCCGGACGCAAAAACTGGTCAATCTTCTCCATAATTGTGCTGAGGACCTGGTCGAGCTGGAGGGAAGACGTGAGGGCTTTGCCCAGCTCCTGGAAGATGGCGACTTCGCCCGCTTCGCGCCGTTCTAGCGCCACACTCGGGTTGCGGCGTCGTTCCACGGCCGGAAATTGTTTCACTTCCTCCATGTCTGGTTAAATCCGTGCCTCAAGTTCTCCGCCGGCCTGCACTACTGCCTGCACCCGCGGAAAGGTTCCCATGACGGGCCGCGCTACAGGCCAGTATAAGCAGCCCGCTTTCCGACGCGCAACTAACTCCTCGCCCTGGGTTGCCATACCCGCATCTCTCTCTTGGCCGCTCATTTCTGCCTAGTAGCGGTGGGGTTTCCTCGGCGGGCGGGTAACCCTGCCGATGGCTGGTGATAATGAGTGAGTTTTTCAGCCCCCACGGCTGTTCCCGCCAGCTAGCGCTAAACACTCGGCGGCCAAGCAGAGCCATTTCCTAAACACACTCGGGTAAGCCGCTGGAAGGCGATCGGCTCCCTCCAGAGCATAGGGGCATTGGCTTCAGGCAATCGCGCGAGAAGTGTGGCGGCATTGAAAAGGCGGCATTGAAAAGTTGCATCAATATGCCCATCGTGGAACAATGTCGCGATGCTGACCGTAAAAAAGTGTCCCATCCTCGGATTGCTCCTCATCCCGTTTCTCTGCGCGGCTACCCTCAGCGCCCAATCGATGCGGCCGGAGGCGGAAAAACAGCTCGCGCACGCTATCTACAAAGAATTTGTCGAAATCCAGTCTGGTTATACGACGGGCGCGACCACTCCCGTTGTCCGGGCAGCGGCAGCGCGGTTGAGAGCCGCGGAATTCCCCGAGTCCGATATCTTTGTGGGCGGCGCGAACCCAAAGAAGGCTAATCTCGTGGTTCGCTATCACGGCACGGGGGCCCGCAAGCCGCTTCTGCTTCTCGCCCACACGGATGTCGTGGAAGCCAAGCGGGAGGACTGGAGTCTGGACCCGTTTCAATTCATTGAAAAGGATGGCTACTTTTACGGCCGGGGCACCGGTGACGATAAGGCACAGGCGGCCATCTGGATCGCAAACTTGATCCGCTACAAGCAGGAAGGGTTCCGGCCCGACCGCGATATCATCGTGGCGCTTACCGCGGATGAAGAGGGCGGCGGTCCGTACAACGGTGTCGTTTGGCTGCTCAAGAACCACCGGGATCTGATCGATGCAGAGCTGGCTCTGAACGAGGGCGGTTGGGGCGAATCGGCGGGCGGCAAGAATATCTCCAACGACTTGCAGGTGAGCGAGAAGTACGTGATCAATTTTCGGCTGGAGGTGCGAAACAAGGGCGGTCACAGCTCGCTGCCGGTGCCGGATAATGCCATCTATCATCTCGCCGGCGCTCTGGAACGCCTTTCGCACTTCGGATTTCCGCTGAAGACCAACGAAGTGACCGCGGCTTATTTCCAGCAGATGGCCAAGCTCGAAACGGGCCCCCTGAAAGAAGATCTCGCGAAGGTCGCCGAAGGTTCGCAGGAGGCCATGCCGCGGGTTGCAGCGGCTTCTCCGGCGTGGAACGCCACGCTCCGCACTACCTGTGTGGCAACGCAATTGGAAGGCGGGCACGCGATGAACGCTTTGCCACAACTTGCGGCTGCGACCGTGAACTGCCGGGTCCTGCCCGAGGATTCCGTCGATTATGTGCAGAACACGTTGCAAAAGATCCTGGCAGACGACCAGGTCACCGTGAAGATTATCCACGACGTGACGAAGGGACCGGCTTCTGCTTTGCGGCCGGATGTATTGAAAGCCGTTAGCCGCGTCACGGACACTCTTTGGCCCGGTGTGCCGGTCGTGCCAACCATGGTCATGGGCGCAACCGACGGGGCATACCTGCGCGCGGCTGGCATTCCGACTTATGGAGTCCAGGGTCTTTTCATGGACCGCGATGACATCCGCTTCCATGGACGGGATGAACGGATGAGCGTGCAATCCTTCTACGAAGGCCAGACGTTCTTATACGAATTGGTAAAGATCCTCTCCAAGACCGGCGATTGAAGCTTTTTCCCTAAAGCCAGGCGGATGGCGCAATGCCGCTGGTACATCTCTTCGCCTGAATCAGGCGCCGTGTAGCTGACCTTCTTTTTCTTGCTCCCGTTTGACACTCCCCCACGGCCCGCCTATAGTTCCTCGGACGGGTTTCCGCACCCCGCCCCGTCACCAGCCGCATACTTCTGGCAGGTTCCTTTTTATGGCCCAGGGCACTTTTGGCGAGCGATTGAAGCGCGAGCGCGAGATGCGCGAGGTTTCCCTGGATGAGATCTCCGCCGCCACACGCATCTCCAATCGCTATCTCCAAGCCCTGGAAAGCGAGGAGTGGAGCAAGCTGCCCGGCGGCGTCTTCGCCCGCGGTTTCGTGCGCAGCATCGCCCGCTACCTCGGCCTCGACGAAGACAGCCTCCTCGCCGAATTCGATCTGGCCCGCAGCAAGGAGCCGCCCCCGCAGCCGTACCAGACCCTCGCGCCCACGCCTCAGGAGATGCCGCGCTGGCTCCCCGCCGCCGTGGCCGCCCTCGTGTTCCTCCTGCTTCTCGTCGGCGCTGTCTACGGCTGGCGCCGTCTTTCCGCGCGCCGCTCCGCGCACACCGCCGCGGTCAGCGTCCCGGTGAATTCTCCATCCTCCGCGTCCGCTGCCAGCACACCGGCGGCCACCGCGCCCCCTGTCACCACGCCCGCCGCCGCTGCGTCACTTGCGCCGGCGGAAAAGAAGCCTGCCGCCAGCGCCCCCGCGGACTCCTCCCTGGATCTCTCCGTTTCCGCCAGCGCCGCCACCCGCGTGCGCATCGTGGCCGACGGCGTCGTCCTCCTGGACGGGGAAATGCACTCCGGCGACACTCTGCACTTCGCCGCCAATGAGCGCTTCGAAGTAACCGCCGCAGACTCCAGCGCGGTGTTGCTGGAATTGAACGGCCAGGCCATGCCGCCCATTGGCACTCCCGGCTCCTCGGGTACAATCAGCTTAAGTCGCAAAGACCTGAGGCAGACAACCCGTGGATCCTCTTACCGCTGAACAACTCGAGCAGTTTCGCATCGGGCGCGCCACGCGCGAGCGCAAGTTGGCCATCTGCGGCGGCACCCTGCATCTCGAGCCCCCCGACCGCGCCGAAATCCTGGTCGTCTTTTCCGTCGATGACGACACCATGATCGCCGAGCATGCCCAGCAGGCGCTGCTCGCGCAGTCCGTCGAGTCCTTCGTGGCCGCCCTCAAGCGGGAAAAGACCCTGCCTGCGCTCTTCCACTACTGCGCGCACAATCTCGCGGACAAGCCGGGCATCGGCGAAGCCCTGGTTCACAACAAGGCCTGCCCCGCCGAAGATCTCGTTCCCGTGGTGCGCCATCTTTCCACGCAGCACATCCAGGCGCTGATGGAGGAGCTGGACCGCGTCAGCGGCTGCCCGGCGCTGGCTGCCGCGCTCGAACATTCCACCTCGGTCACGATCAACCAGAAAAAGCAGCTCGAGGAACTGCGCAGCTCGGCGGTGGATGAAGCCGCGCTGGCGGAAGGGGTGGCCGCCGCGGAGCCGGATAAGGTCAAACAGCAGACGCTGCTGCAAAGGCTCGCCAAGATGACCGTATCTCAGCGTGTGCAGTTGGCCCTCAAAGGGGGCTCGGGCGAGCGGCGCTCGCTGATTCGCGATTCCAACAAGGTCGTGCAGCGCGCCGTCCTGCAGTCGCCGCGCCTGACCGACCGCGAAGTCGAATCCTTCGCGGCGATGACCAACCTGAGCGACGAGATCCTGCGGCTCATCGCCAACAACCGTAATTTCCGCAAGAACTACCTGGTCATCCGCAGCCTCATGAACAATCCCAAGACGCCGCTGGACGTTTCTCTGCACATGCTGCCGCTCTTGAATGCCCAGGACCTCAAGATGCTCATCTCCAACAAAAACGTCCCAGAGACGCTGCGCACCACGGCGCAGAAAATGCAACGCCAGCGCACGGCGAAATCCGGCGGCTAGTTACAAATTCCCCTAGCGAGGTGTCCGCATATGCCTGTCCAGAAAAAAAGCGCATCCCTGAAAGCCCTGCTCGTTTTCGGCATGCTCGCCGCACTCGCCGTGCTGCTGGCATTCCTGCCGGCGCCCGCCGCGTCCGATCCCTGGACGCCCGCACAGACCGTCCAGCCGGCGGATCTCGTCCGCGAGCTCGCGGCGGCGAAGAGCGCCGGCGCCCCGGTTGTCGTCTGTGCCGGTTTCCGCACCCTCTTCGAAGGCGCGCACATCCCCGGGGCTACGTTCCACGGCTCCGCGTCGGCCGCACAGGGCCTTGCCGATCTGAAAAAATGGGCGGGAACTCTTCCGCGCGAGACGAATCTGGTGGTCTATTGCGGCTGCTGCCCCCTTTCGCACTGCCCCAACATCCGCCCGGCCTTCGCCGCGCTGCGCGAAATGGGCTTCACGCACCTGCGCGTACTCATCCTCCCCACGGACTTCGCCACGGACTGGGTGGCCAAGGGCTACCCCATCCAAAAGGGGCTTTAAGCAGCTTTTTAGGGTAAATCCGCAGCGGCGAGCGATCGGAGCAGCGTCAAGATGGAAAGCGGACGGCCAGCTCGGCCAGCCGCCCCGGACACTCTTTCCTTTACTTTTCTTCTTCGGGCCCGGTCGCAGCGCCCGCGGAAGCTTCTTCACAGGCCGTGGCGACTCCTCCGTGCACAGCACCTTGCTCATGTTCGGCAAGAGCGCGAACTTCTTGCCCATCTTGGAGATGCCCAGCCGGTATTCCCTACCCACGTGCGTCCCGAACGCGGACAACTCCGCGAAGTCTTCTGCGAAGAAGCCAGAAGGCCTTTCTTTCCTGGGTGCTGGCGGCAAGAAAATTTGGCTGGGAGGCCTGGACTCGAACCAGGATAGCCAGAGTCAGAGTCTGGAGTCCTACCGATTGGACGACCTCCCAGCGGGGAGGAACAAAAAGGAACCGCGGCAACTCCGGGTGTCCCGGCAACCGCGATTCATCTCTTCTACTTTAATCAGGAAAGCGCCAAGCGTCAACCCGGGCGGGGGAGAAAGGCGAAACTCGAAATACGAAATTCGGCAAAGGCTGCGGAGGGAGAACGAGTTTAGAGTTCCGGCGGCTAACTGCGCGGGCGTGTGGAAAGGGCCGCGGCGGCAGGGTTGTCTTCTTCGACGGCGATCATCTGGCCCTTTTGCATCGCGAACTCGGCGCCGCCCCAGGTGATGCGATTGGAAGTAAAACTGGCGAGCCAGACGGCAAAGTACAGAGCGTCGCGGAAGGGCACGAGCCAGAGCTTGCGGCGCAGAACGTCGTCGCCGACGCCCCACACGCCGACCACCCAGGCCTGCAGCAGGCGCAGGAGGAGCCAGCCGGCGAGCCAAGCGGCGGCCAAGGCTTTGCCGGGAACGAGGAGCGCGGCGAGCAGGGCCCAGGGCAGGCCGTGCGTGAAGATCAGACCGGCGAAGGAAAGCGGGCGGCAGAGGCGCACGGTGCGCGCCCAGCGCACCTGATGCTCCCAGATGCTCCCAGAAACCTCGCGCGGACTGCGCCGGATACATGGTCCAGACGGGTTCGCGGGAAAGGACGATGCGGCCGCCTTGCAGGGCGATGCGATGACCGAGCTCGTAATCGTCCGAGTGCGTGGCGGCGAGGCCTTCGAAGCCGCCGATTTTGGCGAGCCAGGCTTTGGTGGTGGCCATGGTGGCGCCCAGGGCGAAGCTCATGCCCTCGAGCCAATGGGCCATGAGGACGCCGGCGAAAAAATCCGAAGAGGCGCCGATGGCTTCGATAGCGGCAAAGAGGTTTTCTTGCGCGATGCCGCGGTAGAAGCAGGTGACGACGCCGGTCTGCGGATCGGCGAAGGGGGCGGCGACTTCGCGCAGGTAGCGCGGGCCGGCGCGCACATCGCCGTCGCTGACGACGAGGATATCGTGGCGCGCCGCGGCGGCCAGGCGGCAGAGCTTGTTGACCTTGCGGTTGGCGCCGAGGGGCTGCGCGCCAATGAACAGACGGATCTGGCGCTGCGGGAATTCGGCCATCAGGCGGTGGATCAGTTCGACGGCGGGATCGGCGGAATCGTTGACGGCGAAGAGCAGCTCGAAGTCGGGATAGTCCTGCAGGCAGAAACTGGCGAAATTTTCGTAGGAAGCGAAATCGACGCCGCGCACGGGCTTCAGGACGCTCACCGGGGGAGTAAACGCGGGGAGCTGGCGGGCGCGCTCGCGGCGGAAAAAGCGCGCGGCGGCCAAGGTCGCGGCGGCGTAATAGGCCAGGGGCGCCGCCGCCACGAGCAGCAGCGCGTAACGCCAGAGCGAGTGAAGCAGGATCGGCAAAGAATTCCGTCCGTTCTTGTGGTTACTCTAGAGCCGCCCGCGGCGCCACGTCAATTTCCCGGCGCCGCTCCGGGCGCCGGGGCGCCCGGAGCAGAAGAGCCGGAAAGCGGATGATTGACGTAGACGGCTTTTCCGCCGGATTCGGCAAGCAGGTGGGCTCGCGCATCCGGGAGCCGCTGGATGGCTTCCTGGCGCTTCTCCGCGGGCACAAACAGGATGACGCGCTGCGGGCCCTGCCAGAGCGGGAGAAAGTCCGCATCCGTCAGAAACAGATGGGGCGCATCGGGATAGTAAGAGCCTGGCAGGAGATTGTTGTAGCGCCCATTCCAAAGCAGCAGCCGCCGATGGGTGTAGAAAGCCACGCTCGAGCCGAGGTCAAACTCGCCGTAGAAGACCACCACGTCCTCCGGGCGCATCTGCGACTGCACTTTCCGCACCAGCGGGCGCGCCGAAAGATAGGGTCCGAAATCGCCCAGGGCGATATTGGCAGCGAAAAAAAACACGGCCATAGTGGCGGCCATGCAGATCGCCGCGCCGGAGGCGCGCTGGGCGCGGCGCAGCCACCAAGCGGCCCCGAAACCGCACAACAAAGCCACGGCAGCCAGCGCCGCCGGGAGCCGCAGCACGGCAAAGGCCTGCGGGGTCAGATCCAACACATGGGCCATGGAGACGCGGTAGAAATTGATTTCCCGCTCCTGCAGAAGCGACGCGATATCGCCATGGACCTGCACGTTGGCGGAGCGCCACAGCAGGGTGGCCAGCACGCCGGCGATTCCCGCGCCGAGAAGCGCCAGCGCCGACTGCATCGCGCCCACCCAGCGCCGGCCATCCTGCTCCGCCTGCGCCAGGCCAGTACCCAAGAGCATGGCGATGGCCGGCCAGGCGCCGAAACTGTAATACTCCATGCGCGAACCAAAGGTGAGCGAGAAGAAGAGCAGAATGAATCCGGCCCAAAAGAGCAGCAGCAGCCGCGCCTGTCCTTCGATAGACAATGCCTTCCAGGTGCGGGGATGGGGGATATTCCGCAAAGCCCCTGGAAAAAAGACGCTCCAGGGAAAGAACCAGATGAAATGCGCGCCGAGCCACAACCACAGCGGGACCGCTTCGTAGTCCGGTGGAAAGCGGGTGCCGACGGCGCGCTTGAAATGCTCGTTGATGAAGTACGACCAGAAGAAGGTGGGCGCGCGGAGGCTGGCGAGGATGTGCCAGGGGGCGGCAACCAGGAGAAAGACCAGGCTGCTGGAAACGGGCCGCAACTCGCGCCAGCGGTCCCAGCCCCGCGTGGCCAGGATGAACAGGCCGAGGACGGCCACGGGAAAAATCACCCCGACGAGGCCGCGGGTAAGCATGGCCAGCGCGGTGAACAGCGCGGCTCCCCAGTAGGCCAGGCGCGGCTCGAGCGAGCCGGTCCAGCCCCGCAGAAACAGATAGAAGACGGCGGTGAATTCCAGGGCGTAGATGGCCTCCGGAATCATAATGCGCGTGAAGAGAAAAAATCCCGCGCCGGTGCAGGCGGCCAGACCGCTATAGAGGCCGGCACGCGGGCCGAAAAAGCGGCGCGCAAAGGCGTTCACCAGCAGCACCAGGCCGATCATGGCCAGGGCCACGGGCAGACGCGTGGAAAATTCGTTGCTTCCGAACGCGCGGTAACTGGCGGCCACGGCCCAGTAGTGCAGCGGGGCCTTCATCAGGTAGCGGATGCCGTTCATGTACAGGATGACCCAGTCGTGGCGCTGCAGCATCTCGCGAGCGACCATGGCGTGGGAAGAGTCGGCATCATCGAGCAGGCCGGGAAAGCCCGCATTGCCGAGGTAGACGAGCGCGGAGAAAAACAGGAGAAGGAACAGTGCCGCACGCCGGCTGGTGTCCTGTGTACCGGAGGCTGGCTTGGCGTTCAGGCGCATATCTGGTCTTGGACGTTTGACCGGCGAAAGGAGTTACGCCCTGCGGCGTCCCTTCTGATTTATTCTTTGGAGCTTCTATAGTACTTGGATCGCCCTGATTCAACCACCGGCCGCCAAAAAAACAGAGCGTTCAGGCGCGGGGAGCGGCCTGCGCATCCCCGGCGTCCTGCACGGGAACCAGAAGCCCCTTCTGGACACGGAACTCCAGACCGCGCCAGCGGATTTTGCTGGTGAAAAAACCGGCGATCCACACGGCAAAGTTCAAGGCGTCGCGCAGAGGCACGAGCCACAGGCTTTTCCGCGTCACGGGATCGTCGAGTCCCCAGACGCCCACGGTCCAGACGAGCAACAAGCGCAGGAACAGATACGCCGCGAGATAGCTCGCGGCGATTGTGACGGAAGGCGCCAGAAGGGCGGCGAGGACGGCCCAGGGCAGGCCGAAGGTCAGCTGCGGTTGCCCAGCTCGAAATCGTCGGAGTGGTGATTGGCCATGGCCTCGAAGCCGCCGATGGAGGCGAGGTGCTGGCGGGTGGTGGCCATGGTCCAGCCGAAGGCGAATTGCACCTTGCCCTCGATTTTCCGGGCCACGAGGGCATTGGGCACCGTCTCTGTGGCGAGCACCAGGGCTTCCAGGGCGGCGGCGACACCGCCCTCGACGCGGCCGCGGAAGAATGAGGTCACCGCGCCCAGCCGGGGATCGGCAAACGGCGCAGCCACTTCCCGCAGATAGCTGGGCTCGACGCGCACGTCGCTATCGTTGATCACCAGCAGGTCATGCTGCGCGGCGCGCACCAGCGCGCACAAGTTGTTCACCTTGCGGTTGGCGCCGATCTGGGGCACGGAGGCGAGCAGCCGGATGCGGCGCCGGGGAAATTCGCGCTGCAGCTTCTCGATGAGCGGGATGACGGGATCATCGGCGTCGCCGACGGCGAAGAGGATTTCGTATTCGGGGTAGTCTAGGCGGCAGAAGCTGGCGAAATTCTCATAGGCGCCGCAGTCCACCCCGCGCACGGGCTTGAGGATGCTCGCCGGAGGAGTGAAAGAAGAAGCGGCCGGCGATGTGCGGCGCACGCGGCGGAAAAAATCCCAGCCGCAGTAGATGGCCAGGGCGTAGTAGACCAGCGGCCCGAGCGCTGTAAGCAGCGCCGCCCATCGCAATAGTTGCAAGGCCATCTCCCGGTCCACTCGCCCTTATCCCCGCAAGCCCGGGGATTCGGATACGAATTCCGTGGTCCCGAATCCCGCGCCGGATTTCGTGTGCTTCCTGCGCCAGCCCGCGATCAGCACGCCCATGAAAACCGCCGCTACGGGATCGATGGGATGGCGATAGTCGATGTCCGTGTGCGTGAAATAGTACACCAGCGGATAACTGAGCAAGACAAGCGCAAAAGGAAGCACGGCCGGCCGGTTGAGGAGATAGGCGCGGCGCAATCCGGCCAGCAGCAACGCGGTGAGCGCGGCGCAAAATCCAATGTTGGCGAATTCCAGCGGCTCCGCAGCCAGATAGGCCGGCCTGAAGGACCAGAAACCGGTCCAGGTAAAGAGGAAGCGCTTGGCGGAAGTCCGCAGGAACAGGCCCGGGTGCTGCCGGAGGTAATCGAGCGAGGCACTGCGCTTTTCCTGCATGTAGCCAAGCTCTCCGAGGCGGTAGTATTTCGCGAGCTCCGCATCGTTGTGCGCCGGATTGGCCCAGTCCGGATAGGGAGCGGAGGCGTCCCCGGTATTGCCCATCCAGAAGACCAGCCAGAAGGTGTCGCGGAAGGGAATGAAGCGGCCGAAGGTGGCGTAGTTGCGGACGAACCAAGGGGAGACGGTGAGGGCCAGCGTCAAGAGCGTGGCAATCGTGGACAAGCGCCAGGCTCTGCCGCGCCGCTGGCGGCGCCAGGCCAGCCATCCGAGAAGAAAAGGAAGCGTGGAGAGGACGACCGCATTGTTCAGCGCCGCCACTCCCCACAGGAGACCATAGCCGATCCAGCGCACGAGGCTGGTCTGGTCCTCGATCGCCAGCGTGACCCAGAGGAGCAGGGCCATCATCAGAGCATCGAGGCAGTTTCCCCAGATGAAGCTGGAGGAGAGAAAGATGGAGTAGGGATGGAGAGTCCAGACCCAGCCGGCCCAAAAGGCGGCGGGCGGTCCGAAGCCGCGCCGCGCCAGGAAATAGACGGGGATGCCGGTGAGAGAGGCAAAGACAGCGTTCAAAATAAGGATGGCCCAGGCCGAAGCACGCGTGTAGACGCCGAAAAGCCAAAAGACGCCGGCAAGCAGTCCTGGATATACCGGAGTGGTCCAGGCGGTCGGGCCCGTGCGCTCGAAGAAGGGTGAACTGAAGCCCTGGCCGGTCGCGAGCGAGCGCGCGATCTTGCCTTCCTCCCAGCCGAACTTCCAGTGATCGCGAGCGGGCTTGAGGTGCTCATCGATCACAAAGGGAATCACGGCGATACGGACCACCAGCGCAGCGAGGACCAGGATCAAGATGGTGCGCGTGGATCGAGAAGCGGCTGCGGTCGAGAGCACTGCTGAATCGCGATGTGCCACGCCCACCCTCATTCTCTCCCGAGCCGGCCTTCCCAAGAATCAAAGACTGATCTTCTTGCTGCACACCGCGGTCCGGGGAGCCGTCATTGCTCTTCTCTGCCTATCCCGCCGCCACCAGGGCCACGCCGGCACAGACCAGGATGACACCCGCCCAGCGCGCAGCGTTCACTTCTTCGCCGAGGAGGTACTTGGCCCCAAACGTTCCCACGACGTAGTTCAGTGCGGAGGCCGGAATGACAAAACTGGCCGGCTCCCAGGAGAGCAGCACCAGCAAGGAATAAAAGGAAAGCGCCAGCAGCGGCACGCCGGTCCAGAACCAGGTATTGCGAAGGGCCCGCCCGAGGAAGAGCAGCAAAGCGCGGGGCCGCAACCGCTCCGGCTCACCGACCACCTTCATCCCGTGGGTGATGGCGATTTCACCCCCCGTGCTGCTCAGAATCAGCACCCCGAGCATTCCCATGCTGCGCATCATGGCGTCACCTGGGGCGTCGCAGCGGTGGTGCGCGGCTTCGTCTGTCCCACCAGAAGCACGCCGGCGCAGATGAGCGCCACGCCGGCCCAGCGCCGCGGCGTCACCGTCTCCCCGAGGAAGACCACCGCCAGAAACGTCAGTGCCGCATAGCCGAAGGCTCCCGCAGGCATCACGTAGCTGTAGTCCGCCCAGGAAACTGCGGTCATATAGCTGAACATGAAGCCCAGCAGAAACAGAATGGCGATCCAGATCGTGGAATTAAGAACCGTAAGCAGGAAAGCGTGGGAGAGTCCCGCGGCGGAAAGCTGGACCGCTCCGACCTGGGTCATGCCGCGTTTGAGCAGCAGGTCTCCGGCGTTGGCGCACACGACCATGGCACAGACCAAGGCCAGAGTCTTGATGCGCAGCCTGCGTTGGTGTCCCATCTGCGGTGGATTAATCGTTGGCCGAAGCCGTAGTGGTGGCGCCCGGCACGGGGACCACGGTTTTGGCCGGCTCGTCGTGCTGTTGGCGGGCCCACTTCAGGCGTTCCGCACGAAGTTTAAGGAAATCCACGGCCTCGTGATACAGGCGCTTGCGCTCGTGGGCGTCCCACAGGGCTTCGCGGACGATGCGCCAGGCGACCTTGGGGCGGAAGTAGTACTCGTCGTAGAAGCGGTGGACCCCGGCCATCATCTCGGCCTTGGAGAGGTGCGGGAACTCGATGTGCGGGAGCTGGTGGCCGCTGGAATCGGCGAGGGCCTCGACGCGCAGGAAGCCGTCGCGGGCCATCTGGTCGTGGAGCTCGGTACCGGGCATGGCATGGGCCAGGGAAACCTGGATGGTCTCGCAATCGAGCTCTTTGGCGAACTCGATGGTATTGGCGATGGACTCGCGGGTCTCGCCGGGCAAGCCGATGATGAAGTCGCCGTGCACGCGGATGCCGACCTTGCGGCAGTTCTTCATGAAGGTGCGGGCCATCTCGACGGTAGCGCCCTTCTTGATGTTCTTGAGGATTTGCGCATCGCCGGATTCGAAGCCCACGATGAAGAGGCGGGCGCCGGCATCGGCCATGGCCTTGAGCGTATCGTAGTCGCTGTGCACGCGGGCCGTGCTGGACCAGCGGAACTTGAGGGGCTTGAAGAGCTTGCAGATTTCGAGGACGCGGTCCTTGCGGATGTTAAAGGTGTCGTCGTCGAAGAAAATTTCCTTCATCTGCGGAAAGGCTTCGATGGCGAACTTCACTTCGCGGGCCACGTTCTCCGCGGAACGCACGCGCCAGGCGTGCCCGGAAATGGTCTGCGGCCACATGCAGAAGGTGCACAACGCGGGGCAGCCGCGGCTGGTATAGAAGGAAACGAAGGGATGCAGCAAGAAGGGCACGGTATAGCGTTCGATCTCCAGGTCCCGCTTGTAAATTTCGGCGGCGAAGGGGAGCGCATCGAGTTCCGCGGTGTGCAGTTGCGCGCGGTCCGGGTTGTGCACGACCTTGCCGTCCTTGCGGTAGCTGATCCCGGCGATCTCGGCGAGCGGCTGGCCCTGGGCGAATTCCACGACGGAGTGATCGAACTCCCCGCGGGTCACGAAATCGATGTCTTCGCTGGCTTGCAGGGTCTCGTCCGGCTTGATGTGCCCGTGCGGGCCGACGAAGGCGATCTTCAGACCGGGATTCTGTTCCTTGATCAGGCGGGTGAGTTTCAGGTCGCTGGCGAACCCGACAGTAGAGGTAAAGAGGACCAGAAATTCGTAGTCCTTGGCGATCTCGATGGTCTGCTTCCAGCTCACCTTGTGCGGCGAGGCGTCCAGCAGGCGGCTGCCCGGGAGCATGCCCGCCGGGTAGGTCAGCCACACGGGGTACCAGTAGGATTCGATCTCGCGCGTCGCGGGCCACCGCGAACTGGCTCCGCCGTCGAAATTCTCAAAGCTCGGCGGATTCAGCAGCAGCGTCTTCATTACATCCGGCATTCTTCACCCTCAATCCAATCGGGACAGGTTTCCCCCACACCACCACCCCAAAACAGCACCGCACGCGGCGGACGGCTGTTTAGAGCACGGAAACCAGGCTTTTATTCTACCCGACTGGCTTTCCCGGCCCAAACCAATTCCTCAGGGCTGGTTCGTCTCCGTACCCCTGCTTGCAGCGAGCACCTCCTCGGCCGCGGCGGAGAGGAGTTCCGCGATTTTTTCGATCCAGTCCAGGTGCTCGGGCTTCATCAGCACCGAACGCAGGCAGGTGAGCATGGCGCGGTCGCGGCGCATGGTTGGCGCCTGGTCCGCAAAAAACTCCACGGGCAAATCCGCCAGCGCCAGATGGAGCTGGCGGCGGGCGGCGGCGGCAAAAATGCTCCGGGAGAGCGCCGAGGCTTCGCTGACGCTCGGCGCCCGCGGCGCGAAAACGAGGATGTCCAGTTGCGGCTCGAAGGGGACGACGAAGCGGGCGTCGCGGAGCAATTTCTGATAGAGGGCCAGCGCCGCCTCGCGGCCCCGCTGCAGGCCGCGGGCGAACTCCCCGCCCTGGCTCAGCGGAAGCAGCTTCTGCGTGGCCCACAGCGCCACTGCCGCGGCTCCCGGGCGGGAGCATTCCAGGCTGATCTCGCCGAGATGCAGCTCCGCGGAGGTGAAGTAGGTGTAGGGCGAATCGTGCCGGTAGAAACGGCCAACGCCGGGATCGCGGAAGAGGACGCAGCCGCAGCCATAGGGCTGCAGGCCGTGCTTGTGGGGATCGATGACGAGGGAATCGGCTTCCCCGAGGCGCGCGAAGGCGCTCTGCGCTTCCGCACCGAGATTTTCCGCCAGGACAAAATAGCCGCCGTAAGCGGCGTCCACATGGAGGCGGAAGCCGTGGCGTTCACGCAGGGCCAGGATCTCCGGCAGCGGATCGACGGCGCCGGTGCCGGGGGTGCCCAGGGTGGCCACGACGGCGGCCACGCCGCCGCGCGCCAGGCGCGCCGCAAGCGCCGCGCCATCCATGCGTCCGCGGACATCGCAGGGCAGCGCTTCGAAAGGCAGCTGCAGGACGCCGCAGATGCGGCTGTGCGTGTAGTGGGACTGCGCGGAAGCGAGGATGGTCTTGCCGGGGTGCACCTGTCCGGCAATCCACAGGGCTTCGAGATTGGCCATGGTGCCGCCGCCGCAAAGATGCCCGAGGAAATCCCGCCAGCCGAACATGGCGGCGAGTTCCGCGACCGCTTCTTTCTCCATGGCCGAGCTGGCGCGCCCGCCATCGAGGGCGTGATTGTTGGGATTGATCCACAGGGCCAGAGCATAGGCGAGGCGCGCCACGGGGTGCGGCGGCTTGAGCATCTGGCCGGCGTAGAGCGGGTGGAAGTAAGGATAGTTGTCGCGCAGGCGGTCGGCGGCGGCGAACAGGACTTCCGGGAAGCGCTCCATGCCGGGAGCAGCGGTCGCAAACTCCGGCAGCGCCGCGAAGCCTGCATCCAGGCGCCGCGCGGCCTCGAGAAAAACGGCGAGCGAGTCGCGCTCCAGCATCAGCGGGTGTCCAGCGGCGCCAGGGCGCGCCGCGGGCGGAGGAGGATCATTGGAACACCTTGTCGAGCTGGCCGGCGGTGCGCAGCAGGTCGAGCTGGGCCCGCTGGCGCTGAAAGGTGGCATCGAGAAAGGCCATCCACTTCTCGTTCTCGTCGAGGCGGGCGTTTTCAACGTCCCGCAGGTTGGCCTTGCCCTCGGTGAACTGGGCCTGGAGGAGGGCCGCGTTCTGCTGGGCGACCTGCAGCTCCAGGCGTGCGACCTCGCGCGCGGCGTCGCTTTCGCGGATGCGCCGCGTCTTCTGGCGGACGTCGGCGGAAACCTCGGTCTTCTTGTTGGCCAGGTTGGCCTTGGCGGCATCGAGATTGATCTGCGCAACGCCGACGGCGGCCTTAACGCGGGCGCTGAAGAGCGGAATCTGCAGTTGCATCCCAACATTTACGTTGTTGCGTTCAAAGCTCGTGAAAAACTGTTCGTAGTTGTTGAATTTCGCGAGCAGGCTGTAAACGGCCACGGCCTGCAGGGTGGGCAGGTAGCCGCCCTTTTCGCCGCGCAGGCGGAATTCGCGGGCGCGCGTATCGGATTCCGCGATCTGCACGGCGACATTGTCGTGCAGGGCCAGGGCCACGAGGTCTGCGCCGGCCTGTTCCGCGGCTCCGGGCAGCTCCTCCGGAGTCACCTCGAGGGGCTGCTCGGCGGCCAGGCCCAGCTGGTTGCGCAGAAAGACTTCGATCTCGTCCTCGCGGCCTTCGAGCTGCAAAATGCGCTGGACGATACGGGCGCGCGTGAGCTGGGCCCGGGTCACTTCGAGGGGCAACTCAAAGCCTTCGCTCTGGCGCTCCCGGGTAATCTGCAGAATCTTTTCCGAGCTGGCCTGCTCGCTGCGCAGCAGCTCGAGGGAGTGGCGCACCTTGCCGAGTTCGAGGTAAGCCGTGGCGGTGCGCTGGATCACGTTGTTGCGCACATCCTCGAGCACCAGCTTCTGCGCGCTCACCTGTTCCTGCAGCTCGCGGGCCTGCCCCCAGAGCGGGCGGTTGAAGACCTGCTCGGTATAGGTGACGTTGAAGAGAGAAGGCGCGCGTCCCCCGGGAGTCTCGGGAATGCCTTTGGTGTAGCCCACACCGGAGCCGGCGTAGAGGTTGGGCAGGAATTCGGCCTTGGTGACGTAAGCGGCGCGTTCGGCGAGGCTGGTCTGGATGCGGGCCACTTGAATGTCGCGGCTGTTCTGAAGAGCGAGCTCGATGGCGTGCTTGAGCGTCAGCGCCACCGTTGCGGGCGCCGCCGGCGGCTGGCTCTGCGCCTGCAGCGTCGCGCACAGCAGCACCGCCAGCGCCGCGCTTCCCACCAGTCTCTTTCCCCACGTTTTGCGTGCCATCGTTGTCTCCCCCTGCAGGACCTTCCCGGAGTCCCCCTGGATGTGCCGCCGGCCTTGTGCTGGCTGTGCTCATTCTACCCCTGGCGGGGCGGCGCCAAACTCTCTTCCCCGCCCCAGCGTTACTCGTAGCGCAAGGATTCGACGGGCTGCAGCTTGGCGGCTTCGTTGGCGGGCAGGTAGCCGAAGAAGATCCCCGTGGAGCAGGAAACTACGAAGGAGATCACCACGGAAAGGCCGGAAACCGGCACACGCAGGTTGCCGGGGAGAAAGGGCTGGATGACCGCGGGAATGGCCAGGCCCACCAGAATCCCGATCACGGCGCCGCCCCCGCTGAGGAGAAAAGCTTCCACGAGAAACTGCGCGAGGATTTCGCGGCGGGAGGCGCCGATGGCCTTGCGGATGCCGATCTCCTTGGTGCGCTCGGTAACCGTGACCAGCATGATGTTCATGATGCCGATGCCGCTGATGAGCAGGGCAATGCAGGCGATCAGGAGGAGCACGATGGTCAGCGCCAGGGAGATGTTCTGCGCCGCGGCAAGAATGGCCGTGAGGGTCTGCACCTTGTACTCGGCTTCGGCGGGATGGCGGCTGCGCAGCAAGAGCTCGATCTGGCGCTGCACGCGCGGCACGTCTTCGGGGCGCCGCGCCTGGGCGTCCAGCAGGCGCACCACGTCCGATCCGGTGTAGTACTTCATCAGGGTGAAGGGGATGAGCACGGACTCGTCCTGGATCTCGGAAAGGCCGAAGGTGGTGACGCGCTCGCGGAACACGCCGATCACCGTAAAGGTCAGCTCGCCCATGCGCAGGGGCTTGCCGATGGGGTTTCCCTGGCGGAAGATCCGCGCGGCCAGCTGCTCGGTGATCAGGCAGACTTTGCCGCGCGTCTCCATGTCCACGGAATCAAAGAAGCGGCCGCGGAAAATCACCAGGCGGCGGATGGTCTGGTAACCCTCGGTAACGCCGATCAGATTCACCGCCCGTACCGTGCCGCCGACTATGGCGGTCATGGGCAATTCCCGGATGCCCGCCACCTCCACCACCTCCGGCACCGAGGCCTTCACGGCCTCCATATCCGCAAGCGTAATTTCGTGGCTGAGAGGCAGGACTTTGTCCGGGGGCTTGACCATTTCCGCCCACACCAGGTTGGAGCCCACGCCTTCGATCTGGGAGATGACGAACTTGCGGCTGGTGAGCGCCACGGTGACCACCAGGACCAGGGAAGCGCTGCCGATGATCACGCCGATGGAGGTGAGGATGGCGCGCAGCTTATTCGCGCGCAGCGCGTCGGTGGCAACGGTGAATGTCTCGCGCAGATTCATCATCGGCTTATGCCCGGCCCTTCACTGGTCTACCTCCAAACGATACCATGGCGCTTCGCGCATCGAGGGCCATGCCGTCATCCTGCGCTGCGATCTGCGCCAGCGCCATCGCGCGTTTCCTGGCGCCGCCGCGTGGTCCGAAGAGAAGTGCGTCGATGGGATCTCTTTCTGGCGAGAGTCCGCTCAGTGCTTTTCCAGACGCTCCACGGACTCACGCGCATCCTTGTTGCGTGGATCGGCCTGCAGGGCGGCCCGAAATTCCTGCAAGGCCTCGGCGATCTTGCCCTGCCGTTCGAGGGCGTGCCCCAGCCAGTCGTGCGCGGCGGCGGGGCGCGGATAAGCGTTGCGCACCGGTGCGCGCTGAAGGTAGGAGCGCAAGAGCTGCTCGGCCTGCTCGGCTTTTTCGTTTTTCAGGAGGAAGGCGACGGCCTGGTAGTAATCGCCGCGGGGATCGGCGGGATCCGCCTTCTGGCCGGCCTCCACGACAGCCAGCAGGCGCGCCGGCTGCTTCTGCTTCACGGCATAGTCGCCGATGTCGTAGATCAGGTCCGGGGCTTTCGGGCCGGATTCCAGGGCTAGGGTGAATTCGGCGTCCGCCGCGGCAAAATCCTTCTTCTGGCGGCGGCAGTTGCCCTTCGCGTAATGCCCTTCGGAGGCATCCAGCACCAGCAGGCGGGCGATGTGCGGCGTGGCTTTATCTACTCCGCCGCCGACCATGCCCGGGGCGCTGCAATAGAACTCGATGAGGTCCTGGCGGGCGGCGAAATTGTGCTCGTCCAGCTGCACGGCGATCTCGAATTCCTTGTGCGTCTTCTTGGCCAGGGAGATCGCGGAGAACCAGGAAGCGTGTTCGGCCTTTTCGCCGTAGGCCTTGCCGAGCCACTGATGGTAGAGGGAGCTCTGCGGGGCGAGGGCCACGGCACGCTCGGCGCTGTCCACGGCCTTGTCGTATTGCGCCAGTTCGATGTAGGACTTGGTCAGCAGGAGCAGAGCGTCGGCGTTCCGGGAATCGCCCGCCACAACCAGTTGGAGAAGCTGCACGGCCCTGGGATACCGGCTGGCTTCGTAGGCCTGGCGGCCCGCTTCGAAAAGCGCGCGCGAATCTCCTTGCGCCGCGGTGAAGCCAGCCCCGAGGCCGGAGGCCAGAAGAAAGAGTGCCAGGATGGAGCTGCGCATCGGAAACCCTGCCCCGCCGCCCGCTTGCTACTCCAGATTGACCACGCGCACGGCCATGCCGTCCTTCAGATCGACATCGCTCGGTAGCGCGACATACTCGCCCTCCTGGAGACCGCCGGTGATCTCATAGCTGGTGGGGCTGGCGATGCCGACCTGCACCTGGCGCTTCTCCAGGTGCTTCTTGCCGACGCCCAGATCGTTGTCCTTGACGACAAAAACATAGCGCTGCCCGCCTTCCAGCTCCACGGCGCCGCGCGGCACGGCCAGGACGTGCTGACGCTCCTTGGCGTTGATGAGCACGTTTACGTTGGTGTTGGGGAGCAGCTCGAGCTTGTCGTTGTTCACGGCGCACAACAGCTCGCCGACGCTGCGCGTGCCGCGCGCCACCACCTGCTTGGGAATGACCGTGGTGCGGCCCTGCCAGGAGCGGCTGGGCAGAGCGTCCCAGGTAATAGTCACCGGCTCGTCGGGAGCCAGCGAGCCGAGCTCCGGCTCGTCAATGAAGGCGCGCACGCGCACCTGGCGGAGATTGGCCATCTCCCCAAGCAGATCGCCAACCTTGACGAAATCGCCGGTGCGCACCGGGAGGGAATACAAGGTGCCGTCGGCGGGAGCCACGACGCGGCTCTCGCGGACCTTTTCCTCGAGCGCGGCCACTTCGCTGCGCGCCTGCTCGACCTGCAGGGCGGCGCGCTGGGCGTCCAGCAGCACCTGGCGGGCAAACTCCTGCTTAACCGCGGCCAGGCGGTTGTATTCGGATTGCGCGCGCGCCAGAGCCACTTCGTTGGCGGCCAGCTCGTCCTTGGTGGCGGCCTGCTGGGCCACCAGGCGCTTGAGGGCTTCGTTGTCGCGCAGCAGGCGGTCGCGCTCGGCCTGCGCGCGCACCAGATCCCCTGTAACGCGGGCGATGTCATCGCTGCGCCCGCCGGCGCGGGCGGCGCGCAGATCGTCCTGCGCGCGCAGCAGACTGGCGCGGGCCTGCGCCAGTTGCGCCGCGGCGTCCTTTACGTCCAGCTCCAGGATCGGCTGCCCTTTGTGCAGGCTTTGTCCTTCCAGCGCATAGACTTTATCCACGAAAGTGGCCAGCTGCGCGCGCATCACGAACGGCGCGATCGGCTCCACTTTCCCGTTGCTGCTGATGGAGGCCACCAAATTCTCGCGCGCGGGCAGGACCGCGGCGATTTTGGCCGCCGGCTGGCGCCCGCTCATCCATACCAGCACATAGGCGATCACGCCCGCCAGCAGCAGGAACAACAGAATCCGATTTCGCAGCTTGCGTTCCATGGTTATCCGTTTGCCGGGGCCGGACCACAATCCTCCCGCCGTTCCGCGGCACTTTGCTCCAGTTGTGCGGGGATGCCGGCCGGCAGCGCTGCCTCGCCAACCTCTCCATGTGTGACCGCGCAGCGGTCAACTCCCAGTGTGACCGCAGGGCGCTCCACTCCTAGCCGATATCCTTCATTCTAGCAATTCCCCGAGCGCTTTCTCCAGCAACCTCTTGCGCGAGTCCGGCGAGAGCCCACACCCAGCCCAGTAGTGTTGACCGCTTTGCGGTCACGCTGGATGTGGATGTCCCCACCGCTCCCTGGAATGCCGCCAGCCCCGGAAACAAAAAAAAGCCCGCCGGGTGGAGGTCTCCCGGCGGGCCGGCGCGTGCAACCCGGACTAGCGGTACGTCAGCTTCTGCTCCAGCTCGACGGCGCGGGGAAAGAGGATGTTGTTCTCCAGATGCACGTGGGTGCGCAGGTCGTGGTCGAATTCCGCCAGCTCGCGGTAGACCAGCTCATAGGTGGTACAGCCGTCGGCGGGCGCCACATAACCGCCGCTCAGGCTGTTCATCTCGTTGACCAGCCCGCCAGCCGTATCGTGCTCTTGCATCATCATCGCGACCGGCTGCTGCACGCTGCCGAAGAAGGGCGCGTAAAGCCCGGCGCCGCTCTCCACCGCATCGGACATCTGCTGGATAAAGGGAAAAAGAATCATCTCCTCTTTCTGCATGTGCTGCGTCATCTCGCGGCTCACCAGGTCGAAATCCTGCCGGATCTTGAAGAGTTCGGGGTGGCGTTCGCCGTGCTTCTCCGCCACTTTCTCCAGATGCGCGGTGATGCGCGGCAGAGCCTCGCGGACGTAGCCGTGGTGCTTTTCGACGATATAGCTGGCCAGCGCCCCGAGCGGCGCCGCGGCCCAATTCTGCTTCTCCGGCGAGTCCTCGCTCGCCGCTTCTTGCAGCCGCGCCAGCAGTTCCTCCGGAGGCATGCCCGCCTGCATACACGCCTCGCCGAGCGTCTGCTTGCCCCCGCAGCAGTAATCCAGGCCGGCCTTTTCCAGGACCACGGCCGTCGCGGGATGATTCAGAACCACATCTTTCAATTTGCTGTCATGCGAAAGTTGCATTTTCGCCTCCCTGATGACTTCATCCTAGAGAGGCCTGCTGGGGCTGGCAGTGACAAAAGTCACGGGGCGGGAAAAACGGGGATCGGCCTCATTCCGCGGCCGCCTGCTCGCGTTTCAGCCCGGCGGCGTCCTTCACGATGATCTCCCGGCCCTCCACCTCAATCAGGCCTTCGGCCTGCAGCCGCCCCAAGTTGCGCGACACCAGTTCGCGCACCGTGCCCAGTTCCGCGGCCAGTTCCTGGTGGCTGGCGCCCAGCTCGATGCGGATTCCCTGCTTGCTCATGGCGCCTTTCTCCTGCGCCAGGCGCAGCAGCAGGGTGATCAGGCGCTGCCGCACCGTGGTGAAGGACAACTCCTCGATAATGCCCACCAGGCGGCGCAGGCGCCCGCCGACCACGGCAATCACCTTCAGCGCTACTTCGGGATGCTCGCGGCAGAAGTTCTGGAAATCCTTGCGGGAGATGAACAGCACTTCCGCATCTTCGGCGGCCGAGGCCGAGGCCGGATAGTTGCCGCCGTCGAAGACAGGCAGTTCGGCAATCGTGCTGCCCGCGCCTTCCAGCGCCAGGATCTGCTCGCGGCCGGACGCGGACATCTTGAAGATGCGCACCTTGCCCGCGGCGACAATGAACAGACCCTGGCAGGGATCGCCCTCGGAAAACAGCAGCTCGCCGCGGCCGAAGTGCCTGGAGCTGACGCGCGCCGCCAGGGCGTGCAGCTCGCTCTCCGTCAGCCCGGCAAACAGGGGAATCCGCCGCAAGATCGCTTCTGCGTTTGCGCCCAGGGGCAAAGCCGCCTCATTTCCCGCACCGCGCGCGCCGGTGCAACCGCTCGATTCTACTGGCGTTTCCCTGTCCGGCCAACGGGAATGCGCGTGGGCGCGGCGGCGGCCGGTCTCGTGCTAGAATCCGCTCATGAGCAGTGCACCGGCCGCACCCCAAGCAAACAAGCCCGAACATAAAGGGCCCCCACCGGTCCCGCCACCGGGCGCTCCCGCCATCCACCGAGTGTGCATCCAGTGCAACGGGATGTTCCGCGTGGCGCCGGAGAACTACGACGCCAAGCAATGCCCCAGCTGCCATAAAGGCTGAACAGCCGGAAACGTCCGATCCCATGATCCCTTGCCATGATTGAAGCGCGCGGTCTCTGCAAACGGTTTCGGGACAAGAAGCGCGGAGAGATCCACGCCGTGGAAAACGTCAGCTTTACCTGCCAGCCCGGGCGGGTCTACGGCTTGCTGGGGGCCAACGGCGCGGGCAAGACCACCACACTGCGCATGCTGGCCACCATCCTGGAGCCCTCGGACGGCACGGCCGCCGTGGCCGGTTACGACATCGTCGCGCAGCCGGAAAAAGTGCGCGCCAGCGTCGGCTTTCTCTCCACCGCCACGGCGCTCTATCCGCGGCTGACGGCGCAGGAGATGGTGGAATACTTCGGGCGGCTGAACGGGCTGGACGAGGTCACGCTGCAGCGGCGCGTGGCGGAAATCTTCGCGCGGCTGGAAATGGACAGCTTCCGCGAGCGGCGCTGCGACAAACTCTCCACGGGCATGAAGCAGAAGGTCTCCATCGCCCGCACGCTGGTGCACGATCCTCCGGTGATGATCTTTGACGAACCGACCCTGGGGCTGGACGTCATGACCGCGCGGACCATCCTTGCCTTCATCCGCGAGTGCCGCGACCGCGGCAAGACCGTCATCTTCTCCACGCACGTCATGAGCGAAGTGGAAAAGCTCTGCGACACCATCGGCATCATCCACGACGGCAAGCTGCTCGCCGAAGCCACGCTGGCCGGGCTCCGCGCGCAGCACGGCGAGCAGGACCTCGAGGAGATTTTCGTGAAGGTCGTGGGGCCGCATCACACCGGCGCGGGGGAGATCTGAGATGAGCCTGCGTTACGCCGGAATTGTCTACCGCAAGGAGCTGACCGAGGCGCTGCGCGACCGCCGCACGCTCATCTCCACCATTGTCGTGCCGCTGTTGCTCTTTCCCCTGCTCTCTGTGGGTTTCGGCGCCATGGCCTCGGTGCTCATCGGCAAGGCCCGGCAGGAGACGCCCAGGATCATGCTCCTGGGCGGCGCGGATTCCCCGCGTCTCTCCGAAAAACTGCGCGCGCTGGAACAGTTCCAGGTGGTGCCCGCCACGGGCAACTGGAAACAGCAGATCGAGAACAAGGAGATCCGCGCGGCGGTGGAGATTCCGCCGGGCTTCGAGGCGCAGGTCGCGCAGAACCGGCCGGCGAAAGTCATCATTTACAGCTACGAGGGCGAGATCAAGTCCACGTTCGCCGCCAGCCGCATTGAAACATTTCTCAAGGGCTACCGCGACGACGTGGTGAAAGGCCTCCTGGCGGCAAGAAACCTCCCGGAAAATCTGCTGCAGCCCTTCGAGGTGAAGCAGGAAAACGTAGCCCCGCCGGAGAAGGTGGGCGGCGCGGCGCTCGGCGGGCTGGTCGGCTACATGGTCATCCTGCTGTGCATGACCGGAGCGATGTATCCGGCGATGGACCTGACCGCCGGGGAAAAAGAGCGCGGCACGATGGAGACGATCCTCTCCAGCCCGGTTTCACGCACCCAGCTGGTGTTCGGCAAATTCTTTCTGGTGCTCACCGCCTCGCTGGCCACCGCCGCGCTCTCCGTGTTTTCCATGGGCGTGTCCTTCTGGGCCATGGGCCGGCTGCGGGTCTTCGACATGGCCGGAAAAGGCGGCCAGGTCGCGCCCGGGCACTTGAAACTCAGCCTCGGCGCGGTGCTGGCCGTTTTTCTCATGGCCCTGCCGGTCGCCGTGCTCTTCGCCGCGGCCATGCTGACCATCTCGCTTTTCGCCAAGAGCTATAAGGAAGCGCAGAGCTACCTCACGCCGATGACCTTCGTGGTCATCATCCCCGCGGTGGCCTCGATGCTGCCGGGGATCGAGCTGACGCCCAAGCTCGCGGTCATTCCCATTCTCAACGTCAGCCTGCTCTGCAAGGAGCTCATGGTCGGCACCTACCACTGGAATTACATCGCGCTGATTTTTCTCTCCACCAGCGTCTACGCGGGGGCGGCCATCTTCCTGGCCGTGAAAATGTTCCAGCGCGAGTCGGTGCTGTTCCGCTCCTGAGGTGGTTGCTACCGGCGGGCACGATCGATCGCGCCCCTGCGGGAGCGCTCGAATTTTACGACGCGGCCGCGGCCCCTTCACGAAAGCGGACAAAGCCCGTCCAAGTGTTAGAATCCTGACTCTATGGCTGACGGCCCGCTCATCTCGGTTCGCGCGCTCTCCAAACACTTCCGCACCTTCCGGCGCCGCGAAGGCATCGCCGGAGGGCTGGTCAACCTCTTTCACCGCGACTACCAGACGCTGAAAGCCGTGGACAACATCAACTTCGAGATCGCGCGCGGCGAAATGGTCGGCTACATCGGCCCCAACGGCGCGGGAAAATCCACGACCATCAAGATGCTGACGGGGATTTTGGTGCCCACGTCGGGGGAGATCGTCTCCAACGGTTTCGTCCCCTTCCGGCAGCGCGCGGCCTACGTGAAGACCATCGGGGTGGTCTTCGGGCAGCGCACGCAGCTATGGTGGGACATCGCGGTGATCGAATCGTTCAAGCTGCTGCGGCGCATCTACGACGTCTCGCAGCGCGACTTCGACGAGCGCATGGAGCTCTTCGACCAGGTGCTGGCGCTGCGCGAATTCCTGCACACCCCGGTGCGCAAGCTGTCGCTGGGCCAGCGCATGCGCTGCGACCTGGCCGCCGCGCTGCTGCACAACCCGCCCATCCTCTTCCTCGACGAGCCGACCATTGGCCTCGACGTCGTGGCCAAGGACCACATCCGGCAGTTCCTGAAAGCCATCAACGAGCGCTACAAAACCACCATCCTGCTCACCACCCACGACCTCGACGACATCGAGGAACTATGCCGGCGCATCATGATCATCGACCGCGGCGCGCTGCTCTTCGACGGCCCGCTCGCCGGGCTGAAAGAGCAGCTCCTGCGCACCAAGCAGATCAAGTTCATCCTGCGCGACGGCGAGCAGATCCCGCGTCTGGCGGCCTTCGAGCAGGCCCTCGCCGCCGCTCCCGCCAACGGCGCGCTGCATCTCGAGCGCCTGGACGAGCTGACCTGCCGCATCGTCTTCGACCGCAAGCGCTTTGCCACAGCGGACCTCATCCGCCAGATTCTCGGCGCGGTGGAAGTGCGCGACTTCGTCATCGAGGACGAGCCCATCGAAGAGATCGTCAAGCGCATCTACGGCGGCGAGGCCCTGACCCCGGACGCCTCCGCTTCCCAGCCATGAGCACCGCTTCGCATTCTCTGGCCGCTGCGCGCACGCCGCTCCGCGCCACACTCACCACCTACCGCGAATTCGCGCGCATCGGCTTCGTCAATATCCTGGCCTTCCGCATGCGCTACTACACCGGCATCCTCACCTACCTCATCAACGTTACGGTGTACTACTTCATCTGGCGCGCCGTTTTTTCTCAAACGTCGGAGCCCATCGCCGGCTTCTCGCTCCCGCAGATCCTCACCTACGTCAGCGTCGGCTGGATCCTGCGCTCCTTCTACTGGAATACCATCGACCAGGAGATGGCCTACGAGGTGATCGAAGGCAAGATCGCCATGGACTTGATCAAGCCGGTCTCCGTCCAGTGGATGTGGCTCTCGCGGGCCATGGGCGAATCGGCCTTCCGCCTGATCATGCTCACCGCGCCGGTCGCGGTGGTCATCGGGCTGCTCTTCCCGGTGCTGGCGCCGGCCTCGAGAGTGCACCTCGCGCTGTTTTTCTTCGCCGCTCTCGGCAGCTTCTTCCTGATGGGCGCGATCAATTTCCTGATCGGCACCTGCGCCATCCCCCTGAAATCCATCCTGGCGCTGATCCGCGCCAAGTTCTGGCTGATCGAGCTGCTCTCCGGCCTGCTCATCCCGCTAAAGTTTTTCCCGCACGCTGTGCAGGTCCTCTCCTCGTGGCTGCCGTTCGAACACATCGCCTCAACGCCGCTGCAGATCTACCTGGGCATGCTCTCCCCGATGGACTCGCTGCGCCTCGTGGCGCTGCAGTATGCCTGGGTCGCGGCGCTGCTGGCGCTGGGCCACCTCTGGTGGACGCGCGCGACGCGCAAGATCACCATTCACGGCGGGTGAGATGCGGAAGATTCTTTTCCAGTTCGGGTCTCAATTGCGGCGGCACGCGCTCCTCCTCGGCGCCTACTTCGCGCAGTACGCCAAGGTGCGCGTCAGCTACCGCGCCGACTTTTTCGTTTCTTTGGCCACCTCCGTGGCCGCCACCGTCTTTTCCCTCGGCTTCGTCTGGACCCTCTTCCAGAAGGTGCCTCGCCTCGCCAACTGGCGCATGGAGGAGGTCCTCTTCCTCTACGGCTTCTCGCTGATCCCCTTCGGCCTGTTTAACGTCCTGAGCATGAACCTCTACGAATTCGGATCCACCTACATCATGGAGGGTAAATTCGACCGCGTGCTGCTGCGGCCCATCTCCTCGCTCTTCCAGGTGCTCTTTGAAACCTTCCGCATCGAGTCGTTCCACGAGGTGCTCGTGGGACTGGTCATCGTCGCCTGGGCGGGGCGCAGGCTCGCGCACCATTGGACGCTGCTCGACGCCGCCCTGCTGGCGTTTTTCGGCCTCTGCGGCGGCGTCATTTACATTTCGGTGTTTCTGTTCCTGACCACGTTTTCCTTCTGGTTCGAGGACCGCATCGGCATCCATCCGCCCTTCTGGAACCTGCTGGCCTTTGGCCGCTACCCGCTCTCCATCTACAGCAGCTACATCCGCTTCGTGCTGAGCTGGATCGTGCCCTTCGGCTTCGCCACGTTCTATCCCAGCGCGCGGCTGCTCGGCCGCGCGGAGTTCCGCGCCTACGCGCCGCTGATCCCGCTGGTCGCCGCGGCCACCCTGGCGCTCGCCGCCACGGCCTGGCGCTTCGGCCTGCGCCGCTACTCCTCCACCGGCTCGTAGGGCACTGCGGGTGATACAATTCCGCCTGATCGGCAACGAAAAATAAAAACTTCGGATTAGCGATGATTCGCGACGCAGCCATCTCCGATTTCCCGGCCATCCTGGCGCTCAACGTGGAATCGGAACACTTCCTCAGCCCGCTCACCTTGCCCCGCTTGGAACACTTGCACCGCCAGGCGGCCTATCACCGGGTGGTCGAGCGGGGTTCGGCCGTCGTGGCCTTCCTGCTGGCGTTTCGCGAAGGCGCCGATTACGACAGCCCGAACTATCTCTGGTTTAGCGGGCGCTACGGCGCATTCCTGTACGTTGACCGTGTCGTGGTCTCCCTGGCGGTGCAGGGAAAGCGCCTGGGCGCCGCGCTCTACGACGACCTCTTCGCCTTTGCGCGCAAAAATAAAATTGCCGTGGTGACTTGCGAGTTCGATATCCATCCGCCCAACGAGGTTTCCCGCCGCTTCCATGCGCGCTATGGCTTCCGCGAAGTCGGCACGCAGTGGGTGGCCGGCGGAAAAAAACAGGTTTCCCTTCAGGAAGCCTCCAGCCGGCTGCCTGCCCGCTGACAAAAGCAATCCGCCGCCGCGTGACTCTAATTCCGTTTTTCCAGGTTCGCGGTCAACTGCACTTCCGACCCGGACTGCACCGTGATCTCCCGTGACCAGTCCTTATATCCGGACATTTTCACGGTTACGGTGTGCTTGCCAGACCCGAGCTTGAGCACAGCGGGACAGTTTCCGACAAACTCTCCATCCACCAGCACATCCGCTCCCGCCGGATTGGAAGAGACGTTCACGGTTTCCTTTGCCGCGCTTTCGGCGGGCTTACTCTCCGCACCCATATTGCCTGGAGCCTTTTCCTTAGCCGTCTTCTCCTCGCCCTCTCCCTTTGAAACGTTGGTTTGGATTCCCACCGGGACAAACCCCCGCTCCTTTTCGCCCACTGAAACCGGCGCCCCAGTCACGCCTTGTAATGCAACCAGGATGGCGCGGTAGTTGTCCTTATCGCCCTGCAACAGAATGCCCCCTGTCTTCCCATCTGGAGTTGCGTACTGAATCCCTATGTAGTGCAGCCGCGTTTTGTGAAAGAGGCCGAAGAGAGCGACGGGAGCAACGAGCACAGCCAAGGCGATCATCGTTCCCACGCGGCGGTGCGCTTCCTGTCCGTAGCTGAGCGAGGTCACCGACTTCGCGGCAATATCAACTTTTCTACCGTCCTTCAGAGCCAGGGTAATCGTGTCCGAGGTGATTGTCAGGTGGTTGTCCCAATCTTTCGGGTTCACTTTTGAGTCTACCGACCCCCCGTTGTACCGCACCTTGTCGAACGTATTTCCCTGTCCCTGTGCGGCAACGGCGAACGCCAAAAAACAAACCAGGACCTGTTTTATACGCTGCATACAAACCTCCCAGGAAACCGCGCCTTACACCGTCGTCCGCGTCTGCCGCTCGTCGACTTGCTGGCTCAGACGGCGCACCGTCTCGCGCAGCCGCACGGCCAGGTCCGTGATGGTTTCCAGGCGCTGCTGCGCGCCCTGCGGCAGCCGGCCGTCCCGGCGCCGGCGCACTTCCGCGAGGAGCAGTTCGGCATTGCCAAGGATTCCGGTGAGCGGGTTATTCAGTTCATGGCGCAGCATTTCCCCGAAATCTGCCTCGAGTCTCTCCGCCCGCTCGCGCGCGAGAGGAAACGAGGCCCCGGAAGCCTCCTGCTCCCGCTGCTGCAGCCGCCGCTCGATGAGCGCCAGTGTGCTGCGCAAGAAGTCGCCGGAACGGGCGACGAACTCCGCGGCTCCGGCGGCGACCAGCGCCGCAATCTCCCCCTGGTGCTCGGGCGCTCCGAGGACGACCACCGGCGTCATGTCGGCGAAAAGCGTCACCGCCAAATCCAGAGACGGCTGTCCCTCCGTCTCCTCCGGGACAACCGGCGCAAGCGCGGGTTCGTCGAGAACCACGAGCCAGGGGTTGGTCCGCTCGGCCAGCAGCCGCGCGTGCTCAAACCCGGTGGCAAATTCCACTTGCAGGCCGCCTGCTCCGGATTCGAGAGCGCTCCGGCAGGCGGCCGCAAAGTCCGCGTCCCGGCTCAGGATCAGAATCGAATCGTGCTGCGTCCTCATGATGAGTGCCTCGCTGTTGCCTGTTTGGAGATGACCGCGGCGCGTTGTTGGAGCACGCCGCGAACCGTCTGCAGCAGTTCCTCCACGCGAAACGGCTTGGGAACGTACGGCAGGCGGTGGTGTTCGAAGAATTCCAGCGTCTTCGTGGAGAGCGGGTCTCCGGTCACAAAAATTACCCGGTCGCGCAGCGGGCTTCCCGCGCTGGCCAGCGCCTCGTAGAACTGCTGCCCGCCGAGCCCCGGCATCTTCAGATCGCAGATCACCAGGTCGTAGCGGCGCTGCGCGGCGCGCGCCAGCGCCTCGCGCCCGTCGAGCAGCGCCTCGACGGTCATGCCTTCGTCCCGGAGAACCTCCGCGAGCAGGTTCGCGACCGTGGGTTCGTCCTCCACGATGAGCACACGCGTACCGGCGGGTGCTTCCGGCGGCCCGGCGGCGATCTGCCGCTCGGACGGCGGCGCCCCGGGCGCCTTGCGCATTGCCGGTACCCGCCCGCCCGCCGCTTCCTGTTCGGCCAGCGGCAGGTCCACGGAAAACAGCGCGCCGCCGCCCGCCCGGTTGGTCACGTGCACCTGCCCGCCGTGCTCGCGCACGACGCTCAGCACGATGGCCAGCCCCAGCCCGGTGCCCAGCCCGGGCGGCTTGGTGGTAAAAAAGGGATCGAAGATGCGCGCGAGCAGCGCCGCCGGGATGCCCGGGCCGTCGTCGGCCACCTCCAGGCGCACTCTGCGCTCGCGGGTGCGCCGCGTGGTGACGCGGATGACGCCGCGGCCGCGGCTGTGCTCGATGGCCTGCTGGGCATTGGCCACCAGATTCATCACCACCTGCTGCAACTGGTCGGGATCGCCGATCAGCTGCGGCGCGGCCGGATCCAGCTCCGTCTCCACGCGAATCTGCCCCGCGGGCATGCCCAGGCGCTGCAGCTCCAGCGCGCGCAGGACGATGGCGTTCAGCGAAACGCGCTTGCGCTCCGGACGGACCTCCCGGCTGCTCTGCAGCAGCTGGCGCAGGATGCGCCCGGCGCGCTCGGCTTCCTGGTAGATCTTCTGGACCTCCTCGCCCTGCGGGGCGTCGCGGCGCAGCAGCAGGCGCTGCGCGTAGCCGAGGATGCTGGTGAGCGGATTGCTCAGTTCGTGGGCCACCTCGCCGACCATTTGCCCCAGCGCCGCCAGCTTTTCCGCTTGCAGCAGCCGCGACTGAAAGATGCGCTGCGCCGTCAGTTCGCGGTAGATCTCCAGCCAGCCCACGCATTGCCCGGAGGCGTCCAGCACCGGCCGCGCTGCGCGCTCCAGGATCCGCGGCACCGGCCGCGCCAGTTGCAGCTCCTCGCGCACGCCGCCCTCCTGCATGCGCGCGAGTTCGCGCCAGCGGCGTGCCAGCGTTTCCGGCTCGGCCGCCAGCGGACTGACCTGCTCGATGAGGGCCTCCAGCGTCTGCGGCCGCCCGCCCGGCGCAAGCTCGAGCCCGGCGATCTGCGCGAAGCGGCTGTTCATGGCCCGGATGTGCTGCTCCGCGTCGTAGAGCACGACGCCCTGCTCGACCCACTCCAGCAGGGTGAGCAGCTGGTCTTCTGCGAGGCTTCCCGAAGGCGCCCCGGTCTCGGCCGCCGGGCGCTCCAGCGCGACGGCCAGGAGGTCCTCGGGCAGCGGGAATAGGGTCCGCGCGCGCACACGCGCGCCCGAAAGCAATTCTCCCTCGAGCGGTGGCAGGCTGCCCGCCGCGCTTCCCAGCGCCGCGTGAATCCACGCGGCGACCTCTTGCGCCGGTTCTGGTGCCGGACGCGCGCGGAAGAGGTCCGCGAAAGAAGCGCCCGCCTGCACGGCGGGCTCGCCGAGCAGCCGCCGGGCGCCCGCGCTCAGCGCAACAATCTGGCCCCCGGCATTCAGCAGCAGCAGAGGTTCGCCGGCCATTTCCACACGGCTGCGCACCGCGGCTTCGCGGGCCCGCTCTTCCTCGCGCCGCCGGAGGCGCGCGAGCAGATCGGCGGCCAGAGCGGCGTGCAGCTCCAGCCATTCCAGCGACGCCAGCGAAGAGCGGCCGCGGCGCAGCCCGGCCACCAGCACGCCCAATGGCCGGCCGCCGCGCGCCAGGGGCAGCGCCACCCACCGTGCGTAGTTCCCTTCCGGCAAGGCCTCCACGGGCTCGCTGCCCACCGCACGCCCGGTCTCCAGCGCGCGCCGCCACAGGCTCTGCAGCGGCTCATCCGACAGTTGCGCGGTCCACTGCAAATCGCCGCTCTTCCACGCGAAATCCAGCACCCCCGCGTCTTCCTCCGACAGCCGGGCCACCGCGAGGAAGCCGACACCTGCGTCTTTGGGCCCCTCCTGTGCGAGCTCCCGCAGCAGCGTGTCGGTATCGCTGCCGCTCTCCGCCGCGGTCAGTATGCGCCGGGCGAAGGTGAGGTCGGCATGCCGCGCGCCGGACTGCTCCTGGCTTGCTTCCAGGGCCAGCGCCAGGGCCAGTTCCGCCGCCAGGGATTCCACCGCCGCGCGCGGGAAATCCGCCTGACGCCGCCGCGAAGCCACCAGGATCATCCCCTGCCAGCATCCCTGCGCTTGCACCCGCACCCATAACGCGCGCTGCATTCCCACCAGCGGGCCGATGACGGGCATCTCCGGGGAGCCGTCCAGCACTTGCTCCACACTCTCTCCCCGCACGGCAAATTTGCGCAGCGGGGAGATCTCCGGCGAAAGACGGTTCCAGGCCGCCGGGGTGTCCGCTTGGCTGGCATCCCACACGCTGCCCCGGAACACCGCCTCACCCTGCGCTTCGCTGAGCCACACTCCGATACGGTCCGCGTGGGTGCGTTCCCGCAGAACGCGCAGGGCGATTTGCAGCAACTCTTCCCGCGCAGTTCCTGCCGCGGCCGCCTGCGCCACACTGGAACCGAACCGCGCTGGCTCTTTTTGTTTTCCCCACAGGGTCATTAAGTCTCCGGCGGTACCGCACCGCTGCGCCCAGATCCGCCCGGCTATTGCCAGTTCTCCTGGGCGCAGGTCTCTCGGGTACAGGGCTGCGCGCTTTTTCTTCCCAGAACTGCATATGCACAGGCGTCGCCATCGCATCAAAGTCTAACTACCTGAAATTATTTAGGGTTAGCGGACTCTGATTCGAACAGCCTCAGCGCTGAGTTTCGAGGTGATACTTCCGGGAGGGTGGAATTCCCAGAGTGGGCCTGGGCGCCAATGGCGGAGCTGACAAATTCAGCACCCGGAATGACCGGGAAATCTTCTGTGCGAAGGGGCCGGGTGCGGCGGAAGGAGTGATGCTACTGAGGGGAATGATCCACGTGGTACTGCTTGAGTTTACGATATAGCGTGGTCTTGCCGATGCCCAGCAGCCGCGCCGTGGCCAGCTTGTCGCCACCCGTCTGCCGCAGCGTGCGCAGGATCGCCCGGCGCTCCAGCTCCTCCAGCGGCAGCAGCTCTTCCCTCTCCGGGGCGCGGTCCCCCGTGGGGTAGATGAGATTGGAAGGCAGGTCGGCGACGTGCACGATCGGTCCCGAACCCAAAGCCACCGCGCGCTCGATGGCGTTTTCCAGCTCGCGCACATTGCCCGGCCAGTCGTAGGCCATCAGCCGCTGCAGGGCGTCGTTGGAGATGGTCCGCGGAGCCTGCTGCGGATCGCAGAATTTTTCCAGGAAACTGGTCACCAGGATGGGGATGTCGCTCTTGCGCTCGCGCAGCGGCGGCAGCTTCAGCTGCACCACGTTGAGCCGGAAATAGAGGTCCTGGCGGAACTGCCCGTTGCGGATGGCTTGCTCCAGGTCGCGGTTGGTGGCGGCGATCACGCGCACGTTGATGGAGCGGCGCTCCGTCGAGCCCACCGGCTTGACCTCGCGCTCCTGCAGCGCGCGCAGCAGTTTGGCCTGCATGTCCACGGGCATGTCCCCGATCTCGTCGAGAAACAGCGTGCCGGTGTTCGCGGCTTCCAGCAGCCCCTGCTTGGCGTTGAATGCCCCGGTGAACGCGCCCTTGACGTAGCCGAACAGCTCCGACTCGATGAGCGTGGGCACCAGCGAGGAACAGTCCACGGGCACGAAAGGCTTGTCCTTGCGCGGCCCGGAGAAGTGGATGGAGCGCGCCACCAGCTCCTTGCCCGTGCCGCTCTCCCCCAGAATCAGCACCGGATATTCGTGCTGGCTCACCCGCTCGATCATCTTGAAGACCCGCTGCATCTTGGGGGTCAGGCCGATCAGCCCGCCGAAACCCGGGCGTGTCCGCAGTTGCTCGCGCAGCAGGCGGTTCTCCTGGTCCAGCTCCAAGTCGCGGGCCAGGCGCTCCAGCCGCGCCTTCAACTCTTCCACATGAAAGGGCTTGGTGACGTAATCCACCGCGCCCAGCCGCGTCGCTTCCACGGCCGATTCGATGGAGCCGTATTGCGTGAGCACCAGCACCGCCGTGTGCGGGTACAGGCCGCGCACGCGCTTCAGCAGATCCAGGCCGCTGGTATTCGGCAGCTTGAGGTCGGTCAGCAGAATGTCCACGGGAAACTGTTCCAGCACCTCCAGCGCTTCCTCCGCGCTCCCCACCGCCTGCACCTTCATGCCGCACTCCGCGCTCACGGTCGCGCACAGTTCGCGCGTGCTTTGCTCGTCGTCCACCACCAGCACGGTCATCGGGGCCGCGCACCGCGAGAGGATCTCTTCATTCATGGCACTCGCCTTCTTCTGTCCGATGGCTCCCATATCGGAAATGACTGCACCCTTGGTTCCACTTCGGAATATTTATTACCGAACGTAGAATCAATCGTTTAGTTACCGTCGCACTAACCCTCTTCTATTCCAAAATGGAACTAGTGTCAACCGTCCTCTCGCAATTACCGATATAAATCTTTCTTTATGTGTGGAATACAAGATTACAAGGGTATATTTTCCCGTTTTGGAACTAAGCCCGCGGTTTTCCATTGTCCCCTCCTGCAATTCGGTACCTCGGTCCTTCTGAAATCGTGCGGGCTGGGCTGCTTTCGAGCCTGGAACGATCTTTCCGCTGACTCTCAGCGCCGCATAGCTGCGACGGCCGCTGATTTCCTGCCGGCAGGGCCTGCGGGCTTTGCCCCCAATCCCGCGGAAGAGTTATACTTTTAGTTTCGTCATGGCCGCCATCACCCTTCTTGATCTGAACTGGACCGGGCGCCCGCGTTCCATCGCGGCCTGCCTGCTCGAATCCGACGGGCATAGCGCGCTCGTCGATCCCGGCCCCGCTGCCACGCTGGAAACGCTGCGCGCGCAACTGCGTTCCCGCGGCCTGGCCGTGGCCGATCTCAACGCCGTGTTGCTCACGCACATCCACCTGGACCATGCGGCGGCCACCGGCGCGCTCCTCCGCGAGAACCCCCGGCTGGCGGTCTACGTGCACAAGCTCGGCGCGCCGCACCTGGCCGACCCTGCGAAGCTCATGGCCAGCGCCAAGCGCCTCTACGGCGAAAATATCCAGCGCCTGTTCGGCGAGTTTCTGCCCGTGCCGCAGGAAAATCTGCGCATCCTCGAAGGCGGCGAGACGCTGGCCTTCGGCGCGCGCAAACTGGACGTTGTCTACACTCCCGGTCATGCCTCGCACCACGTCAGCTATTTCGACTCCCTGGAAGGAGTCGCGTTCATCGGCGACACCGGGGGCATCCGCATTCAGGGCCAGGCGCTGATCCTCCCCGCCACTCCCCCGCCGGATATCAACATGGAACTGTGGTACGCCTCGCTCAACGCCATCGCCGCGCGCCGCCCCGCACGCCTATTGCTCACGCACTTCGGCTTCGTGCGCGATGCCGCGGACCACCTCTCCCGCTATCGCGAGCGCCTGCGCGAGTGGACCGCACTCGCGGGCGAGTTGCTGCGCACGCACGCCGACGAAGCTGCCGCGGCGCGGGCCTTTGTCGAGCAGATGGAAGGCGAAATCCTGCGCGCACTGCCTGCGGCCGAAGCGGCGCACTACATTTTCAACGGCGGACTCGATCTCTCCTGGATGGGCCTGGCCCGCTACTGGCGCAAGCGCGCCGATGCCGCGCAGCCCCCGCATAGCCGTTAACCTGCATTTCTCACAAGAGTCACGCTGTAGGGGCGGGGCTTGCCCCGCCCCCTGCAGCACGAGCACGATTGCCTGTTCCGGCGCTCCCGGCGCAATGTCGGTTTACATCCCACCGGGAGAATTTTCTCCAACCGCTCTCCGTACGGGCATTGCGGCATCTTGCATCCGTCCTGGTGAGAAATCCGGGTTAACTCCCGGGCGGAATTCAGCGCATGGCCGGCGTTGCAAGGAACGCATTGGAAAGTTGGCTTTTTTTTCGTTGTCGAATGCCGCTGTTTGGGTACGGCGCGAGGAAAGGAAGAGAAAAGCGCGAGCGCTGCTTCAGGAAACGGACGTTGTGGCGCCGGGACCGTTCTCCGCGGGAGAGGCGGCCTGCGCCTCGGGCTGCTCCAGGGCTGCGAAACGCGCGGCCAGGGCCTCGGCGAGCAGCTCCACGAGGAGCCGGGCTCCCGCGCCATCGGCGTCCTTTTCCGGATTGTACTGCGCGATGTCCAGCCCCAGCACTCGCTTGTGCGCCAGGAAGACGCGCAGGGCCTCGCTCACGTCCGCGGCGTTGAATCCGCCGGAGCCGCCCACCGGCACGGCGCTCAGCTCCTCCTGGGCGATGACGTCCACATCGAAGTGCAGGACAAAGTCGCGCCCGTCGGCATGCATCTCCTGCAGGGCCTGCTCCGCCGCCGCGGCCACGCCCTTGCGCTGCGCATCCACGGCGAAAACCCGGCGCATCGGCGAACTGTTTAGAAATTCCTGCTCCGCGGGATCCAGCCGTTCGATGCCGAACAGCGTTACGTCCACCTCGCGCACCAGCGGCGGCTCGCCCCAGAAACGCACCAATTCGGGTGCGCCGCGCCCCGTGAAGGCCGCCACGACCATGCCGTCCAGCCGCCCGGAAGGCGTCGACGCCGGGGTATTGAGATCCGCGTCGCGGTCCAGCCACAGCAGATTGACGTGCTTGTAATAGCGCCGCGCTCCCGCCACCACGGCCATGCTCTGCACGCAGTCCCCGCCCAGCACCAGCGCCAGCGCGCCCATCTTGATTCCCTGCTCCACGCGCAGCCGCAGATCGTTCAGCCCGGCCACCGCTTCGGCGGCATTGCGCGCCCGGGGATGTTCGTCGTCCTGCGCGAACAGGCGCGGCGCGCAATCGCCCAGGTCCGTGACCTCGTAGCCGATGGACTGCAGCCGCTCGATGAGTCCCGCGGCGCGCAGCGCCGCTGGGGCCTTCTCCAAACCCGGCGCGAAGGCCGCGGCGCTCGAGGGCGCCCCGATCAGGGCAATCTTCTTCGGCTGACGGACGATTCGAACCGCCAAAGTTCACTCCTTATTGTTGTAGTTCCCCGCCGCCCGCGCTCTGGTCTGTCCCTGCGGGCTATCCCTGCCGCAAAACCAAACCTCTGCAACCGTTCCACGCTTCTACCTTTCCATCTCTTCTCCCGCCTAGCGCCGCGGCGCCGGCGCGATCGTCGCCAGTTCCGGTGGCAGCGTGAAGCGCACATCTTCGCGGATCAAGTTCAAGTCGCGCTGGTCGGTGAAGCCAAACCCCGCCAGGCGGTCGCTCACCTGCTGCACCAGCACTTCCGGCGCCGAGGCCCCGGCAGTCAGCCCGATGCCCTTCACGCCTTCCAGCCAGGCAGGGTCGATGTCCGTGGCCGAGTCGATCAGCTGGGCTTTGACCCCGTGGCGTTGTGCCACTTCCACCAACCGGTTGGAATTCGAACTGTTCGGCGAACCCACCACCAGGATCAGATCCACATCCTTGGCCACCTGCTCGACCGCCTCCTGGCGGTTCTGCGTGGCGTAACAGATGTCGTCACTCGCCGGTCCCAAAATCTTCGGAAAGCGCTGGCGCAGCCGGGCGACAATCTCCTGCGTGTCGTACAGGCTCAGTGTGGTCTGCGTCAGGAACGCCAGCCGCTCCGGGTCCCGCACTTCCAGCGCGTCCACTGCTTCCACGGAGTCCACCACGATGGTCTGCTCCGGGGCCTCGCCCGAAGTGCCCACGATCTCCTGGTGGTCTCTGTGGCCGATCAGAATAATGGTGCGCCTCTCGCGGGCGAACTTTAGCGCCTCGAGATGCACCTTGGTGACCAAAGGACAGGTGGCATCGATCACCCGCAGTGAGCGCTCCTTGGCCTCGTCGCGCACCGTGGGCGGCACGCCGTGCGCGCTGAAGACCAGCACCGCGCCGTGCGGCACCTCGCCGATCGTCTCCACGAAGATCGCGCCGCGCCGCCGCAACTGCTCCACCACGTAGGTGTTGTGCACGATTTCATGATGTACGTAGACCGGCGCGCCGTAAGCTTCCAGCGCCAGCTCCACGATATCCACCGCGCGCACCACGCCCGCGCAGAATCCCCGCGGCCGCACGCGTAACAGCACTTTTCCGTCCTTCTTCCCGGTCGGTTGCTTTGTCATAATGGCGGTGCAAACAAAAAAGAATAATACCTTAAACCCGCTCCCGGGAGCCATCCGTGTTTTACATTTCGCGGCCTGCAGGCCCCGCCGGCCCCCCTCCCGGCGCAGTAGTAGACCAGCTCTTCCGTTCCGCTTTCCTCCGCCCGGCCCTCCCCCATGCCTACTTGCGTGCCGCGCAGCCTCGGCCCTGCACAACAGGCGGTCCGGATGTTATAATTTTGGGGACGAAAAATGTTCGACCTGACTGAGTGGCTTCCTAAATCGGTACTAACGCTCCGGAACTATTCCAAGCGCGACTTCTTCTCGGACCTCATCGCCGGCGTCACCGTCGGCCTGGTTGCCCTGCCCCTGGCCATGGCCTTTGCCATCGCCTCGGGCATGCCCCCGCAAACCGGTATCTATTGCGCGGTGGTGGCGGGCTTTCTGGTCTCCGCGCTGGGCGGCTCCAAGATGCAGATCGGCGGGCCCACCGGCGCTTTTGTGGTGGTGATCTCCGGGATCGTCCTGCACCACGGCGTCGACGGCCTGTACATGTGCACGCTGCTGGCCGGCATCCTGCTGGTCGTTCTGGGCGCCACCGGTCTGGGCTCCGCCGTGAAGTTTATCCCCCGCCCCGTCGTCGTGGGCTTCACCAACGGCATCGCGGTGATCATCGCCAGCACGCAGATCAAGGACTTCTTCGGCCTGAAGGTCGACAAAGTTCCCGGCGATTTCCTCGGGCGCATGGAAACGCTGGCGCACAATTTCCGCTCCTTTTCGGTGCTGGAGACCTCCCTGGCCTGCGCGGCGCTGGCCCTCATCATCGTCTTCGCCCGCTACATCAAGAAAGTTCCCGGCTACATCGTGGCGCTCTTCGCAGCCACCGCCGCGGTCTGGGCCCTGCACCTGCCCGTGGAAACCATCGGCACGCGTTTCGGCGGCATCCCCGCCGGCCTGCCGCATCTGGCCTTCCCCACGTTCCGCGTGGATCTGATCCGCCCGCTCATCTCCCCGGCCATCACCGTGGCCATGCTCGGCGCTATTGAATCGCTGATGAGCGCCGTGGTCTCCGACCGCATGAGCGGCGACAAGCACAACCCCAACGTCGAACTGCTCGGACAGGGCGTGGCCAACATCATTTCGCCGCTCTTCGGCGGCCTGCCGGCAACCGGAGCCATCGCCCGCACCGCCACCAACATCCGCTCCGGGGGGAAAACACCGGTCGCGGGCATGATTCATGCCCTGACGCTGCTGGCCGTGCTGCTCTTTGCCGCGCCCCTGGCCAAGTTCATCCCGCTCTCCGTGCTCGCCGCCATCCTCTTCGTCGTCTCCTACAACATGGGCGAATGGCAGGAGATTCCCGAACTTTTGAAGCTCTCGCGCCTGGAAATCAGTACCTGGCTGCTGACCTTCGGCCTGACCGTCTTCGCCGACCTGACCGTGGCCGTCGAAGCCGGCATGATCCTGGCCGCGCTGGTCTTCATCCGCAAGGTCACCATGACCACCACGGTTTCCCAAGTGACCCCGGAGTACGTCGAAAAGGGCCGCGTGCACATTCTCCAGGACAAGGACATTCCGCCCTACGTCGCCGTCTTCCGCATTCACGGGCCGTTTCTCTTCGGGGCCACCGACAAGCTCGAGGAAGTCATCTCCCGCGTCGCGGAACTTCCGCCCATCGTCATCCTGCGCCTGCGCAACATGACCGCCATTGACGCCACCGGATTGCAGGCCCTCGAGCACTTCGCCGACGTGGTCCACGCTTCCCGGCGCGGCCTCATTCTCTGCGGCGCGCCGAAACAGCCCGCGCGGCTCATGCACCAGGCCGAATTCGAGGAGCACGTGGGCCGCGAGAATATCTGCCCCAACATCGCCGAGGCCCTGAAACGCGCGCGCGCCATCTTCCGCGAGATCGGTCCCGACGCGCCCCCCGTCGAGCACTGGGGCCGGCGGGCCACCGACAACTCTCTCGCCGACATACCGCGCGGGTAGCGCCCCAGTCCGCTGCCCGCCGCGCACGCCTCCCTGCGTCCGGAACAACCTCGCTCCGGCGCCCTCTCTCTCCTTACTTCCTTACCTCCTTGCTTCCCTGGTTCCTTGCCTCTATCCTCTCTTTCTCATGCTTCTCCAAGACCAGGTCGCTCTCATCACCGGCTCGAGCCGCGGCATCGGCCGCGCCATCGCACGACGCTTTGCCGAAGAAGGCGCCGCCGTTTTCCTCACTGCGCGCACGGAATCGGAACTCCAAGCCACAACCGGCGAACTGACCCGCGCCGGCTACCGCGCCGCCTACGCCACCACCGACCTGACGCGCGAAGCCGACGGCGCAAAGCTCGTCGCCGCCGCCCGCGCCCAATTCTCCAGGATCGACATCCTCGTCAATAACGCCGGCCACTACGGCCCAGTCCTCCCCGTCGAGGACTACCCGCTGGCCGCTTTCGACGCCGTCCTCAACGTCCACCTGCGCAGCGCCTTCCTCCTCAGCCAGCTCGTCCTGCCGGAGATGTATGCGCGCGGCTCCGGCGTGATCCTGAACATGTCCAGCCTCTCGGCGAAGGCCGCGTTCAGCTGGGGTTCGGCCTATGCCGCGGCCAAGGCCGGCCTGCTCGGCCTCACCCGCGTCACCGCCGCCGAAGCCGCGCGCAAGGGCGTGCGCGTCAACGCCATCTGCCCCGGCCCGGTCACCGAAACGCGCATGTCTCGGGAGCTCGGCGCGGACCTCGCCAAGCGCCTGGGCGTGAACGAAGAAGAACAACTGCGGGGTTTTCTGAACGGCCTCCTGCAGGGCCGCGCGCAAACCGCCGAGGAAATCGCCCGCGCCGCCCTCTTCCTCTGCTCCAGCCAGTCCAGCGCCATCACCGGCCAGTCCCTCAACGTCGACGGCGGCGCCGCCTTCTACTGACGCCCTGTCCAGGCTGGTCTTGGGCGTAAATCACCCGCCCCAATAGAAGAAGGCCAACCGCCGCGAGCAGCGATTGACCTCTTTTCTTCTTACTGTTTATTCACGACCGGCACGTCTCAGCTCTCGGAACGCCAATCCCAAGGAGCCTGCTCTGCCGGGCCGTAGAAACTCGTTACCGCGCCGCTTCCGAGCCTGGCCGGCCGATCGCACGGCGGCCCAGCTCCTCCGCAAAACCCAGCCCGCGCGGCACTGTGGCAACCACTGGTGCAGCCAGCCGCGCCACCTGCGCGACTCCGGCTTCCAGCCCGCGGTACGTCACGTATCCGCCCGCCGCCACCAGCGCCAGCGCGGCAAAGCCCACGGCAAACAGCGCAAACACCGTCACCAGTTCCCGCACGGCGTACGACTGCAACCCTGCCCCAACCACCAGAAAAAACCACATCCACTTCCGGCCCTTATCCTTTGTCTTCATCGCGATTCCCGGCTCCAGTCCCGACTTCTCGATGTCTGAGTGCTGTCCCGCTTGGTTCTCTTTATCTATTTGGAAGCGCGCCCCGGACTTCCTACTCTGCTTAAGTCGCGCCTGACCCATTGGACAGCATATGGGGTCCCTTTGGCGATGGTACAAAAGACACATTTTGGTCCCCCAACCAATCTCCTAGTACCCGTCTGTTTCACTTCGGAGCGGTTTTAGTCATTATTTTTCAGTAGGTTACATATTGGCCAACCGGCATGCCAAGTTTCGCTTGCCATTTGCTGGCCCTCTCAACGCCGACCTGTACTTCCGGACAGGGGGGAGATGGTTAACCATAAGCTGTTCTGAGCCAGTATCTTATTGAGATTCAGAGGCCGGGGAATCGCACTCCGCCCGCGTAAATCGCGCTCGCGCATCTCCCGTTCCGCGCACGCGGTGCGTCTTGCCAATTTATCAGGGGGCGTCCGTAACACTCAGCGCGCAGCGGCTTTGCCGGGCTGGTCGGCGGCCAGCGGGCTCTTGGGATGCAGCCGCGATTTGCCATCCGGCCCCAGCACGTAGGGATAGCCCTGCGGGTCCACCGGGATACCCGGCAGGAGCCCCGCGCTGACCAGCTCTTGCACCGTCTGCGGCACGCGCCGGAAGCGCTGCACGAACTGCTGCACCAGTTCATCCAGGTGCTCGCGGTCCTCTTCGGCCCGCAGCGTCTGCAGGTGATTCAAGGCGTTTTTGCGGATCAGCGGATCGCTCGTGGAGTCGTGAATCTGCGCCCAGAGAAACATCGAGACCCCGCGCGAGCGCCCCTCTTCGGCCACCTTCGCGGCCAGCACCTTCATCCACATGGCCGCCCCGGGACGCTTGCTGCCCTCCAGAAATGCCTGGGAGGCCTTGGGATAGTCGCGCAGCTCCCAGTAATAGATGAAGCCGAGGTCCTGCCACAGGCGCCACTGCTCGGGATTGCTGGCGATACCGCGCTGGATCAGCTCCACGGCCTGCTCGGGGCGGCCAGCGCCGCGTGGCGCGGGCTCCGAGAGGAATACCGCTCCGAAACGGTAGGCCACCACCAGGTGCGGGTCCAGCGTCGTGGTCAGATCCAGCAGCGGCGCGAGCAGATCGAAATTCGCATCCGCGCGCGCGTGCTTGTCGCCGTAATATTGCACCGCGCGCGTCCAATACAGATCCGCGAGAAACGTCCCGTATTCCAGGCTGAGCACCTTCATCAGCCGCCCGGAGCGCAGCACCAGGTCGTCCCGCTCCTGGTGCACGGCGGCCAGCTGCCGGTCCAGGCTCTTCTGCAGCCCCCAGACGGCCGCGAAGCCGATCGGCAGCACCACCAGGAGCAGCACGGCAATGGGTTTGCGGGAAGTCATGCCCTGGCATCGCCTCACTTCAGATTGCGCCGCGAGAAAATCACGGAAGCCGCCGCCAGCACGATCGCGCAATAGATCCCGGCATACACCGTGTTCTGCAGCACCAGCGCCGCCGGAATCGTTTCCCGGTGCGCCGCCAAAGCGATGGCGTTGAAATTCTCGAAATTCGGCAGCAGGTAGGAAATCCACGCCGCCACCGCATCCAGCGCCCGGTTCCCCGTGATATTCCCGAACGTGCGGATCTGCTGCGCGAAGATCCCGGTCACATACAGCCCGGTGGTGAACAAGATCGCCAGTAGCGGCGTCGTGAAACAGGAAAACAGCAGCGCCAGCGCCACCACAATCGCCAGCTTCAGCAGAATGAAGTACACGGCGATCAGCACGGAGACGTCCGCGGCCTTCAGCGCATGCTGCACCAGCAGCATCGCTCCGAACAGCCCCGCGGCCATCGCCAGCGTGTTCACCGTCAGCGTCAGCAGCAGCCCGCCGAACTTCCCCAGCAGAAACTCCCAGCGATGCACCGGTTTGGCCAGCAGCGCATACAGCGTGCGCTTGTCCATCTCCTTGTACACCAGCCCTACGCCGATGAACACGGCCATCAGCAGGCCGATCAGGGAGATGGCCGTCAGGCCCAGGCTCACGATGACCACGTCCTCGATGCCGATGGAGATCTGCCCCACCAGGATGGCCGAGGCGATCATCAGCAGCGCGAAAAACACCAGGTTGTAGAGCACCCGGTCGCGCACCGCCTCCCGAAACGTGTTCCAGGCCACGATCCCCGCGTGCTTCATCGCCCGGATACCTCCACCGCGGCGGCTTGCGCGCCCTCCGCCCCCACCAGCTCCAGGAAATAATCTTCCAGCGTCGCTTTCACCTGCGCTACCGCAAGGATGCGCCCGCCCGCGCCGCGCAGTTGCTCCAGCGCGCCGAAGAGTTCCTCCTCGGGCACCTCGATGCGGTAGCGGTTCCCGGTCTGCGTCGCTTGGGCCACAATGGCCGCGGCGCTGCTGCCGCTCCCGCCCGGCAGCTCGAACAAAATCTCCATGCCCTTCGCCTTCATCCCCACGATCTCTCCCGGAGCGCCCACGCCGCGCAGCGTGCCGCCGGCGATCACCCCCACGCGGTCGCAGAGCATCTCCGCGTCGCTCAGGATGTGCGTGGAAAACAGCACGGTGCGCCCGTCGCGCTTCAGTTCCAGAATGATGTCGCGCACCTCGCGCCGCCCCACGGGGTCCAGCCCGGACATCGGCTCGTCCAGGATCACCACCTGCGGGTTGTGCACGATGGCTTGCGCCAGCCCCACGCGCTGCAGCATCCCTTTCGAATATTTGCGCAGCTGGATTTTCCGCGCCGTCTCCAGCCCCACCTTCTTCAGCAGCCGCTCGACGCGCTCGCGCCGGTCCGCCGCCGTCAGGTCATGGAAGCGCGCGAAGTAATCCAGCAGTTCGTATGCCGTCAGATAGTCGTAAAAGTAGGGCTGCTCCGGCAGGTAGCCGATCTCCCGGTGCATGCCCACGTCGGAAACCGGCTTGCCCAGAATGCGCGCCGTGCCCGCCGTGGGAAAAATCAGCCCGATGAGCAGCTTGAGGGTGGTGGTTTTGCCCGCGCCATTCGGCCCCAGGAACCCGAAGACCTCGCCCCGCTCCACCTGCATCGTCAGGTTGTCGAGCGAGCGCTTCTTCTTCGCCAGCCAGAAGCCGACGGGATAGTCTTTCGTCAGACCTTCGATTTCAATCGCAGGACCCGGCATGGCTCTATTCTTCGGAGTTACTGCCCCGCCGTCAATCGAACTGCTGTGCACCTGTGCGGGAACGGCAAAGGCAGAAAAGCGCTCCAGGGGAAGGCCCGCGGCCTCAGCGCGGTTGCGGGGAAGACGACGGCGATGAGATGTTCACCAGTCCGGGCTGCGCCGCTTGCGGCGCCAGCGGCTTCAGTTTCTGCGGCGCGCGCCAGTTGTCCAGAATGCCCACTTGCTGCACGCAAGAAACCGTGCACTGCGGCGCGCACGACTTTTCCGTCTGAAACTCGCGGCGGCGCATCTCCGCCGTGTACTGCGCCAGCGGAATCCCCGGATAGCCGCGCTGCTGCGAGCACCAGTGCACCAGGCCGTCCTCGCAGATGTACAGGTAGCGCGAACCCGCGCGGCAGCGCCAGTCGTGCACTTTCCCGCGCGCCACCCGGTGCTGGAAGCCGTTGAACCGCGAAAACGAGCGCTTCCCCAGCCTCATGATCTCTTCGAAAATCTCGATCTCCCGCGGCCCCAGCGGCTTCAGTTGCCCTTTGTGGTCGTGGATGATCCCCACCGTGCTGGTCAGCCCCAGGTCCACGGCGCGATGCGCGATGCGCAGCGCGTCCTCAGGGTCCTTCACCCCGCTGCCCAGCACCGAATTGATGTTCACCTGGAAATAGGCGTGGTTCCCGAGCAGCCCCAGCTTCTGGTCCAGCGTCTTCAGGCTCTTCTTGGACACCTCGTCCGGCGTCGTGTTATCAATGCTGATCTGCAGGTGCTCCAGCCCCGCTGCGTTCAGCTTTTCGATCTTCTCTTTCGTCAGCAGGAAGCCGTTGGTGATCATCCCCGCGATCATCCCGTGCCGCCGGATGTGCCGGATGATCTCCTCGATCTCCGGGTGCAGCAGCGGCTCCCCGCCGCTGATGGTGATCACCGACGTGCCCATCGCCCCCAGATAGTCCAGCCGCCGCTTCATCTCCTCCAGCGCCACCGGCTTGGACACGTCGTCGAACTCGTTGCAGTACGTGCACGCCAGGTTGCACCGCCGCGTCGGGATGATGTGCACCAGCACCGGATGACCGGTGAAGAGCAGCGCCTTCGCGATCATGCGCAGCTCCCGCGCCCGCGTATAGAAAAAGCGCAACGCGCGCCAGAACCACACCTGCAACGATGCCCCCGATTTGCCGTACCCCTGTTTCATGCCCCGCCTATGCCCTGCCTGTTCCCTGCTTATACCCTGCCCAAAAATGTTCCGGGATTTTGCCCTGCCAAATTATACCGTAGTCGGCTGCCGGTATACCCAAACAGCAGACCCGGCGCTCCGGGTTCGGCAACGTGACCGCTAGGCACACGCCGGGCTCGTCCGTCAGGCGTGGCCGCTCTCCGTCCCGGAAGATGAGCCGGCTGGTCCCGCCGGCCGCGCATAGGTGCGCAGGATATCGTCGCGGGAAATAATCCCCACCAGGCGGGCCGGGTTCGCGCGGTGCACAACCGGGAGAAACGGACACTCTCCCATGTGGCGAAGAGGAGTTTCCAGACTCTGGTCGGGATACACGGCCGGAACCGGACGCGGAGCGAAAACCTCCGCAAGCGGAAGGCCCGGGGGCGCCGCGGCCAGCTTCGCCAGTAGGCCCTCGCGCGAAACGAGGTGCCAGCCGCTCTCGCGGTCATGCAATAGCAGCCAAAGACTCGTGCTCTGCGCGAGTTGTACTTGCGCCTGGGAAGCGCTCTCTTCTCCGTGCAGCGGGGCGAAGTCCGGTGTTCGCATGGCGTCTTCCACGCGGTGCGCCTCCTCCTCGCGCACCTCTTCGAGGGACGGAAGATCGAGCCCGTCCTGCCGCGCGAGCAAGTCGAAGACGGGGGTCGGCTGGAAGCGCAGCGAGATCAAGTAAGCGATGGTGTTCGAGATCATCACCGGCAGGATGATCGAGTAATTGCCGCTGACTTCCAGCACCATAAAGACCGAGGTCATCGGCACGCGGAGGAATCCCGCAAAAAGCGTGCCCATGCCGACCAGGGCATAGGCGCCGACCGTGCCTGTCAGTGCCGGGAAGAAATGATGCTCGATGCCGCCGACCGCGCCGCCGAGCATCGCCCCGACAAAGAGCGTGGGCGCGAACATGCCGCCGGGGGCCCCGCTCGAAAGCGAAAGGCTCGTGGCCAGCACCTTCGCCAGTGCCAGCAACGCGAGAAACTGCCAGATATACCGGCCATGCATGGACTGGTCCATGACGTCGTAGCCCGCGCCGAGAACCTGCGGCAGCCAGAGTCCGATGACGCCGAGCAGAAGGCCCGCCACCGCAGGCTGGATATATTCCGTCCAGGGAGGCAGGCGGCGCAGTTGCGAACGCAGCCAGACCACCAGCCGGACAAAGAACAAAGAGAAAATTCCGCCCGCGAGGCCAAGGAAGGCGTAGCCGAGCAGCTCGGCGGGGTGCGCGAGATGGAACGCGGGAATTCGGAAAAGCGGCTCCGTGCCCAGAAAGCTGCGCATCACGACCACCGCGGAAACCGCGGAAAGCACGATTGCGCCGAGGATCCCCGAACTCCACTTTCCGATGATCTCTTCGATCACGAAGAGCACTGCGGCGATGGGTGAGTTGAAAGCCGCCGCGAGCCCTGCCGCGGCGCCGACCGGCGCGATCAGCCGCAGCTTCTCCCGGGAAAGCCGCAGCCGGCGGCCCAGCGCGGAGGCCAGCCCCGCGCCGATCTGCAGCGAAGGGTCTTCGGGCCCCAGCGAGTGCCCGCCGCCGATAACCAGCGAGGACAGAAAAAACTTGCCGTAAACAGTGTGAAAGGGGATGTAGCCGTCTGAAATGTACACGGCGGTCTTGGTCTGATTGACGCCGCTGCCGCGGACGTGCGGGAAATAGCGCGTCACTAGGATGGCTGCGAAGAGACCGGTCAAAGACGGCGCGAGAAGCACACGCAACACGGACGGACTCTCCGCCGAGCCCAGCAGCCACAAACGGCTCCATTCGATAGCCATGCGGAAACCGACCACGGCGATTCCCGCGAACGTGCCGATCAGCACCGCCAGCAGAAGAAAAAGCTGTTCCTCGGAAAGCCGGAATTCCCGGCTCGTGCGCAGAAGAGTGTCGAGCCGGCCCGGGGCCGCCGGTGCCCCGTTGTTTTGCGGCGGATCGCTCACGGCTCCCCCTCGTGTTCCCGCTGCGCCAGGAGCAGCAGCGCCTGGTCCGCGGCTTCGCCCGGGCCGCAGCGTGTGCGGGCCAGTTTTTCAGTGGCATACGCCCAGGCGAGAGCCTGGCCAGCCAGCGTCTCGTTTCGCCGCAGAGCAAGCTCGGTGATTTTTGCGGGGAGGGCCCTGCGGGTCGTGGCGAGCGGTTCGAGGTCCGCGGGAAGCGCGTCTTTCTTCCGCGCCAGAACACTCGGGAAACACGACTGCGCGCGGGCCTCCGCAATCTCAAAGATGTGCAGGATGCGGCGGCGCCTCTCCTCCGGAGCCAGATTTGCACGGACGGGATCCAGTGCGGCGCCGCGCGCAGCCACGGCCCGGGTCAACGCCAGCATGCCATCTCCCTCGCCCGCCTGCTCGGCGCTCTTCAGATCGCGCTGCGCGGTGGCAAATTCTCCCAGCGCGAGGGCCGTGCGCCCAGCCCCTGCCCATGCCCCTGGCAACTTCGGGTCCAGCTTCAGAGCGCCACGATATTCCTGGAGGGCGCTGCGCGGATTGCCGGTGCGTTCGAGATAGTCTCCCGCGCGCTCGTGAACCGCGGGGTCGAACGGATACTCGGCCGAGAGCGCGAGGGATTCCGCGCGGACTTCCTCCCGCCGGTTCTCGGCGAGTAGCAATCCGATGAGTTCGCTGCGTGCCGCGAGCCGGCTCTGCTTGGAGCGCCCGGACCAGTTTCCGTAAATGGCTTCGTGGAAACGGCGGACGGCTTCGTCAATCTGACCGCGGGCCGCGAGCACGCGGGCCAGCTCCAGGCTGACCTCCGGATTTTCGCTGTTCGTGGTGCGCAGGCTGAGGAGGTAACTCTCCGCTTCCTCGAGGCGTCCTTCATGGTAGAGCGCGCGGGCCAGCGCGAGCTGCAAATCTGAACTCTCCGGCGCATAGTGCAGGGCGTTGCGAAACTCCTCGAGGGCTTCTTGGGAACGCCCCTGCGCGAGGCTCGTATTTCCGCGGCGGCTCCATTCGTTCGCCAGGGCCTGCTGCTTCGCATGGTACAGGCGCACAATTCCTCCGGTGATCGCAAAGAGCGGCGCCAGAAGCAGCACACTCAACAGGACGAAGGTGGCCCGCGAGCGCCGCCACTGCTCGAACCGCGAAGTGCACTCCGGGCAGGCAGCGCCTTCCCTCGTCAGCAGCCGGCCACAGCGGGGACATTGGAGAGGCGGTGTCATTGTGTCGTAATGCGATACATTCCTGTCTATCATACGGGATTTTGTGCGCGTCTGCACCCCTGCGTGCGCGGACCGGGCAAATAGTGCTGCCTCCCTTCCGTGCCCGTTCCTGCCGCGGCATCATCGGATTTACCCAGCCATCCTGCCTTTACTATGTAGAGGCCGGGCTTTAGCCCGGCCTCTTGTCTTCTCTGATTTGTCCGCTGGAAGGTGGTCGCGGCTGCACGATACGCGGGTGGCGTTTACCCTGACCCAGCCGGGGCGTGTGGGGTTCTTGACTGTTGCTGGGCGCCGTACTCTTTGTCGCAGAAATACGCGCTCCCCCATTTTTCCCGGTGCCAATTCGAACAGACACCCCGCTATCCCGCAGCAGACAAACCATTTACCAGTAATCAATTGACACTTAGTACTTATATGATAACATATGGCGTTTATGCCGACCCGCTCCAGCCGCACCTTGCCAATCCTCGGCCACTACTACCCTGCTCATCTAACTCCTTTGGAGTCCTGCGCTTCCGCACTCTTCGCTCTTTCACCAAAACTGTGCGTTTGTAACTCCTTTATTTGCCGCTCTTACGCTCTTCCAAAAACAGGAGCGCGCCGCAACCCCTTCAAAATCAGGCATTCCCGCACTCTTTGCAAAAACAACGGGGGTGGGGGGTATCTCTTCCCGAAATCCTTCCCCTACCCTGTCTCCTTGCTTCCTCCCCTCCCTGCCTCCCGTCTGGGTTTGCTGCTAAACTTAGCCCGCACCACCCCATTCCCGCGAAGGAGCCTCCGATGGCCGAGATGACGCCGCCCAAGGGCGTACCCACACGCACCGAAACCGACAGCATGGGCAAGATGGAAGTGCCCGCCGACCGCTACTACGGCGCGCAGACCGCGCGCTCCCTGATCCACTTCGCCATCGGCAAGGACACCATGCCCCCCGAGCTGATCCGCTCCTTCGGCCTCCTGAAAAAGGCCTGCGCCCTGGTGAACCAGGACCTCGGCAAGCTCCCCGCCGAAAAAGCCACGCTCATCGCCCAGGCCGCCGACGAAGTCATCGCCGGAAAGCTTCACGACCATTTCCCGCTGCGCATCTGGCAGACCGGCAGCGGCACGCAGACCAACATGAACGTCAACGAAGTGATCTCCAACCGCGCCATCGAGATCGCCGGCGGCGTGCTGGGCAGCAAGAAGCCCATCCATCCTAACGACGACGTGAACATGTCGCAGTCCTCCAACGACACCTTCCCCACGGCCATGCACATCGCCGCCGCCACGGAGACCTCGCGGCGCCTGCTCCCCGCGGTGAAGCGATTGCGCGACGCCCTGGACGCGAAAGCCAGGGAGTTCGCCGGCATCGTCAAGATCGGCCGCACGCACCTGCAGGACGCCACGCCGCTCACCCTCGGCCAGGAATTTTCCGGCTGGGTGAGCCTGCTGGAGCGCGACGCCAAACGCCTCGAGCAGGCGCTCGACGGGCTCTACGACCTGGCCATCGGCGGCACCGCCGTCGGCACGGGGCTGAACGCCCACCCGGAATTCGCCGAGCGCGCCGCCCGGAAAATCGCCGAGCTGAGCGGCCTGCCCTTCCGCTCGCATCCCAACAAATTCGCCGCGCTTTCCGCGCATGACGAGATCGTCTTCGCCAGCGGCGCGCTGAAAACTCTCGCGGCCTCGCTGATGAAGATCGCCAACGACATTCGCTGGCTGGCTTCCGGCCCGCGCTGCGGCCTCGGCGAACTCTCACTGCCGGAAAACGAGCCGGGCTCCTCCATCATGCCGGGCAAAGTGAACCCTACGCAGTCCGAGGCCATGACCATGGCCGCCGTGCAGGTGATGGGCAACGACGCGGCCATCGGCTTCGCCGGCTCCCAGGGCAATTTCGAGCTCAACGTCTTCAAGCCGGTGATGATCTTCAACTACCTGCACTCCGTCGAGTTGCTCGCCGGCGTCTGCAACAGTTTCGTGGATCATTGCGCCGTTGGGATCGAAGCCAACCGCAAGCAGATCGATCACTACGTCAAGAATTCGCTGATGCTGGTCACTGCGCTCTCGCCGAAGATCGGCTACGACAAAGCCGCCAAGGCCGCGCACACTGCGCATCACGAGCACCTCAGCCTGCGCGAAGCGGTCATCAAGCTCGGCTTCCTGACGGGCGAAGAGTTCGACAAGCTGGTCCGCCCGGAGGAGATGACCCACCCGTGATCCGCAGCGGGACGCTCCGCGGCCTGTTTTCCCGCCGCGGGAGCGGCCTGCTCGGCCTGCTTCTTCTGCTGTGCGGCGCGGCGCACGCCGCCGCCGCAATTCCGCCTCCGAAAAACGCTGGCAGCCCCCAGCGCGGCGTGCCGTTCATCACCGACGGCGGGGTACCCGGCGGCCCCTGCCTGCGCCTGCAGGGACTGCTGACGGCGGCGGATTTTTTCGTGGGGCTACAGAGGAGGGACGGCCCGGACGGCGCCGAATACCGCCGTGGCGGCGCGCGGGTTTCGCAGTATCCCGGGGAGCTGCACTTGAATTTCCTGGTGCGCGATTTTCCCTGCCCGGAAAATATCGAGAGCGGCGGCCCGCGCAAATATCTGACGCGCGAATGGATCAACGGCCTGCGGATTGCCCTCTACTGGAAGCGCGAATTGCAGCTGCGCGCCATCAACGCTGTCCGCGACAGGACCGTTTCCGTGGAACGCGTCCAGCCGCTGGACGCCCTCGATGCCCAAAGCCTGCCGGAGCGTTTCGTCTGGAAGTTCCACTGCGTGGTGCCCAGCGGCGGCGTATCGCTGGCCGAGCACCTGGTGATCATCGTGCGCGCGCCCGGCGGCAAAATCGTGGCCCGCGTCGCCGCGCGCCTTTGAAATATTTGCGCCGCCGCGCCTAGGCGCGCGCGACGACCTTTTCCGGCGCGATCTTGTAGGTGACCCGCTGCTCGCCGGGCTGGCGGAAAGGATACTTTTCCTTGCCCAGATATTTGAACGTCAGCTTGTCGATCAGTTCGTCGGCGCCCTTCTGGGTGATCTCCACGACGCGCCCGCGGATCTCCAGATAGCGGTAGGGGTTCTCCGGATCGGTCAGGGACAGCGCCACGCGCGGATCGCGGCGGACGTTCTGATCCTTGATGCGGCCGACCGCGGAATTCACCAGCACGTGCGTGCCGTCATATTCCACCCACACCGGCGTGCTCTGCGGGCTGCCGTCCTTCATTAGCGTGACGAAATGCGCGAAGACGGGCTTCTTCAGCAGACTGACGTGCGATTCGGGAATGCTCTGTGCCATGCGTATCCTCCGTGCGGCTTGTATGTCTCCTGCACTTTACCACGGAGCGGAGCGGGCGCCGCAAGCTGGGCCGCTACGTGTCGCGGCCGAGGAGCAGGACGCAGGAAACGGCGCCGGGGCCGCCGAGATTGTGGGCCAAGCCGAGGCGGGCGTTTTGGACCTGGCGCGCGCCGGCCTGCTCGCGGAGTTGCGTTACTATTTCGTAAACCATGCGCACGCCGGTGGCGCCGACGGGATGGCCGAACGATTTCAGGCCGCCGCTGGGGTTGACGGGCTGTTTGCCGCCGAGGGCGCTGTGGCCTTCTTCGACGAATCTTGCGCCTTCGCCGAGTTTGCAGAAGCCCAGGTCTTCGTAGTTGGTGATCTCGGTCCAGGTGAAACAGTCGTGGACTTCGGCGAAGCTGATTTCCTTTGCGGGGTCCTTGACGCCGGCGGCCTTATAGGCTTGCGCGGCGGCTTCCTGGGTGGCGGGAAAGCCGACGTAGTCGCAAGTGGGATCGAGGAAGGGCTTTCCGGTGCGCACGGCGAGGCCCATGCCTTTGACGGTGATGAGCGGCTTGCCGAGGGCCCGCGCGGTTTCCACGCTGCAGATGATGGCGGCGGCGGCGCCGTCGGTGGTCGGGCAGCAATCGAAGAGGCCGAAGGGATAGGCGATGATCTGGGCCTTGAGGACCTGCTCCTCGGTGACCTTCATCTGGAAGTGGGCCTTGGGATTGAGGGCGCCGGCGGCGTGATTTTTCACGGCGACCTTGGCGAGCGATTCGCGCTTCACGCCGTAGGTGTTCATGTAGCGGTTGGCGGCCAAAGCGAACATGCCGGGCGCGGTCGTGCCGTATTCGAGAAAGGGGTCGATGCCTTCGCGCTGCAGGCCGCGCACGGGGCGGTCCTTCAATTTTTCCGCGCCGAGGACGAGGGCCATGCGGACCTGGCCGGAGGCCACGGCCATGACCGCGTTGCGGAAGGCGTCGGTGCCAGTAGCGCAGTAATTTTCGACGCGGGTGATGGGGCGGCCGTGGAAGCGCAGGGCGTCGGCGAGGGTGATGGTGGCTTTGCCGCCGTTCATCCCGGGGGAGAAGGTGCCCAGCCAGGCGGCGTCGAGTTCGTCAAGGCCGACGCCGGCGTCGGAGCAGGCGGCGGTGGCGGCTTCGACCATGAGGTCAGCGAGGCTCTGGTCGACGAGGTCGCCGAACTTGGTGCAGCCGACGCCGATGACGGCGACTTTGTCGCGAATGGAAGCGTCCATGAAAACCTCCCGGGGGCAACAGCGGTAATGCCAAACATTGAAAGTTGAGATCCTTCGGGTCCCCGAGAGGCTCGGGGCCCCTCCGGATGACACGCGCTTAAATCTTGCCAAGCCAAGCGCTACAAACGTTCGGGGCGCCGGCGTGTGTCACCTAAAAGCGTTTGGGGCGGCACTTCCAGTAATAGTGATGGAGGCCGCCGCCTTCCTTGAGCCGGCGAATGGTCAGTTCGACGGGGAGGCCGATCTGGACCTTGCCCGGGTCGCAGTCCACCACTTCACAATAGATGCGGCCACCCCCCTCGAGGTCTACAACGGCCATGGCCGTCGGAGGAAAGGGCGAGGGAAAGAGTTGGTCCACGGAATAGGTAAATACGATGCCGGTGCGGGCGAGCGAAACTTCCTGGATGGCGTCGCTCTTGCTGCACTTGGGGCAGAGCTGCTGGTGCTGAAGCTGGCGGGTGCCGCAGTGGCCGCATTGCACGCCGCGCAGGCGGACGTTCTGGGACTCTTCCTTGGCGTAGAAGACGTTGGAAATTTCGAGGGTCTCGCCCTGTTCGCGGAGGTAGTCGCGAGACTTGCGCCACTTGGCGTAGGAGCGGAATTCGATGCCGGCGGCGAGCTGCGCGGCAAAGGTGACCCGCGGGCGGTATTTTGCCAGGGCGTCGGTGGCGCGAAGAATCATGGCGCCAGCGCCGTCGCCGTGCCCGGCCACGAGGAGGTAGTCACCGGGCTTGGCGGATTCGAGAGCGGCGGCCAGCAGGAGCAGGGGCATGGCCGTGCCGGTGGCGCCGATTTGCTCCCATCCGGTGTCCTGCAACTGCGCAGGCTGGAAGCCGAGCTTCTTGGCCAGGGCCAGGTGCGCACCCTTGTCCGGGGAGGAGAGAACGAGTCTGGCGATCTGCGCGGGCTCGAGCTTGGCGTTCTGCAGGTTTTTCTGAATGGCCGCGGGCATGCTGCGGAGGTAGCCGCGGTCGGTGGTGAATTTAGAGGCGAAGCTGGTGACGTAGGGATCGCGGTCGCGGCGCACGGTCTCGAGGAAATCGTCGTAGACGCCGCCGCGGGTGACGACCTCGGCGAGAACGTTGTCCTTGCCGATGGCGATGGCGGCGGCAGCGTCGCCGTAATATTGCTCTTCATCGCCACCCGCGGCGGCGTCGCGGGTGTCGGCGGCGGCAACGACGATATTGTCCGAGCGGCCGGCGGCGACGGCGTCCGTGGCGGCGCCCAGAGCGAAGAGACCGGCGCGGAGCGAATTGCCAAAGTCGGCGGTGCGCACGTCCGGGGGGAGATCGAGGATGGCGGCGATGAGGCCGGCGTTGAGGCGCTCGAGAAAGGGCGCAGTGGTGGTGGCGAAGTAGAGGCCGCCGGCGGAGCTGCCGGGCAGCGTGGCCAGGCAATCCTGGGCCGCAGAGGCGGCCAGGGTGAGCGAGTCTTCGTCGAAGCGGTGGGCGGCCAGGCGCCCGCCGAGCGAGCGAGTTTCCCAGGCGGCGGCGATGGTATCGCGCGCCACGCGGTAGGCGGGGATGACTGCGGAGAATGCAGTGATGCCGATCATGCTTGACCCCTCGTCGTTGCTTCAGCGATGCCGATCAACTGCTTTGGTGTTGTCATCCTGATGCGAACCTTCGAAGTTTGCCGAAGGATCTCAGCGCCTGCGTGAATCGAACAGTTGAGATTCTTCGCGCAAAAGACGCGCTCAGAATGACAACGCGGGGGGTTGCACGCACCCCGCTACGGAATCAATTTGCGGAGCATGCCTCCGCGGTCGATTTCGGTGCGCAGCAGGCGCAACTCTTCGGGCGCCGGCAGCGGCGTTTCGGGCACGGACGCGGGCACGTGCAACTCGAAACCGGTGTTGGCCAGGATCTCGGAGATGCTCACGCCGGGATGCACGGACTGGAGGCGCATCTGCTGCGTCTGGGGATCATAATCCAGAACGGCGAGATTGGTGACCACCAAGCTGGGGCCGACGGAATCGGGAATGCCCCACTGGGCGCGGCTGCCGGGGCCCGTGCCGTAGCCGATGCCAGAAACGAAATCGACTTTTTCGACGAAGATGTTTTTGGTGTGCTGGCGGAAAAAAGCGACGATGCGCCTGGCGCGGGGAGCGAATTCGAGGCCGACGGCGCCGGGGCCGCGGAAAACGGGCTGGTCGTAAGGGCCGATGCAGGTGAGGTTGAGGTTGCCGTAGCGGTCGATCTGCAGGCCGCTGGCGAACATGACGTCGAACTGTCCGGCGAGCTCGAGATCGAAGAGGTCATCCAGCTCGATGCGCGCCTCACAGGCGACGAGGGCCTGCTCGGTGTTGATGGAGACGGGCAGATAGGGCAAGCGGTGATTGACGGCGGCGGTGCCGCCAAGCGTGAAGGTGAGGTTGGGGGCGTGCGTGAGTTGCGCAAGGCGCAGGCCGGCGGCGACTTCCCAGCAGCCGGTGCCGGCGGCGGTGAATTCGCCGTCGCGTACGGCGCGGGCAAGGACCACGGCGATGAGCTCGGCCTTGGAAGCGGGGGCGTCGAGCGGAGCGGGCGCGGCGGCGGGAGGCGCGGAATCTTCCGGGGGCAGCGCACCGCGCGAGCGGAGATAATCGGCTTCGCTCACGGCGGCGCCGGCGCAGGCGGCGAAGTAGCTGCGGCGGGTTTCATCGCCCTTCATGGCCGCGGTGTAGCGCTTGAATTCGGCGCGGTCCACGCCGTAGAGGCCGGGGCTGGACGTAGGACGTGCGGCGCCGGGGAGGTGCACGACGCCGGCGACAAAAGCGCCGGGAACGGCGGCCTGGAGATCGGCCTGGATCATGGCTTCGCTTTCGTGAAGTTCGTCGCAGGTGGCGAGGACGCGGCGGGAGGCGCGCGCGAGCAGAACGTCCATGGAAGCGGCGGGAGCCAGAACGAGGTTGCCGAATTCGTCGCTGATCTGCGCGTGGAGCAGGGTGAAGTCCGGGATAAGCGCGGGGACGCAGAGGACGTCGCGGTCGCTGAAGGGATCGGGGGCGACGCGGTAGAGGGGATTGTGGCGCACGCAATCGGAAGCGGCCAGCGCGAGGGGCAGCGGGTAATAGGGCGCGCCGCTTGCCGCGGCCTTCAGGCCGAAGGCGAGAAAGGCTTCGCCCATTTCGACGAGCGTGATTTCGTGCTTTTCGACGGCGCGGCGAAAGGCCGGGGCCAGGCCCAGCTCCTCGAAGGCGATGTACGGAGTGAGGATGCGGCGGACGCAGCCGGCGGCGATGAGCAGATCGGCCTGGATGCCGGTGACGGCGGCGGTGATGAGGGTGAGATTTCTGGCGTTGCGGCGGATGAGTTCGCGGACCAGGGACATCGGGGCGTTGAAATAGGAGAGGCCGCCGAGAGCCAGGGTGGCGCCGTCCGGAATGCGCGCGGCGGCTTCGGAAAGAGAGAGCGTTTTCGTGAGGCGCGCGGGCACGGGGGTCCTCGTCAAGCTCCCAGGCGCATTTCCGGGACGCTGCCGCGGACGATCAAGCGCGCTTCGGTGTGCCGCTGCACCTCTTCGGGGGTCCAGCCCGGGGCAACGTCGCGGAGAACCATGCCCTCGGGAGTGATGTCGATGACGGCGAGATCGGTGACAACGATTTTGACGCAGGCCAAGCCGGTGAGCGGATAGGTGAGCTTCTTGACGACCTTGGGCGCGCCTTCCTTGGTGTTGTGCTCCATGCAGATGATGAGCTTGCGCGCGCCGGTGGCGATATCCATGGCGCCGCCGATTCCGCCGGAGCCTTTCTGGCCGGGAACCTTCCAGTTGGCGAGATCGCCGTTTTCGGCGACCTGCAGGCCGCCCATGACGGCGACATCGAGGTGGCCGCCGCGGGTCATGAGGTGGGCGTCGGACTGGTGGAAGAAGGAGGCGCCGGGAAGCAGGGTGACGGGAACCTTCATGGCGTCCACGACGTCGTAGTCCTCTTCGCCGGGCTTGGCGCGCGCGCCCATGCCGAGAATGCCGTTCTCGCTGTGGAAGTAGACGGTGATGCCCTTGGGGAGAAAGTTGGCGATGAGGTTGGGAATGCCCCAGCCGAGATTGACGTAGGCGCCGTCGGGCAGCTCCTGCGCGGCGCGCTGGGCGATCTGTTCGCGGGAAAGGCGCGGTTTATCCGGCATAACGAATCCCCTTGGCCTGAACGATGCGGTGCACAAAGATCGAGGGAGTGACGATGACTTCAGGGTCGAGCGCACCCACGGGAACGATCTCCTCGACTTCCACGATGGTGGTCTTAGCGGCCATGGCCATGATGGGATTGAAATTGCGGGCGGCCTTGCGATAGACGAGATTGCCGAGCCCGTCGGCCTTTTCGGCCTTGATCAGGGCGTAGTCGGCGGCCAGGGGCATTTCGAGAATGACGCGGCGGCCGTTGATGACGCGTTCTTCCTTGCCGATGGCCACTTCGGTGCCCACGCCGACGGCGGTGTAGAAGCCGTAGATGCCGGAAGCCGCGGAGCGCATGCGTTCGCAGAGAATGCCCTGGGCATTCAGCTCCACGGTGACCTCGCCCTTGGCGAACTGCTCCTGGAAGTAGAGGGAGCGGGGGCCGGGGAAGGAAGCGATCATGTGCTTGATCTGCCTGGTCTTGAAGAGCTGGCTGAGCTCGCCTTCGTTGGTGCCACAGTTGTTGCTGATGGCGGTGATGTTGCGCGTGCCCTTGCGGGCGAGGGCCTGGATAAGATTGTTGGGGAAGCCGGCGCCGCCGAAGCCGCCAAACATGATGGTCGCGCCGTCGTGAATATCGGCGACAGCGGCATCGAGTGTCGGATAGATCTTCTGTTTCATCGGGCGCGTGTCCTGCCGGGGATCAATAGTCCTTCACCCACTGGCCGTTTTCCACCTTGTAGCGCGTGGCGACTTCGATAAGGACGCCGTGGGCCTTTTTCGGGGGCACGAAGGTCCACTTGAGCCACGGCATGTTGCCCGGACCGGAGAGTTCCTTGCTGGTCAGCGGGATGCCCGCCTTGTCGAGGTCGCTCACCGTCTTCTGGATGTCGTCCGAGGTGAAGGCAATATGGTGCACCCTCTCGCCGTATTTTTCCAGCAGCTTGAGGTCGTAGGGGTTCTCGCTCTCGAAGAACTGCAGGGCGGCGCCGTTGGGGTTGACGAAAGTGGCCCAGCGGAGCTTGTAGCCCTGCTCGACGCCCTCCCCCCAGACGATCTGCTTGCCCTGCTCGGGATCGAGCACGGCGAGCATCTGCTGGTAGTCCTTGATGGTGGCGTTCAGGTCGCGAACCAGGAAGGAGACGTGGTCGAATTTAACCTTTGGCATGGCAGCTTCCCTTTCGATGGATTGCGCCGCGGCGCAATGCGGAATCGCAGCGCGGCGCTTATCCCACTACGTCGATGAATTCCATGCCGCCGTCGATCTGCAGCACCTGTCCGGTGATGAAGTCGGAGGCGGGCGAAGCGAGGAAGACGATGGCATCGGCGACATCGCCGGGAGTGCCGATGCGGCCGAAGGGCATGCGCTCGATGATTTTGTCGCGAACGCCGGCGGGAATGCCGAGGCCGGGCGTTTCGCTGGTTTCGCGGGCAGCGGTCATGCGCGTGTCGATGATGCCGGGAGCGACGGCGTTGCAATTGACGAGGGAGGGAGCGAGCTCGCGCGCGGAAGCCTTGGTCAGGCCGATGAGCGCGGCCTTGGCGGTGGCGTAATTGGCGTTGCCGACGGCGCCGTGGATGCCGGTGATGGAGGAGACGTTGACGATCTTGCGATGCACGCGCTGGCCGGCGGCTTCTTCGACGCGCGCGGCGTCGCGCCAGCTGGCGGCGCAGGCGCGGGTCATATTGAAGCTGCCGCGGACGACGACGTCCATGACCAGGGTGAACTGCTCGTCGGTCATGCGGTGGAGCATGGCGTCGCGGGTGAGGCCGGCGTTGTTGACGAGAATGTCCAGGCGGCCCCACTTGGCGTGGGCGGCTTCGACCATGGCCGCGGCGACTTCCGGGGAGGCCACGCTGCCGAGGGCGATGAGGGCATCGCTGCCGGCGGCGCGGATGGCCTCGACGGCTTGCCGCGCGGGCTCTTCGTCGAGGTCGTTGATGATGAGTTTTGCTCCGGCAACGGCGAGAGCCAGCGCCGTGGCGCGGCCGATGCCGCGCCCGGAGCCGGTGACGATGGCGACTTTGCCGTCGAGGGGTTGCATGCCTGGCACGGACTAGTAGCTCTTCGGGAGGCCGAGGCGCTCGCCGATGAAGTTGAGGATCATCTCGTCGCTGACCGGGCCGACCTTGTGAAGGCGGATGTCGCGCCAGTAGCGCTGCATGTCGTACTCGCGGCTGTAGCAGTAGCCGCCCAAGACCTGCATGCCGCCGTCAGTGACTTCGCCGCCGAAATCCGCGGCGACGAGCTTGGCCATGTTGGCTTCGATGGCGCAGTCACGGCCCATGGACTGCAGCCAAGCGGCCTTGTAGGTCATCAGGCGAATGAGTTCGACCTTGGTGCGCATCCAGGCGATCTTGTGCTGGATGGCCTGGAACTGGCCGATAGGCCGCCCGAAAGCCTTGCGTTCCTTGGCGTACTGCAGGGCGTCGTCGAAAGCGGCCTGGGCCTCGCCGAGGCAGAGGGCGGCGGTAAGGATGCGCTCGTTATTGAGCATGCCGAGAATCTGGTAGAAGCCCTTGTCCTTTTCGCCGAGGAGGTTTTCCCGGGGGACCTTGACGTTGTCGTAGAAGATCTCGAAAGACTGCGTGGCGCGGATGCCGAGCTTGTCAAGCTTGCGCAGCTTGACGCCGGGGGCGTTCTTGTCCACGAGGAAGACGGAGATGCCGTCGGCCTTCTTGGCGACCTTGTCGTTGGTGCGGGCCACGACGATGAGGTAGTCGGCGACGTTGGCGCTGGTGGTCCAGACCTTCTGGCCGTTGAGGAGGAAGTGGTCGCCCTTGTCGACGGCGTTGGTCTTCATGGCGCCGAGAACGTCCGTGCCGCCGTCGGGCTCGGTGAGAGAGAGCGAGAACATGATCTTGCCCTGGGCCAGAAGCGGGAGATATTTGCGCTTCTGCTCTTCACTGGCGCAGAGCTGCAGGGTCTTGGCGCCGAAACAGCTGGACATGAAAAAGGTGAGGCCGATGGAGCCGCTGCGGCGGGCGAGCTCCTCGACGACGATGGTCATGTCGAGGACGTCGCCGCCGGCGCCGCCGTAGGCTTCGGCGATGGGGATGCCCAGGAAGCCGCCTTCGGCCAGGGCCTTCCAGATCTTGTGGGGAAACTCTTCCTTTTCGTCCATCTCGCGGGCGTATTCGGGCGGGGCCTCGCGCTCGACGAGCGCACGGATATTTTTGCGGAGGAACTCTTTTTCCTTGCCGAGATCGAAGCTCAGATTTCCCGGCTCCGCCAACTGTGCAGCAAGTGCTTGGTCCGACATGATGTTTCTTCTCCTTAGGACTTGGACAATCCCTTCATGATGATCTGGACAAAAACGCGCTTGATCTCCGCGGGCTCGGTGGGGTCGTCGGCATGGAACCAGCGATAGATCCAGTTGATCATGCCGAGGAAACCGTTGACGAGGAGGATGGGATCGCCCTCCATGAATTTTCCCTGCTGCTGGCCGCGGCGCACGAGTTCGACGAAGCGGTTGTTGTAACGGGTCATCACGGCGACGACCTTGTACTGGCGCTTTCCGGAGAGGGTGTCGAATTCGTGGAGGAAGAGGCCGACGCGCACGCGGTTCTGGATGATGTAATCGATCTGGGCCTCGAGGGCGCGGCGGAGCTGCACCACGGGATCGCCAGCGGGATCGATGTTCTTGGCGATGTACGCATCGCCCTGCTCGATGACGGCGAAGAGGAGCTGGTAGAGCAGGTCCTCCTTGGACTTGATGTAGTAATAGAGGGAGCCCTTGAGCATGCCGACGTCGCGGGCGACGTCCTCGATGGTGGTGCCGTGAAAACCTTTGGAGAAAAAGATCTTGGCCGCGCTGTTGAGCACTTCCTCGAGGCGGCCGCCGGATTTGGAGCGCGGGCGGGGCCGGTCGAGCTGGCGCGCGCGCAGAGATGCCGTGGCCGCTGGTGTGCGATCAGATTTTTGCCGCAAGGTTAGCCCCCGCTGTAACTGCATCCAGGATGGTCCCGGGGCGCTCGCAATCCCCAATGCGATAGACCGGGACGGGAAAACCGTCATTTTCACAGAAAGCCATGCTGTCGTTCGGGCGATAGCCGAGGGCGATGATGACGCTGTCGCAGGGCTCGGCGAATTCCTTCTTCTGTTCGTCGGCGTAGATGACCTGGCCGGCTTCGATGCGCAGGACGCGGCACTTGGTGAGCAGCTTGACGCCGGCTTTCTTGAACTCGTAGTACATCCAGCGGCGGGAGATGGCTTCGATGTTGAGGCCGATGTGCGACATCATCTCGATGACGGTTACTTTGTGGCCGCGCTCGATGAGCCACTCCGCGGTTTCGCAGCCGGTGCCGCCGCCACCGACGATGACCACGCGGTTGCCGACCGGCACGCGCTCGAGGAGCACGTCTTCAGCCACAGCGACATGGGGCTGCTGCGCGCCCTGAATGGGGGGCACCACCGGCACGCTGCCGGTGGCCAGCAGGACGACTTCGGGCTGGAGGGCCAGCAGGGAGTCCCGGTTGAGCTGTTCTCCAAGGAGCACGTGAACGCCCAGTTTATACACTTGACGACTCAGAAAATCAGTAAAAGAGTTCACTTCTTTTTTGGAAGGTGCGGCGGCGGAGAGGTGCAGCTTGCCGCCGAGACGGGTGTCGCGCTCGACGAGGGTGACGTGATGCCCCCGCAGGCGCGCGACGCGCGCGGCCTCGAGGCCCGCGGGGCCGCCACCGGCCACGAGCACGCGGTAGGGATGGGGCGTGGGCTCGATCTCGAATTCGTACTCGCGGCCGAGGCCGGCGTTCACCGTGCACTTTACTTCCAAAGCGCGGGAAACGAAGTCCACGCAGGTGTTGCAGGAGATGCACGGGCGGACATCGCCGGCGCGGCCCTCTTCCGCTTTTTTCGCCCAGTCGGGATCGGCGATCAGGCCGCGGCCGACAGCCACCATGTCGGCCTGGCCCGCGCTAAGGATTTTTTCGGCGAGGTCCGGGGAGTGGATGCGGCCGACGGCGATCACCGGAACGCTGACGGCCTGCTTGATCTTCGCGGCGTCGCCGGCGATGAGACCCGCCGGCATGAACATGGGAGCCATGATGTACTTGAGGGTCTGCCAGTTGCCCGCGGAAACGCTGATGGAGGCCACGCCGAATTCGACCAGCTTCTGCGAAACGTAGGCGGTGTCGGCGAGGGTCAGACCGCCGGGAACGTACTCGCAGCCGGAAATGCGGAACTGGATGGGAAAGCGCTCGCCGCAGACCTGGCGGATGCCCTGGACGATCTCCCGGGGAAAGCGCAGGCGGCGGTCGGCGTCGCCGCCGTATTCGTCGTCGCGGCGGTTCGAAAGGGGCGAGATAAATTCGCAGACGAGATACCCGTGCGCGCCGTGGATTTCGATGAACTCGAAACCGGCCTTCTGCCCGCGGCGGGCGGCGGAAACGAATTCGTCGACGACGTAGCGGATGTCTTCTTTATTCAGGACGCGGGGCACGGGGCCGCGCTCGGAGATGGCGATGGGGCTGGGGGCCACGGGCTTGCCGAGGGTGGTCTGGCGGCCCATGTGATTGAGCTGCAGGCCGATGGTGGACCCGAAGGGCTTGGCAACGTCCACGACGCGGGCCAGGCCGGGAATGAATTTGTCGTCGAAGAGATTGAGCTCCGGGCCGACGCCGAGAACGTCGGGATCCACGATGCAATTTTCGACGACGATCATGCCCACGCCGCCGGCGGCGCGCTGTTTGTAGTAGTTCACCACGCGATCGGAGACGCTGCCGTCCGGGTGGCAATAGCCCATGCCCATGGGGGGCATGACCACGCGGTTTTTCACGTGCAGGCCGGCGAACGAAATGGGCTCGAAAAGTTTCAATTTTTCCTTACTTCCTCAGCATGCCTTCAATGTCGATGCGCTCGCGCAGCGTGCGCAGCTCTTCTTCGGCCGGCCCTTCGGTCACGGGCACGTCTTTGGGAAGGAGCAGCTCGAAACCGGTGTTGTCGACGACCTGCTGCACGGAAACGCCGGGGTGCACGCTCTTCAGGCGCATGCGCTTGGTCGTTTCGTCGAAATCCATGATGCACAGCGGAGTGATGCAGTAGACGGGGCCGCTGCCCGGGATGCCCAGCTTGGAGCGGCCGTCGGCGCCGCCCTGGCCCCAGCCCACGGTGGAAATGAAATCGCACTTGTCGACGAAGATGCGCTTGTCGTGGGACTGCACGAAGAGGTAGTAGCGGTCGACATAGTGGGCCATGGAGAGGGTGCCCACGGCGCCGGGGCCGCGGAAATCGAGGTGCTTGTAGTCCTTGCCGACGCCGATGAGGTTGGAGTTGCCGAACTTGTCGATTTGCAATCCGCCGACGACGAAGGTGTCGGAGACGAGGCGCGGATCTTCCTGGAAATCGTCGTGGAGGATGAAGCCCTCGGCCCACTTCGCGGGGCGGTAGTCGTAGACGGTGTAGAAGGGCTCCATGCGCGGCTCTTTGAGCAGACTGGTGAAGGTCATGACCACGTAGAGGCGGACGTTGGGGCAGCGCGTGAGATGGGCGAGCAGAATGCCGGCGCGGGGAACGTGCAAGCCGGCGCCGACGGCGACGCGCTCGCCGTCGCGCACCTGGCGGGAGACAAACGTCGCCAGCAGCTCCTTGATGGTGAAGTCCTTCGCCAGTGTGGTGTTTCCTGCCAAGGCCGCTTCCCTTCTCAGTACTCGTGCAGCGAAATCAGCCGCCGGATGCCGATCGTTTCCAGATACTCCTCGTGCGTCTTGGGTTTGAGGATGTATTTCTCCAGATAGGCGTTGATGGGCCCGCGATCGCCCTTCTTGGCGAAGGCGTTGCCGGCATCCACGTACTCGCGGATGTGTTCCCCGTCCTCGATGTAGTAACCGGGAGCGGCGAAGGGATGCGAGCCGTAGGGAGCGCGCACCACGCCGTCCACGCCGACGAGGGAGGTGGCCAGGGGATTCTTGCGCACTTCCTCGTTGGGAATGATGCGCTCGACCTGGGCGATGGTCTTCTCCGCTGCGCGCCACATGGCGCGGTCGCCGAAGCCGGTGCCGATATGCTGGACATTGCCGAAGGCGTCGGAGTGCGCGGCGTAGATAATGGCCAGGTCGGGCTTGATGGCCGGGATGGCCAGCATGGGCTCGCCGCTGACCGGGTCGTTATAAACCTTGATCTCGGGGTTGATCTCCGGGAAGGAGGTGCCGATGCCGGCCTTCCAGGGGTTGGAGGGCAAACGCTGGGCGGCGGCGCGCAGGGCGCAGTAGAACATGCCTTCGTCGCATTCGAAAATGTCCAGCTCGCCGCGCTGCGCGGCGATGCGGAAGAATGGCGCGACCGGGCAGTAATGCTCGCCGCCCATGTAGGTGGTGACGAGCTTCTTGACGCAGCCGGCGGCGATGAGCAGGTCGAGATCCAGGCCGCCGGAGGCCGCGCCGACCACGGTGAGGTTCTTGATGCCGCGGCGGATGATGTGGCGGACAAGCGCCATGGGGTGGCTGGAATTGATGAAGCCGCCGATGGCGATGGTCATGCCGTCGCGGAACAGGGCCGCGGCGGCGTGTTCGTCAAGCACCAGGCTTTTGCGTTCGGGGAGCATCAGTCGTGCCACGAGTCCTTAAATTCGGGAATGCGCTGGCCGAGATATTTTTCGACGCAGGTCAGCCCGGCGCGCGCCGCGCGGTCCACGCCGATGCCGCGCGAGCGGAAAGTTTCCGAGGCGAAGTACAGGCCTTCCACGCCGGGAGCGGTGTAATCGGGGCGGAAGACGCCGACCAGGCCGGGCTTCTGGAAGACGCCGAAGGCCGGATTGGCGACGAGATGGCGGCGCTTCCAGATGATGTTCTTCCCGGTAAAAAGCTTGGGGTAGAAGGTTGCGAGGTCCTTCTCGATATCGCTGAATTTCTGCTCGTACCATTCCTGGGAACGGGTGCCCTGGAAGGCGAAGCCGCAGTTGTAGAGGTGCGTGCCTTCCGGGGCGACCGAGGGGTCGTAGCCGGTGGCGAGAAAGGCCCAGCCGGGCAGGCGGCTGTGCGGGGCATCGAACCACAGAGCCAGCTCGGTGGGATGGATGCCGGTGAAGATGGGCTCGCGGCAGGCGACGTACATGCCGACCCAGCAGACTTTGTAGGCGTCCTGGGCGAGGGTGTGGATCTGGGTGACGTACCAGTCGGGCAGGTCCTTCTGGCGGACAACGCTGAGGACGTTCCACACCGGAAGGGTGGAGATGACGGCGTCGCACTCGATGGTTTCCCAGTTGAAGGCTTCGGTCATCATGGCTGGTGCGCCGCGCTCGATCATCACGCCCTTGACGCGGCCCTTTTCGATAATCACGCGCTGCGCGGTGGTTTCCATCAGCAACTCGCCGCCGTGGCGCTTGAGGCCGTCGGCCAGCTGATTGAACATGCCGTGCCAGCCGCCCACGGGCCAGCAGGAGTAGCCGGCCATGCGCTTGTGCAGGTAGTGCATCTTGCGGACGTAGAGATTGTCGCTGGCGGAGTGGTCCCACCAGTTTTCGGTGAGGCATTCGGCCATGGCCACGTATTCGAAGAGGGCGATGACTCCTTCGCTGCTGGTGTGCTGCTGCAGCCAGGTGCGCAGGGGGAGATGGTCAAACTTGTCGAACTCGCTCCACTCGGTGTCGCAGAGGATCTTGATGACTTTTTTCAGCTCGTTCTTGTCGGTGGAATAGAGCTGCTGGATGGCTTTCCAGCCGCCTTCGTGCCAGATGGGCATGCCCTGGCTGGTGAGTCCGTGTTCCAGCTTGCCGCCGACGTAGTCGATGATCCTAGTGATGCCGAAGCCGTCGTCCTCGAGGAGGTGGCCGCCGAGATTGAGGCGGTAGCCTTCGAAGGGCACGGCCATGCCGCGGCCGCCGAGATGCTTGTCGCGGTCGAGGACCAGGACCTTCTTGCCCTGCCGGGCGAGCAGCGCGCCCGCCGCGAGCCCGGCAGCGCCTGCGCCCAGAACGACTACGTCGTATTTCGCCATACGGCGGTATTCTCCTGCGGCTCGCGCGCTACTCGCGGCGGAGGCCGAGCGTGTACTCCGCGATCAAAGCCTTGTGCAACTGGTTCTGCCCTTCGACGATCTGAAAAACCTTGGCGTCGCGGAAATAGCGGCTGACGGGATATTCGCCGGAGCAGCCATAGGCGCCGTGAATCTGCACGGCGTGCGTCGCGGCCATCATGGCGGCGTCCGAGGCGGCCATCTTGGCGATGCTGGCATCCTTGCGGGCCTGCTTGGCGCCGTGGTCCTTGACCCAGGCCAGGCGGTAGGTGAGCAGGCGCGCGCTTTCGATGGCGGTGACCATGTCCGTGATCATGGACTGCACCAACTGGAATTTCCCGATGGGCTCGCCGAAGACGATGCGCTCTTTGGCGTACTTCACCGATTCGTCGAGGCAGGCTTGCGCGAGACCCAAAGCGCGCGCGGCCACGCCCAGGCGGCCGTTTTCCACGGCGCACATGGCCACGTGCATGCCCTGGCGCTCTTCGCCGACGAGATTTCTGGCCGGGACGCGGCAGTCCTCGAGGATGACGTCGCCGGTGGTGAGGGGCTTGAAGCCGAGCTTGTGCTTGTAGGGCTTGAAGGTCATGCCCGGGGTGTTGCGGTCGATGAGAAAGGCGCAGATGCCCTTGCGGGGATTTTCGCGGTCGAGGGTGGCGAAAGTGAGCACCCATTCGGCGACGTCGAGAAAACTGATCCAGGCCTTGGCGCCGTTGAGGATGTAGTGATCGCCGTCGCGGCGGCAGGTGGTTTCCATGGCCGCGACGTCCGTGCCGGAGTGCGGCTCGGTGACGCCGGTGGCGGCGAAAACTTTGCCCTCGGCCAGGGGCTTCAGATATTTCTGCTTCTGCTCCTCGGTGCCGAAACGCAGGATGGCCGAGCCGGCCAAACCGCTGGGAAAGGAGAGGGCGCAGCCGACGCAGTGGCAGAAGCGGGAGATCTCTTCGAGGATGATGGTCTGGGTGGTGAAGTCGATGCCCGCGCCGCCGTATTCCGGGGGCACGATGCCGCCCATCCAGCCGAGTTCGGCGGCCTTCTGGATAATGGCTTTGGGGAAACGCCCCTCGGCGTCGTAGTCGGCCACATGGGGCGCGATTTCCTTCTGGGCAAAGTCGCGCACGGCCTTGCGGATCTGCTGCTGTTCATCGCTAAAAGAAAAGTCCACGGTGCACCGATTCAAACAACCGTTTGGTGAAGGGCAGTCTAACAAACTCGCCCGGCGGCGTCAATTTTCTCTTTGCCGGGACGGGGGGCCTAGGCCACCACGGCAAAACCGGCAATGTCGCGGATCCCGGCGGAGCGCGCCGGGTTCCACAGGACTTTCACACGCGCGCCCACGCGCAGATCCGTATCCTGCTCTGCACGAACGAGATGCACGAGGCGGGTTTCCGCGCCGTCGAGCTTGACGAGGCCGAAGACCACGCGCGCACCGGCTTGGGGCAGTTCGGCCAGGGCGCGAGGCACGACGGCGAATGACTCCAGGACCCCGGTGCCGGGCAGTTCGGTCCATTCGCCGGCAGGTTTCCAGGTGCGCCCGCAAAAGGAGAGCGGGGGGATGGTCTTGCGGGCCTGGCCCGGGACGCCGGAGGCGAGGAGTTTGGCGTCGCGCAGGCCTTCGAGAAAGCGCAGCAGGGCCGGCCCCGGGGTGTACTGGAAGGGGATTTCGATCTTCTGTTTGACGATCCAGTGCGATTCGCTCATGGGGCCGTTTACTCCAGCAACCGGAAATGCTTGATGTCCAGCATCGTGCCCTGGCGATCGGGGCGGAAGACGGCCTTGACGCGCTTGCCGACGCCGAGTTTCCTGGGGTCGGTCTCTTCGAGAAAGTGGTAGAGGGCGGTGGAAGCGCCGTCGAGACGGATGATGGCGAAGCCGTAAGGGACGGGGCGCTGCTCGCCGGTCATGGGGTCGATGAAGGGGACATTGACCACGGTGCAGCCGACGATCACGCCTTCGTCGCTGACCTCGACCCACTCGCCAGTCTTCGTGGCGCAGATGCCGCAGATGGGGCGCGGGGGAATATAGACGCGCTCGCAGGAGGGGCAGCGAATGCCCCAGATGCGCCCGGTGTCGCGGAGCTCCCGGAAGAACCGGGTGGCAAAATACCCGGCGGCATATTCGTATTCGACGCTGAGGAGCCAGGGCACTTTCAGCCCGTCGTCTTTTTTCTTTTCCGGCTTGCCGGTCTTTTCTGCCACGACGGTTCCTCGTTACTCCCGCGCCAGAATGAGCGCGTCGGTCCAGGCGTTTCCGCCATAGCCGGTGGCCAGCGCGAGTTTGGCGTTGGGGATTTGCCTCTTCCCTGCCTGGCCCATGATCTGCAGGGCGGCCTCGGCGACGCGGATCATCGCCGTGGCGCCGATGCAGTTGGTGGCCAGGACGCCGCCGGAGGGATTGACCGGCAGCGCGCCTTCCATGGAGGTGACGCCCTGATCGATGAGCTTGCCGGCCTGGCCGGGCTGGCAGAAGCCGAGGTTTTCATACATGGCCAGCTCGGCGTAGGTGGCGACCTCGTAGATTTCGGCGACGTCGAGATCCTTGACGGGATCGGTGATGCCGCAGGCTTGGTAGACGCGCTGCGAAGCGGCGCGCTGGCTGCGCATGTTGGCGAGGCGCTTGGGGCTGTCGCCCATGTACTGCTGCTCGTGGGCGGTGGCCACGGCCTTGATCCAGGCGGGCTGGCGCGCAAGTTTTTTCGCTTTCGATTCTTCGGCGAGGACCAGGGCGCAGGCCCCGTCGGACTGCGGGCAGAAATCGAGGCGGCGCACGGGATAGGCGAGATACGGCGAGGCGAGAACTTCCTCGACGGTGAGGTGGGGCATCTGCAGGTGGGCGTATTCGTTGTTGCAGGCGTTGCGGCGGGACTTCACGGCAATCTTCGCGGCGTGCTCTTCGGTGACGCCGCTCTCGTGCACGTAGGTGGAAGCCATGACGGCGAAGTTGCCGATGGCGCCGGCCATCATGGTGCGCTCCCAAAGGGGATCGCCGGCGGTGGTGATGGCGGTCTGGGTGTGGCCTTCGGACTGCTTTTCGAAGCCGACGGCGAGGATGGTGTCGTACAGGCCGGAGGCAGCGAAGTAATAGGCGGCGATGGCGGTGCTGGCGCCGACGGTGCCGCCGGTGTTGAACTTCATGGCCGGCTTGCCGAGGCCGCCCCAGCCTTCGACGCTCCAGAGTTCGGGGAGCAGGAAGCCTTCGAAAGGCTCCATATTGCCGAGCATGACGGCGTCGATATCCTGCATGCGCAGGCCGGCGTCGTCGAGGGCGCGGGTCACGGCTTCGGTGATGAGCTCGCGGAGATTGACGTCCGTGCGCTTGGCCACGTGTTTGGTCTGCCCGGTAGCTACAATTGCGACTTTACGCGGCATCGTCGAATGTCCTCGATATGTGTGACCGCGAAGCGGTCAACATGCCTGTGCGGACGCTTCGCGCCGCAACACAACAACCGTCTGGCTCTGCCCGCAGATTCCACTGGCGCCGTGGGCCAGGCCCGCGCCGGCGCCCGGCACCTGATGCGCGCCGGCGGCTCCGGTGAGCTGGAGATGGACTTCGGCGACGCGCGCGAGGCCCGCGACGCAGGTGGGGTTGCCGGTCAGCGCGCCACCCGACGGATTCACGGGGAGCTTGCCGCCGAGATCGAAATCGCCGGCGGCGAGACGCGCGTGGGCACGCTGGCCGCTGGCGAAGTGCAGCGCGTCCAGATAGAGCAACTCTTCGTGGGCATAGCGCGCGGAGAGTTCCGCGACGTGCAGCTCCTGTTGCGGGTTGCGGAGGCCGGCGGCGGCGAAGGCGCGCTGCGCGGCGCATTGCAGCGCGGCGGATTCGGCTAGCTCGCGGTCGGTCCAGTAGGCGTCGGTGGAGGTGCCCATGCCGGCGATCCAGCTCACCGGGCGCTTGGATTTTCTGGCGCGCGCGGGATTGCCGAGGAGGATGGCGCAGGCGCCGTCAGTGATGGGGCCGGCGAGAAGATCACGGAGCGGCGAAACGACCACGGGTGATTTCAGAATTTGCCCGGCGGAAAATTCGCCGCTGCGGCGGGCCAGCGGATTTTTCATGGCGTTGCGGTGGTTCTTGCGGGAAACCTGCGCCAAGTCGTTTTCACTGGCGCCGGAAACGGCCAGGAAGCGCTGCGCCTGCAGCGCGGCGGCAATGTGCTCGTCGAGGCCCAGCGGGCGCTCCACGTAAGGATCAAACATGCTGCTGGTGATCTGGTGGAACTGGCCTTCGGATTCCTTGCAGTGGGCGACGACGAGAGTGAGGTCGTAGGCGCCGGCGAGGATGCGCGCCGCGCCGTAGAGCAGCGCCTGGATGCCGTCGCCGGCGACCTTGCTTTCGGAATGGAGATAGCCGCCGACGACTTCGTTGATGGCCATGCCGGAGATGGTCCTGCCGTCGAAAAGGTCCTGGGAGGCGCTGACGATGCTTTCCATCTCCTGGAGAGCCACGCCGGTCTCGGTGAGGAGCTGGTCCACGACTTCGTGCACCAGCTCGTTGTAGGTCTGGTGCGTCTTGCGCGCCTCGTAGCGGGTCTGCACCGCGCCGAGGATGGCCACTTGTTCGGGGGCGCTCAAGGTCACTTCCCCGTCCATTTCGGCTTGCGCTTTTCGACGAAAGCGCCGATGCCTTCGCGGGCGTCGGCGCTGAGGACGGCCCGGAGGCAATGCTCGCGCTCGACGCGCAGACCTTCTTCGCGGCCCATGCCCAGGGATTTGCGCAGGGCCTGCTTGATAAGCGCGCAGGCCACGGGGGCCTGGCCGGCGAGCTGGCGGGCGAACTCCAGGGCTTCGGCGAGAGTTTTCTCCGGGTCGCAGGCGCGGGTGATCAGGCCGATGCGCTCGGCTTCGTCGGCGTCGAGGTGGCGGCCGGTCATCATCAGCTCGACGGCGCGTCCGTAGCCAACCACGCGCGGAAGACGTTGCGTGCCGCCGCCGCCGGGGATGATGCCGATATTCACCTCGGGGAGGCCGATGCGGGGCTTGCCGCGGGACATGAAGCGGAAGTCCATGGCGAGGGCGAATTCGCAGCCGCCGCCGAGGGCGTAGCCCTGAATGACGGCGAGGGTGGGCTTGGTGATGTCTTCGAGGCGGTTGAAGATGCCGTGGACGCGGGAGATCTTGCGGTCCACCCAGTCGTGCTCGAAGCGGTAGGTCTGCATGTCCTTGATGTCCGCGCCGGCGATGAAGATCTTGGGATTCCTGGTGGCGAAGACGACGGCGCGGGTCTGCGGGTCGTTGTCCAGCTCGTCGCAGAGCTTTTCGAACTCGACGTAGAGGGGCTCTTCGAGGGAGTTGACCGGAGGTTTTTCGAGAAAGACGGTGGTGACGCCGCCCGAGCGTTCGATCTGAAAGAATTTGTAGTCGGCCATAACGCGTGTCTTTCTGGCCGGCGCTCCTTCCGCGGAGGCGCCGCCGGATCCGCTCGACCCTGTCCTGCTTCGCGGCAATTGCGCGAAGAGTGCGAAACATTGCCGGCTGCAGATACCGCCGCAGGCCGCTAGAATTTGAAAATCTTGGCTGCGGTGTCGTGCAACAGCGCCTGTTTGGCATGCGGCTTCAGGTTGAGCGCGTCAATCTGCGTGAGGCTCTCCTCATGCAGAATAAGCGGGTAATCCGTGCCCCAGACGCACTTGCCGATACCGCGGCTGTTCAGGAAGTGCAGGACGGACTTGTCCCAGTATTTCGGAGCGTGGCCGCTCATGCAGATGTAGACGTTGGGATGCTTCCAGGCCATGGCGATCATCTCTTCGCACCAGGGCCAGCCGGTGTGCCCGCCGATGAGCTGCAGCTCGGGGAAATAAAGGGCGATGTCGTCGAGCAGGATGGGCTTGCCGCAGGCGCTGGGCATGAACTCGGCGGAATGGCCGACCTGGAAGACCACCGGAACGCCGAGTTCCGCGCACTTAGCGTAGAACGGGAACCATTCCGGGCCGTTGATGGGAATGCCGAAGCCGAAGGGGTGGACGTGCGCGCCCTTGAAACCGTACTCCTTCACGGCTTTCTCCAGGCGCTTGACGCCTTCCATGCGCTCGAAGGGGTTGATGCCGGCGAAGCCCACGATGCGGTCGGGAAATTTTTCGATGAGGCGGGCGATGTCCTCGTACTTGAAGTCCGCGCCCATCTTGTTCTTGCGGTAGAAAGCCTGCTTGAGCGCCGGGACGCAGACCTTCTCGATGCCCAGGCGGTCCATGTTGGCGACGAACTGTTCGGCGCTGTAGCCCTTCATGTTGGCGGTGCGGCCCCACTGCTTGCCCATCATGAAGTGGACTTCTTCGTTGTCGATGAAGAGATGCTGGATGCCTTCCGGGGTGAAGGGATTGCACCAGACGTCAATAGCTCCGGGTTTGCTCATGCGCTTCGTCCTTGTCTTCCTGGAATCGGAAATCGCTCAGCTCTTCTGTTTCGAGTCTTCTTCCACCATTTCGATGAGCACGCCGCTGGTTTCCCGCGGATCGACGAAGGCGATCTGGCGGCCGTGCATGCCCACACGCGGCGTTTCGTCGAGCAGCTTGACGCCGGCGGCCTGCAACTGGCCGAGCTGCGCCACCAGCCCGGCAACCTCGAACGAGAGGTGATGCAAGCCCTCGCCCTTCTCGCGCAGAATACGGCCGACCTTGGAGTCCGGCTCGCGCGAGCTGAGCAGCTCGAGGTGCACGCCGCCGAGTTCGACGACGGCCACGTCGGTGCGCGTCTCCGGCAGGAAGCCGCGTTCCAGGAGGCGCGCGCCGAAGAGCTGCTGGAAACGGCGGAGGGCGGCCTCCAGATCGTGCACCACGACGGCGATGTGACTCAGCTTGCCGAGCATGCCAGGCCCCCTGCCGGGGCGCTTTCCGAAATCAAACAACCGTTCGTTAGACAGGAATTTTTAGCAAATGGCGGGCCCGCTGTCAACTGCCGCGGCCCGCTCAAGCGCCCGCCGGGGCCCCCGCGGCCTGCACCCGCTCCCCTGCCCCGCTGGCGGCGAGCCAGCGGCCGGTGGCGGTGCCCGCGAGGTCGTGCTGTAGCAGCGTGCGCAAGTCTTCGGGATCGTCCACATCCATGCCCAGGCGCAGGTTGTGGCGCACGGTGCGGCGCGCGCCGGCTTGTTCGGCGGCGGCGAGGTGCTTGGCGAAGCTGCCGTGACCGAACTGCGAGGGAAAGAGCGTGGGGGGCGTGCGCAGGAGGGCGTTGGTGCCGGTGCCGTCGCGGGAAGGCACGATGAGCATGGCCGGCGCGGAGGATTCGAAGGCCAGCAGGTCGTCAATGTCGGCGGGCTGCAGCAGGGGCAGGTCCAGAGGCAGGCGCAGGAGGGCGGTGACGCCGCGCTGCTCGCAGCAGCGCGAGGCGTAATCGACCGAAGCGCTCTCGGAAAGCTGCTGCTCTTCGGCGAGGACTTCCCACCCGGCGGATTCGGCGATGCGCATGGCGGGCGCGAAGCTGGTGACGACAAAGATGCGCTCGGCGCGGCGAATGCCGCGCACGGCGGTAAGGACGTCTTCCATCATGGCGCGCGCCAGGCTCTGGCGCTCTTCAGGGGAAAGCAGGCCGGCGAGACGCTGCTTGGCATTCTTCTGGTCCTTGATGGGCAACAGCAGTGCGCGCATGTACTCCTCGTGTCCGGGCCAGACAAACGCCGGAGAAAACAGCTCTCAATAGCTGCCTTCGCCGTAAGGGACGTGCTTCTCCGCCGGGGCCAGCTGCAGCCGCGCCGGAATGCCGGCAGCGGCGCCGGGCTCCTGGTCGAAGCGCTGGCGAATGTCGTAGGTGGTGGTGCGCTCGGCGGGGATGCGGCCGATGGAACGGATCTGGGCGCGCAGCTCTTCCGGAGCGACGTATTCGCCGTGGGTGGCGCCGGCCGCTTTGGAGATGCTCTCTTCCATGAGCGTGCCGCTGAAATCATTGGCGCCGGCGGCGAAGCATGCGAGCGAAGTGGGAAAGCCCAGCTTCACCCAGGAGACCTGGACGTTGCGGATGGCGCCGTGGAGCAGGACGCGCGCCAGGGCATGCACGCGCAGATGCTCTTCGCGGCCCGCGCCGGGGCGCGCATCGCCGCGCTTGAAGAGCCGAGTCTTCTCGTGGATAAAGCCCAGGGGCACGAATTCGGTGAAGCCGCCGGTGCGCTTCTGAATGCCGCGCAGCAGCTGGATGTGACGGACCCAGTCGGCGGGCTCTTCCACGTGCCCGTACATCATGGTGGAGGTGGTGGGGATGCCGGCTTCATGCGCGGCGGTGATGATCTCGACCCAGAGTTTCACGGGGAGCTTGTTGGGGCTGAGCTCCTTGCGGACGCGGTCGTCGAGGATCTCCGCGGCGGTGCCGGGAATGCTCCCGAGGCCTTCGTCCTTGAGCATACGCAGGTAGTCGCGCAGGGGCATGCCGGTCTTTTCGATGCCGTAAGAGATCTCCATGGGGGAGAAGGCGTGGATGTGCATCCCGGGAAGGGCGCGCTTGATGGCGCGCAGGACGTCGCGGTAGAAGAAGCCATCGAGGTCCCGGGGCAGGCCACCCTGAATGCAGACTTCGGTGGCGCCGCGCTCCCAGGCTTCGCGCGCGCGGCGCACGATCTCCTCGGGAGAGTGCGAGTAGGCGTCCGGGGCGTTGGGACCGTGGCCGAAGCCGCAGAAGCTGCAGCCCACGAAACAGACGTTGGTGAAATTGATGTTGCGGTTGACGACGTAGGTGACGACGTCGCCCACGGTGGCGCGGCGGAACTGGTCGGCGACGGCGATGAGCGCCTGGAGGTCGGGGCCTTCGCTGGTGGCCAGGTGCAGGCCCTGGTCAAAGGAGAGCTCGCGGCCGGCGTTGGCTGCTTCTAGAGCTTCGCGAACTTCAGGACGGGCGGCGGCGAGGAGTTCTCCGGGAACCGTGGCGCCGGGCGCAGGATGCGAGGTGGCGGTGCGTGTTTCGAGGCTGGCCATGATCGTCTGAGCGCTCCCTCCCGGGCTTGCGCGAAAGCGGGCCCGGGGTCATCCTACCACACAGAGGTTGCGAGTCCGCGGCATCCGGAGCCGGCAAAATCCGGGGGCGGCGGGGCGCCCGGGGGCCATTGACAAGGGCCGGGCGGGCAGTTACTCTCCTCTGCGGAATTTCCTCTACCAAACAATTGTTTGGTAAGCTGGAGTCTAGCACAGGGACGCGCGGAGGGCCAAGAGCCAGCCGCGGGCGCCCGGCGCAAGCACCCGACTAACGAGAAGACTGCGATGCACCTCGTCGTTTGCCTCAAGCAGATCGTGGACCCGGAACTCCCCCCGGGAGACTTCCGCGTGGACGCCCAGAAGAAAGAGGCGGTGCGTGGCAGCGCCAGCCTGGTCATCAGCGTGTTCGACGAAAACGCGCTGGAAACGGCGCTGCAGCTGCGCGACGCGGCCGGCCAGGGCAAGATCACCGCGCTGTGCGCGGGCCCGGAAAGCGCGGTGGATGCGCTGCGCCGCGCCCTCTCTCTGCGCGTGGACGAAGCCATCCGCATCCGCGAGGAGGAGTTCCCCGCCCTGGACGGATTCGGAACGGCGCGGCTGCTGGCCGCGGCGGTACGCAAGCTGGAGCCGGCCGACCTGGTCTTCTGCGGGCGGGAAGCGGGCGACTGGCACGGGGCGATGGTGGGCGGGTTGCTGGCGGGCGAGCTGCAGCGGCCGTTCGTGAGCCTGGTGGCCGGGGCGCAGCGCGCAGGGGAGAAATACGTGCTGCGGCGGCAGACCGACGATGGCTGGGAGACCGTGGAGTGCCCGGCGCCGGCGGTCGTCTCCGTGACCAACGACGACGCCAACCAGCCGCGCATCCCCAAGGTGAAAGACAACATGATGGCCTTCCGGCGGCAGATCCCCGCGTGGGGCGCGGCGGAGCTGGGCGTGGCCGCAGCATCGCTGGCCGGGCCGAATGCGGCGCTGGAGTTTGCGAGCTTGTATGTGCCCAAGAGCGAACGGCAGTGCCAGGTGATCGGCGGGGAAAACGCCGAAGAGAAGGCCGCGCAAATGGTGAAAAAATGGGCGGAAATGCGGGTGCTATGAAGAGACGCCGCGGTATTTTCCGGAGAATGGCATGAAGAACGTGGTGGCGCTGATGATCGCGGTGCCCGGCAGTCTGCGGCGCACCGAAGTGGAAGTGCTGAGCGCGGCGCGGCGCCTGGCGGACGGGCTGGGCGGCACGGTGACGGCCGTGATTCTGGGAGCGGCGGACGCCTCGTGGAACGCGGACGCGGCGGCCTGCGGCGCGGAGCGCGTGGCGCGCGTGGAGCATGCGGCGCTGGGCAGCTACCAGGCGGAGCTGGCGGTGGAGGCGGCGCGGCAGGCATGCGTGGCGCTGCAGGCGGAAGTCTGCTTCGTGCCGAGCAGCACGTACGGGCTGGAGCTGGCCCCGGTGCTGGCGCAGAAGCTCGGCGCGGCGATGGTGGCGGACGTGACCGCAGTTTCCGGGAACGAGGCTACGGGAGCGGTGAAGATCACCAAACCGGTGTATGGCGGCAAGGCCAATTCGGAGTTGATCGCCAAGCAGGCGCCGCTGGTGCTGGCGATGCGCTCGCGCTCGGTGGCGCCGGTGGAAAAGAAGGCCGGGGCGGCGGCCGCGGTGACTAGACTTGATGTGCAGCTCGACGCGGCGCTGGCGAAGAGTACAATCGTCGAACGCAAGGCCGAGGCGGCGGGCGGAGCGCGGCTGGAAGATGCGCGCATCATCATCAGCGGCGGGCGGGGGCTCGGCGGACGGGAAGGTTTTGCGCTGCTGGAAGAACTGGCCGGGCTGCTGGGCGGCTCGGTGGGGGCGTCGCGCGCGGCGTGCGATCAGGGCTGGGTGCCGGCGTCGTGGCAGATCGGGCAGACCGGGAAGAAGGTGGCGCCGGAGCTGTACCTGGCCGTGGGCATCTCCGGAGCGAGCCAGCACCTGGTGGGCATCGGCGGGGCCAAGCACATCGTCGCGGTGAACAAAGACGAGAAGGCGCCCATTTTTCAGGCTGCCGAAGCCGGAGTGGTCGAGGATTTCAAGACGTTCATACCCGCGTTGATCCAGGCCGTGAAGAAACATAAAGCTGCCGAAGGAAAATGACGCCGACACGCGAAGTCTATTTCAACATCACCCACGTGTGGGTGATGTACGCGATGCTCGCCGCGGCGCTGGCGATCTTCGCGAAGGGCTGGTACGGGCTGTGGCGGCGGTGGCGCATGGGCCAGCCCGCGGCGCGCACCGCGCCGGTGCGCGCGCGGCTGCTGCGGGCGCTGCGGCAGGTCTTCTCGCAGCAGACGCTGCTGAAACGCTACCGCGCCGCGGGAATTTTCCACGCGCTGTTCTTCTGGGGCTTTGCCGTACTCTTCCTCGCCACCACCGTGGTGTTCATCCACGAAGATCTGAAGATTCCGATCATGCGCGGCTGGTTCTATCTGATTTTCCAGTCGCTGATCGTGGACCTCTTCGGGGCGTTCGCGATTCTCGGCATTCTGATGGCCTTCGCGCACCGCCACGTCTATCGGGCGAAACGGCTGAAGCCGGATACGCGCGACGACGCGCTGATGCTTTCGGTCATTCTGGTGATTCTGACGACGGGCTACGTGATCGAGGGATTGCGCATCGAGCTGACGCACGATCCCTGGGCGGCGTGGTCGCCGGTGGGCCGCGCGGCGGGAGCCCTGCTGGCGGGGTCGCTGAGTATGGAAGCGATGCGCGGGCTGCACCGCGCCACGTGGTGGTTTCACGCCGTGGTGGTTTTCGGCTTTATCGCCTGGATTCCCTATTCCAAGCTGCGGCACCTCTTTACCAGCCCGGCGAACATCTACTTTCAGAATCTCGGGCCTCAGGGCGTGCTGCAGCCGCTGGACATGGAGAAGGCGGAGCGGCTGGGCGTGAGCCGGCTGGAGCAGTTCACCTGGAAGGATCTTTTCGACCTGGACAGCTGCACGGAATGCGGGCGCTGCGAGGTGAACTGCCCGGCGTTTCTGACGACGAAGCCGCTCTCGCCGAAGGCGCTGATTCTCGATTTGCGGAAATACATGCATCGCATGAGCGCGGGCGGCGCCTCAGCGCCCGCAGCCACCACGCAGGGCGAAGAGGCTTCCCCGCTCGTGGGACCGGTGATTCACGAAGATACGCTGTGGTCGTGCACCACCTGCCGGGCATGCATGGAGCAATGCCCGGTGATGATCGAGCAGGTGCCCAAGATCATCGACATGCGCCGGCATCTGGTGATGGAGCGCGCGGAGTTCCCCGATGACCTGCAGGCAATGGTGCGCAGCCTGGAAGCGCGCGCGCATCCCTATCCCGGAGCGCAGGCCTCGCGCACGGATTGGATGCAGGGATTGCGGCTCACCGATCTCGCCGAGCAGCCAGACGCCGAGTTCGAAGTGCTCTTCTGGGTGGGCTGCGCGGGGGCGCTGAACAAGCGCAACCAGGAAGTGACGCGGGCGCTGGCGCTGGTGCTGACGCGCGCGGGGGTGAAGTTCGCGGTGTTGGGGCGCGAAGAGCGCTGCACGGGCGATCCGGCGCGGCGCATCGGCTACGAATTTCTCTTCCAGCAACTGGCGCAGCAGAATATCGCCACGCTGGACCGTTTCCAGGTGAAGACGGTGGTGGCGGCCTGCCCGCACTGCTTCCACACCCTGAAGAACGAATACCCGCAGCTGGGCGGCAACTACACGGTGCTGCACCACAGCGAATTCCTGGAGAAGCTGGTGGCCGAGGGGCGGCTGAAACCCGCGGCCAGCGAGGGCGGCGCGGTGAGCTATCACGATCCGTGTTACCTGGGGCGCTACAACGGCGTGTATGATGCGCCGCGCGAGCTGCTGGCCGCCGGCGGCGGCGCAGGCTGCGCCGAGCCCGAATGGAACCGGGGCAACGCGCTATGCTGCGGGGGCGGCGGCGGCTTCTCCTTCATGGAAGAAAAGAGCGGAACGCGGATGAACCAGAACCGCGCGAAGCAGCTGCTGGCCACCGGAGCGGAAACGGTCGGGGTGGCTTGCCCGTTCTGCATGATCATGCTGGAGGACGGGGTGAAGAGCGTGGCGGGCGAGAAAAGCGTGCAGGTGCTGGACATCGCCGAGGTGCTCGAGCGCAGAACGCGCGGCTGAAGACTTGCGGAATTTGCGCGGCGGCGCGCGGGCGCGCGCCGGTTTTTCGGCTCGACGGATTTTAGGCAACAGGAAGAGGTTTATTGATGGCTGAGTTCCCTCTCGTTGGCCTGGCTGCGGAGGACGACGGCTTGCATGTCGCCACCGGCGACCCGTGGTGGCGGGAAGCGTGGTATTTCGAATTTTACGATCCGCGCGTGAACGTGCAGTTTCAGGCCTACCAGGGCGTCTTCCCGAACCAGGAGACCGGCGATCTGTGCGCCGCCTTCTTTCACGCCGGGCACATGGTGCATTCCGAGCTGAAGATGGATTTCCACGTGCCCGCGGCGTCGCCGCCGGAGGAGCGGCTGTGCTTCGGCCCCATGCAGATGGAGATGCTGGAGCCGTACGCGCGCTGGCGCATCCGCTACGACACCTCCGACGTGCAGGCGGACCTGGAGTTCACGGCGGTGAAGCCGCCCTTCAGCTGGGCGGCGGCGCGCCTGTGGATGGAGACGGCGCAGGACCCGCAGCAGCGCAGCCAGCACTTCGACCAGTTCGGGCGCTACACGGGGCGGGTGTGGATCCGCAACCAGGAGCAGAAGATCGACGCCCTGGGGTTCCGCGACCGCATGTGGGGCTGGGGCGGGCGGCGGGCGTGGCGCAACTACGCCATTCTGTGGGCAGGCTTCAGCGAAGAGTTCGTGGCCAATATCGCGGTGCAGGAGTTCACCGGCGGGCGCATCGCGCTGACCGGCTACCTGGTGCGCGACGGCAAGCAGGAGCTGCTGCGCCGCGCCAGCATCGATTTTCACTGGGACGCGCACCGCTGGAAGACGCTGGCCGGCGTGCACGTCCAGGCCGAGGACCTGGCCGGACGCGCCGTGGAGTTCACCGGCAAGCCGCAAGGCATCCTGGACACGGCGCACCGCTGGCCGCACCGCAGCGACCACATGCTCTTCAGCGTGGGCGAATACCGCTGCGAAGGAAAGGTCGGCCACGGGGTGATGAACTGGGCGTTCGCCACGCTGGCGGGCCGCCCGGCGCGCTTCGAGGCGCAGATCGAAGATCTGCCCAAGGGAGGACGCTGAGGCGATGCGGCCCGAGACCCCGGCCGGGCAGGACCGCGTGGCGCGTGCAAACGCGCTGCTGCACCTTTACGGGGAGTCGATCCGCCATTTTTTCCGCGCGCAGCAGCGCTCGACGATGGCTTCGCCGATGTTCAACCTGCCGGGGCGGCTGATCCTGGGAAGCTACTGCTACTACGAACAGCTTCCGGCACTGCTGGCGGAGCTCGAGCGCATGACCACGGCGGAGGTGATCGGCAGGGGGATGCAGCGCATCGGGGCGCGGCCCAACGCCATTCACCTGCACTCGCTGCTGCTGGGCTATTTCAACGGACGGGAGCAGGCGCTGCTGCGCGGGAAGGCGCGCCCCGATAACCCCGAGGAGATCGCGCACCTGCTGGAGTTCTGGGAGCGCACGGCGCGGGCCTCGCGCACGGACGGCTGCTGCCTGCCGGACGAAGCGGACTGGAGCATGCCCTTGCTGCCGGCGAACGAAGTGGAAGCGCTGGCGGGGCAGCTCGGGGGAGTGCAGGATCACGCGGCGCACCAGAAATTCCGGCGGATGATGGCCACATTGGAGCTGTACACGTTCATCCTGAACGGCGAAGCGCGCGTCGGTGTCTTCCACCACGGCCCGTACCGGCTGGCGAACGGCGGCCTGCTGCTGGTGAAGGAGCTGACCGGATTCCGCGACGACTACTACCCGTGGCAGCGCGGCGCGCCGGCGCTGCCCGTGGATGGCGTGGTGCGCGTGCGGCAATACCGCGGGCTGAAGGCGCAGATTGTGCTCATGGGCAGCCTGACCACCGAGCCGCGGGACGAAGAGCAGTGCCTGGTGGCCGAGGGCGTCTTCGCGCTGCAGGGCCGGCAGATGCGGCCCATCGCGGCGGAGGAAGCGGCGGCGCTGGGCGCGCAGGCCGCGGATGCGCAGATGCAGCTCTACCGTATCATGATGGAGTGGGACGCGCGGTACCGGATCGCCTACGGCGCGGAGCTGTACGGCAATCTGCTGCGCTTCTTCGCCGAGCCCTGCGGCCGGCAGCAGGAATTCGCCGCGAGCATCCGGGAGAAGTTCCGGGCGTCCGTGGAACGGCACCTGGATGAACTGGCGGGCGGCGAGCCGCCGCTGGTGCTGCAGCACATTGCCAAGACCGCGGGGCCGATCTACACGCCCCTGCAGGGATAAGGGATGCGACGCCTGGGCGACATCACGATTGCGGAGCTGAACGAAGCGCTGCGGCTCTTCGGGGACAGCCAGAAGCGCTTCATGCGCCAGGAGAAACGCGCGGCGCTGCGCTCGATGCTGTTCGACGTGCCCCGGCGTTCCTCGATCGGCTGGCACTGCTTCTACCAGGAGGGCCCGCGCTTCCTGGAAGAACTGGCGCGGGAGATTTCGCCGGAAGAGATCGGGCGGCGGATGAAGCGGCTGTGCTCGCGGCCCTACTACCTGACGCTCTCCATCGTATTCTGCAGCTACTTTAACGCGCGGCAGCAACTGCTGCTGGATGCGGGGCTCGAGGCCGGCGAGCCCTTCGCCGGAGAAAGAGTGCAGGACGCGAAGATCATCGCGGACTTCTGGCGGCGCGCGGCCTCCGCCTACCGCAACGACGGCAGGTGGCTTCCCGCTCAGGCGGGCTACACGCAGGCCATCTTGGCGGAGGAGAGCGTGCGCGCCCTCGGCGCGCAACTCCGCGCGACCACGCTGGAAGAGCGCAAGATGCTGCGGCGGCTGGCGGCCACGCTGGAGCTGTACTGCTTCATTCTGCACGGGGAGCAGCGCGACGGCATCTTCGCGCACGGGCCGTACGACGCGGGGGACGGCGCGCAGATCGTGGTGCAGGAATTCACCGACCTGCAGAACGATTTCCTGCCGTGGGCGGTGACCCCGGCGCGCAACCGCTATCCGAATATCGCGCTGGCGCTGAAACTGCGCGGGATGCACACGCGCTTCGACGTATTCGGCAGCGTGCTCTTCGACCCGGCGGACATCCTGCCGTGCATCGAGGCCGAGGGAATTTTCACGTGCGGCCCAGACGGCGTGCCGCGGCCGATTCCGCTGGCGGAAGTCGCGGAGATCCAGCACTGCGCCGCGGAAGCGCAGAACGAGCTGTACCAGAAGGCCGCGGAGTGGACGCCGCGCTACAAAGCGGAATACGGCGCGCAGCTCTTCGCCAATCACCTGGTGAGTTTCTTCGAGCTGCTGCCCTGCGGGCAGCGCTATCGCGAGCCCATCCGCGCGGCCTTCGACGCCGCCGCGCAGCAGGTGCTGGACCGCTGGCTCGGCGATCCCGAGCCGCCCTCCATGTGGAAGTTCATGGGGACGACGGAAGGCGATTTTTTCTGGCCCGTAGCCGGGGCCGAAACGGCTGAATCCCTGCGAAAGGCGCGCGGAGACTGACCCACCCATGCCCACTCCAACCAGGAAGAAGACGGCAAAGCGCAAGAGCGGAGCGGCGGCGGCCGCCTCTTATTTCTGCGGGATCGACATCGGCGGCACGTTCACCGACTGCGTGGTGCGCGACCAGGCCGGGCGGCTGACCATCGCCAAGGCCCTCTCCACGCCGGACGACTCGGCGCGCGGCTTCTTCGACGCGCTGACGGTGGCCGCCGGAAAGATGGGGCTGACGCTGGACGAGCTGATGACGCGCACCGAGCTGCTGCTGCACGGCACGACGCTGGGCACCAACGCGCTGCTGGAGCGCAAGGGCGCGCGCGTCGGGCTGATCACCACCGCGGGCCACGCCGACGCGCTGATCATCATGCGCTCGGTGGGGCGCTCGGCCGGGCTGCCCATTCAGCAACTGCTGCACGTTTCCCGGCACCGCAAGCCGGAGCCGCTGATTCCCCGGCACCTGATCCGCGAGGTGAGCGAACGGGTGGACTGGAGCGGCGAAGTGGTGCTGCCGCTGAACGAAGAAGAGGCGCACAAGGCGATCCGTGAGCTGCTGGCGCAGAAAGTGGAAGCCATCGGCGTCTGCTTCCTGTGGGGCTTCCTGCATCCGGAGCACGAGCTGGCGCTGAAGCGCATGATCCAGAAGGAAGCGCCGGAGTTGTACGTCACCTGCGGGCACGAGCTGATCAACAAGCCCGGGGAATACGAGCGCAGCGCGGCGGTGGCCATCAACTGCTTCATCGGGCCGCTGATGTCGCGCTACGTGGGCAAGATCGAGGCGCGCGCGCGGGAGCTGGGCTACAAGCGGCGGCTGGTAATCATGCAGAGCTCGGGCGGCGTGGCCACGGCCGCGGAAGTGGCGGACAAGCCGGCGTTCACCATCGGTTCGGGCCCGGCGGGCGGGCTCACGGCCTGCAAATTCCTCGGTGATCTGCTGGGGCACAAGAACATCATCGCCTCCGACGTGGGCGGCACGAGCTTCGACGTGGGCCTGGTGCACGAAGGCCAGCCGCTTACCGGGAGCGAGACGACGCTGAACCAGTACACCTTCCTGGCGCCGCATCTCGACGTCATCTCCATCGGCAGCGGCGGCGGCTCGATCATCTGGGTGGATCCGATGAGCCGCACGCTGAAAGTCGGCCCGGAATCCTCGGGGGCCAATCCCGGTCCGGCCTGCTACGGACGCGGCGGGAAGCGGCCCACGGTCACGGACGCCAACCTGCTGCTGGGCTATCTCGATCCCGACTATTTCCTGGGCGGGACGCACAAGCTGGACCGCGAGCAGGCATTGGAAGCAATGAAGACGGTCGGCGACCAGCTAGGCATGAGCCCCATCGAGGCGGCCAGCGCGGCGGTGCAGATCGTGGAGTTCCAGATGGCCGAGCTGATGCGCCAGATGACCGTGCAGCGCGGCTTCGACCCGCGCGACTTCGTGGTCTACGCCTATGGCGGGGCGGCGGGAGCGCACTGCGTGACCTACACGCGGGAGCTGGGCTGCAAGACCGTGGTAGTGCCGCTGGGCTCGACGGCGTCCACGTGGTCGGCGCTGGGCGTGCAGTCCGCGGATCTCTTCCACGTTTACGAGAAGTCGGAGCTGTTCCTCGCGCCGTACAACGCGGAGCGCATCAACGAGATCTACGAGGAGCTGGAGCAACGCGGCATCGAACAGCTGAAGAAAGACGGCATGCGGACCGACGAGATGTCCCTGGAACGCTACGCGGAGATGAAGTTTCGGCTGCAGATTCACCTGGTGGAAGTGCCCGTGCCGGCGGGCAAGCTGACGGCCAAGTCGCTGGCGGCGCTGGAAAGGTCCTTCGTGGAAAAGTACGAACGGCTGCACGGCAAGGGCTCGGCGTTCACCAGCGCGGGCGTGGAGCTGGGGCTGCTGCGGGTGACCGCGCGCGGGCGCATCCGGCGGCCGTCGCTGCTGCAGCGCCCGGCGAGCCGGCAGAATCCGCGCTCCGGGCAGCGCGAGATCTACTGGAGCGGGCTGCGCAAGAAGGTCAAGACGCCGATCTACGACTGGACGCGCATGGGCGCGGGAGTGAAGCTGCGCGGCCCGGCCATCGTGCAGATGCCGGAAACGACGGTGGTGGTGCCGCCGGGCACGGAAGGGCGCGTGGACGCCTACGGCAATTTCATTCTGACCATCGTTGACCGCTTCGCGGTCACCATAAAAGGATAAGGGATAGGAGACGCGAGAATGGCAGCCAACACCATCGCCTGGGACGGCACGACCTATCCGTACATTCCGCCGCGCGAGCTGAAGATCCACCCCAAGCTGCACCTGCATTCCGCGGCGGCCAAGAAGGTGGAGCCGGTAACCTACGAGGTGCTGCGCCACGCCATGTGGAACGTCAACCTCGAGCACGGCAACACCATCATGAAGATTTCCGGATCGCCCATCTGCGCCTACGGCCACGACTTCAATCCCTGCCTGCTCGATGAACGCGGCGACTTCGTCTTCTTCGGGCCGTTCCTGCAGTATCTCTCCTCTGCGGCCAGCTCCGCGGTGAAGTGGACGCTGGAAAACCGCTCGGACAATCCGGGAATCGAAGACGGCGACATCTTCCTGACCAACGACCCGTGGATTGGGGCCACGCACCAGTCCGACGTGACGGTGATCGCTCCGGTTTTCTGGGAGGGCCGGCTCTTCTGCTGGGTGGGCAACACCCTGCACCAGTGGGATCTGGGAGGCACCGCGCCGGGCGGCTTCAACCCCATGGCCGCGGACGTCTTCTGGGAGGCCGGGTGCATCCCCCCGATCAAGATCGTGGAGAAAGGCGTGCTGCGGCGGGACCTGGAGGAGGAGTACATCCGCAGGTCGCGCATGCCGCAACTGGTGGCACTGGATCTGCGCGCGGAGATTTCCGGGTGCAACGTGTCGCGCGAGCGCATCCTGGGCCTGCTGAAGCGCTATGGCGCGCCGGCGTTCAAGGGCGTAATGCGCAAGCTGCAGGACGATTCCGAGACGGCCTTTGTGAAGCGGTTGCGCACGATTCCCGACGGCACCTGGCGGGAAGCGGCGTGGATCGAACTGGCCCACCCCGCCGACCGGCACATCTACCGCAACTCGCTCACGCTCACCAAGAAGGGCGACAAGCTGATCTTTTCCAACGAGGGCACCGACCCCCAGGCGGGCACGCTGAACTGCACCGCAGTGGCCTGGCGCGGGGCCATCGCCTCGATGATCTGCTCGCAGATGCTTTTCGATCAGATGTTCGTGGTGGAGGGCGCGTACCGGCACATGGAATTCGAGGCTACCCCGGGCACGATCACCTGCGCGACGTACCCCGCGGCCGTCAGCGCGGCGCCGGCGCTGACGCTGCTGCAGACCATTGCGCTGGCGGGGCTGGTGATTTCCAAGATGCTGGCCTGCTCCTCGGATGCCAGCCTGCGCACGGAAGTGCAGAGCGCGATGGGCTGCGCGATGTATCCCATCTCCGCCTTCAGCGGGATCGACCAGCGCGGCAATCCCTGCACGTCGTTCTTCCTCGATCCGGTGGGCGCGGCGCTGGCCGGGCTAAGCTGGCGCGACGGCGTGGACACCGGCGGCTGGCCGTGGGATCTGCAGAGCACCATGCCCAACGTCGAGGAGCAGGAGTGGTTCTACCCGATCCTGTATCTGTGGCGGCGGGAGGTGGCCAACGGCGGAGGCGCGGGAAAATTCCGCGGCGGGAACCCGGGAGAGTTTGCGTTCATCCCGCACAAGACCGGCCGGCTCACGCTGTTCACGGCCACGGGCCACGCGGCGGTGCCGCCGCCGGGGCTGTTCGGCGGGCTGCCGCCGTCCACGACGCGCTACACCTTGCGGCGCGGCGCGAACGCGCGGCAGTTGATGGCCGCGACGCACAAGCTGCCGGCGCGCCTTTCCGAATTGCAGGGCACGAGCGAATATCCGGCGCCGAAGGCCTTCAACATTCCGCAGACGCCGGACGACGCCTTTATCGTGGCGTGGGCCGGCGCGGGCGGCTACGGCGACCCGCTGGAACGCGATCCCCGGCTGGTCGAGAAGGACCTGCTGCAGGAAAGCGTGACCCAGGAGTGGGCCGAGGAGGCCTACGGGCTGGTCTTCGACAAGAAAGGCCGCGTCGACGCGCAAGCCACCGAGAACCGCCGTCACGAGCGGCGCCAGGAGCGCCTCGCGGGCGGCGAGCGGCGCCAGCTTCCGCCTCTGCAATCCACGCGCAAGCGCCAGGTGGCCGAGGGTCTGCTGCTCGGGGAAAATGACGGCGGCAACGTGCTGGCCTGCCGCCGCTGCCGCGGCGTTCTCTGCGACGCGGCGGAAAATTACAAGAAGCACTGCATCTCGCGCGGCAAGCCGGTTTCCGCGGCCAACCCGCACATTCTCGATCCGCAACAGTACATCGAGGAAGACGTCGTTTTCCTCGAATTTGTCTGCCCCGGATGCGGGCTCCTGCTGCAGACGGAAATTCTGCGGCGAAACGATGAGCCGCTCTGGGATCTGCAACTCGCTCAGGAGCCACAGGGGAAATGAACATCGGTCTCACGGTAACCCGCAACGCGCGGCGCTATCCGGACAAGGTGGCGCTGGTGGACGCGAACAACGGCCGGCGCATCACCTGGAAGGACCTGAACCGGCGCGTAAACCGGCTGGCGCACGCGCTGGTGGCCAGGGGCCTGAAGAAGGGCGAGCGCATTGCCATCTATTCGCGGAACTGCCTGGAGTACCTGGAGCTGTTCTACGCGGGAGCGAAAACGGGCATCGTCATCCAGCCGCTCAACTGGCGCTTCACGCCGGATGAGGTGGCCTTCACGCTGAAGGACGGCGCGCCGCGGGGCATCCTGGTCAGCCCGGAATATGCGCAGGCCTTCCGGGACAAGGCGGGCGAGCTGCCGTCGATCGAATTCGTGGTGGGCCTGGGCGCGGGCCACGGCTTTCCGCTGAGCTATGACGCATGGATCGCGGGGCAGCCGGACGCCGAGCCGGAGAGCGTCTACACGGTGGGCGACGACGACCTGTACTTCTTCTGCTACACGGGGGGTACCACGGGCATCGCCAAGGGCGTGATGATCACGCACCGCAACGCCTTCACCACCATCGTCAACATGACCGCCGCGGAAAAGATCTCGCCCGGCGACGTCTACCTCATCCTCGGGCAGATGTTTCACATCGCGGTGCTGCTGCCGCACAGCTACCTGTTTCACGGGGCGCGCGTGGTGATCCTGAATTTCGAGCCGCGCAAGACGCTGGAGGTGATCCAGGCCGAGGGGGTCACGTCGTTTCTGGGCATCACCACGATGCTCAACTACATGCTGGACGTGCCGGAATTCGCGCAGTTCGACACCAGTTGCCTGCGCCTGATCGGCTACGGCGGCGGGCCCATGTCCGTCACCACGCTGCGCCGCGCCATGGCCGCCTTTCCGAACGCCGGCTTCATCCAGTATATGGGGCAGACGGAGCTGAGCATTATCTCCGCAGTGCTCACCCCCGAAGATCATCGCCACGCGCTGGCCGACAAGCCGCACCTGCTGCTCTCCTGCGGGCGCGAGGCGCTGCTGTGCGACTGCCGGGTAGTGGACGACGACGACAACGACGTGCCGCGGGACGGCGAAACCGCCGGGGAGATGATCGTGCGCGGGGAAAACGTAATGAAGGGCTACTGGAACCTGCCCGAACTGACCGCGGAAACGCTGCGCGGCGGGTGGTGCCACACCGGGGACATGACCACGTGGGACAAGGAAGGCTATTTTTACGTGGTGGACCGCAAGAAGGACATGATCGTCTCCGGCGGCGAGAACATCTACCCCGCGGTGGTCGAGCAGGTCATCTACAAGCATCCGGCGGTGATGGAATGCGCGGTCATCGGCGTTCCGCACGAAACCTTCGGGGAAACGGTGCGCGCCGTCGTGGTGGTGCGGCCCGGGCATACGGTGACGCCCGAAGAGATCATTGAAACCTGCCGGCAGAATCTGGCTAGCTATATGAAGCCGACCGGCGTGGACTTCGTAAGCGAATTGCCGAAGGCCCCGACGGGGAAGATCCTGAAGCGCGTGCTGCGGGAAAAATACTGGAGCGGACGCAAGCGGCGCGTGGGAGGCGCTTAGGCATGCAGAAAATCGGACAGGGCACGCTGACTTCGGGACGCACCTGCAGCGGGACGCTGCGCGCGGTGGAAACGGTGCAGGACGTCCTGCGGCTGATGAAGATGGATCTTTCGGAGACCATCCTGCTGACCTCGTCGGCTTCGGCCACGGCGGTGATTCCGCTGTTTTCGAAAGTGAAAGGCGTAGTGTGCACGGCGGGCGGGGCCACCTCGCACCTGGCCATCGTGGCGCGGGAATTCGATCTGCCCTGCATGATGGGCAGCGAGATGAGTGGCGCGCCGGAGCTGGACGGCCGGGCCGTGCTCTTCAACGAACAGGGGGAAATCTTCCTGCAGGGCTGAGCTGACAAAGACCATGACCACGCGCCGCACCCAAGCCCGTATCCTGCTGAACCTCAGCTTCCCGGAGCTCGCCGCGAAGTACGCGACGCTGCCCTGCGACGGTGTGGGGCTGATGCGCGCGGAGTTTCTGGCGCTGTCCATCGGCACGCACCCGCGCAAGCTGATCGCCGAGGGCGGCACGGAAGCCTTCACCGGCTTCTTCGAAGAGAAAATCGCGCAGGTGGCGGCGGCCTTCGCGCCGCGGCCGGTGATCTACCGCACGCTGGACCTGAAATCGAATGAGTACGCGGGACTGGACGGCGGCGCGGCCTACGAACAGAAGGAGGAGAATCCGATGCTGGGCTACCGCGGCTGCAGCCGCTACGTCGCGGAGCCGGAATGCTTCCGGCTGGAGCTGCAGGCGGTGAACCGGGCGCGTGCCCAGGGCTTCGACAACATTAAGCTGATGCTGCCCTTCGTGCGGCTGCCGGAAGAGCTGCGGCAGTGCCGCGCCTGGATCGAAGAAGAGGGGCTGCTGAGCCAGCCCGGCTTCGAATTGTGGATGATGGCAGAACTGCCCTCCAACGTGCTGCTCATCGAGGAGTTTCTCCCCCACGTGCATGGCGTTTCGGTGGGCTCCAACGACCTGACCCAGCTCATCCTGGGCATCGACCGCGACAACCGCCGCCTCTCCGCGCAATTCGACGAGCGGCACCCGGCGGTACTCGCGGGCATGGAGCGCATCGCGCGCGCCGCCCGCGCGCGCAATCTTCCCGTTTCGATTTGCGGGAATGCGCCGTCGCGCTACCCCGAAATGCTGGAGACGCTGCTGCGCTTCGGCTTCACCAGCTTTTCCGTTGCGCCGGAATCGTTCGAAAGGACCGTCGCGGCGGTCGCCGCGGCGGAGCAGAAACTTGCCGCCGAAGCGCAGGGTGGCCGCTGAGATCCGCTGCAAAGGAGCCCCCGTGGCCGAATTGACTCCGCAGGACGAGTTCATCCACCCGACTGGATCGGAAAGCACCTGGCGGGAAGCGTTTTATTTTGATTTTTACGACCCGCAGACCAAGCTTGCCGCCTTCGGCTACTCCGGGGTGCACCCCAACCAGCAGATCGGCGACGTGATCTTCGCGCTGTGGCGCGGCGACGTGCTGCTGGCAAAATTCACGCGCTGGAACTTCAACATCCCGCAGGAGATCGGCGAGGAGCGCCTGGACTTCGGCCCGCTGGCCTTCCGCACCATCGAGCCGTTCAAGATTTGGCGGATGTTCTACGATGACGGGGCGTGCCAGGTGGACCTCACCTTCCGCGCCATCCACGCGCCCTACGACTGGGGGCAGTCGCACGGCGCGCTGGCGCAGACCAACAGCCACCACTACGAGCAGCAGGGCCGCTACACGGGCACGATCCGCGCCGGCGGCGAGCGCCACGAGGTCACCGGGCTCGGCGCGCGCGACCATGCCTGGGGCTGGGGCGCCCGCGCGGGGATCCGCCGCTGGGTGTGGGCCTCGGCGCAGTTCAGCGAGCGTTTCGCGTGGAACACGTTTCAGATCACGCTGGCCGACAACCGCGACATTCTCTACGGCTACATCTACCGCGGCGGCGAAAACAATTTGGTGCGTCGCTCGCACATCCGCATGGGCTACGCGGAGATGGGCAAAGCGCCCACGGAAGGCCACTTCGCGATCGAAGCGCAGAACGGCGACCGCGTGGAAGCCTCCTGCCGCGCGCTCAACGCCTTCAACACCTCGCACCAGGAGCGCAACAAGACCGGCTTCCACTACTTCTGCCATTCGCAATATCAGTGCGAGGGGCAGACGGGCTACGGGCAACTGAACGCGCACTGGCGGCTGGAGGCGGACCGCCCGAAGGACTGGTCCGTGATTCTGGCGGGGTAGCCGGGGCGCCGCGCTAGGCCGGCCCGGCGCTTTAGAATTCGCGCAGGATCTTCTCGCGCATCACGTATTTCTGGATTTTGCCGCTCCCGGTCATCTCGAACTGCTCGACGAAGCGCACGTGCCGTGGAACCTTGAATCCCGCGATGCGCTCCTTGCAGTACTCGATCAATTCCTTTTCCGTCAGCGTTGCCCCGCTCTTCAACTGCACGAACGCCAGCAGCACCTCGCGCAAACGCTCGTCGGGGACGCCGACAACCGCCGCCGCGCGGATCGCCGGATGCCCGCAGAGGAAATTCTCCACCTCCAGCGCCGAAACGTTTTCGCCCCCGACGCGGAACATGTCCTTCAGGCGCCCGGTCCAGATCACGAAGCCGTCGTCGTCGATGTAGCCGGCGTCACCGGTGTGCAGCCAGCCCTCGTTGTCGATGGCTGCCGCGGTTTCTTCCGGCTTTTTGTAATAGCCCTTCATCACGTTCCAGCCGCGGAAACAGATCTCTCCGCGCTCGCCGCGCGCCAGCGTCTTGCCCGTGGCTCCGTCGATGATTTTGATTTCCACGCCCGGTTCCGGGCGGCCCATGGTGTTGACGCGCTTTTCCTGCGGATCGTTCCAGCCGGTAATGGCCACGTTGGGGCTGCCTTCGGAGAGGCCATAGAGCGGGCAGAGGTGCTGGATCCCGATCTCCTCGACCACCATGCGCAGCACCGACGGCGTGCCCGCCGACCAGCCTTTGGAAAGGCTGGCCCGCGAGCGCTTCGCAAAATCCTGGTGATTGTGCATGGCGATAAACATGGACTCGAGCCCGATGTACGTGGTGATCTTCTCTTCCTCGATGAGCCGCAGCGTCTCCCCCGCATCGAACGCCGCCGAGGTGTACAGCGTGAAGCCCCGCGTCACCGCGCCCAGCAGCGCGCACACCGAGCCGCCCACGTGGAACATGGGCATGGCCGAGAGCACGCGGTCTTCCTCGCGCACGTTGGCCCGCTCTTCCATCTGGAAGGCGTTGCGCAGCACCTGGCCGTGTGAGAGCAGCACGGCCTTCGGAAACGCCGTGGTGCCCGAGGTGTACTGCAGGATCACCACGTCGTCCGGCTGCACCGCTTCTTCCTGCCGGCGCAAATCCCCCGTTCCGCCGCTCACCGCGCCCCGCCGCAGCACTTCTTCGTACGACAGCAGGCCCTCGGGCGCGCCGCCCACGACGATCACGCGCTGCAGCATGGGAAACGCGGCGCTGCGCACGCGCCCGTCCCTGGCCTGCGCCACTTCCGGGCAGACCTGCCGCAGCATCTTCAGAAAATCGATCTGCAGGAACTCGCGCGGCAGCACCAGGGTCGCCGCATCGGACTGCTTCAGCACGTATTCGAACTCGCTGATCCGGTAGCGGGTATTGATGAACATCGCCGCGCCGCCGAGCGCCGCGGTCGCCAGCTCGGCCACGCAGGTCTCCGCCAGATTGGGCAGGCAGACCGCGGTGTGCTCGCGCGGGCCGGCGCCCAGCGTGCGCAAGCCCATGGCAAACTGTTCCACTTCGCGGAGCAATCCCGCCGCTGTCAGCCGGCGCTCGGGAAAGACCAGCAGGGGCTTCTCGCCCCAGCGGCTGGCGCACTTGCGAAGGGCGTGCGGTAGCGTTTCGCGGCCCCAGGCCGCCCCTTCCGGCGAGTCCGTTTCCGGGCACGCGACGTACGCGAGCTTCTTTCCTGCGAGTTCGGTCTGCGAGGGGCTGGATTCGGGCGGCGTCATCCGGATGGATCCTTACCTTTTGGCCTCTCCGACCATTTCAAGCACTTTCTTGGCGTCGAAGAAAATTTTTAACTCCACGATGTGCCCGTTTTCCACCCGGAAGAGGTCCACGGCGTCGAAGACCACCGGGGCGCCCTGGGCCGTCTTGCCCTCAAAGTGGATCTCCGCGGCCACGCCGTTCCCGCCATCGGAAAAGAAGCGCGTCACACGGTCGTCGCGATCGCCGTACGAGCGGAAGACCCAAGCATAAAAATTCTTGATCGCTTCCCTGCCGACCAGGACGCCCACCTGCGGGTACTCCATGCGTGCGTCTTCGGCAAAGATCTGCGCGAGATCCTCCAGGCGGGTCTCATTGACCGCGGCAAAGTAGGCTTTAGCCACGGCCATGGCTTCGGTGTTCCCCATGCTGGCCAGTCTTCTCCCTTCCCGGTCACCCCCCAGGGTGACAACCATAAATCTTTTTTCCGCAGCCGGCTACGGATGGATGCGGAAGCCCCCGTCCACCAGCAGTTCCGCGCCGGTGATGAAGCTGGCTTCGTCGCTGGCCAGGAAAAGGATGGCGTTGGCGATCTCCCGCGGCTCGGCGGGGCGTTGAATGAACTGCCCGGCGCAATAGGCCTTGGCGACCGCTTCCCAGTCGCCGCCGGGGCCGGCCACTTCCTTGCACGCGTGCACCAGTAATGGCGTATTCACCACGCCGGGGTTCACGGAGTTGCAGCGGATGTTGCTGGCGGCGAAGTCCGCCACAATGTTGCGGGTGATCTGCACGACGCCACCCTTGGACGCACCGTAGGCCGCCAGATTCGAATAGCCGAGGAAGCCGGCGATGGAGCCGGTGTTGACAATCGCGCCGCCGCCGGCCTTGCTCATCTCCGGAATGGCAAATTTGCTCATGCGCTGGATGCTGGTGAGATTGACGGCGATCTGGCGCTCCCAATCCTCGTCGCTGATGGAGACCACCGTACCCTTCACGTCGATGCCGGCGTTGTTGATCAGAATGTCCAGGCCGCCGAGAAAGGCCACCGCCTCTTCCACCATGCGCTTGGCGTCCCCCGTTTTCGAAACGTCGCCGGACGTCGCGCCCACTTTATGCCCCGCCGCGCTCAGCCGTTTGGCCAAAGCGCGCACCCCCTCGGCGTTGATGTCCGCGGCGGCCACCGCCGCGCCTTCTTCCACAAAGCGCTCGGCCGCCGCCAAACCGATCCCGGAGGCTGCCCCGGTGATGAGCGCCCTTTTCCCTTTGAGCCGCATGAGAGAGTTCCTCCTCAGAATGAATCTGAAATCCTCCGCCGGTCAGGAGGCCGAAACGCCCGAGCCGTCCAGCAATTCCTTCACGCGGTCCAGGCCCTGGAACGAGGACTTGGCGCGCGCGGGATCGGCGAAGGCGGTGATGTTCCACAACACGATGTGCTGCAGCCCGGCCGCAGCCAGCTCGCGCACCTGCTGGGCCACGTCTTCCGGCGTGCCGTTCAGCGTGTAGTATTCGGTCACTTCCCGCGGCACGCGGTTCATGATGCGCTCGGCGTCCGCGCGCGGCACGCGGGAGGGAATGTAGTCGTGAAAGCCCGAGGACTCCTTGCCGAAGGGCGGCTCCGCGCCGAAGCGTTCGAAGAGTTCCGCGGGGAGCAGCAGGCACAGGCCCTTGACCAGGATGTGGTCCAGCAGCTTGCGCACGACGTTGCGGTCTTCGTCCACGATGACGTAGGCCAGCATGCCGGCTTCGAACGCGGCGGGATCGCGGCCTGCTGCGCGCGCGGCGGCGTGAATCACGTCCAGCTTGGTGCGATACTCCGCCGGGGTCATGCGCGTGGGCAGCCAGCCATCGGCCAGGCGCCCGGTGATGCCCAGCGCACGCGGCCCGTGCGAGGCGAGCCAGATGGGCGGGGTCTTGCCTTCGAAGGGCTCGAGGCCCAGCACGGCGTCCTTCAGCTTCCAGAACTGGCCGTCGAAATTGACGGGCTCGCTGCGCGATGCCCACAGCGCGCGGATGATCTGGATGCCCTCTTCGAGCTTGGAGACGGCCTTTTCGAAGGAAAGGCCGTAGGGGGTGACGTTGCAAGCCTCGCCCGCGCCCAGGCCGAGGATGAAGCGCCCGCCGGTGATGTGGTCGAGGGTGAGCGCGGACTGCGCCAGCATCGCCGGATTGCGGCGCACAATGTCCGTCACGCCAGTGCCCATGCGGATTTTTTTCGTGGCTGCACCGGCCGCGGCGATCGCCGGCACGGGATCGAAATAGACGTCGGCGCTCTTCTGGAAATTGGCCAGCGGGGTGATGTCCGGCGTCCAGATGGAGCGCGGGTGCCAGCCCATGAGGTGGCAGGGCCACCACGCGGAGTCGTAGCCGCGCGCTTCGGCGCGCTGCGCCTGCTGGATGACTTTATCGAAGGGCGGCATGATGCCGCCGGGTACTCCGAGACGAATTTTCATTCCTGGTTCCTTGCTTATACCTTTCTACGGAAGCGTGGCATCCTGAGGTGAATCAATCAGGTCCGCCGATCGAAGATTCCGGCCTTGCCGGAAAGGATCTCAACGTAAACTTTGCACCCAATGACTCGTTCGGCCTAGACCTTCGTTGCCGAGCCGCGGAATTCGATCTTGCGCATGGCCTTGGGGTCCACGACCTCTCGTAGCAGGCGCAGATATTCGGCCTCCGGCGCGGGCGTTTCCGGAACGCGGGCGGGCATGACCAGCTCGAACGCGGTCTGCTCCTGCACCTGCTTCGGAGTGATGCCACGGTGCACGCTGACCAGGCGCATGCGCTTCGAATTCGGCTCGAAATCCATCACGCACATGTCGGTGATGACCAGTTGCGGGCCGTTGCGCAGGCCGAGCTTGGCGCGCGAGTCGCCGCCGTTCAGCCAGCCGACGCAGGCGCGGAAATCCACCTTCTTCACGAAAGTGCGCGGGTTGTGCGTGGTGGACCAGATGAAGATGCGTTTGTCGAGCGAGCCCATGTCCCCCATCCCCGCCGAGCCGGGCAGGCGCACCTTGGGCTTGTGGTAGTCGCTGCCGATGATGCTGTTGTTGATGTTGCCGTACTGGTCGATCTGCGCGCCGCGAATGCAGAACGTCTCCAGCGTGCCGCGGTGCACGTACGACCACATGTCCTCGTACTGCGGCAGGTACATCACGCAGCCCTTCCACATGGTGGGGTCAAGAGTGTTGCCGATGACCGAGCCGGGCTGGGCGTCCACTCCGACAGCGCCGGCGACCCAGGTGAGGCCGGGGGCGTGCGTGGCACGCGCCAGCAGCACCGCCGATACCGGAATGAACGATACCGTGCCGTTCAGGATGATGTCGTCGCTGGTGAACGCCTTGGCCAGCGTCACCACCATCAGTTCGTCGATTGTGTATTCCCTGGCAGTTCCCATGGCCTAGTCCCAGCTCTCCAAACTCTTCAGCGCCGCCGCCCCGCCGAGTTTGGCGAGATATTGGTCGTGCGTCTTCAGTCCGTAGACAAATTCGTCGAGAAATGCCCGCGTGCCTTCCGGCGTGCGCGATTCGTCGGCGTAGCGCTGGAAGAGGGTGCGGTCGAAGTTGTACTTCGGGAAGAGCGAGCAGGGATGCGCGCCGAAGGGTACGTGCACCAGGGCGTCCACCTTGAAGTAGGGAATGCCGGTGTGGATCGGGGTGCGGCGGATCTCTTCGTTCTCCACAATCTCTTCCACGGTGACGATGACTTTTTTCGCGGCACGCGGGAAGACGTCCACGTCGGCCCAGATGGGCTTGGGAAAAAACTGCACGTTGCCGAAGCGGTCGGCGCGGTGCGCGTGCAGGATGGCCACGTCCGGCTCCAGGGCGCGGCAGGCGATCACCGGCTTGCCGGTGAACGGGCACTCGATGACCTTGGTGGTGTCCGGATGCAGGCTGAGCACGTCGCTGCCGAGACCGGAGCGGCTGACGCCGAAGGGCAGGCCCAGCGCGCCGGCGCCCAGGCGCGTCAGGATCTGGTGCTCGGTGTACTCTTCGATCTCGAGCTTCTGGGCTTCCGCGGCGCGGCGGAAATTATTGGCCATGCCAAACTCATCGAGATTGATGATGATGGCCATGGCCTTGCGCACGCAGCCTGCGGCGATCATCCAGTCCAGGCCAATGCCGCCGACGACCATGGCTACCTGCAGGTCGCGCTTGTCCGCCCGGATCAACTCGCGGACCAGGGCCAGAGGGCTCATCTGCGTGCCCATGCCCTGCATGGCGATGGTATCGCCGTCGCGCACCAGCGCGGCGGCCTGCTGCAAACTCACCAGCTTGTCTTCTTTTCGTGCGGTCATCGGATCGGTTTCATCCCCGGGTCTTTCCGCCGGGTGCCGTCGCGGGGGTGTCCTCGCGAAAGACCTGGCAGGAACCTTTCAAGACCGGGAACCACAAGTCCCGGTTTTCAATTTCGGTCCTCTTGGGATCGTCGCGCAAACCGGTGCGCCGCCCGATCAGAATGGTGGCGGTGAAACCCACCGCCGCCTGAAAAATCTCCACCAGGTGCACGCAGCCCTGCGTCTTGCCAACCAGGTCGACGATGCGGCGGTTGATGCCGCGGCCGATGATCTGGCCTTCGAGCTTCTGCACGGTGTCCAGGGCGTGCAGACACAGCGTTTCGTAGGGCCGCCGCGCCATCACCGCAATCGCCCGCTCGATGCGCCCGCTCGCCACGTCCACGATCATCTCCGCCTGAAAACTGTGCTCGATATCCTGCAGCGAGGCCATCACGTGAATCGCCTGCTCGCCGTGATCGATCAGCTTCACGCTGATGGTGCGCTCGTAGATGCGCGGCGCTTTCCCGTCCGTGCCCCTTGCCAGCAGCAGGGGCCGGCCAATCTTCGGGGCCTCCTCCACGTCGCACCTCCTCAGCAGCGCCGCCCGCCGTCCACCCGGAGAATCTGCCCGGTGAGGAACGACGCCGCATCCGAAACCAGATAGGCGACCGCCTCGGCCACTTCCTCCGGCTCCCCGGGCCGCCCCAGCGGCGTATCCGCCAGTGCCTGCCGGCGGTGCGCCTCGTCGCTGAACGTTTCGCGCATTGGTGTGCGGATCGAACCGGGCGCCACCGCGTTCACGCGGATCTTTTCCGGCCCCAGCACACGCGCCAGGCCCACGGTGAACGTTTCTACCGCGCCCTTCGCGGCCGCGTACGGCAGAGTCATGGGCGTCCCGCCGAGGCGCGCGCCGATCGAGGTGATGTTCACCACCGCGCCCCCGCCGCGCCGCCGCAGCAGCGGCAGCGCCGCCTGCGTGCACAGAAAGACGCTGCTCAGGTTCACCGCCAGGACCCGCTCCAGCTGCTCTGGCGTCCACTCCTCGAAGGGCTGGCGGTGCAGCGGGTCGCCCGCGTTATTCACCAGCGCTTCCAGCCCGCCCTCGCGCTCGTCCACGGCGCGCAGCATGGATTGCACCGCGCCGGCGTCGCTCACGTCCGCGCGGTGGATCCACGCGCTCCCGCCGGCCTGCTCCGCCAGGCGCGCCGTCTCCCGCGCGCCTTCTTCGTTGCGGTAATAATTGGCAACGACGGTGAAGCCGCGGCGGGCCAGCGTCACGGCGATGGCGCGGCCAATGCCGGAACTTGCGCCGGTCACCAGCGCGATGCGTGTTCTCGTTTCCTCGAGCAACTCGTGCGCCGCGTTTATCCTTCGCACCGGAACAGGATATTGAACGCGTTGTTGAAGCGCTGAAAGCCCGTGACCAGCGCGAAATACGTGCCCAGCTCGATCAAATCGGCTTCGCTGAAATGTTTGCGCAGCTCGGCCATCGTCGCGTCGTCAATGGCATCCGAGCGTCCGTGCGCCATGCATTCCGCCAGCGTCAGAATCGCTTTTTCCCGCGGCGTAAAGGCATCGGAATTCCGGAAATTGCCGACTTCCTGCACCTTGCGCTCCGGGATGTTGGCTCGTCTGGCCCAGACGAGATTCGCTTCCTTTCAATAATGACAGTCGTTCAGCTGCGCCAGGCGCAAGCGCGCCAGCTCCTTGGTCTCGGACTCCACGTTGCCGCCGAGCACCAAGCCGTAAAACTCGTAAAACTTCCGGAAGACCTCGGGATTGTTGGCCATCACGCGCGCGTACACCTTGTCCCCGATCCACTGATCGAACGTCTCGGTGAGCTGCCGGATATCGTCCGGCATCTTCGCGGGGTCCACCAGCTTCAGCAGCGGCATGATCTTCTCCTGTGCTCTCCCAACGGCCGAAGAGCGGTTCCTTCCGGGCTGCGGCTACTTCTTCTTTTTCCTGCTCTTCCGGGTGAACTCCGGCATCACTTCTTTGCCGAACATTTTCAGCGACTGCAGCACCTTGGGGCGCGGCGGCCCGCCGGGCAGGCGGAAGCGCAGCACGATTTCGTCCACGTCGTACTCGCGCTCGTACATCTTGATCTGGCTGATGCAATCCTCGGGCGTGCCGCAGACGAAATGCTTGAGCGCGCGGTCCAGCGTGAAGTCCGACTCCTTCTGGAATTCCGGATGGTGCGTCAGGATGCCCCAGCGGTAGTAGAACAGCCATTCCTCGACGGCCAACTTCAGGAAGGTCTGCTCCGCCTGCTTGCGCGTGGGCGCGACCCAGGCGTCGCGCATCAGCACCACCTTGGACTTGTGCCCGTGCTGCTTCGCCGAGTCGCGGTACAGCTTGACCTGCTCGTTCCAGACCTTCGGATCCAGCGGAAACGGATCGCTGCACCACGCGTCGCCCAGCCTGCCCGCGCGCGCGATGGTCTTCGGGAACATCCCGCCGACCCAGATCTCCGGGCGCGGCTTCTGATACACACCGGGAATGAGCTGCACATCCTTGAACTGGTAGTATTTTCCGTCGTACGAGAACTTTTGCCCCGTCCAGGCCTTCGTCACCACATCGAAGCCTTCTTCAAAGCGCGCGCCGCGCTCGTGGAACGGCACGTTGAACATCTGGTTGTAGCCCGTGTGATACCCGCTGGCGACGCCCATAATCACCCGTCCCCGCGAGAGATTGTCGATCATCGCGAACTGCTCCGCGATGTGCATCGGGTTGTATAGCGGCAGGATCAGGATGTACGTGCCCAGGCGGATGCGCGAGGTCCTCGCCGCCAGCGCCGACATCAGAATTAGCGGCGACGGAAACAGGCATTCCGTGCGCATGTGCCGTTCGGGAATCTGCAGCGATTCGAATCCCGCCGCCTCGGCCATCTCCGACTCGCGGAAAAGCTGGTCCGTGAACTCGGCAACCTCCTTCGGCGTGGGATACGGACGGTCGTAGGGTCCGCCGTGCGTGTCGGGCATGTAGTGCAGCTTCATCGGTCTACGCTCTCCGAGGCGCGCTATTGAAACTTCGGAAAAACCTTTTCCCCGAACATGCGGATGCACTTCATGGTTTCCTGGTGCCCCGGTCCGGTCGGATACCGCAGGTACAGAATCAGGTGATCGCAGCGCGTCTCGTCGCGGTAGCGGGCGATCTCATCGATCACCTGCGCGGGCGTGCCGGCAATCAGCCGGTTGGGCGCCACGCGGTCGAAGGTCCACTCCGCGTCGGCGATGGTGCGCACCCAGGGCTCCCATTCGGTGTTGAAACGCCCCGATTCAAAGAAGCCGAGATTCTTGTAGAACAGGTGCATGGCGCGAACGTGCGGCCAGAAGAGGTTTTCCACCTCGTGGCGCGTCTCGGCCACCCAGGCGGTGCGCAGCAGCGCCGTCTCTGCCTTCGGATTCTTGCTCTCGGCGCAGGACTGCCGGTAAATCTCGCCCCAGGATTTCATCACGTTGATGTGGTGCAGCGGATCGGTGATCCAGCCGCAGCCCAGCCGCCCGGCGCGCTTCAGCGCGCCCTCGCTCATCGCCCCGATCCACAGCGGCGGGCCGTCCTTCTGCACCGGACGCGGGGTGATGGTCACATTTTCCAGGTTGTAATATTTTCCCGGGAAGCTGAAGCCGCGCTCCCGCCAGCATTTCTGCAGGATCTGGATCTGCTCGGTGAAGCGGTCCACCGCGCCCTTCAGTTCGATCCCGAACAGCTTGAACTCCGGCTCGACCAGCCCCAGTCCCACGCCGAGAATCGCGCGCCCCCGCGAGATATTGTCCAGCACGCACCATTCTTCCGCGACGTGCACGGGATGCCATTCGGGAAGCTGCAGGATGGAAGTGCCCAGACGGATCTTCTTGGTGCGCGCGGCGATGGCCGAGAGCAGCACCGCCGGCGCGGGCAGATAGCCGTCCGGCATCATGTGGTGCTCGGGAACGAAGACGGAGTCGAAGCCGGCGGATTCGGCCAACTCCGCTTCGCTCAGGATTTCTTCATAGAGCCGGGGAATGTTCCGCCCGTCCGGCGGGTCCTGACTGTTGATGAGCATCCCGAACTTCAAGCTGGTGACTCCTGTGGCCCGGGGTGGGCGGCCCTGATGATAACTGAAGTTGCCAGGAAAAGCGGGAGCCGGCCTTTGCGGACCGGCTCCCCGAAGAGACTGCTGTGCGTCCGCTTAGAACGTCAGCTTCAGGCTGAACTGAATCTGGCGCGGCGTGCCGACCGTAGTACGGATGACACCCGCCGACGGATTCGGAACACCCGGTCCGGAGAACAACTGGATCGATCCCGGCAAACCGAAGTTCGGATGGTTCAGGACGTTGAACATGTCGGTCCGGAACTTCAGGCCGATCTGCTCCGTGATCGTGAAGTCCTTGCCGATCCCGAAGTCCAGATTGCTGAAGCCCGGCCCCTTGGCGGAGTTACGCGCGGAGTTGCCAAGGTGTCCCGGAGCCTGCTCGACATAAGCCGCCGTGTTGATCCAGTTGTTGATGTCCCCTGTGGTGGTATTCGCGGAGATCTGGTTCAAACGATCGGGGAAGTCGATGGCGTCGCCCACGCCGGTGATGCCGTACCCCGCCAGAACGGAGAAGGGCATTCCGCTCTGGAACGTACCCAGCGAGGTAAGCTGCCAGCCGCCCAGGAGTGCCTGTTGGACGCCGGCCGCATCGCTCATGTACTTGCGGCCCTTGCCGAACGGCAGGTTGATGATGACGTTTTCCGTGAAGCGGTGCCGGATGCTGAAGAGCGATTCGGAGCGATCCCAACCCTTCATGGCCGGATACTGCGACGCCGCTGCAATCCCGGTCATGACGTTGCCCGAGTTCACGGAGTCGGACTCGGAGATCGCCTTGGCGAAGGTGTAGCTGCTGGAGAAGGTGATGACCGAAGAGATCTTCCGGCTGACTTGCGCCGTGACCGCGTTGTAGTTGGCCGTGGCGTCAAACCGCTTCGAATAGAGAGAGAAGCCGATTGCCGCAACGCCAGGTGCCGCCGTTCCCACCGACGCACACGTGGTGACGGGGTTGGAGGTGGGGAAGATCGGCAGGCCATTGGCATCCGTGCCGCACGGCAGGTTGTAGTTGGACTCCATCTTCCGCGGGATGTGCGTGGAGTTCGATCCCGAATAGTTCAGCGTCACATTGAAGTTCCCGGGCAGCTGCCGCTCGATCTCCGCGTGCCACTGGATCGATGTCGGTGAATTCATCGGCGTCAGAATTCCCGTCACCAAGCCAATAAACGGCCCCGGCACGGTACAGGTCGAGCAGGTCGGGAACTCGGTCGGGGGCAGGAAGCCCGGAGCGAACGGGTTGCCAAAGTAGGTGTTCAAGACTGGCTGGGGCGCATTCCACTGCAGCTGGCCTTGCGCATTGCCGGCATAATCCACGAAGTCATTGAAGATGCCGAAGCCTGCACGCATCACCGTCTTTCCGTTATTGAACGGATCGTAGGCGATGCCGATACGCGGCTGGAACTGCGTCAGCGTGTAGTTGTTGTACGGAGTGCCCACGGTGACTTGCGTATCCGAAGGGCTCTGCCAGTTGCCGAGACGCCCATTCGCGTCGGTCAGAACTGGCACCTGGAAATCGTGCCGAATACCATAGGTAATTGTCAGGTTCGGCCGAACACGGAACGCATCCTCGACGTACCAGCCCAGCAGGGTAGTACGGATTCCGAAGATCGAATCCGGCCCGTCGCGGTGGATCAGCGTGACTGCCGGGTTGGCCGCCAGGAAGTCATTCACGCTCAAGAAAGTATAGCTTCCCCCGGTCAGCGTGGCCGACTTCCAGTTCCACTGGAAGCGGTTGACCATCCCGCCGAACTTGATGGTGTGTTTGCCGACCGAGAAGACCGCATCGTCGGAGACCGGGAAATTGTTCTTCGCCAGACGGAAGGGGCTGGCATCGTCATTCCCCAGAAAGGTTAGCGTGCCCGAAGCCGTGCCCGCGCTGCCGCCGCCGATGGTGATGGCGCCGATGGTTTCGCGCAGCGCATTTCCGGTGTACTGGCTGGGCAGAAGCGCGCTCGTGGTATCGGTGCTGGCATCAATGAAATTGCGCAGGAAGCTGACGCTGACCGTGTTGATCAGCCGGGAGCTGAAGGAGTGATTCCACTTCAGCATCAGGTTCTGGTTGCGGTCCTTGCGGAGGAAAATGAAGCCCGGAAGATGGAAGTCCTGGGTGGCATCGGCGTCGGTAATGGAATAGCGCGCTGAGAGCGAATCACCATTGGACAGGGTGTGCGTGAGATTCACGATACCAAAGTCCTGCCGCGTGGGCTTCCTGTTCGCAAAAACGGACTGGCCAACCCAATCACAACTCGCCGTCCCGCTGGGACATAGCAGCGAGTTAGGTTCCGCTGCCGGATAAAGGCTCAGAATGGACAGCATGGCCGGCGATATCGGAACGTTTTGCCAAACGTAGAACGGCGGCGTAGCCGAACCAGTTGCAACCGGACCCATAACCGGATACGGCACGCCTCCCGGGCAGCCCACTCCGCTGCCTCCCAGGCCGCTGTTCAGCGCGCACTCCGTCGGGACGAAGGCCGTCTCCGTTTCGTTCAGGCGCTGGCGCAGGCCTTCGTAGTTCACAAAAAAGAAGGTCTTGTCCTTCCTGATGGGACCGCCGAGCGCTCCGCCGAACTGGTTGCGCTTGAAGGGCGGCTTCTCCTGAACTGGCACGCCAAGGAATCGGAAGTTGCGCGCATCGAATTTGTCGTTGCGCAGGTATTCATAGACGCTGCCGTGCAGTTTGTTGGTGCCGGTCTTGGTGGCGAAGCTCACGATCGAGCCGGAGGCCCCGCCGAAGGCCGCGCTGTAGTTGTGTGTCAGCACCTGGAATTCGCTGATGGCTTCCACACCGGGCATGTCGCCGGCCGAGGCCGTTCCCGGGGCGGTGAACGTGCCGTTGGTGATGTTGATGCCGTCCACCAGGTAGCCCACCGAGGTGCCCATCAGGCCGTTGCCGCTGATGTACGAGCCGGAGTTGGTGGACGCACCGAGAACCGTCGCACCCGCTGTGTTGGTCATCACCACCAGACCCGGCTGCTGGGTCACCAGGGCCGTAAAGCTGCGCTGGTTCAGCGGGAGGTCCGATACCTGCAGCGGCGAGATCGAGTCGCCCACCACCGATTCGCTAGTGCTGATCTGCAGCTCTTCACCCTTCACTTCCACGACCTGCTGAACGTTGCCGATGGACATGGCGATCTTGATGCTCTCTTCGCGCCCCGCCGCCAGGGTCACGTTCTTGGCCTCCCACTTCTTAAAGGCGGCGGATTCCACGAGGACGTCGTAACTGCCCGCGGGCAGCCGCTGAAAACCGAAATGGCCCGACGAATCAGTCTGCGCCGACGAGGAGATGCCCGTGCCGGTGTTGGTCACGGTGACCGTGGCGCCCGCCAGCGCGCCGCCGTTCTGGTCGGTTACGTCGCCAACCAGCGAGGAGAAGGTCGCGGCGCCCTGCCCGAAGGCCGGCGCGGACGGCAGCGCCAGCAGAACGGCGAGCCCCAGAATCACTGCGGTGCAAAACCAAAACCGACGATTCAAGAATCGCGTCATCATGGAGTTCCTACCCCCTATAAGTGAGTGCCAATTCCCTAAACGATGCAACACCCGGTTTACCAAACAAACGTTTAGTTTGTCGGCGATGCTACGCCGCCCCTCCGGGCCTGTCAAGCGGATTTTCCCCCGGCCCCCGGCGAAGCTTTCGCGAAGGGGCCTGCGAGCCGCCGAGGCGCTTCCCCGCGGGCCTCTTGGCCGCCCGTTCTCTCTTCTTGCTCCTGGAAAACAAGCGCCCTGCCACGGTTTCCGCTCGCTTGCGCCGCGCCATCCACGCTCCGCAAACCGCCAGCCAGAGACCGCACGGAAAACGCGCGGGCTGCGCTATGAGGACGTCTTAAGGACCTCTTGGGGGGGAGAAACAGTTGACCGCTTTGCGGTCACGCGTGCAGTTGACCGCTTCGCGGTCACACATCTAGAAGAACGCAGGAATCCGTCAGGGCCCGGTAGTAGCCGGGCCCTGACGGCCTGGAAATGCGGAGACGACTAGGCGCTCCGCGATCAGCAGCTACGAGCCGGAGCCGGTATCCGTGTCGGATTCCTTGATGTCGGCGTTCGCTGCCTTGCTCGCCTGCTTCGCTTCCGACTTGGCGTTAGCCTGGGGGTCCAGCGTCTGGATGGCCTTGCCCAGGTTCATCTTGCTCGAGCCGGTGCCCGCCGGACAGGTCGAGCCCGCAGCCGGAGCCTGCCCGGTCATGTCGGCCTTCAGGCAATCGAAGGAGATGTTGCGGTTGTGGCTGACGTGAATGGCCGCAACGCACTGGCCGAGGTTCTTGAAGCCGGAGCAAGCGTCTTTCAGGTCCGTGCCCTTGGGCAGCAGGCCCTTGGACTGCAAGTTCGCGGTCAAAGTGCTGTCCAGCTTGCTGTTGCGGCTCAGCACCGTGTCCGGTGAGCTGGCGGCCGCATGGCTGCTGCCGTGGTTGGCCGGGACGCCGGCGTCACGGCCCATGGAGCCGTTTGACCCGCCACCCATGCCACCCATACCGGCGCCCGGGCCACCCATGCCACCGCCCGGGTGACTCATGCCACCGCCTGGACTTCCAGCCGGACGGCCGCCCTGAGCCAGTGCGGGTGTGGTGCCGAACCACAGAGCGGCGACCAGAGTGATTGCTATTGCGATCGAACGTTTCATGCTGCTTTCCTCCTTGTCGGATTTACCCGAGGGAACCGAAATCATCGAAATCGCGCAACGCTAGCGGCGTCTGCCTCCGTGGAACAACGGGCTGAGATTGAAGGCCACGCCGAAAGAGAACGTGTCGAGACTCAGGTGGACGCTGCGGCTATAGGCGACTCCCAGGTCCAGATACTTCATCGGACTGAAGTCCAGCCCCGCGTTGAAGCCGTTATCGCGCACCAGGTCGGCGCCCCCCGAAGTCACCGGGCTGGTCTGGTAGGCGCGGCCATGCGCGCCGGCGCCCGTGGGCACGGGTGCGGATCGTGTCACCATGCGGCTGTACATCTTCTGCGTGCCCCAGGGCGCGACGTCATAGAGCGAAGCGCTGACGCTGAAGGAGTGCCCGAGGTCCAGCGAGGTGCCGGCCTCGAAGTGCGCCACTTTGCCGAGGGTCAGGTACGGCCGGTGAAAGGCCCCCGTATTGAGGAGCGAGTTGCCCGCGCCGGCGATGAGAAAGGGCGTCCAGCGGCCGAAGTCGCGCGAGAAGGTGTTGCTCCAGTCGAACGTGGCGCGCCCCGTGCTCAGGCCTTTGCTGCTGTCGCCGGTCGGCACCGTGGCCGTGAGCGTGGAGCCGTAGTTCACCACCGGATTCTTGAAGCTGAAATGCACAGCGGTGAAGGCATCGCCAAGGCCTGTGCTGGTCGTCGTTGTGGTGCCGGTTAGAGTGGTCGTCTGCACGCGGTCAAAATCGACCGGGATTCCCAAGTCCACTGCGAAATGCTTGTTGAACATATAGCCCGCGGCGGAAGTGAAACTCATGATCTGCCCGTCGGCGTTCGAACTGCCCTCGAACGATTCCACGAGTGTGAAGCCGTGGTCCTGCTTTTCTTTTGCCGTTGGCCCGCTGGCTGCCGGGGCCTGTGCCCGCAGCCGCGGCGTCCACAGCAGCGGCATCCCCAGAATCACCAGAGCAAAAGCAAGGGACTTCTTCCTTTTCTTCATTGCTGTCTCGTTCTCCCCGTTTGGATGGTCTGGGTACACCCATGATTTTCCGCATCATCTACAAAGAATCGGCTGGGCAGCTGATCCTGCGATCCGGCAACTGCTGTTTCGCGTTTTGATGAGCCCGGGGCGCCCGCCGGTTGCCTGTGCGCCGCGCCGCGTGAGCCCTACGCGTAACAGATCAAGCCTCATGGTCCCGCCAAGGCAGGAATCTTCTGGCTGCTACTATGCACTTCTCCCGCCTTTCGGTTCTCTATGTATAACCCGTGTAAGTTCCGAAAGTTAGCTGTACTGAAGGGCAGGGTGCAGGGGGTCTGTACTGCTATTTATTACCGGACTGATCTCTTTTTTTCCTATTCTTCGGTTCCTCATCGAGACCGCCCGGGCCTTCGGCGGAACGCACTAGCCACACCACACCACGCGACGAACGGGCGCACGTCGGCGCACGATTTGTCTAAGATGGGAAAATTGCGCGAGGCTTTTGTCGCGGGGCTGGCTACCAGGCGAACTTTCCGCGCAGCGCCGCGGGGCGCGGACGCCCGGCCGAATCAGACTTCGGCCGCGGTCTTGATCAGGTTGGATTCCGCCGGCACGCCGCTCTGCAGCAGTTCCGCCAGCACATCCGCGGCGGTGTAGGAGCTCCTGCCGGGCCGCAGGAAGCGCGCGACATCCGTAAGGTCGTTGCCGCTGGTCACCACGCCGATTTCGATGTGCTTGCCGGCGCGCACCTGCGGCTGCCCGATGGTGGCCATCAGCGCGTTGCAGAGGCACTTCTTGCCCACCGTATTTTCCTGCTTGCCGCCCTTCGAAACATAGATGCTCACCGGCTCGGCCGAGCAGCGGTAGTCGATCGCGCCCGCCTCGGTCCGGTAGGCCTCGCGCAGATAGCCCAGGTCGCAGATGCGCGCCCGCGCCGCGTAGACGTCCGGTTCGGAGATCGTGCCTTGCAGGCGCGCCACTTTGAATGGGAATCCCGTCGGCGAGGCCACCGAATCGGTGACCACGCGCGCCTGCCCGGCCTTGGCCTTTTCCAGCAGGGCGTACTTGAATTCATCCTTCAGCCCGGACTCCTCGCAAAAGGCAAATGCCGTGCCCACCTGAATGCCCGCGGCGCCTTCCGCCAGCGCGCTGCGCAGCCCCTCCGCCGTTCCGTAACCCCCGGCCAGCCAGAAAGGCAGGCCCAGCTCGCGGATCCTCGCCAAATCCACCTTGTCGCGCTCGCCGTAAATCGCTTCGCCCTCGGCGTCCAGCTGCAGCTTGCCGCGCGGCGGCGCGTTGTGCCCGCCGGCCGTCGGCCCTTCGATGACGAATCCGTCCACGCGGCCGTTGGCCTTTTTCACCATGGTCGTCGCCAGGGTGTTCGAGGCGATGATGGCCAGAAACTTCGGACGCGGCAGCGGCGGCAGATCGCGCTCCATGAACTCCCGCGGCACGAAAGTCATTATCGTGTCGTCGCCCTCCTGCGCTCCGGCCACATGCAGGGAGTAGCTGGCCGGCTCGTGGTTCGCCAGGCGGTCGAGCACTCCGGGAATCTTCAGCGGCATGCCTGCCCCCATCAGCACGTAACCCACACACGCCAGCATCGCGCCATAGAGCGAGGGCAGGTGCGGCATCTGAATTTTTTCCAGGTAGTTGATGCCTACGGGATTGTCGTGGCCTTCCTTCGCCAAAAAAACTTCGACAAAATTGGCTACGATGCACAGTTCCCTGGCCTCGCGCGGGCCGTCCTTCACGTGCATGGGCACGGCCTGGTACGGCGCTTTCTCGTCCTTGCCGCCGGAAATAAAATATTTCTTCCAGATGCGCTCGGCCATCTCCGGGAAAGGAAACTGATCGAGGCTGCGGCGGATGTTCCCGCCGGGATCGCCGTCCTGCAGGCGCCGCGCCAGGATCTGATCCAGCGCCGTTCCGGAAACCACGCCCAGTTGTCCGAGTTTGGATACGGCGCGGGCCAGCCGCCAGCTGGATACGCCGGCTCCCATCCCGCCTTGAATGATTTGTGGATTTTCGCTCACAACTAATTATCTCATGCCCGCGTCCCCGGGCGGCGCAGTATTTTACACTCGCTTGCCTCGCGCGACGCTCAGCACTCCGCGATTAAGTGCCGTAGTGGTATGTCTTTTTCGGAGAGCAACGCTATAAGGAAAAAATCCGAACAAACGAGTCTAATACCAGGATGCGCCATATCCCACAAGACTACGGTTTTTTACACAGTTGTACGCCATTCCACATATTTTTTACTTGCGTCAATTGACTCACCCTTCATATTTCATTCCATCCTAGGGAGATGCGTTTGGCCTGGCTATGGCAATCATCTTGCTCCTAAAAAAGGGGCGTGTGCGGTCATCTTCAGCTTCAACCGCTACTCAGCGCGGTACTTGCTTTACCAAATGCGAAGCGTTCCACCGTAACGCCTCATTCGAGATTTGAGGAGAATAACAATGCACAAGTTCATGCTATCTGTGGTTTTTGCGGGGCTCTTCTGCCTGCCGGCGGTCGCGCAAGACCACCCCAAAGTAGAACTTTTTGGCGGCTATCAGTACACGCATCTGGAACCAACCCTCAATGCCCATGGCTGGAACGCCTCGATCACGGGCAACATGAACCACTGGTTTGGCCTGACGGCTGATTTCAGCGGCGCTTACAAGTCGGGCCTCAAGTTCCACACCTATATGTTCGGTCCCGTCCTCACCGCACGCCAGTCCGAAAGAGTGACTCCTTTCGTGCACGCTCTGTTTGGAGGGGCCCACGCTTCAGACGGTGTCAGTTTCAATGGGTTTTCTATGGCCCTGGGTGGTGGCCTGGACGTGAAGGTCAACAACAACATGGCCGTGCGGTTTGTTCAAGCCGACTGGCTGCTGACACGCTTCGAGGGCATAACGGACAAGAAGAACGCACGCGTCTCAACGGGCATCGTCTTTCGGTTTTAGAAACCAAAAGCTCGGCAATGGTTGCAACCGCGGAAAACTGCGGGGGCGGGAAACCTCCCGGAAAAGATGCCGGGAAGGAATAAGCTGTGTTCCACAAGCCATATCGGATGGCAGCCGGGTTGGCGGTCACCCTGGCCTGTCTCCTGCCGGCCGGAAATGGAGGCCAAGTGCCACGCAGCAAGACTCTGGTTGAATCTGCGAGCGAGATCGCTCTGCCCGCACCCGCGCGCACCGGGCGCATCTCCCTGGAAGAAGCGCTGGCGCGGCGCCGTTCCGTGCGCGAGTTTTCCACCACGCCGCTCACCGCGCAGGAACTTTCCCAGCTTCTCTGGGCCGCGCAGGGCATCACGCATCCCGAGGGCTTGCGCACCGCCCCCTCCGCCGGAGCCTTGTATCCCCTCGAGCTCTACGTGGCCACCGCCGCGGGCTTCTATCACTACGATCCGCAGCTCCACCGCCTGCGCAAGCACGCCGAGGGCGACTTGCGCCCCGCCCTGTACCGCGCCGCACTCGAGCAGCCGCCCGTCCTGCAGGCCCCCGCCGTTTTCCTCATCGCCGCCGTCTACGAGCGCACCGCCAAAAAGTACGGCAAAGAACGCGCGGTCCGCTATGTGCACATCGAAGCCGGCCACGCCGCCGAAAATCTTCTGTTGCAGGCCGTGACCCTCAACCTCGGCGCTGTCCCCGTCGGCGCCTTCGACGACGCCCAGCTCCAAAAAGCCGCCTCCCTCCCCGCCGGCCAGCGCCCTCTCTACCTCATCCCCGCCGGCCATCCGCGCTAGCCGCGCCACCGCCTTCCGCTTCCCTTCCCCAAAATGTCGCCCGCCGCCGCCAGAACATATTCGCCTATCCACATAATTTGCAAATGCTCTTGACAGATACATCTGTACAGGCATATATGTTATGCGGCCGGGTAAGCCGGTGGCCAAAAAGCAAAGATCTCTGACCATGGAAAACCTGTTCCGCGTCCTGGCGGACCGCACGCGCCTGCGCCTGTTGCACCTCATGAACGGCCAGGAAATCTGCGTCTGCTATCTCGTCGAGGTGCTGAAGACCAGCCAGCCCAAGATCTCCCGCCACCTTGCGTACTTGCGCAATTCCGGAATCGTCGCGGCGCGCCGCGAGGGCCGCTGGATGCACTACCGCATCGTCCCTCCCAGCGACCCGGCAGCAGCCCGGATTCTGGAAGAAGTCCAGCGGCGGCTTGCCGAGGACCGTGCCATGCAGCAGGACCGCGCCCGCCTGGTCAAGGCTTGCTGCATGCCTCAGAAGTTCGTGCGCTTGAGCAAGGCGCCTCCGCCAGCGGCTTTGCCCCGAATGGATTTGCGACCCGCCTCTGCGGGTTCGGCGTGAGAAAGGCCATATTGAGGTTTCGGTGGAGCCTGAACTGTCCGGAATAGCCCGCGGCGCCCGTATCGGCGGAGATGTGGCGAGCCAGATAGAATCGTAAGGAGAATTGGCCAAAACAAGATGGCAAATGCTCAGAGTACTTCCCGGCTTTCTTTCCTGGACCGATTTCTGACGCTATGGATCTTCGCGGCGATGGTCGGAGGCGTCGCGGCGGGTTACTTGGTGGCCGGAATCGTTCCCTTTCTAAACCGTTTCAGCGTGGGAACGACCTCCATCCCGATCGCCATCGGACTCATCCTCATGATGTATCCGCCACTCGCCAAAGTGAAGTATGAAGAGATGGGACGGGTGTTCAGCCACCGGAAGGTGTTGGCCCTCTCGCTGATTCAGAATTGGGTCATCGGGCCGCTGCTCATGTTCACGCTGGCAATTCTTTTTCTCCGCGACAAGCCGGAGTACATGACGGGGCTGATATTGATAGGCCTCGCGCGGTGCATTGCCATGGTAATCGTATGGAACGACCTGGCCCGGGGCGATCGTGAGTACGCTGCCGGCCTGGTGGCCTTCAACTCCATTTTTCAAGTTCTGTTCTTCTCCGCCTATGCGTATTTCTTCCTCGCCGTGTTGCCGCGGTGGTTGGGGATGAGCGCAATCCGGGTGAACATCTCCATTCGCGACATCGCATCGAGCGTTTTCATTTATCTTGGCATTCCCTTCCTCGCGGGTTTTCTAACGCGGTTTGTGCTCACTCGCGTGAAGGACAAGGAGTGGTATCACTCCCGCTTCATTCCAAAGATCAGCCCGCTTACCCTCATCGCCCTGCTTTTTACCATCGTGGTGATGTTCTCGCTCAAGGGGCAAATGATCGTTCGCTTGCCGCTCGACGTCGTTCGCATCGCCCTCCCGCTGACCATTTACTTCGTCGTGATGTTTTTCGTTTCTTTTTGGATGAGCGCGCGCGTGGGTGCAACCTACGCCGAATCCACGACGCTCTCCTTTACTGCGGCGTCGAACAACTTTGAACTGGCGATCGCGGTGGCCATCGCGACTTTCGGAATCAACAGCGGAGCGGCCTTCGCGGCCGTGATCGGACCGCTCGTGGAGGTACCCGTCCTGATCTCTCTGGTCAACGTCGCCCTGTGGATCAATCGGCGGTACTTCGGCGACCGCTTCGAGACCGTGACAGCTTGCCCTAAACAGGGAGCTTGATGGGGACGACACTCGGACCGCCCGATTTTGGTGCCATCCCCTCTCCCACCCGCCCCGGAAAAAAGCGCCAATACTGGGATTCTCTTGTAAAGTGTGTGGTGGCTTCCGGTTTGCGAGAGCCTTGAGGAATCCTTCTGTGAATTCTTCTCTCCGTATGGTTCTGGCCATTCTTTGTGCGCTCTTCTGCGCCGCCTCGCCGCTCTGCGCCCAGGTTCCGGCCGGTCACAAGACCCAGCACATCATCTTTGTAATGACGGACGGCTTGCGCTGGCAGGAAGTGTTCTCGGGCTCGGAAAAATCCCTGATGAACAAGAAAAACGGCCAGGTTGCCGGCGAAGCCGCGCTGCGGAAAGCCTACTGGAGAGAGACTCCCGAAGCGCGCCGCGAAGCGCTCTTGCCATTTGTCTGGGGAGTGATGGCCAAGCAGGGTCAAATCTTCGGGAATCGCGGGAAAGGCTCTGACGCCTACGTCACCAATGGCTTGTGGTTCTCCTATCCGGGCTACAGCGAAACCCTCTGCGGTTTTGCCGATCCCCGTATCGACACCAACGATAAGGTTCCCAATCCCAACATCACGGTTCTGGAATGGCTGAAAAATCGCCCTTCCTTTCAAGGCGATATCGCAGCCTTCGGCGCGTGGGATGTGATCGCTTTGGTATTCAATCCCCAACGCTCCAAACTCACCGTCGATGCTGGCTTTGATCCCTTCACCTCCATCCCTAGTACGCCCAAACTCGAACTCTTGAATAGCCTCAAGGCCGAGATACCCCATGTGTGGGACGATGAGCCTTTCGATGCCCTCCCCTTTTACACCGCGGAAGAATATCTGAAGGCGCAAAAGCCGCGCATCTTGTATCTCTCGCTTGGCGAAACGGACGATTGGGCGCACGCGGGAAGATACGCGGATTATCTGGATTCTGCCCGCCGGGTAGACTCCTACTTGCAATCCCTCTGGGAGCTGGTGCAATCCATGCCCGAATACCGCGGCAATACCACTCTCATTTTTTCTCCCGACCATGGCCGGGGAAAGGCTCCTCATCAATGGCGCGACCATGGCCGGAAAATCCCGGATTCCAAATACATCTGGATGGCTTTTCTTGGTCCGGACACACCCGCTCTCGGCGAACGTTCCCAAATTGCGCCGGTCACCCAGAATCAGATTGCCGCCACGCTGGCGGCCCTCTTGGGGGAAGATTACGCGGCCGCTGTTCCCCAGGCGGGAAAGCCCATCACCGATGTGCTCCCACACTGAGTGCCACTCGGCCGCCTGTCGGAATAGAAAAATGATTCACTAGCAGGGTGCTGAAAAAGTCCTTTTACGGTCATCCCGAGCGCAGCGAGGGATCTGCTTTTTGCAAAAAAACCAAGAAAAAAGCAGATTCCTCGTCGCCTGCGGCTCCTCGGAATGACACGATTGGGGGTTTTTCAGCAGCCTGCTAGTGGACCCCGCTTGCGAGCCAGAGTCCAACGATCAGAAGAGCGCCCAGAAGTGCTTGAACTCGCGAAGCCCCTCTCAATGCCAAAGCGAGAGGTATTCCCGCTACTGACAGACGCAGCATTATGCCTGCCCGATCGCTTGTAATGAAATTGGTGTGGAAACCCATCGGATAAAGGGCGACGGGAATAACGAGAGCCAGCCAGCTTAGGGACGTGGTTACAATCGCCAAAATACCCACAACGCTGCGCCAGCGCGCCAACTCTTTTCGGGCGTGCTTCGCCCAACCCCGGTAAGCCAGAACGCTGAGCGCGGGACTCGTCAGGGCGCCTGCAATCGACATGACCTGGTACACCATGGCTTCTCCAGCACTACCTATAACAGGTTGCGAAAAAACACATTTTCTTCCCGATTATGTAGATGCCGGCGGAATTTATCCCGACCTGGTTGGGAGCTCGGCCAGTGACAACCCCTTGATGAGTCGGCAGGCACCCCGTCTCCTGTCTGCAAAACGCCTTGCTCGACTGATATACTCCGCCCGTGCCCACCAAGCAATCCATTCCGCAGCGTGCATCCTCTGCCCCACCCAAGCAAACGCTGACTGCGGATCAGGCGCTGAGAAGACGAGTATCGAGCTAGGGGTTGAGACATGGAATTCACGCGATCGCAGCTTCGGGCGATTGGCCACAAAGATGGCAATTTACAGATCATTGCATGCGCCGGGTCTGGGAAGACGGAGGTTGTGGCCCGGCGCATCGCCAACCTGTTGAAAGCGGGCGCCCAGACAGGGCTAGCACCGAGGAATGTTGTTGCATTTACTTTCACGGACAAAGCGGCGGCGGAGCTGAAGGACCGAATCGATGCGAGGTGCCGCGAAGAATTGGGCAATATACTCGCCATGGCAGAAATGTTTGTCGGAACCATCCATTCGTTCTGTCTGGATTTGCTCATGACCGAGGTCCCCAAATATCTCAAGTACGATGTACTCAATGAGGTTCAACAATCGCTCTTCGTGGACCGTCACAGCAGAAGGAGCGGGCTCACTACCTCCACTGATTTGGCATCCCGGACGTTGGCTCGTTACAAGGACACGCCCCTGTATATCAGCGCATTGGGCATCCTGCGGGAGGATGAAACCAATCCAAGACAGCTTTCGACATGTTCGGTCGTCCAGGGATTGCAGTCATATGCAAACCTACTCGACGAGACGCACTTCTTTGACTACTCGTCGATCATGTCTACGGCGGTGGAAATACTTAGAAGAGATCGAGCGATTCGTGAGCGCCTTTCACAAAGAATTAAGCACGTTATTGTCGATGAGTATCAAGACGTGAATCCAGTGCAGGAAGCCATCGTCAGGAATCTCCATGACCTAGGCGCTACAGTCTGCGTTGTCGGAGATGACGATCAGACTGTCTACCAATGGCGCGGCAGCGATGTGGGAAACATTCTTACATTTAGCAAGCGTTACCCAAAGGCCAAGCAGATCCGTCTCGAAGATAATTTCCGTTCGAGCCCCGGAATCGTGGAAACCGCTCGGGCTTTCATAGAGCAAAACAAAGACCGCCTGCCAAAGAAAATGCAGCCAACTCCTGCACAGACATGCCAGCGTGGCGACATTATTGCCATGTCTTTTAATAGTCCGGAGTCCGAGGCCGCATATATTGCCCGCACGATGCACGAACTACGCGGCGTGGTTATCAAAGAAGACGGGAAAGAACGCGGCATCGCATGGTCCGATATGGCCGTTCTCCTTCGAAGCGTGGGAGCAAATGGAGAGCCCATCACGCGTTCCCTGAGTCAAGCGAAAATACCGTACCTGGTCGTCGGCATGAATAATCTATTCGGTACGGCGGAGGCGCAGGCTGCGCGAGCGCTTTTTTATTTCATGGCTGGCCGCTTGGATGCTTCCCAACTAGAAGATTCATGGACGGCTGCAGGATTGGGAATATCAGCGGGGGATCTCCGACACGCCATCGAAAACGTGCAGACATTTCGCGAGTCCTTTGATAACCCGACTGAGCGCTTCAGCTTCTACTCGATCCAGCGAACATTTCAGACATTCCTCGACGAGGCTGGAATTCGCGAAGAGCGCGTGCCTAATGGTCGAGGAGAAGTTGTGTTTTACAACTTGGGCAAGTTCAGTCAACTCATCTCGGATTTCGAGACGATCCATTATCACTCGCAGCCGAAAGAGAAATACGCGACGTTTGCAAACTTCCTCCAATACCGTGCGCAAACCGCCTACTCGGAGGGATGGCAAGAAAACCAATATGCGAATCCCGACGCTGTCAGGATTATGACCATCCATCAGGCAAAGGGGATGCAATGGCCGGCAGTTTTCATTCCAGCACTATTGAGAAACCGCTTTCCATCGGCTGCACACGGCGGTCGAAACGTATGGCATCTGATTCCTAAACCTGGAATCAAATGCCAGTCACGTTATGACGGAAGCATTGAGGACGAAAGGCGTCTCTTCTATGTAGCCATGACAAGGAGCCAAAAATTCCTTCACATGACCTGGGCTCCCATCTCCGGAAAGAACAACCGATATCGCATTGCCTCCGAGTTTTGGAACGACATTCTGGTTTCCAAATATGTGAAGCGCCGCCTACCGGACTATTCGAGTCGCAAGCGGCTTGCTCCCACGCCGCGAAGAGGCGTTGAGAACGTGGTCTTTTCTTTCTCGGATATCAAGTATTTCTTCGAGTGTCCGTACCAGTTCAAGCTCCGGATCCTGTATGGGTTCAATGCTCCGATTCACGAGGCGCTCGGCTATGGGCGGTCTCTCCACAATGTGCTGGCTGAAATCCACTCCCGCGCGCTGCGTGGCGAGTTTGTCAAAGAGAAAGAGGTTGGTACGCTGGTTGACCGGCATTTGCACACGCCATACGCTTATCAGTCCCTCAAAGACAATCTCGAAGCCGCAGCAAAGAAAGTGGTCCAAAGCTATATCCGCGACAACAAGGCCGATTTTAAGAATATTGAGTTCTCCGAAAAACAGATCGAAATTGGCCTGGAAGACGGGGTTAGCGTCGTTGGCCGAATCGATCTGGTCCGCAGAATCGATACTGGCGAAACAACGATAGTCGACTTGAAATCCAGCGGCCGGGCCCAGGCGGAGGAAGTCACGGAGACGCAGCTTCATATCTATGCGCTCGGGTACCAAGAGCTGACCGGAAGGCCGGCTGACTACGTCGAGATATACGAGCTGGACGAAGGGAAACGCAAGCCGCGGTCGGTTGATGCCGAGTTCATTGACGACGTGAAGAAAAAGATGACCCATGCTGCCCACGCTCTTCGCGTGGGTGATCTACCGGCGCAGTCTTCTATAGTCAAATGCAAGACTTGCGATTACAAAGGGATGTGCAGCGCTGGCGTTGAAGCGTTGAATCAAGGGGCCAGTTCGCAGAAGCCCGGTCGACAGCGTAAGCGATAGGACCTTCTGTCGCTGAGCATATCGGTTTAGGTGAGCGCCCCCCATGGGACGCTATGTTTTTCTGCGCGTCCCCGGCTGACCTGGCGGGTGGCAATCCCTTGACGAGTCGGCAGGAACTGGGTGCCGCACCCTTTTCGTCCGCGAAAAGGGTGCGGTTTTTTCTGCACCTGGCAATGCCGCGCACAATCTCATTCGAATGCCCCGCCTCCCCCCGGCCAATTCCGCCCAATCACCTCTTGAAGTGCATGTACTACTGTGCTAACATGTAGTGTGATTACGCAGCAGCCACTTCGCGCGCCGCACCCCTCGCCCGCTAACCCTTGCAGAATCCGCACTTCCGCAAAACCACTCCGCAACCTCTTCAGAATCATCACTTGCAAACTCCTCTGCAAGAATATGCAAACAAACATCTTCAAGTCTTTTCGTTTGATACTCTTTCCCACCTGTCTACCGCAACTCTTTTTGTTTGATATTCTTACAAAAACAACGGGGGTGGGGGGAGGGTCCACCCTGTTACTTTTTCACCCCTGCCCCTTCCCCGGTGGCGCACTCCGCACCACCTCGGCTAAGATGAGGCACACATCATGACTCGCCGACGTCTCATCCTTATCCTCTTGCTAGTGCTCCTGGCCGCGGCTGCGTGGACGGCCCGGCAGATCCTCCACCACGGCCTGAGCGCCCGCGCCACGCCCACGCGCCTGGAAACCGCCCTGGCGCGCAACGTCCGCCATCTTGCCTTCCCTGCGAATGCCCGGACTTTGGCGAATCCCGTCCCGGTCTCGCCGGAAGCCATGCGCGAAGGCCTGCTGCACTTTGCCGACCACTGCGCCGCCTGCCACGCCAACGACGGCAGCGGCGACACGCCTTACGGCCAGGGCCTCTACCCCAAGCCGCCGGACCTGCGCAGCGCCGCCACGCAGAACCTCTCCGACGGCGAGCTCTTCTGGATCATCGAAAACGGCGTGCGCTTCACCGGCATGCCCGCGTTTTCGGAGCCCGGCGAGCAGCAAGAGAGTTGGCAGCTCGTGCGCTTCCTCCGCCATCTGCCGCAACTCACCCCCGCGGAACGCGCCGAGATGGAGCGCAACAATCCCAAGACCGCGGAAGACCGCGCCGAAGAACAGGAAGAGGAAGATTTCCTGAAGGGCGCAAGCCCTTCACCCGAAATGGAGATGCACCATCATTAGATAGAATGCAGGGGCGGGCTTGTTTGCGCCGGGCATGCCGCAGGGCGCCGCCGGGAGAGGTCCTATGAAACGCACCACTCTGCTCTTGATCGCAATTTCTCTCGCGTGCGCATCTCTTGCGCTGGCGCACGACACCAAAAAACACATCCTGGGAACCGTGGTGAAGATCAGCGCCGACTCCCTCGTGGTCGAAGCCAAGAACGGCAAAACCTTCGAGGTCACTATCGGCCCCGCTACCGTCTTTCTGAAGGACGGCCAACCCGCCAAGCTGCAGGATCTGGCGCTGGGCGACCGCGTGGTGGTTCACGCCACGCCCAAGGGCCTGGCGCTGGTGGCCGAAGAAGTGCGTTTCGCCACCGTGCCGCCCAAGGCCAAGCCGAAATCGTGAACAGCCGCGTTTCCTTCCGGGAGAGGCGCGCTCACTCCTCGACGAGATGGCAGGAGTGCGTCTTCACCACGACCCACACCGGCAGCTCCACGGCCAGCCGCAGGCTGCGCACCGCGCCCGGCGTGACGTGCACCAGGAAGCGCGCGCCGCAATCCACCTGCACGCGCACCAGCGCGCCGCGCTCCTCCAGCGCGGCGATGCGCCCGGGCAGCACGTTGCGCGCGCTCAGCCCCGCGGGGCGTTGCGTGGCCAGCAGGATATCCCCCGCGCGGATGGCCAGTTGCACGCGGTCACCCGGCGTGGCATGGGCCAGGGGCACCTCGAACTCCACCGCCGTGCCCTCCAGGCGCACGCGCATCACGCCGTCCGTTTCGCGCAGATCCAGCACCGTGGCCGCGAGGAAATTCTCGAAGCCCGCGGCCTGCGCCAGGCGCTTCCGCCGCGGCGCTTCCAGCACTTCGCGGGGCGGGCCCTGGGCCACCACGCGGCCCTCCTCCAGCACGATCATGCGCTCGCCGAGAACGTCCACTTCTTCGCGGTTGTGCGTGACGTACAGAATCGGCAGGCGCCGCTGCGCATTCCAGGCCCGCAGGTCGGCGAGGATTTCTGCTTTCACCGCGGCGTCCAGCGCGGAGAGCGGCTCATCCAGCAGCAGCACGCGCGGCGAGGTCACCAGCGAGCGCGCCAGGGCCACGCGCTGGCGCTCGCCGCCGGAAATTTCCCCGGGCTTGTGCGCGGCCAGCCCGGCGACCCGGAAGCTTTCCAGAATTTCGCCCACCCGCGCGCGGCGCTGCTCTTCCGGCAGATGCGCGAGGCCGTAGCCGGCGTTTTCTTCCACCGTGAGATGCGGAAAGAGCGCCAGGGTCTGGAAGACGTAGGCGAGTTGCCGCTGCTGCGGCGGCAGATTCGTGCGCGTCTCGGAATCGAAGAGCAGCAGATCGCCCGCGGCGATGCGGCCCTGGTCCGGGCGCGCGAGTCCGGCGATGCAGTCCAGCAGCGTGGACTTCCCCGCCCCCGACGGCCCGAAAAGAATCGTGAAGCCGGGCTCGATCCGCAGCGAGACCTCCAGAACGAAGGGGTTCGCGCCGCGGCGGCGCTGCGCGCGGCGGACGCGGGCGCTGAGCGCAGCAGAGCTCATCGCGGGCTCCACGGCGACCACACCCGGCGGTTCACCGCATACACCACGGACAAAGAGGAAAAGGACAGCAGGAGGAGGAGCAGGGCCAGGCGGTTGGCTGCGCCGTAGTCCAGCGCCTGCGCCGAATCGTAGATGGCGATGGACACCGTCCGGGTAATGCCCGGGAGATTGCCGCCCACCATGAGCACCACGCCGAATTCGCCGAGGGTATGCGCGAAGCTCAAGACGAGCGCGGTCAGCAGGCCGGAAAAGGAGAGCGGCAGGATCACGCGGCGAAAGGTGCGCAGGCGCGAGGCGCCGAGGACGAACGAGGCATCGAGCAGCGCGCGGTCCACGCCGCGAAACGCGCTGACCAGCGGCTGCACGGCAAACGGCAGGCTGTAGAGCAGCGATCCGACGACGAGCCCCTGGAAGGTGAAGGCCAGGCCGTGCCCGAACAACGCCTGCCAGAGCCGGCCGAACGGCGTCCGCGGCCCCATGATCACCAGCAGATAAAAGCCGAGCACGGTCGGGGGGAGAACCAGGGGCAGGGCCACCAGCGCTTCCAGGAGAAAACGGCCGCGCCAGCGTCCAAAGGCCAGCCAGGCCGCGAGCGGCAGGCCGATGCCCAGCAGGAGGACGGAAACAACCGCCGCCAGGCGCAGCGAGAGCAGGAGCGCTTGCAGATTCATGGCGTTTTTGCGGGCGGGACAGCCTGCGCAAGAAACGAGAAACCGTGTTTCTCGAGCAGCGCGCGGCCTGCCGGGCTCTTCACGAATTCCAGAAAGGCCCGGGCCGCCTCTTTATTGGGGGAAGACTTGAGTACGACGGCAGCCTGCTTGAGCGGGGGATGCGCGCCGGCAGGAACGCTCCAGAATTTTCCGGCTTGCTGCAGGTGCGGAGAGAGCGCCAGGGCCAGGGCAAGGAGCCCGGCATCGGCGTTGCCGGACTCCACAAACTGCGCCGCCTGCGAAATATTTTCGCCGTAGACCAGCTTGGCTGCGACTTGGTCATAGATGCCGGCGCTCATCAGCGCCGCGACCGCGGCCTGGCCGTAGGGCGCATGCCTGGGGTTGGCGATGGCGATTTTGCGGATGGCGGGATCAAGAAGCGCATCCCAGCCGCGCCGGGCCACATCCACCGGAGAATTTGCGGGGACCCAGAGGACCAGGCGGCCGACGCCGTATTGGTAGAGTGTGCCGGGCTCGGCCAGGCCGGCGGCCTCGAGCTGGCGCGGGTAGTCCATGTCCGCGGAGAAGAACAGATCGAAGGGCGCGCCGTTCTGAATCTGCGCATAGAAATTTCCGGAGGAGCCATAGGTGATGCTGACCTGGTTGCCGGTTTGTTCCTCGTACTTGGCCGCGACTTCCGGCAGCGCGAACTTCAGGTCGGAGGCGGCGGCGACGGTGATGCCGGCGGCGCGGAGGACGCTCGCTGCCAGGAAGAAAGACAGGCCAGCGGTGATGAGGCGAAAAGAGAGAGCTCGGCTGCGCCCGGAATGACAAGGGAATGGCGCCAGGAGCCGAGAAGGAGTTGCCGCTGCAGGCTGACGGTGCGTTGACGATTTCATAAAACTCCCCAGGCTCGGTGGATTTATTCTCCGGAAAAAGTCAGGTGCGCAGGATCATGACTTCGGTGGCTTTGACCAGGGCGGCGGCGCGCTCGCCGGGCTTGAGGCGCAATTCGCGGGCGGCGTCGGCGGTGATGATGGCGGTGATGCGCTGTTCGCCGATAGCCAGGGTGACCTGGGCCAGCAGGCCGTCGTATTTCACTTCGAGAACGCGTCCGCTGAGCTGGTTGCGGCCGCTGATGCGGCGAAACGCGCCGCGGCGATGCCGCAGGCCGCCGCGCTCCAGTTTTTTCGGGAGCAGGCGGTCGATTTCGCTTTCCGGGACGCGGTGGTGCCCGCCGGGGGTCCTGGCGGTGCGGATCTTTTTCTTGTAGATCCACTGCTTGAGCGTGGGATAGCTGACACCCAGGATGCGCGCCGCGTCGCGCGGCGAAAGCAGGTTCATGGCACTCTCCGGTCCGCCAGAAAGCACATATTACGACATATTGAGTCGTATACTCAATACGTTTTTATATGTCTCAGAGCCTGTGCCCAGGAAAGAAGAAGATAACGCAGAGAAGCAGAGAACGCAGAGGGTACGCGGAGAAGAAGGGAGAGATAGTTTCAATGGGCGTGCGAGAAGGATGGATTGCAACTTTTCGGGGATAACTGCAGAGCGGGCGGGGCCCCGACTGCTGTCGGGGGGCAAGGCCAGCCCCGCCCCTACAGCGACTTCCTAAGCCATGCGAGCAATTCCAGGCTGGGAACTATTGCCAGGTATCTGCGCAACACAACATTAGTTGCGGAGGGGCTTGCCGGTTTTCAGGGTGTGGGCGATGCGTTCCTGGGTCTTTTTCTCGCCGCAGAGGGAGACGAAGGCTTCGCGCTCGAGATCCAGGACGTACTGTTCGCTGACGAGTTGCGGAACGCTCAAGGCGCCGCCGGCGAGAATGTGCGCGAGCTTGCGGGCCACGTGGGCGTCGTACTCGCTGGCGTAGCCGCCGCGCAGAAGCATGTGAATGGCGAGCTTGGCGCCGGAGAGGAACTGTTCGCCGAGGACGCGAATCTGCGTTGCGGCGGCGCCTTCGGCGGGGGTGGCCGCAGCGGGGCGATAGCCGGTGCGGACGAGGGCCAGCGCGGCTTCCTTGGCGTCGGCCACGAGGCGGTCGCGGTTCAGGGAGACGCCGTCGGCGGGGCGCAAAAAGCCGAGCGAGCGGCACTCCTCGGCGCTGGTGCCGACCTTGGCCATGGCAATGGTTTCGAAGACGGGCTTGAGGGCGTGGAAGAGGTCGAGGTCCTCGCCACCCGCGGCGTGTTCGTTGGCGCGGATCAGCATTTCCTTGGTGCCGCCGCCGCCGGGGATGAGGCCGACGCCGGCCTCGACGAGGCCGATGTAGGCTTCCGCGGCGGCCTGGATCTTTGCGCCGTGCAGGCTGATCTCGCAGCCGCCGCCGAGGGCCATGCCCTGGGGAGCGGCGACGACGGGCTTGGGAGCGTACTTGAGGGCCAGATTGACGTTCTGAAACTGGCGGACGGCGAGGTGCAGGTCGTCCCACTCCTGCTCCTGGGCGGCGACGAGAACCAGCATGAGATTGGCGCCCACGGAAAAATTGATGGCCTGGTTGGCGATGACCATGGCGTCGAAATCGGTTTCCAGGCGTTTCACGCCCTTGTGCAACATGGCCACCAGGTCGCCGCCAATGGCGTTCATCTTGGCGTGGAATTCGCAGCAGACAACGCCGTCGCCGAGGTCGATGAGGCTGGCACCGGCGTTGCGGTCCACTTCGCGGCTGGCGTCTTTCAGTGATTTCAGGATGAGGATGCCCGGCGGCTCTGCGACGGGCCTGGCGGCGGCGCTGGCGAGATCGAAGCAGGCCGTTTTGCCCTTCTCCGTCGTGTAGAAGGAGTCGCGGCCGGAGGCGAGCAGTTTGCTGAGGAGCGGGGGGAGCGAGCGGCCTTCCTTTTCGATTTGCCCGGCGAAGGCGCGCACGCCGATGGCGTCCATCAGCTCGAAGGGGCCGAGTTCCCAGCCGAAGCCCCAGCGCATGGCGCGGTCCACGTCGGCGAGGCTGTCGGAAATTTCCGGGACGCGGCGCGCCGCGTAGAGGCACATCTCGGAAAGTCCGCCCCAGATGAATTTCTGGGCCTTGTCGGCGGGCTGCGCGGCGAGGATGGGGGTCACCAGCGCGCGCAGACGCTCGCGGGTGTCCTCGATGGACTTGCCCAGTTCGAGAGAGGCGAATCTGGCCTTCTGCTTGGGGCGGTACTCGAGGGTGTTGACGTCGAGGGTGAGGATTTCGCTGGAGCCGTCTTTTTTGACGCGCTGGTAGAAACCCTTGCCGGTTTTGTCGCCAAGCATGCCGCGGCGGGCCATCTCTTCGAGGAGCGCGGGAACGCGGTAGCTCTCGCGAGATTCGTCGTGGGGAATGTTTTCGTAGATGTTTTTGACGACGTGGAGAAGGACATCGAGGCCGACGATGTCCGCGGTGCGGAAGGTGGCGGACTTGGGCCAGCCGACGGCCGGGCCGGTGCAGGCGTCCACTTCCTCGACGGTCAGGCCCAGCGCGGCCATGAGGCGCAGGGCGTTGAGCATGGAAAAGGTGCCGATGCGGTTGGCGATGAAGTTGGGGGTGTCCTTGGCGACGACGACGCCCTTGCCGAGGCGGCGGTCGCAGAAATCGCCGAGGGTTTCGAGGACGGCGGGGAGCGTTTTGGGGCCGGGGATGAGCTCGACGAGCTTGAGGTAGCGCGGAGGATTGAAGAAGTGCGTGCCGGCCCAATGCTGCTGAAACTCCTCGGGAAGGCCTTCGGCGATGAGGTGGATGGGCAGGCCGGAGGTGTTGGTGGAGACGATGGCGCCGGGCTTGCGGTGCTGGGCGACGCGGGCGAGGAGCTGGCGCTTGATCTCCAGATTTTCCGCGACGACTTCGATGATCCAATCGGCTTCGGCGCAGCGGGCGAGATCGTCATCGAAATTGCCGATGGCAATGCGCTCGGCGAAAGAGGGATGGAAGAAGGCGGCGGGGCGCGATTTCCTGGCGGCGTCGAGGCCGGCGCGGACGATGCGGTTGCGCTCGGCGGGCGGCGCGCCGGGAGCGAGATCCGGGGGCACGATATCGAGGAGGATGCAGGGCAATCCGGCGTTGGCCAGATGCGCGGCGATGCGCGAACCCATGGTGCCCGCGCCCAGAACTACGGCCTTCTCGATGCGACGTTTCATGGCAGGGTTTCTCCCGGGATCTGCGTGACAGGGCAGGTTACAAAACCGATATCCCCGGGTCAAACGATACCTCGCTTCAGGGCCCGCGTCACGATAGAGTTTAGGGAGGATGCTGGCACGCAAAGTGAATACGGCAATCGGCTGGCTGCGCGGGGCGGCGGACAGGGTGCGCACGTTCGGCACTCCCGAGGAGGAGCCGGAACGCGCGCGCCCGCGCATCGGCCTGGCGCTTTCCGGGGGATTTGCGCGGGGGATCGCGCACATCGGGGTGCTGCGGGTGCTGCGCGCCGCGAATATTCCGATCGACTGCGTGGCCGGGACCAGCGTGGGCTCGCTGCTCGGTGCGGTGTACTGCGCGGGAACGCCGCTGGAGGAGATGGAACGGATCGCCCGCGAGACGACGTTTGCGGATTTCGGGCGCTGGACACCCTCGTGGCTGGGCCTGGCCACCAACAAACGCATGGAAACGTATCTGGAGCGGCTGACGTCGGTGCGCACGTTCGAGGAGATGGTCACCCCGTTTGCGATCGCGGCGACGGATCTGAACGCCGGAGTGGCGGCGTATTACACGCGCGGCCCGGTCGGGCCGCCGATGCGCGGCTCCTGCGCCTACCCCGGGCTGTTCGTGCCGGTGCAGTACGAAGGCCGCACGCTGGTGGACGGATTCCTCGCAGCGCCGGTACCGGTGGAAGGCGCGCTGCTGCTCGGCGCGGACATTGTCATCGCGGTGTATCTGGAAGCCGGCAACGTGGCAAATGCACGGACGGTGGGCGACGTCATCAGCCGGTCGTTCAATATCATCCAGGGGCATGCGGACCTGGTGTGGCGGCAGCAGGCGGACGTGCTGATCGAGCCGGACGTGAGCCCATTCGTGTGGGATGACTTCACGCAAACGCCGGAACTGGTGGCCGCCGGCGAAGCCGCGGCCATGCGCGCGCTGCCGCAGATCCGGGCAAAAATAGCGGCGTTCCGGAAGGAAGCGGCGGGATAGGGCGCGGGAAGGCGGAACCGGTGGCGGAAAGCGAAGAGAGATTTCCCGCTCCGTAAGAGCATTCGAAGCGCCCCGGTACAAACCACCGGGATGCAAAATGCGCACAAGAATCGCGCTTCGCTCGAAATGACGGCGCTTACTGAATTTTTTCCAATTTAGGAGGCAGCTTGCAGGGTGGCGAGGACCTCGACGGGCTGGCCATGGCCCTTGCCGCGCTGCGTGAGCCATGCCGAGAAGGCCGCGGCAAAGCGCTCCGGTGTAGTGCGGAAGCTGATTTCCACGCGGCCTTCGGCGGTGGGGAGCGTGTCATCGAACTCGGCGGCATTGGTGAAGTTGCGCATGCAGAATTGATCCAGCCACTCGAGCGGGCAGGGGCGCCGCTTCCCTGCAATGACGACATCCACGGCCAGTTTCTGCGCGTACATGAGTAGATGATACCACCCAGGGCGAAACCGCCGGAAAATGGCGGGGAGTTTGCCGCTTCGCCACAGCCCGGACGAGGCGTTGCACCATTCCCGAAAAAGAGAGATGGAATTCTTGCCATCGGGCGAAGGGCTACCGTACACTGGTGCGTTAAAATGAACGCACTGCCCGCCAGGCTAATCTAGCAACCACACCACCATCGCGTGCGTGAAGCCTGGCGAGGCCGCATCCCATGGCCAGGGAGGCCCCCGTGAGCACCCCTCTTGAAAGCTGGGTAGAGGAAACCGCGCGACTGACAAAGCCGGAACACATCGTTTTCTGCGACGGTTCGGGGGAGGAGAACGAGCGCATGCTCGCGGAGATGGTGCGCGAGGGGGACACGCTGGAGCTGAACCCCAAGACTTACCCGCATTGCTACCTGCACCGCAGCAACCCCAACGACGTGGCGCGCACCGAGCAGGTGACGTTTATCTGCTCGCGGAAGCGGGAAGACGCCGGACCGACCAATAACTGGATGGCGCCGGAAGAAGCGAAGCAGAAGATGATTGCGCTGTGCGACGGGTCGATGCGCGGGCGCACGATGTACGTGGTGCCGTACATCATGGGGCCGGCGCGCTCGCCGATCAGCAAGGTGGGCGTGGAGATCACGGACAGCGCATACGTGGTGGCCAGCATGCGCATCATGTCGCGCATGGGCAAGGTGGCCATGGAGCGGCTGGGGAGCTCCCCGGAATTCGTGCCGGGACTGCACGCGCTGCTGGACGTGAACCCCGAGCGGCGCTTCGTCATGCACTTCCCCGAGGAAAAGCTGATCTGGAGCGTGGGATCGGGCTACGGGGGGAATGCGCTGCTGGGGAAGAAATGCCTGGCGCTGCGCATCGCCAGCGTGATGGCGCGGGAGCAGGGCTGGATGGCGGAGCACATGCTCATCCTGGGGCTGGAAGCGCCCAACGGAAAAGTGACGTACATGGCCGCGGCGTTTCCGAGCGCGTGCGGGAAGACGAACCTGGCGATGATGGTCTCGGCGCTGGAAGGCCAGGGCTACCGGGTGTGGACGGTGGGCGACGACATCAGCTGGATGCAGATCGGAGCGGACGGCTACCTGCGGGCCATCAACCCGGAAGCGGGATTTTTCGGGGTGGCGCCGGGAACGGGGAAGCACACCAATCCCAACGTGATGGATGCGATCCGCAAGAATGCGCTGTTCACCAACGTGGCGTTGACGCCGGAGCGCGAGCCGTGGTGGGAAGGCATCGAAAGCGAGCCGCCGGCGGGAATGATCGACTGGAAGGGAAAGAAGTGGGATCCGTCGCAGGGCCCGGCGGCGCATCCAAATTCACGCTATACCGTGCCGGCGCAGCAATCGCCCTGCATCTCGCCGAACTGGGAATCGCCGGAAGGCGTGCCGATCTCGGCGTTCATTTTCGGGGGGCGGCGCGCGCGGATGGCGCCGCTGGTGTACGAATCGTTTGACTGGCAGCACGGGGTGTTCGTGGGCGCGACGATGGCTTCGGAAACGACGGCGGCGGCAACGGGCGCGGTGGGCGTGGTGCGGCGTGACCCCATGGCCATGCTGCCCTTCTGCGGCTACAACATGGCGGATTATTTCGGGCACTGGCTGGAGATGGGCAGGCGCATCCCGCACGCGCCGAAGATTTTCCACGTGAACTGGTTCCGGCGGGACACCAGCGGGAAGTTTCTGTGGCCGGGGTTCGGAGAAAACGTGCGCGTGCTGAAGTGGATCCTGGAGCGCGTGGAGGGACGCGGCGAAGCGCAGGAGACGCCGATCGGCTATGTGCCGGCGCGCAGCGCGCTGACACTGGACGGCCTGGCGCTCGCGCATGGCGCCGTGGATGAACTGCTGCGCGTGAATCCGGCGGACTGGGAGCCGGAGCTCGCGGACACCAGGCAGTTTCTTGCAAAGTTCGGCGAACGCCTGCCGAAGGAACTTCTGGACGAGCACCATAAGCTGGCGCAGCGCTTTCAGCGAGCCGTGCCGGCCTGAGAACAATTCTTCGCCAATCGTAAACGTAATTGCCAGGCACGCTCCGCGCGCAGCAGGAGGAGGTGTGCCGCAAGGTCCGGCTAGAGGATGACGGAGATGGTTTCGTCGATGCGGACGTGGGTGGCGGGGATGCCGTTGATGGCGTAGGAGTCGCCGTTGGACTCGGTGAAGTGGAAGAAGCGGCTGATGTGGTAGTCCTCGTCGCAGGAGGAGAAGAGGCGCTCGGTTTCGCCGGGGGAGAGAGCGAAGGCAGAGAGAGGCACGGGCGTGCCGAAGGCGCCGGCGAGGGCGCAATAGCGGTCGACGAGTTCGGCAAGGGTCAACAATGGATTGGGGGACCGCACAGCGGCCGACGCCTGGAGCGGCTGCGCGACAGGGGACGTCGCGCGTGGCTGCGGAGCGGGGGACGGGGCACGGCGAGTGGCTGGTGAACTCATAATAATGCGCGACCGCACAGCGAACATTCTTCCGGGCGACCGCACAGCTTGCTGCACGGCCTCCTGCGGCGGAGTGTACTGCTGGGAGGGAGAGAAGAAAAGAGGCAAGAACCAAAAGCGCGGAGAAGAGGAAGAAAAGATCGGAAATCGGGAAGAACGAAGCGCGCGAAGGGTTTGTGGCGCCGGGCGGGTTTCGCTATCATCGTAGGGCGACTTCGCAAACGGAGGAAGAGACATGGCTATCGCAGTCGGACAGGCGGCACCGGATTTCGTGTTAAAGGATCAGAGCCAGAAAGAAGTGAAGCTTTCGGAATTTGCCGGGAAGAAGAAGGTCGTCCTGGTGTTTTACCCGCTGGACTGGAGCCCGGTGTGCACGAACGAGCACGCCTGCTTCGTGAACGACATGAAGGATTTCGAGAAGCTGGACGCGGAAGTGCTGGGCGTGAGCGTGGACAGCGTATGGTCGCACAAGGCCTACGCGGAAAAGATGGGGATCAAATATTCGCTGCTGGCGGATTTCCAGCCGCGCGGGGCGATGGCCGAGAAGTACGGCGTGTACCTGGCGGAAAAGGGGATCACGGGGCGGGCGATCGTGATCATTGACAAGGCGGGCAAGGTGGCGTGGTTCAAGAACTACGACATCCCCTCCGTGCCGGACATCAAGGAAGTGGCGGCGGCGCTGGCGCAGGTGAAGTAAGAGAAAGATTAGCCACAGAGACACCGAGACACAGAGGTACGGAAAGAAAAATGGGACGGCCCTGAATCGCGGGATTCAGGGCCGTTTCCATTTTGGGGATGCTCCGCGGCAAACGCGCCGGGGAAAAGAACCGGCGGGACGCCGGCGCTACCCGGGACTGGGTCGCTTAGCGGGCGGCGAGGTCGTTGCGGACGACGGAGCCGCCCTTCATGACGAATTTGACGGATTCGAGGACGCGCACGTCGGCGAGGGGATCACCGGAGACGGCGATGAGGTCGGCGTAGCGTCCTTTTTCGAGGGAACCGATCTTATCGGCCAGGCCGAGGAGGTCGGCGGCGTTGACGGTGGCGGCCTGGATGGCGTCGAGGGGTTGCATGCCCCACTCGACCATTTTGGCGAACTGCTTGGCATTGTCGCCGTGCGGGTAGACGCCGCCGTCGGTGCCGAAGGCCATCCTGGCGCCGCCCCGGAAGGCGCGGCGGAAATTTTCGCGCTGCAGGCGGCCGATCTTCTTTTCCTTCTCGATGGATTCGGGGAGCATGCCAACCTTCCCTGGCGCGGTGCGCTGCGATACAGGCGCGCCCTGCAAAAGACCGGCGAAAAAGCATGCGGTGGTTGCAAGCGCTGACGTTGAGATCCTTTCCGGCAGGAGCCGGAATCTTTCCGACAAGGTCGGAATCCGCGATCGGTCGTCCCGGTAAAAAACACCGGGACTCAGGATGACAATGCCTGCCTTTTGCGCCTGGCTTCTAAGCGCAGTGTTTTAGCGCGGGCTGGTTGCGACGGGACGGCTCTCGGGGGCGGGCTGCTTTCCCAAAGCAGGCTGCGCTTCGGAGGCGGGCGGCGTTTCCGGCGCGGAGGATTTCCGGGCGAAGCTACGGATGAGGAGGACCAGCTGCCAGCGCTGTTCCTCGGTCAATCGGCTACGAAAGGAAGGCATCGGCCTGCGCCCCTTGCTGATCTTGAAGAAAAGCTCGCCGTCGCTGACGGCGTTCATGCGCGGGGCATCGGTGAAGCTGGCGGGCGGGGGATCGTGCCTCTTGCCCTCGGGGCCGTCGCCCTTGCCCGTCGGGCCGTGACACTGCGCGCATTTGTCGCGGTAGGTCGTGGCCGCCGCCTGCAGCGCGGCCGCGGAGGGCGGGAGCGGATTTTTCCGCTGTTTGGCTTCCTCGGGGACGTTCCAGTCGCTCTTCTGCAGGGCGGCAAAGACGATGGCGATGGCGATCGCGGCGAAGATGCAGGCCAGAAGGAATTTGCGCAGGCGGAGACTTCTTCGGCGATTCGGATCCATAGGCGGAGAAATTTTCGCACATCCGCAGCAGGGCGGGAAGCTCAGGAGTGGAAGGTGAGCCAGAGGAGCTCGGCGTTGAAGCCGACGATGGCGATGGCGACGACCCAGGCACAGGCCGCGGTCCAACGGGAGTTGGCGAATTCGCCCATGCGGGCGGGGTCGTTGGTAAAGCGGATGAGCGGGATGACGGCGAAGGGCAGCTGAAAACTGAGAACCACCTGACTGAAGATGAGCAAGGCCGTGGCCTTCCCCTCCCCGGCAATGCCGATGACGATGGCCGCGGGCACGATGGCCAGGGAGCGGGTGATGAGGCGGCGCAGCCAGGGCTTGAGGCGCAGGTTGAGGAAGCCTTCCATGACGATCTGACCGGCGAGCGTGCCGGTGAGCGTGGAATTCTGCCCGGAGGCGAGCAGGGCCAAGGCGAAAAGAGTGCTGGCCAGGCTGGCGCCGAGGACCGGGGTCAATAGTTTGTAAGCGTCGCCGATCTCCGCCACCTGGGTCATGCCGCGGGAGTGAAAGGCGGCGGCGCCGAGGACCAGGATGGCGGCGTTGATGAACAGGGCGACGAAGAGGGCGGCGGTGGAGTCGAAGATGGCGTAGCGCACGGCCTCGCGTTTTTCCGGGACGGAGGCGCCAAAGGCGCGGGTCTGCACGATGCTGGAGTGGAGATAGAGATTGTGGGGCATGACCGTGGCGCCGAGGATGCCGATGGCCAGATAAAGCATCTCGCGATTGCGCAGGATCTCCAGTTGCGGGATGTAGCCGTGGGCGGCTTCCAGCCACAGGGGACGGGCGAAGAAGATTTCATAGGCGAAGCAGCCGGCGATGGTGGCCGTGAGGGTAACGACAAAGATCTCGATCAGGCGGAAGCCGCGGTTCTGCATGGCCAGCACCAGGAGCACATCCAAGCCGGTGAGGAAGACGCCGGCGAGAAGCGGCAGGCCGAAGAGCAGCTTCAGCGCCACGGCGGAGCCCAGGACTTCGGCAAGGTCGCAGGCGGCGATGGCGACTTCGCAAAGCACCCAGAGCACGAAGTTGATGCGGCGCGAATACTGGCTGCGGCAGGACTGGGCGAGGTCGCGACCGGTGACAATGCCGAGCTTGGCGGCCAGCCCCTGCAGGAGCATGGCCATGCAGTTGCTGAGGAGGACGACGCTGAGCAGGGTATAGCCGAATTTGGAGCCGGCGCCGATATCCGTGGCCCAGTTGCCGGGGTCCATGTAGCCGACGGCGACCAGGTAGCCCGGTCCGGCGAAAGCCAGCATCTTGCGCAGCCAGGAGGCGCCGTGGGCGAAGGGCACGGTGCGGTAGACCTCGGGGAGCGACGGTACAGGGGCCCTGGGGGGCTCCGCTGCGGGAGCGGGGGCTCCGCCGGCGGGGGTTAAGGCGTCGAGTTCGGGAGGAACCGTGGGTGTCATAGCCGAAAGGAGCCGGGCCTAAGTTAACCACGCTAAATCTATAAATGAAACTATACTTAATGCCGGGCCGTGTCAATGGCCCCGCAGACCCCTTTGTGCATTTTGCCAGCCTCTGCGGCTCCCTTCGCGAGGGCCCGGCAGCGGAAGCGGCGCGGGTATGATACTTTCGTGGGGATATTCCGGGAGAGGGCGACGATGGAAGAACAGAGGCAGGTACAAATCAAGGCGGACGAAAAAGAGCTGCAGGGGCAATACAGCAACCTGGTGATGATCCACCACAACGTGGAGGAGTTCACGCTCAACTACATCTACATTTTCCCCAACGGCGCGCAGGGCAAGCTGCTGGCGAGCATGATCGTCAGCCCGGCGCACGCCAAGCGCATCCACCGGGCGCTGGGGGAGAACATCGCGCGCTATGAGGCGCAGTTTGGCACCATCAAAGAGGCGCCGGAGGGAGGCACGCCGGTGCCCAACGTGGGGTTTGTGCAGTAGAAACGGGCGGGCAAGCAGCCGGGGATGCAGAAACCGCCCGGGCGTGCTAGAATTTTTGAGTTGTTGTTGGAGTGGGCCTGTAGCTCAGGTGGCTAGAGCGCGCCCCTGATAAGGGCGAGGTCGGTGGTTCAAGTCCACCCAGGCCCACCATTCCTTCCTTTCGCGTTTTCAGTGCTTCCCTTCGCATGCTCAGGATAAGCAAGTCCACCCAGGCCACCTTACCCCTCGTTAGCACCCTGCTTTTCGGCGGTAGTTCCGTTCGCTGCGCTCAGGATGCGCACCTCCACCCAAGCGCGGAGAATCGAGGCGAAGGGTCTCATCTTGAGATCGCTGATGATAACCCCTTCTATCTGCAGGTACCTCTGAAGGAATAAGCGGAATGTTTTTCAGAAGAGATACCAGGAAAAGTGCTGGGCCGAGAGTACTACCTTGCTTGCCAGCTCTTTGGTACCGCCAACCTATTCTTTTTGTGGAAATTAGCTCATATGATGTGACTGATGTGGACATGGTTCGAGCTCCCTGCGTCAACTACTTCCTGTGCCCATTTTGGCTGCCTGTTCGTACGTGCCTTGACGCTAAAGCCGGTCCGCAGGGGAAAGACCTAGGACAGGGTCCGGCAATTCCGGAGAGAGGATTCAGCCGCCATGCCAATCCTTCACTTCCGTAGCGTAGAACGCCGCCGTACCGCGCGAGTGACACTTCCTATCAGGTTGGTAGTCTCCGGCCACACAGAGACGAGCGAGAAATTCAGTGTCAAGACGCGTTCTCTCTCTGTGAGTGGCCATGGCGGGTTGCTGTCGCTCGATGCCACAGTGGTTGTCGGGCAGACGTTCCAGTTGATCAACGAAAATAATCAGCGGGAAGCGGAGTGCAAAGTCGTCTCCATTCGGCGGGGCCGTGACGGCAAGACGAATGTGGCATTCGAATTCGTAGATCCGCAAACAAACTTTTGGAATATGTTTTTCCCGGCCGTGGAGGTGAAACCATTGCGACGGGCGGGGCCTTCGAGAATTTCCGTGTGCGATTGAGACTGCACACGTATCACAGCTTTGCGAACTCTTAGACGGAGATTCCAAATGCAATCCGGACGACACCGCGCACGCCGATACCCCTTCGCCGCCAGAATTGAGCTGATTGACCTGCAATCAGAAGCTGAGACGCAAGGGCAAACCAGAGACCTAAGCCTGTTTGGCTGCAGCGTGAACACGTTAAAACCCTGGAAGGTAGGAACAAGAGTCCGAGTCAGAATCCTGCACAAGGGTGTCGTCTTCGTGGCTTTGGGCCGGGTAGCGAATACTCGGGCAAATGCCGGCATGGGGGTGATCTTCACCACCATCGAAGCGAAGAATCAGATGTCTCTCGAGAAGTGGATCGATGAGCTGAGAGGGCAGTGAAGACTGGAATGATAAATGCAATGGTTGGTCATCTGAACGCCATATCGCCAGCCGATAACTGCGGTACCGTGTCGCGCTTCGGCGCTAGAGCGCGCCGCGTTTGGCGAGGGCGGTGATGCGGTCGGCGGCGCGATAGGCCAGCGCCTGGATGGTCATAGTGGGCTGGCCGCGGCCGGAGGTGACCAGGCTGCTGCCATCGCAGAGGAAAAGATTGGGCACGTCGTGGGTGCGGTGATCGGGATTGATCACCGAAGATTTCGGGTCCTTGCCCATACGGCAGGTGCCCAGCAGATGAACGGCGATCTCGCTTTCCTCGATCGGGAAGTGCCACTTCTTGCGGGCCCCGGCGGCCTCCAGCAATTCGAGCGCGCGGTCATTGATCCAGTGCATGGTCTGGAGATCGTCGGGATGATCCTTGTAGGTCATGCGCAGCGCGGGAAGCCCCCAGGCGTCCTTCAGGCCGGGGTCGAGTGAAAAGCTGTTGGACTCAACCGGGAGCGAAGTGCTGTGTCCCATGACCTGCATGGTCCGGGTGTAGGAGTCCCGCAGGACGTCCTTGAAGCCCTTGCCCCACGGCGGCGTTCCAGGAGGAAGAGCAGCCAGGGCGAAGGAGATGGGCGGAAGATCAAACCGGGCATCCAGACCGCCTCCTCCGTAAAAGCCGAGCTTCCGCGTGTCCAGCTCGTAAAAATCATGGAGGACGCGGCTGACGGCAAAACCCTTGTAGTCGTTGAGAGGGTGTTCGAAAACGCCGAGCGCGAAGGATCCGCCATTGAGCATGAGGTATTTGCCGACCAGGCCGCTGGAGTTGGCCAGGCCGTTGGGAAACTGTTTGCTGGCGGAGAGAAGAAGTAAACGCGGGGTTTCCGCTCCGTTGGCACAGACGATGACGGTCCTGGCGCGCTGCAGATGGGCATGGCGCTGGGAATCGAAATAGACGGCGCCGGTGACGCGCCCGGCGGCATTGGTCTCGATGCGGTGCACATAGCAATTGGGGCGAATCTCGCAGCGGCCGGTCTTCAGGGCCATGGGGATTACGCTGGACAAGGAGGTGGACTTCGCCCCGACCTCGCAGCCGAAGAATTCGCACGAGCCACAATGAATGCAGGCGCTGCGGCCGGCGCGCGGCTGGGAAAGGATGGCCATCGGCGCGGGAAACGGATTCCAGCCGAGCTTGCGGGCGGCCCGCTCGAAGATCACGCCGGAGGATTTCACCGGCAGGGGCGGCATGGGATAGGGCTTGGAGCGCGGGGGATCGAAGGGGCTGGCGCCGGCGAGGCCGGAAACCCCGATCTCCCATTCGACCTTGGTGTAGTAGGGCTCGAGGTCGGCGTAGGTAATGGGCCAGTCGGCAAAGCCGGTGCCGGGGATGGCGCCGAGCTTGCTGCGCTCGATGAAGTCGATTTCGTGGAAGCGCCAGAAATTGGCGGTGAAATGGACGCTGCTGCCACCGACGCAGCGGCCATAGATGACCGCGGGCTGCTGCTTGGCTTGCTCCCCGGGGGTCTTGCGGAACGTGTTGGGCTGGGACTTCCAGTCGTTGGTCAGCGCGTGTTCGTTGAGAACTTCTATTTCATCGTGGGAGAAGTCCGCTTCGGTCCGATAGGGCCCTTGTTCGAGGACCACGACGCGAAAACCGTTGGCGGCAAGCTCTTTGGCCATGACCCCACCCGCGGCGCCGGAGCCGATGATGACGAAATCCACCTCGTCCGAGGTCTTGTAAAGCGGCTGGACAGGCTTCATTTCTTTTCTGTCTCCCGGGTAACCGGCTGCCAGCCGGGATAATCCTTGTCGTAATAGCCGAAGGGCGGGTCAAAGGAGTGCTCGTCTTCGCGGCCGATGAAGCGCCAGCCTACCCCGCCGGGGTTGCCGCCGCGCAAAGGATTGGCCAGAAAACCGGCGATGGTGTGAACGCGCAGCACAGCCAGAAAGGAGGGCTCGGCGGATCCCGGATCAAAGGGTCCCCAGCCTTGATGAGTCTGATCTTCCATGGCGTGCAGGACCGCATCCTGCTGCTCCGGTGTGGCTGCGGAGAATTTTTCTGTGCCGGGAAGCATGGCGCGGACCTTGGCCTGCATTTCCGGGAGCCCCTTTTGGTAGGTCTTGAGGGAATCGGCGGCAAAGGTCTTCAGGGCGCGGTCGATGAAGTAAGCAACTCCGGCTTCGCGCGCGCCCGGCAGGTCGTCGGTGGGAATGATGCGCGCGGCCGCGGCTGCAATTTCCACGGCGTCTTCGGCAGAGAAAACCTCAAATTTCGGCGGGGCGGAGGAACGGACAGCTTCGTGGCCGTGCTGTGCGGCGGAAGCGATTTCCGGCCAGTGGAGAGCGAGCCAAGCCGCCGGGATGCCCCTCAGCCCCTGGGCGAGGAAGCGGCGGCGTGCGAATACAGATTGCATTTCAGTACCCTCGCAAAGGCGTCCGAAACTCTATGCCGCAGGGCGATACGGGTCAAGCAAAAAGGCGGCAAACGACTCCCGCACATGGCACCGGAGGACCAGCGCGTTTGCGGAGCGGCGGCGGGCTAGTGTAGGATGCCGCAGAAACAGAAACGACCGCGCGAAGCGGGGTGATGGGCGCACAGGCATGGCTACGTTCACAGGAGCGATCGGCACCGGCAGCAAATGGCTGCTCGACAAGATTGTGGGGGCGCTGGCGGCGACCGGGATCAACCCCAACTTCCTGACCTTCCTCGGGCTGGTGGTGAATTTCGGAGCGGCGGCGATGTTCGCCACGGGGCGCTTTCGCACCGGGGCGATCATCATTTTCTTCGCGGGCTTCCTGGACATGCTGGACGGGCAGGTGGCGCGGCGGCAGAACCGGGTGACGGCCTTCGGGGCGTTCTACGACTCGACGCTGGACCGCTACGCGGACATGGCGCTGTACATGGGGCTGCTGGTCTATTATTCGGTGAGCGGGCGGACGCCCTACGTGGCGCTGGCGGCAGTGGCAACGGCGGGTTCGGTGATGGTGAGCTACGCGCGGGCGCGCGCGGAATCGCTGATCCCGCTGTGCAAGGCGGGCTTCATGGAGCGGCCGGAGCGGCTGGTGCTGCTGATCATCGGGGGGATGTTCAACCGCATGGGGCCGGTGCTGTGGGTAATTGCAGTGGTGTCGACGATCACGGTGATCCACCGGATCGTCTTCACGTGGCAGGAAACGCGCGCCGGGCGCACCCTGCCCGGGATCAAGCTGAGCCTCTGAGCGGCAATCGCTGAAACGGGCAACCGAAGGCCCGCCCCTACCCTCTCGTTTTTTTCAACCATTCCTCCAGCGGGGCGGCGATGACCGCGCGGACGCGGTCGCGCAGCGCGGGAACATCGTCCTTGGTGAGGCCTGTGGTCTCAATGGTGTCGTGAATGTAGACGGTGATGGTGGCGGGGCGGAGCATCCAGTCGCCGGTGCGATGGTGTTCGAACGAGCCGACCACGGTGACGGGAACGACGGGTACGCCGAGCTGCTGCACGACGCGGAAACCGCCGACCTGAAATTCGCTGAGGCGGCCGTCACGGGTGCGCTTGGCCTCCGGGAAGACGATGAGGCTGGTGCCGCCGTCAATGGCCGCCTGCGTGAGCCGCCACATGCGCTTGAGGTCGGAGGGGCGGCGCACGTCCGGCACGGGAACGTTGCCGAAGCGCTTCATCAGCCAGCCATACACGGGAATCTTGAAATGCGACTCCAGCTCCCAGCCGCGGACGAATTGCGGCAGCGCGCTATACAGCACGAAGGGATCGAAGAGGTTGACGTGATTGACCATGAAGAAGGAGGTGCGCTGGGGATCGAAGCCGGGGGCGCGGTGCACGACAAGTTTCGCGCCGGCCAGAAAGACGATGCGGCGGCAGAGGCCGCGCTGCAGCCAGTCATGCTTGCGCGGGTCGAGCACCGCGGCCAGCAGGATGAGGACCGGAACGAAGGTGAAAAAATGCAGCCCGCTGACCAGCCACAACAGCACGCTGCGCACGGCCGGCCACGCGCTTCTCATATGTAAACGTCCACGGCGGCGGGAAGAATATCCAGAGAATGGCAGTCGAGGGTGAAAACTTCGCCGTCCACGAGAACGTCCACGGGCGCGGGAAGATTGAATTCCACGCGGCGCACGGCGCGGCGCGAGGCCAGCGGGTGCTGGATGTGCGTGCCGTCATAGAGGCGGGGAAGCATGCGCACCAGCCCGAAGCGGCCGATGGGCCCCCAGCGCACGTACTCGATGAGGCCGTCGGTGGGGTCGGCCTGGGGAGCGATGAGCATCGTGCCGCCGGTGAATTTGCTGTTGCAGAAGGCGAGAAACAGGCAGCGGCGCGTGTCCCACTCGGTGCCGGCGTCGCAGCGCAAAGGGAAAGCGCGGCGGCGCAACTGCAGGACGCGCACGAAGACGCCGAGCAGATAGCCCAACTCGCCGAGGCGCTTGAAGCGGCGGTTGGCGAGCGCACCCACGTCCGCGGTGAACCCCACGCTCAGAAGATTGATGGAATAGAGCGTGCCCGTGGCGTGCGTGAGGCGGAGAAGATCGCAGCGGCGCGTGCGGCCCGCGAGGAGCGCCTGCATGGCGGCCTCCGCGCCGTTTTCGGAGAAATCGCGGAGAAAGGAGTTGCCCGTGCCGAGCGGGAGGAAAGCCAGCGCTACGCGGTCGGGAGCAGGGTCCGCGGCAAAGATGCCGTTGACGATTTCGTGGGCCGTGCCGTCGCCGCCCACCGCCAGGAACTGGCGGTAGCCCTGCCGGTAGCCCTCGTGGGCCAGCTCGATGGCATGCCCGGGTCCGGTCGAAGCGATGACGTCCACGCGCACGCCGGCATCGCGCAGGCGCGCGAGCGCCGGGCCGGCCAGCTTGGCCGAGCGGCCGCCGCCGGCGGCGGGATTCACGATGGCGAAAAAGTGTTCCTTCACAGTTCCTTCGCGAAGCGCCGGCAAACTCCTCACAGGGGCTGCATGGCGGCGTCGCGGTCCAGCTGCGCGATCCGCTCGGCGAGAAGATTGCGTTTGATCTTCAACGAGGCCGTACGGGGAAAATCCTCGGCCCACAATACCACGCCGTGGATGCGCTTGTAATTGAGCAGGCGGCTGTTGCGGGCATTGATTTCGGACTGCAGCTCGGGGGAGAAGGACTGCCCGGGCTCGAGATGCAGCACCAGGACGAGCTGCTCGCCGCTCAGGGAGCGCCGCGGCCAGATGTAGTTGGCGGCAAAGACACAGAACTCCCTGACCGGGAGGCCCTCGAAGACGTTCTCGATGTCCTCGGGGTAGATGTTCTTCCCTTCCTCGGTGACGATCATGTTTTTCTTGCGGCCGAAAAGCTGCAGGTGGCCGGTGGCGTCGAGCCGCCCGAGGTCGCCGGTCATCAACCAGCCGTCCACGATGGTTTCGGCCGTCAGCTCCGGCTCGTTGAGGTAGCCGGACATGACGGTGCGGCCGCGCACGGCCACTTCCCCGATGCCTTCGGCGTCCGGCTTGACGATGCGCACTTCCATGCCGGGGAGCGGCTTGCCCACGGTGTCTGCGCGGAACGGCCGGAGGTCGTTCACGGTGATGGCCGTGCAGGCCTCGGTGAGGCCGTAACCGTTGGCCACGGGAATGCCCAGGTCATAGAAGAACTGCAACGTCTGCGGCTCGGTGAACGCGCCGCCAACGATGATGGCGCGGAGCTCGCCGCCGAACGCCGCATGCACCTGCTTGAGCAGCAGGCGGCTGAGGGCGAGGCGCGGATGATCCCGCGTAAGCAGCTTGTTCAGGGCGATCATGGCGTTGAGCACCCGGCGCTTGAGCGGTGGCAGCGCGGCAAAGCGCGCCTGCAGGCCCTTCTGCAGATTCTTCAGGACCAGCGGCACCAGGCTGACATAGGTGATTTTGTACTTCGGGAAAGCCTCGCGGACGTATTCGGGGCGGAGGGTGCGCAGGTGCACGACAGCGGCGCCGCAGGTGAAAGGGCCGATGAAGCCGACCATGAAGTCGATGGCGTGGTTGGTGGGGAGAATGCTCAGGTAGCGCACGCCGGGCCAGAAGGGATAGAGCGCGGTGAGCGCGACGCACTGCGCGAGATAGTTCTCGTGGGTCATCACGCAGCCCTTGGGCTGCCCGCCCGTGCCAGAGGAATAGACGATGCAGGCCGCATCGCTGCGCTGGCGCAGGAGAAACTCCGGTTCGCCCGCGCCGCGGAACTCCTCCCAGCGCTGCGCACCGGCGAGGTCCGCGTTCGGCGGTGCTTCGCTGACGAGGATCGTGCGCACGGCGCACTCGGCGCGGCCGGGCGCGGCGGAGAGCTGCCGCCAGATGGGGTATTCGGTGATCAGCACCGTGGCGCCGGAGTGCTTCAGCAGCTGCCAGTGCTCGGCGGGGGTGAGCTTGTAATCAAGGGGCACCAGGACGCCGCCGCGGAAGAAGATGGCCGCAGCGGAAATCAGCCACTTAGACTGATTGGTCATGATAATCGAGGCGCGAGCGGCGGCGGCAAAACCAGCGTCCTGCAGGGCCCGGGCGAGCGGGAACGCACACTGCTGGAAATCACGGTAGGTGAGCCGCTCTTTCTCTTTCTCGCGGTCCGCCTCGATCAGACAGACTTCCCCGGCAAAACGGCCGAGGGCATCGTGCAGAGCCGCGCCGAGCGACTCATACTTGGTGAGGTCCAGCATTACAGGCGGGCCTGGATGCGGTCAGCGAGGGTGCGGAAATCGCTGACGCCCTGCACTTCGTAGTCGGGGAGCTCGATGCCGAAATGGTTTTCGAGGCGGGTGAGCAGCTCGAGGGCCTGCAGGCTGTCAATGCCCAGCTTCTTGAAGAAGTCGTCGTTCGGCGCCAGCGTCTCGAGGGGCACGTGGAAATGCTGAGCCGCCAGGGCGAGGACTTCCTGCGTGGTCTGCTCCAGTGTACGCATAGCAATGAATTTATCATCCCCGCGGGAGATGGAAAAGCGAAAGTGGCGGGGAAAATCCGCCTGTGCAGCGGCCCAGCCAGGGCCACATCAGGGGATGACCGGCAGGAGGATATAGGAGACGTGGGAGCCGGAGTGGTAAACGGTGTTGCGGGCCACATGCCAGACCGCTCCGTCAAAGTTGGCGCCGCCGGTGTTGAGGTTGCGGTCGAAGCGCGGAAAGTTGCTGGAAGAGATTTCCAGGCGGATGCGGTGGCCGGGGCCGAAGTAATTGCTGGTGGCGTTGAGGTTGATGTGCAGCTCGTAGGTTTCGCCGGGCTTCAGGAACGCCGGCTTGTCGTAGCCCTCGCGGTAGCGCGCGCGCTGGATGCCTTCCTGCACGTTGTAGGCGGTGCCGTCGGGATAGACGTCCACGAGCTTGGCGGTGAAGTCCGTGTCCGGAGCGTCCGAGCTGACGTAGAGGACGACCTCGACCGGGCCGGTCACTTCGGCGCCCTTTTCGAGGAGCGGCGTGGTGTAAACGAGGACATCCTGGCGCATCTCGACGTCGGACTGATCCACGGCGCCGGATTTCAGGTCGCCCAGGGCTGCGCCCCAGTCCGGTCCACCGGTGGAGGGCACGGGCGAGCGCGGATCGTAGACATAGTGGTCGGGAGTTTCCTCCGCGGGGCGGTCGAGGGAAAGAACGCCGTCGCCAAAGCGGCTGTTGGCATGCCCCTCGCTGCTCAGGTAGACCTGCATGAACTGGGTGCGGGCCAGAGGCCACTCGTTTTCGCCGCGCCACTCATTCTTGCCCATGACGAAGAGCTGCACCTTGGGCATTTTCTGGACGCCGTTGTCCGCGCCCTTGAGCCAGTGGTCGAACCAGGCGAGATAGAGACCGAAAAGATCGAAGCGCGCGTCGCCGAGATCGCGCGTACCCACCACGGTATGCTCCGTGGCCTGCTCGTAGCGGCAGTGCGTGGTGGGTGCGATGACGACGAACTGATTGTCGCGGGCGAGCTGGCTCTCGCTGTTTTTCTGCAGCAGGTCCAGGAGGCGGAAGGTGTCGCCCGCGCCGTAGTCGTACCAGGAATCCACGAACAGGGCGGGCACATCGAACTTGTCCGCGCTGGTGACGTAGCCGAGGGTGCGCCACCAGGGATCGCCCTCGGGGTGCGCGACGAAGTCGTCCCAGTCTGTCGCGGGCATTTCCGCGCGGCTCATCAGGCCCTTCAGCGGCAGGCTCCGCCAGAGCACGGGCCAGTCTACTTTCGGCGGAGTGAATCCGGCCGGAGGGGACGCCCCGGGCGCTGCCCGCGGCCGCTCCTTTACGCCGTTCGAGAGAAACCAGTCCGCGCTCGCCGCCAGCTCGAAGGCGCCGCCGCGCCGCGCGCCGAAATACTGCAGGGCGCCGCTGGCGGCCTGGGGGATCATCGCCAGATGGTGCACGCTGCGGTTCTTGGCCATCTCCACCTGGTTTTCGCCGGAATAGGAGCAGCCCGTGGTGCCGATCTTCCCGGAGGACCAGGGCTGTTCGGCCAGCCACTCGACAGTAGCCGTGCCGTCCTCGGTGTCCGCGGCGGAAACGGTGAAACTGCCTCCGGATTCATATTTCCCGCGCACGTCCTGCACGGCGACGACGTAGCCCTGCCCGGCAAAGCGCCGGGCGTTGGCGACGTTCCATTCCGCGTTTTTGTCGTAGGGAGTGCGAATGAGGATGACGGGGAAGCGATCCTTTATCTTTGTGACCGCGAAGCGGTCAACAGGGTTCGCGGTCACCGGGAAATAGAGATCGGTGGAGAGGAGCACGGAGTCGCGCATGGGCACGCGTACGCTCTTTTCGACGCGGATTTCATACTGCGGCGCGGGGGCAGGAAAGGAGGCCACGGGGAGCTGCGCGGAAGCCGCGTGCGCGCCGCAGAAGCAAACGAGAAACGCGGCGATTCCTCGAAGAACGGTACGGCGCATGAAGGCTCCTTCCTGCTGCGGACAAGGGAGCGATTTGCGTCCCGGGATTCCCGGGGATGCTTGTCCGTACAGTGCAATGTCGCGGCCGGGTTACTACTAACCATGCCACGTTCGCGGGGGTTTGCGGCAAGCAGGGCCCCAAACAGTAAAGTGGCGGGCGGCGGAGATCAGGGCAGGTAGGGCATGGCGTCGGTGGACGCGACGAATTTTTTGAGGCCGGCCATGACTGCGGGGCGCATGAATAGTTCACAGAAGATATCGATTTCACGGCGCAGCTCTTCGCTGGGGATGGGCTTGATGAATTTCTTGGCGGCGATGCGCGCGCCGGCGTCGAACTTGGCGACCTGCGCGGCGGTGGAGCGCGCCAGGCGGAGCGCTTCGCCCTCGGCGGCGAGCTGCGCAACGAGGCCCACGGCCTGGGCGCGCGCGGCATTCACGCTGCGGCCGGTAAGCAGGAGATCGCGGACGAAAGCGTTGCCCAAGTCGCGCTTGAGGCGGGGGATGCCGCCGAAGCCGGGGATCAGGCCGAGGCGCAGCTCGGGAAAGGCGAAACGGGCCATCTTGTCGGCAACGATGAGGTCGCAGGCCAGGGCCAGCTCGAGGCCCCCGCCGAAGCAGACGCCGTGTACCGCGGCGATGGTCACGAGCGGAGCGGCATCCAGGGCGTTCAGAACCTTGTGGATGCGCTCGAGGAAATCGCGCACGCCTGCCAGGCGCTCTTTTTCGGCAAGCGGAGCGGCGGCATGATACAGCTCGCGCAGGTCGGCGCCCGCGGAAAAGCCGTGCTTGCGCGCGCTGGAGATAATGCACGCGCTGGTTTCGGAAGAGAGCGCTTCGAGCGCGGCGGCAAATTTCTCCAGTTCCGAGAGCATCTCCGAGCCGATCTCGTTGGCGGGCTCGCGGTCGAGCGTCAGTTCGAGGATGCCCTCGCGCCATTCCCAGCGCAGCGTTTTGCCCGTAAAGGATTTCATGCCGGCTTCCTGTTGACCGCTTTGCGGTCACCCTGCTTGTTGGCCGCTTCGCGGCCACCTTGCTTGCCGACCGCTTCGCGGTCAGCCGTGACATCGTACATGGCATTGATTTCGGAAGCGAAGCGGGAGTTGATGGCGTCGCGGCGGAGCTTGCCGTTGGCCGTGAGCAAGCCATTTTCCGGGGTAAAAGCTTCGCCGAGGACGCGGAAGCCGCGCAGCTGGCGGTAATGGGGCAAACCCGGATTGACGGCGCCGAGCGCGGCCTGGACGGCGGATTCTTTCACGGCGCCGCTGACCAGCACACCCAGGTAACCACGGCCGTTGCCCACCAGGACCACCTGCTGCGCGGCGGGGAGAAGCTGCTGCAGCTTCTCCTCGATGGGCTCGGGAGCGATATTGTGGCCGGAATTGAGAATGATGAGGTTTTTGAGGCGGCCGACGATGCGCCAGTTGCCGCGCACGTTGACCTCACCCTGGTCGCCGGTGTGGAACCACCCGTCCTGCAGCACGCGGGCCGTCTCTTCCGGGCGCTTCCAGTAACCGGGGAAGATGTGCGGGCCGCGCACGAGGATCTCCTCGTGTTCCCCGATCTTCATCTCGATCCCCGGGATGGCCGGACCCACGAAACCGGGCTCGGGAGGCTGGCGTGGATCGTCCATGGTGCAGATGGCCGTGGTTTCCGTGAGTCCGTAGACCTGCAGGACGGGGATGCCCAACATGTGGAAGAACTGCTGGGTCTCTGGGGCCAGGGGCGCGGAGCCGCAGATGATGGCGCGCAGGTGGGGGCCGAAGCGCGCGCGGATTTTGGAAAAGAGGAGCATGCGGCCGAGATCGAACCACACGCCGTCGAAGGCCTGCCCGCGTCCGGCGTGTTGGCGCTGCCAGGCGGTGCGCGCCCGGGCAAACAGCATGCGGATGGGCTTGCTGCGCCTGGCGATGGCCTCCTCGACGCCACGGCGCACGCGCTCGAGCAGCGTGGGCACGTTCAGGAAATAGTCCGGGGCGGCGAGGCGCATGTCGTCCGCGAGGCGCGCGAGGTCCGTGGAGAGCGTGAGCTGGCTCTCGCGCGCGAGGCAAGAGAGGAGCAGTATCCACGAGCCGGCAAAATTGAAGGGCAAATAGTGGAAGACCCGGTCGGGACGGGATGCCGAAACCATAAGCTGGTTCAGCCGCGCGGTGGTGCAGCCGAGCATGTGATTGACGTTACCCAGATTCAGGCACACGCCCTTGGCCTCGCCCGAGGTGCCGGAGGTGTAGATGATGGTCAGGAGCGCGGAATCCTGCAAAGCCACGGGCGCATCGGGGATGGCTGCAGCCGCGCCGGCGGCGTCCCCGCACAAGACCTCCTCGAAGAGCACGCGCGGCGGAATTTGTGGTCCACTGAGCGGTCCACTGGGCGGCCACAGATCGGCGATGCTCTCCCCGAGCGGCGCGTCGCTGCAGAAGAGGAAGCGCGGCTGGGCGTCCTGGAGCATGGCGGCGAGCTCGGCGGGAGCCTGGCGCGCATAAAGCGGGATGACCACGAGGCCTTCGGCCATCAGCGCCAGGTCCAGTGCGATCCAACGGATGGAGTTGGGGCCGAGCAGGGCGCAGCAGTCGCCGGGCTGGAGGCCAGCCCGGCGCAAAAAGGCGCGGGCGTGGCGGACCTGGTCGAGAAGTTCCCTACCGCGCACGCTAGCCATGCCTCCAGCTTGCAGCTCCTGCAGGACCACGCGGTCCGCGGCCTGCTGGAGCTGCGCAAAGATGTTTTCGAGAAAATTGGCCATGGGAATCAGGATTGCGCGGCGCGCGCAAGCTCCGGAGCGGATTCGTAGCGCGCGGCGAGCGCGCGCAGATTCGGGCTGAGCGGCGGGAGATAGTCTTCCCAGCGGAGAACGCCGCTGCGCAGCGGAAATTCGGGGTACTGGCGGCGGACGGCATCCTCGAGGAAGACGCCCATGCGCGCCATGACCTTGAGGTTGCGCACGACGGTGCGCGCAATGCCCTCGCGCACGGCCTCCTGCTCCGCATGCAGGCGCTCGAGGACGGCCAGCAGCTTGGGCTCGAGCTCCGGGTCATCCACGGTGAGGAGGAGGTGCTGGTGGCCGCGCTCGGTCATGAGATTGTGGATGCGCTCGTCCATGGTGACGCCGGCAGAGGCGACCAGCCCGGGCATGGAGGTGACGATGCCGTGATAGCGCGAGGAGACCATCAGCGCGCACTGGCGCAGGATGCTGACGAGCTGGAACATATCGTAGTCGTCCGAGGTGAGCACCGGAGTGCCGGGAAGCAGCGCGGCGACGTCGCGGCAGGCGCGGGCGTCAAGCCGCTCCATGGCCACCAGCACGGGAAAAACGTTGTGGCGCTCGCGGAAGGCCGCGGTGGCACGGGCGAAGGCGGAGATGTAGTGGCGGTACTTGGCGTCCACGGCGGCGCCGGACTCGTGGAAATAAACGGTGCGGTACTGGCTATCCTGGAAAGCGCCGGTGGTGACGCGCGCCAGATACTTGGCGATGGAAGCCTTCACCGGCCACCAGAAGGGGTGGATGGGACACAGGACGAGGACCGGAGTCTTCTCGTCCCAGCCGGCTGCGCGGAGAGCCTGACGGCCGTATTCGGGCGGGTGCGGTTCGAAAGTCCAGGCGGTGTCCGTACCGAGCTCGGTGGGAACGCCCAGGCGGCTGAGAAGGGTCTGCGATTCGGGATTGCGAGTGATGATCAGCGAATCGCGGACGTAGCGCGCGCACATGCGCTCGAGGAGCGAATCCATGTGGCCGGCTTCGGCGCCGTAGCCCACGGAAAGCTTGTTCTCGGCGGAGGCGATGCCTAGGGAGCCGATCATCATGGTGGTGAGGGCGTTGGCGAACTTGCTCTTGAACATCGAGCCTTCGCAGGCGATGACTCCGTGATTGGCGCGCACCTCGCGGAAGAGAAACGGCGGGTAGACGTCGGGGAGATGCGCCTGGCGAGTGCCCGCGAAATAACCGCGCGTGCGCTTGAAGTTCTGGGTCATGACGCTGAAGTCCACGTGCTCGGCACCAAGTACGTGGCGCACCTGGCGCAGCATCTCCTCCACGCGGACGTCGGCGCCGGTGTTGCGCGTGCCGTTGTAGCCGGCAAAGAGCAGCTTGAGTTTTTCCCCGGGGGTCCAGCGGCGGCCGAGTCCGCACACCCAGCCGATGCGCGTGATCTCGATCAGCGCGCTGACCCAGGCAACGAGGAGAAAATCGGTCATACGGCGGCGCTCCCCGCCGCTCCTTTGGCGGCGGCATCGGCCGCGGCGCTGGCAGGCCAGGGCTGCGCCGGATAGCGGAAGTGGTTTTCGCGGCTGAATTTCAGGAGCGGATAGGCGTAGGCGGAAAATTTCGCAGGGGCCTCGCCCAGTTCGGCGACGACGCGGGAATTGTCGAAGACCGTGTTCCACACCAGATACGGCCAGAAGACCTGGAGCAGCGCCGCGCCGCGGCCCAGGGAACCGCCGCGCCGCGCCAGCCAGTTCACGGTGGAGGAAAACGGCCCGCCGAGTCCCGGCCAGTAGAGCGGGCGGCGCCATCCGCCGGCCTGCGCCAGGGCGTCGGTGAGCTCGCGGCAGGTCTGCGAGCCGGTCCCGGAGGACAGATGGTAGATGCGGTGCGCGGCCTGGTCCTTCTGATGAATAGCGACGATGGCCTTGCCGACGTAGTCCGCGGGCACAATGTCGATCCGGTCATCGGGGCGGAGCGGCAGCACGGGAAGGCTAGCGAGGACGGAGAAGGCGCGCACCATGTCGAACTGCGTGGTTTCCGGACGGCGGCTGTCGCCGAGGACGATGGCCGGGCGGAAGATGGTGCGCGGCACGTCGGGGAGCAGCTGGGCGACCATGTGCTCGCAGAATTTCTTGGTGCGCGCGTAGGGATCATAGTCGGAGCGGGCCCAGTCAATGGAGGCGTCTTCCTGGACGACTTCGTTCTGGCGGCGCCCAGCGACGGCCACGGTGCTGACGTGACTGTAGCGGCGCAGGCCGTGGCGATCCTGAGCGCGGCGGGCGAGCTGGATGACCTCCAGCGAGCCGCGAAGATTGACGTTGAGGCACTGCTTTTCCGATTTGCGGTTGAGCGAGGCGGCGCAATGGATGAGCGAATCGGTGGAGTCCACGAGCTCGTGGTAGTCGTCGCCGCTCAGGCCGAAGCGTTCGCTGGTGAGATCGCCGAGGAAGATGCGCACGCGGCCGCGCAGGTGCTCCTGGAATTCGGGAAAAGCGAAGTGCAGCTGCAACGACTGCCAGAGGCGCTCGCGCGCCTCCTGCTGCGTTTTGGCGCGCACCAGGAGATTGAGGGGCTCGCGATGCCCGGTGAAGAGCCCGGCAACGATGTAGCTGCCGAGATAGCCTGTAGAGCCGGTTACGAAGATCGCCATAGTGGATCGGAGTGCGGCGCGGAGGCGGGCGCGGCCGCCCCCACCGCTTCGCCCGGCCAGTCGAGCTCCCGCGGGGCGCGCGCCTCGAGCGGTCTCCCTTCCATGAGCGGATAGCACCAGCGCCGCAGCGCCGGAATGTGGATGTTAATCCAGTAGTCCCACCAGTCAATGTTTTCCGGAGCGAACGCGAAGAGCTCGCGTTCTTCCGGGGAAAGGACGGCGGAGAGCAGGCGGGCGTTCTCGGCCTCGAAAACGTGCTCGTTGTGGAGAATGAACGGCTCGTAGAGCTCGATCAGCTTTTCGGCGCGGATAAGGTCGCGCTCCTGGCGGGCCAGCGGGGGCTTTTTCATGCCCAGGGAGTCGGCGAGGCGGTTGATGCGGGAGACGACCGCCTTCTGCATGGGGATGGAGAGGCGCTCGTAGCGCAGCTTGGAGACCGGGATGGTTTCGAACTTGCGCTTGAACCAGTGCTCCATGCCCGGCTGGGTGCGGTAGTGCTTGCGGTGCGCCAGAGCGGTTAATTCGATGGAGCGGCCCATGTCGCAGGGACTCACGGCGGAGGTGGCCAACTGGTAGAGGCGCGCGTTGCAGCGGCTGACGACGGCGGCGGCGATGAGCGTCATGCCGCGGCAGACCATGTCCACGGGAATGACGTCGAGGCACTTGTGCTCGTTGGAGGGGAGCTGGCGGAAGTTGGTGCCCAGCAGATAGGAGAGCGGGCCGGAAGTGTTGATGCCCTCGTTCCACCCGGTGAAGGGCGAGCGCGTGGAGCTCTCCACGATGGAGGGGCGCACGACGGCGATGGCCAGGCCGCGCCCGTGGCGCGCGAGAAGCGATTCGCCGAGACTCTTGGTGAAGGTGTAGGTGTTGGGCCAGCCGAGATGCCTGGCGCGGCGCAGGCCCACGCGGGTGAGGCGGTTGCGCGCCCAGCGGATGCGGTTGCGTTTGAGCACGCCGTCCAGTTTGCCTTGCGGCACGTCCGCGGGGTCGCCGCCGCGGCCGAGGGCCTGGCGGCGCAGCGCGGCGGTAAGTTCCGGGCTTTCGGCGCGCTCCTCGACGCAGCGGATGGTTTCGCGCAGGGAGGCGATCTCGCGCTCGGCGTCAAATGCGGGGTCGTGCGCGGGATTGTAGTTTTCCTGGAGTTCCTCGGTGACGCGGCCGTCGCGCGCGCCAATGACGTAGCAGGTGGAGAGATGCATCAGCCCGGCGTGATCGCACTGGCGCAGGAACTCGAGCAGGTGCGCGGCGGAATCCACGTTAGAGGAGAGGGCGTCGCGCAGGTCGGGATTGAAATCGGTGAGGCCGGCGCTGTTGACGACGAGATCGAGCGATTTCCCAAGGCGCGCGCGCGTGGATTCATCCAGGCCCAGCCCGGAGACGCTGACGTCGCCTTCGACCACTTCCACTTTCTGCTGCAGGAAGGCGGCCAGGCCGCGCCCATGGCGTTCCTGGAGGGTGTCGAAGGTCGGCGACTCTTCCACGATTTTTTCGAAGCGCCGCCGCGCAGTGGTGGTGCGGTTGCGGCGGATCAGCAGGGTGATCTTGCCGATCTGCGGGATGTCTTCCAGGAGATTGACCAGCCAGACCTTGCCGATGAAGCCGGTGACGCCGATAAGCAGGACGTGCTTGCCGGCGAGCATCTCGCGCACGCGCAGCTCCGGGACGCGCGGGGCGGCGCCAAAGAGCACGACGGGGCGCTGCACGTTGGGGCTCGGGCGCGCCGCGGGTTGCAACGCGGCATCGGCCGAGTCCGGGGCACCGGTGCCGCCGAGCTGGCGCAGCAACGCCGCTTTCTCGATGCGGCCGTTCGCCGAGCCGCTGGAGAGCCAGGTGAGCGGGCCGCGCGGCAGGACCAGCGGATCGAGGAGCCGGCCGGTGGCGTGGCCGTCGCGGAATTCGAGGCGGTTGGCGATGAGCCAAGCGACGCCGAAATGCCGAGCCAGCGGGCGGATGATATGGTCCAGGCCCTGGCTGACCAGCGCGATGCGCTCCCCGCGGCGCACGGCCTCGGTAAGTTCCGCGGCGGCGGCCTGGCGCAACTGCGGCTTCAGCACGTACTGAAAATACTCTTCGCCGAGGGAGTCCAGGCGGTCGCGGCTGACGCCGCGCAGCAGCATATAGAGAAAGCGCGTGGCCCATTGGCGGCTGGCGGCAAAGACCAGCGGGCGCAGCAGGGCCATGGCGGCCATGCCCGCGCGACGGGCCCAGCGCTCGGAGAAGCTCTGCGCGTTCCAGGTAACGTAGCCGACCGGACGCAGCGCGCCCAGCTCGAGCAGACAGCCCTCCACCCGCCAATAGGCCAGCGGCCCGCCGGCGGCCGATGCGGGTTCCGTGCTTCGCGATAGGTGAGATGGCAACATGGTGCATTGGCGGACGCTCTGATTCCGCAAAACCTGATCTGGTGCGGAACGCGTGCCGCCGGCTGTCTTCAAACGTACTTGTGGTCCTCGACTGGAACAGCCCCTCGACTCAATGGAAGGTCAAAAGTAGCATCCTCAGCGACTTCTCGCAAGGCGCGGGGCAGCGCGGCGCTAAACGCCCCAGCCGTAGCGCTCGGCGTGGCCGAGGGTGAGCTGCATCTCCTGGCGGAGGTGCTCGGTGAAGGCGGTGGTGCCGACGACGCGGGAGCCGGGCTCGGCGATGTCGCCGGTGCGGTAGCCCGCGGTGAGGACGCGGTCCAGGGAGCGCTCGACCCAGTCGGCTTCAATGCCCAGGCCGAAAGTGTCGCGAAGCATCATAGTGACGCTCAAGATTGTGCCGATGGGGTTGGCCAGGTCTTTGCCGGCGATCTGCGGCGCGGAGCCGTGAATGGGTTCGAAAAGCGGCGCGCCGGTGCCGAAGCTGCCCGAAGGCAGCAGGCCGATGGAGCCGACCAGCGCGGCGGATTCGTCGCTCAGGATGTCGCCGAACATGTTGGAGGTCAAAATCACATCGAACTGCGTGGGGCGCAGCACCAATTGCATGGCGGCGTTGTCCACGTACATATGCTCGAGCTGCACCGAGGGATAGAGGTGGCTCATCCCCGTGACGGTGCGGCGCCACAGCTGCGAGCTGGTGAGCACGTTGGCCTTGTCCACCGAGCAGAGGCGGCGCGAGCGGCCCTCCGCGCGGTTGTAGGCGAAGACGGCGATGCGCTCGATCTCCGGCGTGGAATAGCTCTCGGTGTCGAAGGCGCGCTCGACGCCGCCGCTCTGCTCGTTGCCGCGCGCACCAAAGTACATGCCGCCGGCCAGCTCGCGGACAATTTCCAGGTCCAGTTCGCCGAGGCGCTCGCGCTTCAAGGGGGAGATGTCGCGCAGCGGCTCGCGCAGGCGCACCGGGCGCACGTTGACGTACAAGCCCAGCTCCTTGCGGATGCCGAGCAGGCCGCTCTCCGGGCGCTGGCCCACGGGCCGCGCATCCCACTTGGGGCCGCCGACCGCGCCGAGCAGCACCGCATCCGCCTTGCGGCAGGCTGCGAGCGTGGCCGCGGGCAGCGGCTCTCCGGTGGCGTCAATGGCCGCGCCGCCGAGCGGAAATTCCTGGAGATCGAACTGGTGGCCGAATTCCGTGGCGCACTCGCGCAGGATGGCGGTCGCGGCGCGAATCACTTCCGGGCCGACTCCATCGCCCGGCAGCAGCACGATCGTCTTCTTCAGCATGGTCACCGTGAACTCCCTCTCAGGGCCCGCAACGTGTCCTGTGCGCAGCGCGCCAGGCACATACGAAAATGGCTCGGATCCAGAGCCGCAATGCCCATGCCCCGGCTAGGGGCTTACCCAGGCACCCCGCTGCGGAGCGCGTCCGTTCCTATGATGCTCCCGGGTAAGGGGCGCAGCCAAGCGCCGCCGTGCGCGCCCCGCCGAGCGGGCGCGGAGGATCGTCAGGCCACCGACGGGGCCGGGGAAGCCGTCGCGGCCGAGGCCATGCCCGCCGGCTTGCGGCGCATCACTTCATGGGCAATGGCCACGAGGTCGCGCGGGCGCAGCTGCTTGGCCTGGTCGGCCAGCGTGGTTACCCGGCGGTAGCACTCGGCCAGCTCCGTGTCGCTGGGATCGTAGCCCAGGTCGCGCAAATTCAAGCGCAGGGCGTTGCGCCCGGAATGCTTGCCAAGGACCAGAGAGCGCGCCGGCACGCCCACCGTTTCCGGCGAGATAATCTCGTAGGTCAGCGGATTCTTGATGATCCCGTCCTGGTGAATGCCGGCCTCGTGGGCGAAGGCGTTGGCGCCGACCACGGCCTTATTCGGCGGAACCTGCACCCCGGTGATCTCCGAGAGCATGCGGCTGGAAGTAAACAACTCCTCCAAGCGTACATTGGTCTTCAGCCCGAAGGAGGCCTGGCGCACCGCCAGGGCCACCACGACCTCTTCCAGCGAGGCGTTTCCGGCGCGTTCGCCGATGCCGTTGATGGTGCATTCGATCTGCCGCGCGCCGGCGCGAACCGCCGCCAGGGAATTGGCCACCGCCAAGCCCAGGTCGTTGTGGCAATGCGCGCTGAAGGTGACCCCCCGCGGGTCGCCCAGATATTCGCGCACGCGGCGGAACATCGCCGCATATTCCTCGGGAACGGCGTAGCCTACCGTGTCCGGGAGGTTCAGGATGGTGGCCCCGGCTTCCACGGCCACTTTGCAGACCTGGCAGAGATAGCCGAGATCGCTGCGGCTGGCGTCTTCGGCGGAAAATTCCACTTCGCCGACGCGCTGCCGGCCGCGGCGGATCATGGCCCCGATGGCTTCGCTGGCCTGCTCGCGGGTCACGTTGAGCTTGGCCCGCAGATGGAGGTCGGAGGTGGCGAAGAATACGTGCAGGCGCGGATGCGCGGCGGGTTCCAGCGCTTCCAGCGCCGCGTCCACGTCCTCTTGCTTGGCCCGGGCCAGCGCGGCAATGCGCGCACCGCGCACCTCCCGCGCCACGGTCTGGACCGCTTGCAGGTCGCCCTTGGAGGCAATGGGGAAGCCGGCTTCGATGATGTCCACACCCAGGGCGGCCAACTGCCGCGCCATGCGCACCTTCTCCTCGGCATTCATGGAAAAGCCAGGCGATTGCTCGCCGTCGCGCAGGGTAGTGTCAAAAATGCGTATGAGGTCCATAGACCCCCCTAGTGAGCCAGTAGACCAGAATGGGGCCCGCGAGTCTAATTTATCTTTATTCTAGTTTTTATAATATTGCCTTATACTAGCGGCAGTCCCCTCCGGAGGTCGAACCCGTGGATTTCGGCGAATTGCAGATGTTTCTGGCGGTGGCGCGCGAGGGCAGCTTCTCCCGGGCCGCCGAAAAGCTCTACCGCACCCAGCCGGCCATCAGCCTGGCTATCCGCAAACTCGAGGATTCCCTGGGCCAGTCACTATTCGTGCGCGGCGCCCGCCCCATCCGCCTCACCGACGCCGGCAAGCTCCTGAAGGAGTACTCCGAGCGGCTCATCAATCTGCGCGACGAGGTCCAGAAGGGGCTGGCCGACCTGGAGGGCCTGCGCCGGGGCGAGCTGTCGCTGGGGGTCAACGAAAGCTCGATTCATGCCCTGATCCCGGCGTTGGCGCGCTTCCTGGATCTGCACCCGGGCGTGCAGATCCGCGTGCACCGCGTCTACTCGCGGGACATCCCCCACGAAGTGCTTAATTACCGGCTGGATCTGGGGGCGGTGTCGTTCGTGCCCCGCGAGCCGCAACTGCAGGCCACGGAAATCCTGCGCGACGAGCTGACCCTGGTAGTGCCGCCGACCCACGCCCTGGCCAAGCGCCGCTCCGTGGACATCGGCGAGCTGGGCAAGGAGATCTTCATCGCGCACATCGTGGAATCGCCGTTCCGCCGGCGGGTGATCGAACTTTTCGCACGCCACCGCACACCGCTGCACATGCAGGTGGAGCTGCCGACCATCGAGAGCATCAAGCGCTTCGTGCAGATGGGCAAGGGCGTGGCCATTGTGCCGCGCATGTGCGTGGGCTGGGAAGTGGAGCGGGGCCTGCTGACCGAGGTGAAGGTGAAACAGCTCAGCATGCCGCGCCACCTGTACCTGATCTCGCGGCGAGGCGCCAAGCTGCAGCACGCCGCCGCGGAGCTTCTGCGCCTGTTGAAAGAGGGCGAGGCCGCGTAAGCCCCGGAAAACTTTTTTCCAGCAAGGTGCCAGGCCTGGAACTCCTGCCGGGGGTAACTGCGGGATGCGCGCGCGGCGCGCTTCGGGTATGCTGCTGGGAGCCGCTCGCCGGGGTCCCCGGCGGGGCACCATTCCAGCAAGGGCAGCCTGCAAGAGTATGGACAGTCTTTTCGCCATCGTCACCATCGGATTCTTCCTGGGCATGCGGCACGCCACCGACCCGGACCACGTCGTCGCCGTCTCCACTATCGTCAGCCGCCAGCGCTCGGTCGCTCAGGCCGCTTTGATCGGCGTGCTCTGGGGGCTGGGACACACGCTGACGATTCTGGCTGTGGGCGCGGGCATACTTCTCTTCCATCTGACGATCCCCGCGCGCGCGGGCCTGGCCATGGAGTTCTCCGTCGGCCTGATGTTGATCGTGCTGGGATTGCTAAACCTGAGCGGGGCGCTGCAGTGGATCAGCGAGAAGTTCGCGCCGACGCACCCGCCGCACGCCGGCAAGCACGTCCACGTGCATAGCCACGAAGGGCACCTGCACTTCCACGCGCACACGCACGCGCCGCAAACGGCGCATCATGGCGAAAGCCTGGAGCCGCCGGCGTGGCTCCGGCGCGTTTTCGGCCGTCTCGGAATCTACCAGGCGCTGCGGCCGCTGCTGGTCGGAATTGTGCACGGTCTGGCGGGGTCGGCGGCGGTGGCCCTGCTGGTGCTGGGCGCGATTCACAATGCCCGGGCGGGCGTGCTGTATCTGCTGGTCTTCGGCGGCGGCACGATCGCGGGGATGATGCTCATCACCATGGCCCTGGCCCTGCCCATGACGCTCGTGGGCCGGCGCTTTGCCTGGATGCAGCGCGGCCTGAGCGTGACCTCCGGCGTGGTGAGCATCGCTTTTGGATTGTTTCTTTCCTACCAGATCGGCTTCGTGGGCGGGCTTTTCACCAGCCACCCCAGTTGGACGCCGCACTGAGCTGCGCAAGCGGCCAGCGGGGAATCAGGCGGGCCGGTCCGGCTTTCCCGGCAGGCACATGATGGTCGAGAGTAACGTGGCGCAATGCGTCTCGCGGCCCGCTTTGCGCACGTAAACATCCGCCGCGCAGATCTTCAGCGTCTTCCCGGAGCGCAGCACGCGCGCCCGCGCCAGCAGCTCTTCCCCATCGGCCGGCGCCAGCAGATTCATCTTGTACTCGACCGTCAGCACCGAGGAATCCTCGGGCATCAGCGTGTACGCGGCATAGCCGCAGGCGCTGTCGGCAATCGCCCCGGAGACACCGGCATGGAAGTAGGCATGCTGCTGCGTAAGTTCCGGCCGGTGCTGCGCGCGGATCTCGCAGTGTCCCGGGCGCAGTTCGGTGATCCGCGCACCGAGATGCTGCATGAACCCTTGCCGCGCAAAGCTCTCCCGCACGCGGCTTTCGTAAGACGGATCCAGCGCTGCGGGCTGCTTTTCGTGCTCCATAGCGCGGGAGTATACCTGCACAGGCGTTCCCGTGCGAGAGCCAATCCGGCTGGCCCGCGGCTGGCACAAGAAAAAGCGCGTGGTCAGCGGGACAAAAGAAGATCAGTACTTTGCAAGCACGAGCGGTAAGCGCGAAGACGGCGGACAGCCGGAGATCCGATCGCACGAGACCACGCCCTACGGTTCGGGGAGGTTCGGGATCGTCCAGACGTTGCTGTTGGAATTAACGGCGCCATAGGCCAGGAAGCGGCCGTCGGGCGAGGCGGCCGGCAGGCCGACATCCCAGGCGGCACGGTAGAGGACCTGCGATTCCCCGTTCAGGTTCACATGCAGGAGCAAAGCGCCCTTCGAAGAATTGCGGACCGCGAACAGGCTGTTGCCGTCCGCAGCCCACGCCAGACCGATAAGTTCCGTCACGCCCTTCAGAGAGAGGTCGCGCGCGGCCCCGCCGCCGAGCGGCACGATGCGGATCGTGGCCGCCTGCGTGTCGAACCAAGTGACTGCGATGCGCGAGCCATCCGGGGAGAGCGTCCAGGCCGGCTCATCGGGAAATTCCACTCGCGTGGGCTGGCCCTTCTTTCCCTGCGCCGGATCGAAAGGAGTGAATACCAGATGCTTCTTCTCTGCGTCTCCTTCCACCAGAACGCAGGATCCTTGGCGCGAAGACGGGCAGCGGAAACCGGGAACGTCGCCGATGTTGCGCTGGATATCTCCCGGCCAGCCCCAGCTCGCATAACCCTGCACTTCAAAGAGCGGCTCCGGCGGGCCGCCCGCCACGGGCATGCGCATCAGATGTCCGGAAGACGGCTGGGCCTCATTGGGCATTCGCGGCCAGGAAAGATAGACGATCCACGCCCCATCGGGACTCATCTGCGGCATTCGTTTCTCTTCGGGAGCAGTGCCCATGGCCTCGGCGGAGCGATCGGTCACCTTCTGCCTGTAGAGATCGAAATTGCCGTTGCGGTTGGAGTAGAAAAGCATGGTCTTGCCGTCGGACGTCCAGCCGCCGGGCCAGTCGTTCTTCTCGCTCAAGGTCAGCCGCACGGGCGTTTTCATCTGCGTCCCGTTCTTCTCGAGTTCTCCGACATACACATCGCTCTGGTCGCGATCATTCACGAAGGCCAGACGTTTGCCGTCGGAGGTTGCGCTCAGCTTCCAGAAGATGAATCCAGACCAGTCCGTCAACTTCCGGGGTTTGCTGCGCGGCGCACCGGTCTTCGGATCCAGGCGCAGTTCCCAGAGGTTCATATCGTCGCGATGCGGAGAAGCCTCCTGCGCCGAATAGACCAGACGGTTGCCGGGCAGCCAACAGAAATCCCGCACATCGGAATTGGCGAGGACCACAACCGGATTGCCGCCGTTGGCATCCCGGCCCTCCAGAGTGAACTCCGGATCCTGCCCCGTTTGGTGGATCCTCGTGAATAGAATCCGCTGCCCGTCGGGAGACCAGCTCGGCAACATGATCCCGTCGCCTTTCACTCCCGGCACAATCGTATGCGCCCCTTCTCCGTCCGCGTGCATAACCATGACTTCCGTCGGATGTTTGGCCAGGAACAGAATGCGCGAACCATCGGGGGAGACCGCCGCACCCCGGGCATCGTCGCGCAGCTTGCGGATTGTGCCGCCGATCACATTGATGACGTAAATTCCTACATGATCTTCCGCACCGACCGGCCCGCTTACCAGCAGTCTGGTTCCATCCTGGAACCAATCAAAGCGCGCTCACCGGAAACAGAATTCGTCGGGGATGGGCAGGGACTGGGTGTCGCCGCTGCCCAGCAGCCGCAGGTGCAGCCCTTCGAGATCGGCAAAGGCCAGGTACTTGCCGTCCGGAGAAAGCGCGGCGGTGAAGACTGGATCTTCCGCGGAGTTGGTGGTGATCTGCGCAGGGTTCAGCTCGGCCTGGGTAAAGGGGCGCTTGCCTTCGAACCAGCCGGCCTTGTAGCCGCTGAAGCCGATCACGGCCAAGAGTACGGCGGCGAACGCACCTGCAGCCAGCGGCCCGCGGCGCGCAGGAGAAGAGTCCACCGCAGCCGCGGAAGCCACCGCCGCAGTGCGCGAAGAGTCGCTGTCGCGCTTCAGACGCTGCAGATCGGATTCCAGGTCGGAGGCCGTCTGGTAGCGCAGTTTGCGGTCCTTCTCCAGCGATTTATTGATGATGCGCTCGAGCTCCGCCGGCAGATCGGGATTCAGGCGCACCGGGGCAACCGGCGCCTTGTGCAGAATCGAATCGAACATGGCCGCGGAGGTGCTGCCGGAAAAGGCGTTGCGGCCGGTGGCCATCTCGTAGAGCACGACGCCGAGAGAGAAAAGATCGGAGCGCTCGTCGAGTTCCTCGCCGAGCGCCTGCTCGGGCGACATGTAGGCCACCGTGCCCACAGCCAGCCCGGGGCTGGTGAGCAGATCCTCCCCGGGCCCCATGGTCGGCAGGTCCGATGCGGTCACCCCTCCGGGCACGCGCTCGCGCGGGCCGACCTTGGCCAGCCCGAAATCCAGGATCTTCGCCTGCCCGCGCTGCGTCACGAAAAGATTGGCGGGCTTGATGTCCCGGTGCACGATGCCCTTGGCGTGCGCGGCCTGCAGCGCATCCGTTACCTGAATGGCCAGGTCCACCAGCAGCGGCGTCCGCAGCGGCTTCCCGTCGATGCGCTCGCGCAGCGTCTGCCCCTCGAGCACTTCCATCACCAGGAACGGCTGCCCTTCGTAATCGTCAATGTCATAGATGGTGCAGATATTGGGGTGATTCAGGGCCGAGGCCGCGCGGGCTTCGCGCTGGAAGCGCTCCAGAGCCTGGCGGTCGCGGATCAGATCCGGGGGCAGGAATTTCAGCGCCACGGAGCGGCCCAGACGGTCGTCTTCGGCGCGGTACACCACGCCCATCCCGCCGCCGCCTAACTTCTCAACGATGCGGTAGTGCGAAACCGTACGCCCGATAAAGTTCTGCTTGTCCACGGTCCGCAAAGTATATCAGGCGTTTGCAAATCGCAAGCACACGCTTGGCGGGAACGAAACTGGGTGTCGCCTTGCCGGAATAGAAACTCTTCAATTAAGAAGCACGAGCCTGGAGTTCAGATAAATGGCAAGGAACGACTGCCCTTGTAACTGGTGTAAACTAAAAATGTTGGGCGATACGGGCCTGTAGCTCAGATGGATAGAGCAGCGGTTTCCTAAACCGTTTGTCGGGAGTTCGACTCTCCCCAGGCCCACCAGCGTCCTCTTATCATTCACACTCTGCGAAGTTCAGTGGATCCCGAAGGGCTGAACAGCGTTTCGGGTGACCGCGAAGCGGTCAACTCTTGTGTGGCGGTCTGTTTCTGTGCTTTAAAACCGTAATACCGATAGCTGCAGGAATGACACCGATACGCGTGGATGTTGAGCCGGTGCAGAATGAGCTTCTCGAAGAGAGCTTTCCTCTTCGAGCGATGCACCTTAGCGCTTCCGCATCTCGGACAATTATGCCGTCTTGCCATAGGGAGCCCCCGACATCTGACATGCTAGCGGACGGAGGCTTCCTGATGCTGCAGGACAAACCAGGCTTTGCACCAAAAAGTTACTCCCCGCGGCTGAGGATCTTCGCTTCGCCAGGCGTGAGCCAGCCTATGGCGCGGCAGAGTATTCCGTGGAGAACGGCGCCGCTTATTGGATAGACTCTAAGGCCGCAAGGCGCGGTTGGGCGCGGGAATGGATCGAGACACTGTCCGGGGGAGCTGCGCGTCACATGGGACAACAAAAAGTCATCGCCTTCTTTCCCGAGGCGGCCTACGGCCCCGCTCTGAATTCCGTGGGCATTGCACAGGCCTGTGAAGCCCTCGGCCACCAGGCCGTCTTTCTGACCGCCCCGGACATGGCCGGAGTTTACGCGGGTTACGGCTTCCGGGAATTCATCGTCAACATGGCCCAGCCGATGGCGGCGGACGAGGCTGCCCAGTACTGGCAGAACTTTATCAACGGCCATATCCAGAACTTCGACAAGTCGCCCTACGAGCAGATTGACAACTACGTGCGCGACTGCTGGGACGCCATCGTGGAGACGGCCGTCTGGGCGCAGAAGGGTCTCCCCCAGGTGCTCGAACAGGTGCGCCCGGACCTGATCTGCGTGGACAACGTCATCCTCTTTCCCGCCATCAAGCAGTACGGCAAGCCCTGGGTGCGCATCATCTCCTGCAGCGAAAACGAAATCCCCGACCCGGAGATTCCCCCGCACCTCTCCGGCTGCGGGGAGAAGGACCGCGATTGTTTCCGGCGCTACGAAGCGCACTTCAACGAAGTCATCCAGCCGATCCACGCGCGCTTCAATCAATTTCTCGCCGCGCATGGCGAGGCTGCCTATCCCCTCGGCCAGTTCTTCGAAACCTCGCCCTATTTGAACCTGCTCCTCTATCCCGAAGCGGTCAAATTCACGCGCCGCCACCCCCTCGACCCTGGGCGCTTCCAGTACCTGGAGGGTTGCGTCCGCCAGGAGCAGCCCTACACGCTCCCGGTTTTCCCGGCCAACCAGGACAAGCCGGTCGTCTACGTCAGCTTCGGCTCGCTGGGCTGCGGCGACACCAAAACACTGCAGCGCCTGATCGCCGCGCTGGGCCATCTCCCGGTGCGCGCGCTGGTCAACGCCGGCGGCTATCTCGACGCCTACACAGCGGTCCCGGCGAACGTCATCCTCGACAGATGGTTCCCGCAGCCATCGTTAATCCCGCAGGTGGATGCCGTGATTCATCACGGCGGCAACAACACCTTCACCGAATGCCTGTACTTCGGCAAGCCCTCCCTCATCATGCCCTACGTGTGGGACGGCCACGACAACGCCACGCGCGTCCACGAAACCGGGCACGGCATCAAGATGCACCGCAACCACTGGGCGCCCGAAGAGCTCGCCCGCAATCTACACGTCCTTCTGACCGATCCGGCAATGCAGCAGCGGCTCGCGGCCACTTCTGCGCAGATGCACCGCCAGCCCGGCCCAGGCAAGGCCGCAATGCTGCTCAATAAGCTCTTGCGGCAGCACCGCGCATGAGCCGCCCGTTCAGCGGCAGCCAAACGAATTCGTTCGGTGAATGTGATTCACGGAAAGGCTGCAATCCCGGCGTACGTATGACTCTCGATCGAACTTCCTCGGCTCCGCATCTTCATCCCGCCGCGCAATGGGAGCAGCACGTCGCGGGTCAGGACGAGCGCTTTCTCCTCCGCGACGCCCACGCAAAGATCGTTGGCCTTGTGCTGCACAGGAGCCCGGACGGCGCGGTGGAAGTGGGCATCCGCCGCTGGTCCCCAGGAGCAGCACCCTTTGCCGTGTCCGCGGATACGCTCTGCCACTTCACCTGTGGCCGAGCCGTCTTCCATAGCGGACAGGGCGAGACGCTGGAGATCGCTCCCGGCACGGTCGTGCACTTCAAGCAAGGCTGGAGCGGCCATGCGGAGATCGCCGAACTCCTGGATGCAACCTTCATGATGTGCGCAGGAGGGCCAGCCGAGCGCACGCCGCTGCTGCGCGACGCAATGACCGCAAGTCCTCTCAAGGACTGGGGAGCGATCCCCACGATACTAGACGGGACTTCGCACACCGCCGGCATCCTGCTGAGCCGCGAGGCTAATGGCCGCGCCGAAAGCGGCATCTGGACCTGCACCTCGGGCGTGTGGCGCTGCGAAGTGATCCACGACGAGTTCTGCCACTTCCTCGAAGGCTCCTGCACCTACACCCACGATGGCGGCGAGCGGATCGAGATCCAGCCCGATACGCTGGCCTTCTTCCCGCAGGGCTGGGCCGGCCGTTGCGAAGTGCACCGAACGGTGCGCAAAATCTATATGATCCGGTAGGACGTCCCGGGAATTCCGGACAAGGAGAAGCGGACTGACATGCGCATTCTACTGATCGGCGGCGCCGGCCTGATGGCCGCGGGAACCGCCCGCGATCTTCTCTCGCCCTTGTCGCCGGGCGTGACCCGGGTCATCGCCGCGGATTCCAGCCGCGAGCGTCTCGCTGTTCTGCAACAGGCGCTCCCCGATCCGCGCCTGGAGACGCGCCTGCTCGACGTCACCGATCGCGCCGCGCTCCGCGCTCTGCTCGCCGGCTGCGATCTGTGCATCAATGGCGTTCCTACTTTCGCCGGCTTTCAGATGCCCCTCTTCGAGGCCTGCCTCGAAGCGCGGCGCACCTACGCCGACTATGGCGGCATGGGCGTCTACACCGTGCAGCAAAAGGCGCAGCAGAAGCGCTGGCAGGAAGCGGGCGTCACCGCGGTGCTCGGCCTGGGCTCCGATCCCGGCCTGTCCAATGTCCTCTGCCGCGCCGTGGCCGACCGCCTGGATCGCATCGAGCGCATCAATCTGTATTGGGCCGCCACGCGCATCGGCCCGGAAAATCCGGTCCTCGTGCCGCCCTACAGCCTTTCCACGGTGCTCGCCGAATACGCCAATCCCAGCCAGCAGTTTCTCGACGGGAAGCTGCGCGAGGTTCCTCCGCAGAGCGGCCTGGAAACGATGGAGCTTCCCGCTCCCTGGGGACGCACCACTTTCCTGCACTCGCAGCATTCCGAGCCGCTTACCGTGCCTTTTGCCCAGGGCATCGCAGAAAAAGGCATTCGCGAGTTCACCTGGAAACTCTCGCTTCCGGAACGCGAGCATGAAGCCTGGGTTGGTTTGGTAAAGGCCGGCTTCGGGGCCTTCGAGGAAGCCGTCACTGTGAAGGGAGTTGCGGTGCGCCCGCTGGACGTGCTGCAAGCGGTGATTGATCGCAACATCGCGCGCAACCGCGCCCGCATCCCCGCGCAGGAAAGCCACGAGATGCACTTCGCTGTCGGACACGGCACCCGCGGAGGCTGGCCCTGCCGCGTCACCTGCCGTGTGATTGGCCGCCCGGATCCTTTCTACGACGACTACGCCGACGCCGGCACCTCCATGTGCATGTCCGTCGGGGTGCAGCAGATTCTGGCCCGGCCATTGCTTCCGGGCGTCTGGGCGCCCGAAGAATATTTCGAGGTCGATCCCTTCTTCACCGCGCTGCGCCAGCGCCGTTTCGCCGTAGAAATCGAGATCCAGACGATCGAGACACCGGCGTCGTAACGCGCGGAGAGCGCGCCGCGTCACTCCGCCAGGAGCACGCTCGCGATCAAGGCAAAGGCGATCCCCGCTGCCTGGCGCGGCGTCAGCTTCTCGTGTAGAAACAGGATGCTCAGCAGGATAGTGATCACCGGGTACAGCGCCGAAAGCGTGACTACCGTGGAGGCTTTGCCCTGCTCCAGTGCCGCGAAAAATGTCAGAAAGCCCACGAAGGTGAAGAATCCCCCGGCGAACGACCAGCTGAATCCCGGCAGCGACGGTTCGATCTTGAATTTTTCGATCAGCAGCACCACGAAGGCGAACGCCAACACTCCCACCGACTGAAACAGCAGCATCTGCCGCGGCTTGGAATGCACGGCAGCCAGCTTGCTGAAAACTCCCCAGATCCCCCACAACAACACCGTCAGCATGGCGTAGAAATACCAGATCTTCACGTTTCCTCCTGTCGTTGCATGACAGCAACTTTTTCTGCGAACACCCGCGCCACGTCTCCCGCAAGCTTTTGCCCGCAGCCCCCGCCCGGTCACCCGGCGAGGGATATTCCCATACTTCGCCGGAAAATACACAACCACTCGCCCGCTCCACCGCGCGGCCCCGTTATCGCAGCCATCAGTTTTTTCGATTTGACGCTCCGCCGCAGCGGCGATACCCTACCCCCTGCATGATTTCGCTTTGGCCCCTGAATTCGCCGCTGAATTGCCGATCACTCCAACACGAGGAGATTCATGTCGAACGAACTGCGTAATTTCCTGGCCCTTTCCTATGAAGAGCTGGAAGAACTGAACCTGAAGGCCAAAGAGCAGCGCAAAAACCGCGTTGCCGCCCACAAGGTCCAGGAGGACCGCCTCAAGTATCTGACCGACGAGAAGCGCATCAAGGCCGTCACCGTGCTCTTCAGCGACCTCGAAGGCCGCTTGCACATGCTGGACTACGACAAGAAGTTCCTCGTCAAGAGCTGGGACAACCTCACCTTTGACGGCTCTTCCATCCGCGGCTTCACCGCACAGCGCGAAAGCGACCTGCGCCTGGCCATGGACTGGGGCGCCTTCTACTGGGCTCCCGCCGATTTCTTCGGTTCCGGCAAGGTGCTGGTTTTCGGCGAAGTCATCGACAAGGACGGCTCGCCCTACACCGCCGATATCCGCGGCGCCCTGAAGGGGTTTGCCGAGGAGCAGCACAAGAAGGAAGGCTACACGCTGAACGCGGCCAACGAAATTGAAGGCTTCCTCTTCAATGGCTCCGACGCGGAGCGCCGCTACCACGAAACCGGCAGGTTCGACTACGTCAACACCGGCGGTTATTACCATTCCCTGCCCGGCGACCCCCTGCGCACCTTCATCGACACCGCCGCCGAAGTGCAGCGCGCCATGGGCTTCCAGAACGAGAAGGACCACCCGGAAGTCGCGCCTTCCCAGTTCGAAATCAATTACAGCTACGGCGAAGTGGTGGCCGCGGCCGATCAGATCCAGCTCTACAAGCTGATCTGCCGCCAGGTGGCGAACAAGATGGGATTCACGGCCAGCTTCCTGCCCAAGCCGGTGGTCGGCGTCAACGGCAACGGCATGCACACCAACGTCTCCGTCAGCAAGGGCGGCAAGAATCTCTTCTGGGATCCCAAGGGCGAAGAGAACCTCAGCAAGCTCGGCTGGTCGTTCGTGGATCGCATCCTGACCCACGCCAACGATATCTGCCTGCTGCTCAACGCCAGCGTCAACGCCTACCGCCGTCTCGACCCGCACTTCGAAGCCCCGAACCAGATCAAGGCTTCGCCCGTGGATCGCGGCTCCATGATCCGCATCCCCATCGGCAACGAAAAGAGCATGCGCGTGGAAGTTCGCTCGGTCGGGCCGGACGCCAATCCCTACCTGGTCATGTACTCGATCTTCAAGGCCGGCCTGGAGGGCGAGACCGCCAAGATTAAGAACCTGCGCCAAGCTGAACGCTACCTGCCCGACAACGTCTACACCGCCCTCGCCAATTTCAAGGAAGCCGCCTGGACCACCAAGCTGCTCGGCGCAGACGTCAAGGGCCGCTACGCCGACCTCAAGGAGGCCTCCGCCGACCGCTGCCCCCGTATGCTGGGCACCTTCGTCAAGGCGCCCGAGGTGCAATATCACCACGAGGTCTACAATCAGTTCCTCTGGAACAAGTTCTAGGCTTCCGCAAACAATTCAGAAAAACAAGACGTCCCGCTGAGCCGGGACGTCTTGTTTTTCTGCGCAGGTGTCCCCTGGCGCTGCCGGACCCTACCCCTTCTTTCCGCCGCTCTTTTCCCCTACACTTCCTCTAGGTAGCCGTGACCCCTGGCGTTCGCCGGGACCCCTGCCATATCCCCGGTCTTACGCCGCTACCTGCACCATCCGGCGCACAAACGGCCCGCGAGGTGACCTTGCCGATGGACACCACATCCGGCAGTTCCGCCGCCGGGGATGTCTCCCCGGCGCGCGGCGCACCTGCGCCGAAGAAACCTTCCCCGCTCCCCGCGCCGCGCGCCTGGCGCCTCTCGCATTCCCGGGAAACCTACATCGCCGCGCTGACCGCCGCCGGCATGCTCGCGCACTTCCTGCTGCGCTATGCCGCGGGCGCCAGCCCTTCCACCTCGCTCCTTCCTCTCTACGCTGTTCTGCTGCTGGGGGGCGTGCCGTTGGTCATCGCCCTCGGGCGCAATCTGCTGGCTCGCGAATTCGGCTCCGATCTCCTCGCCGGCATCTCCATCCTCAGCTCCATCTTGCTGGGGCAATACCTAGTGGGCTGCATCATCGTGCTCATGCTCTCCGGCGGCACAGCGCTCGAGGAGTACGCCACACGCCGCGCCTCCTCGGTTCTGGAAGCCCTGGCCAAACGCATGCCCCAGGTGGCGCACCGCAAGCGCGAAGTGGGCATCGCCGACGTGCCCCTCGAAGAGATCGCCATCGGCGACACCCTGATCGTCTTCCCCCACGAGCTCTGCCCGGTGGACGGCGTGGTCGTCGAAGGCCACGGCATCATGGACGAGTCCTACCTGACCGGCGAGCCCTACGAGCTTTCCAAAACCCCCGGCTCCAAGGTCCTCTCCGGCAGCATCAACGGGGAGACGGCGCTGACTATCGCCGCCGAAAAGCTGGCCGTGGACTCCCGCTACGCCAAGATCATGGAAGTGATGCGTGCCACGGAAGAGCGCCGCCCGCATCTGCGGCGCCTGGGCGACCGCCTCGGCGCCTGGTACACGCCGCTGGCCGTCGGCGTTGCCGTCCTCACCTGGCTCGTGACCCATGATCCCATGCGCTTCCTGGCGGTCGTGGTCATCGCCACGCCCTGCCCGCTGCTCCTGGCCATTCCCGTGGCCATCATCGGCGCCATCTCGCTCTGCGCCCGCCACAGCATCATCATCAAAAATCCCGCGGTCCTCGAGCAGATCAGCAACTGCCGCTCCCTGGTCCTCGACAAAACCGGCACGCTCACCTACGGCAAGCCCGCCCTCACCGAAATCCTCGGCCCCGCGGGCTTCCGCCGCGACGAAGTGCTGCAGCTTGCCGCCAGCCTCGAGCAGTACTCCCGTCATCCCCTGGCCGGCGCCGTGCGCGATGCCGCCCTGGGCGCTTCCCTGCCGATGTATGCGGTCAGCGAGATGACCGAAAAGCCCGGCCAGGGCCTCGCCGGACAAGTCGCGGGCAAATTCGTCAAGATTACCGGCCGCGACAAAGTTGCCGCGGAGGCTCTGCATCTGCCCCCGGTCGTCTCCGGTCTCGAATGCCTGGTCTTCGTGGACGGCGTCTACGCCGCCACGTTCCGCTTCCACGACGCGCCGCGCAAGGAGAGCCGCTCCTTCGTGGACCACCTCAAGCCCCGGCACAAAATCGACCGCGTCCTGCTGGTCTCCGGCGACCGCAAATCCGAGGTGCAATACCTCGCCGACGAAGTGGGCATCACCGACGTCTACGCCAGCCAGAGCCCGGAGCAGAAGGTGGCCATCGTGGTGGAGGAGATGCGCCGCGCGCAGACCATGGTTGTGGGCGACGGCATCAACGACGCCCCGGCGCTGATGGCCGCCACCGTGGGCATCGCCTTCGGTCCCAACAGCGACATCACCTCGGAAGCCGCCGACGCCGTCATCCTGACCACTTCGCTGGAAAAAGTGGACGAGCTCTTTCACATCAGCAGCCGCATGCGCTCCATCGCCCTGCAGAGCGCCGTCGGTGGCATGCTTTTGAGCATGATTGGAATGGCCCTGGCCGCTTTCGGCTACCTGCCCGCTCTCGAAGGGGCGGTAGCCCAGGAGGTCATCGATCTCGTCGCCGTGCTCAACGCCGTGCGCGTGGCCCTGCCGGTCGAAAAACTCGCTGACATGCCGAGCCTCGGCCCCCGCCGCCCCGCCCTACCGGCAAGGTTTTAGCAAGGTGCCGGAAATCGCGTTGGCGGTTGTCCTCCCGAGCGGAGCGATAGTTGATTCCGGCGCGCCGGAAAAGATCTCCCCGGAAACACAGGCCAGCGGTGAGGAGGCGAAGTTGCGTCCGGTCTTGGCGTCAACAAGAAACCGGCCGGTGCGCACCTTGCAATGGGTACCCACCGGCCGGCTGATTTTCACCACAACCGCAGATGCGGCTTACTTCCCTTCCGGCGGTCCGACGTCGGGAGGCAGCTTGCCGTCCAGCGATTTCAGGAACTCCTGCAGATCCTCGCGCTCCTGCCCGGTCAGAAAATCCAGAACGTGGATTTCCTTGTCCAGGTGTGGATTGGAATTGCCTCCGCCGATGTAATGGTCGATCACATCCTTGAGCGTGGGCATGCTGCCGTCGTGCATGTACGGAGCGGTCTGCGAGATGTTGCGCAGCGTCGGCGTCTTGAACGCCCCGGTGTCCGCCTCATTCTTGGAGATCGCGGCGCGGCCGGTATCGGTGAAATTGCCCCGGGTATCCGCGCCGATGCCGATGTTATGGAACTTGTTGTCGGTGAACAGCGCGTAATTGTCGCCGATCGTGTGGCACACGGCGCAGTTGCCTTTCTTCGGGTCCTGGAACACTTTCAGCCCGCGCTGCGCGGACTTCGAAAGCGCCTTCTTGTCGTGTCTGTAGTAGTAGCGGTCAAACGGGGAATTCCCGCTCAACACCGTGCGTTCGAACGAACCGATGGACTTCGCCACCATGTCGATGGTGATCTGGTCCGTGCCCCAGGCCTTCTGGAAGGCTTCGCGGTAGCTGGCATTCCCTTGCACGTACTTCACCACGCCTTCCAGCGTGTGCGCCATTTCCACCGGGTTCTGCATCGGCCCCATAGCCTGGTCTTCCAGGCTCGGCGCGCGCCCGTCCCAGAACTGCACCGTGTTGTAGGCCGAGTTGATTACCGTCGGCGCGCTGCGCCCGCCGAGCTTGCCACCCACCCCCGAGGAAAACGCCTTGTTGTCGGTGAATCCGCTGGCCGGGCCATGACAACTGGCGCAGGAGATGGTGTCGTCCAACGAAAGTGCCTTGTCGTAGTACAGCCGGCGGCCCAGCGCGATGGTCTCCACGGTCGGCGGATTGTTTGCCGGCACCGGCACCGGCGGCAGCCCCAGCGGCGCCTTGATTTCAATGGTTTTCCCTACAGGCCGCGCGGCTCCCTGCGCCTGCACAACCTGCGGATGGAACGCTCCGGCATACCACAGTCCTGCTCCGGCTGCGGCTGCTGCGAGAAGAATATGGAAACGAGTCACTCGATGCAGCATATCGTCCTCCCTTACTCCACACCTCAAATCGAGAGTAGGCAGCGCTCCGGGATTTGTCAATCCAGCCACTTTCCACGCCCTGCCTCAGCTCGCAGCGGCGGTGGCATTGATCCCGGCGCGGCCGGGAGGCCGCGATGTAACGAGACAACCCGCCGCTACAGCAACCTCGACCAACACCCTTTTCCTCATGCTTCGCAGACCGCGCGAAACACCGCCTAACGTATGCGCAGGATGTCCGGATTCAGAGGAAGAAGGCCCGGCGACCGTCGCAGTAGCGGCAGCCGCCGGCGCGGAGCCCCGGCGCCCCGCCCTTCGTCTGCTTCGCTATTCGCGGAAGAAGAAGTTCAGACGCACGCCGCAAACCTCGATGAGGTCGCCGTCGTTCAGACGCGTGGGCCCGTGAATCGGCATGCCGTTCACCGTGGGAATCTTGTCGCCGGGCCCCAGATAGTAGCCGTCATCGCGATGATTGATCTGCGCGGCGACCTCCGGCTTGAACCAGCCCTTCAGCCGCACCGTGGCCATAGCCGATTTCCCGATCACCGTCAGCTTGTTCGTGAGCATATAGTCCCGCTGATCGGTCTTTCCGCCGAGCACCGCTAGCGAGGGCATTTTCAGCCGCCCCCCCGCGAACTGCGAGCGCTCCCCCAGGGCAACGGCCTGCTGCAGCAGGTCGCGCCTCTCCTTGGTGTCCAGCACCATGGTTTCATCAATGCGCGGCGCGCTGGCCTTGCGCGCGCTCTCCAGCGTCAGCGGCCCCTCTCCGGTGGCATCCACCTTGATGTGATGCTTGCCGATCCAGATGGAATCGCCGTCGTGCAGGGTGGCGCGCTCGATGCGCAGATCGTTCACAAACGTTCCGTTCAGGCTGTCCAGGTCCTCCACCACGAGCTTGCCCGCCTCGAAATAGACGCGCGCGTGGTAGTTGGAGACCGCCAGGTTGTCCACGGGAATGTCATTGTCCGGCGCGCGCCCGATGCCCACCGGCACGCTCCCCACGGGCACTTCCTTGACCACCCGGTTCTCGAACATCAGGCTGAGCTTTGCCATTTCAAACGCCTCCTCCCGCATCCCCGTTTGATCCCGTCTTCCGGGCGCTCCCGCGCAGCCAGGAAAACAATCCCTTCGCTTCGGAATCCAGCCGTACCACGATCACCGTGACGTTGTCCGCTCCCCCGTTTTCATTGGCCAGCGCCACCAGCTTTTCCGCCGCCCGCTGGGGATCGGTTTCCGCTTGCAGCGTCCCGGCAATTTCCGGCTCGGTGACCATGCGCGTCAGCCCGTCCGAGCAGATCAGCAGCACATCCCGCGCGATGAGCGCGTGCTCATCCGTATCCACTTCCACTTCCGCCTGCGTCCCCAGCGCCCGCAGCAGCACGCTCTGCATCTCGCTCTGCTCGGCTTCCGCCGGCGTCAGGATGCCCCGCCGCACCTGCTCGGCCACCAGCGAATGATCGTTGGTCAACTGGTGCAGCCCGCCCATGCGCAGCAGATACACCCGGCTGTCCCCCACGTGCGCCACGCTCATCCGTTCGCCCTCAATCCACACCGCGCTCAGCGTCGCGCCCATTCCCTGCTGTTCCGCATGCTCTTCCGCCGAAGCGTAAATATTCCGGTTGGCCAGGTGCACCGCGCTCACCAAGCGTCTGGTGCGCTCGCTCCAGCCCACCACCGGCTCGCCGAACAGCGGCGCGGCTTGGTCGATCTGCGCCTCCAGACAGTGTCCCGCCACCGTTTCCACCGCCAGCGCACTGGCGACTTCCCCGTGCGCCTCGCCGCCCATCCCGTCCGATAGCACGAACAGGTTCAGCGGCGCCACAATGCGGTAACTATCCTCGTTGTTCGAGCGGACACGGCCCACGTCGCTGCTGCCGCCGCATACAATTCGCACTGGCTTTGCTCCGCACTATTCCGGCGAGCCTCGACTCGCCCGTCCGATGGCTCACCCGCTGCCCGGACACACCCGCTCCGGACTGTCTGCTCCCACGCTAACAGAGCCCTGCGTCCTCCTCAATGGACTGGCCTCAACTAGTTATTCGCATTTTCGCCACTTTCCGCCGTCGGGCATCCCCGCACAGGCCCCCGCATCCGACGCTTTTTTGTGCCATTTCGGTGACGGGTCCGCACAGGCGGGCCCCTAATCCCAGTTCACCGCCTGCCGCTGCAATGATGTAAGATCTCTCCCGCTCTAGAGCCCGGTGCAGCGAGCTCTCTTACTCAAACGGATCGCGGAGCAGGTCGCGGAATATAGCTATCATTCAGGCACGCAGGAAAGGAACGCAAGCAGCCATGACAGACACCATCAGCCTTCCCAAGATCGGGGAAACCGCTCCGGACTTCACCGCCGTAACCACGCACTCTCCGGCGATGAAGTTCAGCGAATGGCAGGGCGATTCCTGGGTCGTATTTTTTTCCCACCCCGCCGATTTCACGCCCGTCTGCACCACGGAACTTACCGAATTCGCCCGGCGCAACGACGAGTTCAAGGCTCTGGGCGTCAAGCTGATCGGTCTGAGCATCGACAGCATCCACTCCCATCTGGCCTGGCTGCAGAACATCAAGCAGATCATGGGCGTGGAGATTTCCTACCCCATGGTCGCCGACATCGACATGAAGGTCTCCAGCCTCTACGGCATGCTCCACCCGGGAGCCAGCGCCACGGCCACGGTGCGCGCGGTCTTCGTCATCGATCCCAAGCGGGTGATTCGCGCGATTATTTACTACCCTCTGAACGTCGGCCGCAACGTGGACGAGGTGGTCCGCCTGGTCAAGGGGCTGCAGACCGCCGACACCCAGGCCTGCGCCACGCCCGTGAACTGGCAGCCGGGCCAGCCCGTGGTTGTGCCCGCGCCCAAAACCGTCGAAGACGTCGCCCGCAACACCGCCAACAAGGACTACGAGAAGAAGGACTTCTACCTCGCCTTCAAGGCTCACAAGAAGTAGCGGGGCCGACCCGGGAGCGTGCCATGGAATTTCAACAGTTCTATCTCAGCTGCCTTGCGCATGCCTCCTACCTTGTTGGCTCGGAGGGCATCGCCGCCATCGTGGACCCGCAACGCGACGTCGACATCTATCTCGAGGAGGCCGCCCGCCGCGGGCTCCGCATCCAGCACATCATCGAGACCCACCTGCACGCCGATTTTGTCTCCGGCCATGTGGAACTGGCGCGCCGCACCGGCGCTCAGATCTACCTGGGCGCGCAGGCCGGCGCGACCTTTCCGCACGTTCCCGTAAAGGACGGCGAGGAAGTCCGTTTTGGCCGCGTCGTTCTGCGCTTTCTGGAGACCCCCGGCCATACCCCGGAGAGCGTCTGCATTGTGGTCACCGATCTGGACCGCTCCGAAAAGCCGTGGGCGGCTCTGACCGGAGACACCCTTTTCATCGGCGACGTCGGCAGGCCCGACCTCTCCCCGAACCACACTCCCCAGCAGCTGGCGGCGCTGCTCTACGACAGCCTGCACTCCAAACTCTTGACCCTTCCCGACGACGTTCTCGTCTATCCCGCGCATGGCGCCGGCTCCCTCTGCGGACGCCAGATGAGCACGGACCTCTCTTCCACCATCGGCACGCAACGCACTCTGAACTATGCCCTGCGCGCCGCCAGCAAAGACGAGTTCGTCCGCCTGCTCACCGATGATCTTCCCGAGCGCCCCGGCTACTTCCTGCGCGACGCCGCCATCAATCGCAGCGGCGCGCCCGCGCTCTCCGATCTCCCGCCGCTGCTCGGCCTCTCGCCCGCCGCATTCGAAGCCCAGCGCAGCGAAGGGCTGATCGTGCTGGACACCCGTCCTGCAGCAAAATACCTCCCTGCCCACATTCCGGGTTCCGTGCAGATCGCCTTGGGCGGCCAATTCGCTTCCTGGGCCGGCGCTCTGCTTGGTGTAGATGCCCGCCTGCTCCTCGTCGCGGAAGATTCCGCCGCCGTGGAGGAAACCCGCATGCGCCTGGCACGCGTGGGCATCGAGAAGCTCGAAGGCTACCTGGAGGGCGGCATCCTGGCCTGGCAAAAAGCCGGCCTTCCCCTGGAGAGCATTCCGGAGATCACCGTCGAGGAACTCCACCAGCGCATGCGCGGCGCTGAAGGTTTGCAGCTGCTCGATGTGCGCCGCCAGGGCGAGTGGGATTCGGGCCACATCGCCGGCGCTATGCTCAAGCCGCTGAACAATCTGGAAAAGGACTTCGACGGCCTCGACCGCAGCCGCCCTCTCGCCGTGCAGTGCCAGGGCGGATACCGCAGCGCCATCGCCGCCAGCCTCCTGCGCCGCGCCGGCTTCCAGAACATTATCAACATCGCAGGCGGCTTCAGCGCCTGGACCACCTGCAAGCTGCCCGTGGCGGCAGCCAGCAGCGCCCCCGTCAGCCACTGAGTCTCTCTTGTAGCGGCGGGTTTGCCCCGCCGTCCCTCTTTGCTTCCCTTTGTAGGGGAATGCGCTTACGTTGTGCTTTGCGCTTGTTAACGGCTTCCGAAGCGGAAGACCAGCCCCGTGAAAATCCGTATGTTGTTCTGTGATTCGAGGATCGAGCAAGGACTGAAACGCGTCATGAAGTAATCGACCTGGGCAGGGCTCTCATCTACAATCCTTGCGTGCTCCGCCTCCGCCACTTCTGCTTTTCTCGTCTATTTACCCTGCGCCTCGAAGGGCTGGCCCTCGTTGCCGTGACGATCCTCGCCGCACTTTCCGTCTTCCCGGCTCTGGGCCACGCACAGAAGCTGCCCGCGGCCCCGGCGCCCTCCGCCGCGCGCATCCTCCTGCTGCCCCGGCGGGCCCTGGCCGGGGAACGCATCACCTTGGCCGTCCTCGACTTCACTGGCCGCCTCACCCCCGGCGTCAGCGTCGCTTTTTCCAGCGGAGACCGCGTCACCACCGACGCCACCGGCCGCGCCACCCTGGCCGCACCCTCCGCTGCGGGCACGTTCTTCGCCTCCATCTCCGGACGCCCCGGCCGCGTGCCTCTGACGATCGTCGCCTCGCAGGCCCTCACCGGCGCCGGCGGAACCCCACGCGCGGGCGAAACCTCCCTGCCACGCCTCGCCGTGCTCGCCATCCCGCGTTTTGCCCTGCTCGCCGACCGCTTCGACCTCTTCGGCACGGGTTTCTGCGGCGCGGCCGATGCCAACCGCGTGCTCATCGCCGGCCAGCCCGCGCTGGTCCTTGCCGCCTCTTCGCTGGCGCTGACCATCCTCCCGCCCGACGGCCTCCCCCCCGGCCCCGCCGAAGCCACGCTCGCCTGCGGCGAACGCGCCGCGCCTCCCTTCTCCCTGCACTTCGTGTCGCTCGAGCTGGTAGCTTCTTCCGCCCCCCTGGCCCCCGGAGAAAAGCGCGAGCTCGTCATCCTCGTCCATGGCACCGCGGAGCGCGTCCCACTCGAAGCGCGCAACCTCGCCCCGCAAATCGCCGAGCTCGCCGGCGGCAATCCCGTGCGCCTGCCCTCCACCGGCGGCCCGGAAAATTCCGCGGGCCTGCAGCTCTTCGGGCGCAGCCACGGCTCCTTCCTCATTAGCATCCGCCTGGTGCCCTCCTACGTCCCGCCGCACCGCTGACCTCTCCTCCGCCCCGGTCGCACCGCAAGACTGCGGCAGCCGGCGGACTTCCGCACGCACTCCGGCCAGACAACTCTTTGCGGTATTTGATTTTTCCAGGAGGACTAGGCGATCTGCTTGGCGTTTTTCGCCGGCGGCAAGGACAGCTCGCCGGGCCCCGCTTCGCCCAGCGCACCCGCGGTTTCCGTGCCCAGCATTCCGCCTAGCGTGTTGTGCACCTTCTCGAAGCGCTTGTCCGCGTCGCTGTAGCTCTGCTGCGCGTTCTTCAGGTGCGTGCCCAGCTTCTCGAACACTTCCGTGAAGGTGTCCATTTGCTTCTGCATCCCGGAGAGGCCGGCGACCAGGCGCTTGGCGTTTTCCTCGATCTGCAGGCCGCGCAGCCCCATGGAAATCACGCACAGGTGCGCGTAGAGAGTGTTCGGAGATACGGCGATGACTTTTCTCTCCCGGCAGTAGGCGTCCAGTTGCAGTCCCTTGCTGTCCTCGGTCATCAGCATCTCGTAGTAGACGGCTTCCGAGGGCACGAACATCAGCGCCACATCCAGCGTGCCCTCGTTCGGCACGATATATTTTTTGCCGATGGAGTCGGCGTGGCCCTTCACCGCGGTGGCAAAGGCGCGGCGCGCCTCGTCACCCTCGGCGCTCAGGCGGCGGTAGGCATCCAGGGGAAACTTGGAATCGATGGCCATGAGCTTCTTGTCGCGCAGGAAGATGACCGCGTCGGCGGCCTCCCCGCTGGCGAAGCGGTACTGCATGGCGTACTGCGCGGAGGGCAGCGAATCCTCGAGCAGCCGCTCCAGGGTCACTTCGCCCAGCGACCCGCGGGACTTGGCCCCGCCCAGAATGTGCTGCAGGGTCTGCGTGGCCTGGGACATCTCGCGCCCGGCCTCCTGCACCTCGCCCAGTTGCTTCTGGATCTGCCCGATCATCTCGCGGGAGTTTTTCAGCTCGCCGCTCATCGCCGCCTGAGCCGCCGCGGAGATATTCGCGGAATCGGTCACGCCCTTGTGCAGCGCCTGGGTCACCGACTCCAGCCGCTGCGCCACGCTCTGCTGCATCTGCCCGATCTGCTGGCTGAAATTCTGCGTCTGCCCGGCGAGCGTCTGCAGGTCGCGCTGCAGCTGTTCGCTGCGCGCGCGCGCCTCTTCCTCGCGCCTCCGGCTTTGCCTGCTCTGCAGCACCTGCCAGAGCACGAGCAGCGCCACCACAACCGCCAGCACGATCCATACTGCGTTCATCGTTTCTCCAACTCCCTCGCGGGAAACGGCTTCCCTACTCTACTCGCAGGAGCGCAATTCTGAAAACCCCGGAAAGTAAAAAGGGCTTCCCAGTTGGACCAGGAAGCCCTCTTTTGACTTTTAACTTTCGACTTTCAACTTCCTTTTCTTCTACCAGTTCAGTTTCAGCGCGAACTGGAATTGCCGCGCGTCGCTGGCGGCCGCGGGCGCGCCCGCCGTGCACGTTGAGCCGGCCGCCGGGCTGCAGAGCTGGTTCACTGCCGCAACGTTGGTGCGGTTGAACAGATTGAAGGCGTCGGCGATCAGGTCCAGCTTAAAGCGCTCGCCGAAGGGCACCCGCTTGGAGACGCGCAGGTCCCACTGGAAGAAATTGGGGGCGACGAAGGCATTGCGGCTGAGATTGCCGTTGCAGCCGTAGCCCAAGGTTGTCACTCCGGGCACGCTGAACGAAGCGCCGCTGCTTGTAAGGCAGGAGTTCGGGAGCGTAAAGGTCACGCCGGGAATGTACGGCGAGGTGGCCGTGACGGCGCCGGAGCCCACGGAAGGCCGGCCGTTCGAGGCCCCCAGGCCCAGCCGGTAATCCACACCGGTGATAATCGTGTAGGGCCGCCCGGAGGAAACCTCGACGATGGGGGCCACCGAGAAGTCTCCCAGGAAATGCTTCCAGAAGCTGTCGCCGCTCTTGGCGCTGGGGCTCTGATAGACGGCGCTGGTGACCCAGCGGTGGCGCTGGTCGAGATTGGAATTGCCGCGTTCCAGGTTGGGGAAGCGGCTGTCCTGCGGCTCGAGAGGAGACTGCAAGTCAATCGAGTCGTCGATGGTGTGCGACCAGGTGTAACTGGAGAGCAGTTCGAAGCCCTTGGAGAAGCGCTTGGTCACGTTGACCGTCAGCCCGTGATAGACCGAATTGCCGTTGGACATCTGGGCATCCACGCTGTTGAAGGGCACGGGCGCGCCTTTACCTGTGGGATAGCCGGCGAGTCCCGCCAAGGTAACAAGCCCAGGATAGGCTGGTAACCCTCCGAAGGACGGATTGGGTCCGGACGGGCGGAAGAAATTGAATGCCGCCGCCGTGCCGAGAAACTGTCCGTCGAGCGCAGCCACCGGGCAGCCAAAGAGCACACCCAGAACCTGCGGAGCGATGACGTTCACGCCGCAGGTGGTCGGTGTCGACCCAAAAGAGGCGGCCGGAGCGACTACCGTGGCCGGGCTGCTGAAATTGAGACCTGCCACCTCCGCATTGACGAAGTTCTGCGTCAGCAACTGCGGGTCCGTGGGGTTAATGTCCACCGGGCGGTTCAGGTGGATCGCGTGCGTATACTGATAGCCCACGCTGATCTTCCACGACCCGGCTATCTCCCGCTCGACCGTCAAGTTCGATTGCTGGGCATAGGCAAATTTGAAATCCTTAGACACCGGCAAGTTGAACGGCAGAGCCGAAAGCGGGAAGCCCGCCGTCAGGAAGTTCTGGTTGGCAAACAAGGAATTCGTGCCAAAGGGATCGAAGCGCTGCTGGTTCGGCTGATAGTACATGCTGGGCAGAGAGTTCAGCACGCCCTGGAAGATCGAAGAACCATTGAGATTTGCGGGGCTGTCCAGGCCGCCGCCGCACGCAAGTGTCACCAGGCCGCAGGCGGAGGGGGCGCCCCCGCCGGAGATCAGTTGCACGGACTGGCCGCCATCCACGGTGATCGCGTCGAAGGCCACTGCCAGCAGGGGATGATCGTAGAAGATACCGTAGCCGGCGCGGATCACGGTCTTGCCGTCGCCCTTGGGATCCCAGGCCAGGCCGATGCGCGGAGCCACGTTATTCTTGTCGCGCGGGATTCCTTCCACGATGCCCAGGGCCTGTTCCGCCGCCTGGTTCACCGCAGTCGCCGCCGGGAAGATCGGCGTGAGCTCGACATCGTAGCGCACGCCATAGTTCAGGGTCAGCTTACGGGTTATCCGCCAGCTATCCTGCGCGAAAAAGCCCAGGGGGATGTTATTGAGGGGGCGGTTGGCGGCTCCGATTCCCTGGATGTAGGTGGTGGGAAGGCCCAGGCCGTAGGACTGCACGGCGGTGGTGCCGGGCAGATTGATTCCCCCCACCGAATCCGGTATTAATCCGCCAGTAACCGTGGAGATGGGGTTCGCGCCGAAGTTGGCCACCCCGCCGAAGTCGAGCTGGAAAATGGTGGGTTTGGAGGTGCGCAACTGTATATAGTTCACGTCCCCGCCCATCTTGAAGGTGTGATTGCCGCGCACCAAGGTGATGTTGTCGGTCCACTCCCAGCGCCGCTCGATGCGATCCACCGTGGAGTACGGCTCCCGCCCGAAGTAGGCATAGCCCGGTATGTTCACGCCGAGCTGGTCGCCGCCGGGAAGTTTCGAATAGCCGTAATGCAGGCCGCGGCGCGCGAACTGAAAGCGGAACTGGTTGAAGGTCCGGTCGCCGATGATGGTGTCGTGCTGGAAGGTGCCGGAAACGTCGCGGCTCTGGTTCATGCCGGTGCGCGATCCGGAGTTCTGTCCGAAGACCTGGTTCTGGGAAGTGGTCTGAATCCCGGTCACCAGCGAGGGGGAAACGCCCACGCGCAGGAAGGAGGTATTGTGGTTGTTCCAACGCTGGTCCAGGCGGCCCGACCACAGACTGGTCTTTTCCATCACCGGGAAGTTGCCACGCAGGGACATCAGGCCGACGTATGACGCCGGCAGCGGCGCGATTCCAGCCGGAACGACGGAGCCACCCGGCCCGACTGCCGCAAATCCGCCACAGAACACTGCATTGATGGTCTGACCCAGGGGGCAAGGCACTGGAAACGAAAATTCTCCCGGCACGATGTATGGGTTTAGGGAGCCGCCGGACAATGTCGACGCCAGGGCGCCGTAGTCGGTCTTGTTCAGGGCCACGCTCGAGGCCGATCCCAGGATGGTGGCATACTCCCCGGCAAGCGCCACCTGGCCCGCCCCCAAAAGACTGTTTACCGCTGTCGTCTGCGGCCCGGTCAGGAGAAGACCTTGCAGCCCGCACCCTCCACACTGAAACGGCGCAAGGTCGAAATTGTTCTGGCCGATGCTGGAGAAGCCGGTCTCCTCGCGCTGCGTGTATTCGTAGGAGAAGAAGTAGAAGGACTTGTCCTTCTTGATGGGCCCGCCCAGCGTGGCTCCTGCCTGTACGCGGGTGTAGGCCTGCTTGACTGGTATCAGATTGCCGGTGGCGGTATCCACCTGCCCCGAGAAGGCGTTGCGCGCCTGGAACGACTTGTTGCGCAAATAGCCGAAGAGGTTACCGTGCACGTCGTTGCCGCCGCTCTTGGTGACGATGTTCACCACGCCGCCGGTGGCACGGCCGTACTCGGCGTTGTAGTTGCTCAGAATGAGCTGGAACTCCTGCACCGCCTCCTGCGAGACGGTGGCCCGGATGCCGTTGATCGAGTTATCCACGGCGTCCGCGCCGTCCACGTTGACCTGATTGGAGCGGCCGCGCTGCCCGCCGACGTTCAGGCCGCTGGTCGGCGCGGGGCCGATGGAGGGCGCCACGTCGCGGCTGGTCTGTGAACTGGTCAGGGTAAAGTTGATATAGTTGCGGCCGTTGATGGGCAGGTTATCGATGCGCCGCTGCTCCACGGTCTGGGAGCTTTCCGTCTTAGTGGTCTCGATGGGCGCGGTTTCCGTGGTCACCGTCACCGTCTGCTGCACCCCGCGGAGTTGGAGTTGCAGGTCGAAGGTGGCCGCTTCGCCGACCGTCAGCACCAGCTCGGGATTCTCAAAGGCCGCGAAGCTGGCCCCGCCTTCCACGGTCAGTTTGAATTTGCCCGGGGGCAAGCCCACCAGGCTGTAGCGGCCGCTTTCATCGGCGACGGTGGTGCGCTCGGCGCCGGTGCTCAGGCTGGTCACCGTCACCTTCGCGCCTTTTACCGCCAGCCCCTGCGGGTCGGAAATCGTTCCCGAAAGATCCGCCGTGTTTCTCTGCGCCGCCGCAGTTCCGGCAAAGAACAGCGCCACCACACACACCAACAGAACGGCCAGCATACGCTTTGAGCAATGCATGCCACCCTCCTCCAACGATCTCGTCCGTTTTCCGCTACCCCGCTACGGTTTGCAGACCTGTTCGCTCCCTAAGGCGTAAGCGAATGAATACTCGGCTTTTACTGCAACCACGGGCGCTTTTCAATAGGAATCTTTTGGGGGCGCGGCGAATGGACTACGAAGCAGACACCCCAGCCCTGGCGGCCGGCGGGTGCGCGGCGCGGCGCTCGGCGCGCAGCTTGAGAACCAATGCGGCCAGCACCAGCAGCAGCGTGGCCGCATTGGCCAGGATCACGGCCTCCGCGCGCAGAAGCAGGCCATAGATCAGCCACAGCAGCACGCCGAGCAAGTAGATGTACAGCATGGAGTAGGACAGGTCGCGCCCGCCCTGCTTCCAGATCTTCCAGACCTGGGGCACAAAGGCGCCGGTGGTGCACACCGCGGCGCAATTCCCGACGATGGCAATCCAGGTTTGCACGGTCATTCTTCGCTCTCCTGCCAGAAGCTTGCCGGATTTTCACCTGGCTGTCGAATGAAACGTCGGTGCATACGCTCGGCCCCCGTGCGCAGGACGGCCAAGGGCCGCAGACGCAGGGGCCGGCGTCCGCTTGTGGAGTAGCCCGGTCTATTTTTCCGGGGAAACGCGGGAGAATTCGAGCCGCGCGCTCAGGTATCCAGGTGGCGATGTACCAGGCGACGCAGTTTCTCGCGGTCGTCTTCCTTCATGTGCACGATCTCGATGCCGCTGCCGTCCGGACCGGCGGTGCGCACCACGGCGGTGCAGTGGATCTTGCGCATACCCGCGCGCATCTCCAGCTGGATGGAGTCGCCCACCGCCAGCTTGCGGGGAGATTCCAGATAGGCGCCGCCCAGGCTGATGGTGCGCACGCGCGCGGAGCTGGACTGCGGCCCTGCGATCTGCGCCGTCAGCGGGGATTCCAGGGCCACGCGAGTGTAGCGCCGTGGCACCGGGAACGGCTGGTTCATCTGTCCTAGGGTTTCATAGGCCGCGCGCACGCGCGCGGAAGACGGGCGGTTCTCGATCAGCGCCAGGGCTTCATCGGCCGCGGCGCGCAGCCCGCCGGGCTCGGCATAGCTCAAGCCGTCGCGGCCCTCGGCCAGTTCGTGCAGCAGTCCCACGGCTTCCCCCGCGCGCATGCGGCCGAGGGCCTCGATGGCCTTGATGCGCACAAAAAGATCGCGCAGGACGGTGTGCTCGCCGGCGGCAATCTCCATCAGGGTGGCCAATGCCGTCATCTCCTGGGTCACGCCGATGTGGTCGATCATCATCGGCACGACCAGCGGATGGGCTTCCGCGAGCAGCGCCGAAAAAACGAACGCGGTGCTGACCGCGGAAGCCGCGTTGGCCGGCCGCGCCAGCTCGGATACCGCCAAGTCCTGCAGATTCCATTCCCAGCTCGCCAGCGCACGAGGCAGCGCGCGCAGCAGCCGGTCGGCGTCGGTGGCGGAGAGCAGCTTGATCGCCGCCAGCACGCGTTGCCGGCGCGCTTCATACAGCCGGGCCTCGAGCAAGCCCAGCACCGGCACGCCGATCGCGCGCAGCAGCCGCGCCATGGCCGGCACTTGCTCCTGGCCGCGGGGCTCGGTCAGCAGCAGCGCCAGGCGGTCCAGCAGGCGCTCCGGATCGCGCTGTAGCAGGCGCGGCACGATGGGATCGAGAGCGCGGTTGGCCAGCGCGGCATCCACCAGCAGCAGCCAGCGGTCCTGCGCTACCAGACGTTCCGCCAGCGCCGCCATGTGCCCGTGTTCGCTATCGCGCGGCGCCTTCTCCAGCCCCGCCAGGATCGCTTCGAAACCCGCAAAGTCCGCGCGGGTGACGGCGATGCCGCCCAGCGTCTCCAGGAAAGCCGCCAGCAGCGCCCCGTTCTCGGGGATCGTTTCTTTCTCCAGGGCCGTCAGCGCCCCGCGGCTCAAGTCCTCGGGAAGCTGATTGGGCCACAGAGATTCCAGAAGGGGCGTCAGTTCCACCAGGCCCGCGGCCACCGTACGCCGCGCCAGGGGATCCGTCAGTGCGAGACCTCGTGCATAGTTCAGCAGAATGCTGCGCGCTTCGCGCCGCGGCGCATCGGCTCCGGCGTCCGAAAGATGGCGCAGCGTGCGGCGCAACGCCGAGACCGGCACGCACCAGATCTCCGGCCCGCGCAGCGTCGCGGAGCGTTCCCGTGCCGGCAGCTCCGACCAGAAGCGCTCGATGAGCTGCTCGCGGTGCGCTTCCTTGGCCCATTCCATGGCCAGCGCGGAAAGATGCTGCGAGGCATGCGGACCGCCGTAGGCGCCCGCAGACACCAGTACGTCGCCCAAATGCTGGAACAGCGGCCGCACGCCGGCCGCGGCCAGCGTTCCGGCGGCAAATTCCGCGCCCAGGAATTCCAGCACCAGGCTCTCGGAAAGCCGCAGCAGGTAGGGCTGCGCGCGCTCGGCATCGCGCGGCGCATACTGAGAGATCGTGCTGAAAAGCAGGCGCACGGTGGCCTTGCTGGTCTGTTCCAGCACCGCATGGATGGCCCGCGCCGCGTCCTCCGCGGAAAGCCCGCGCGCCGCTTCCAGCGGCGGCGTCAGGCGGGCCAGCAGGCGCAGCGCGGGTACGAGATCTTCCACGTGCGGCGCGCTGAAGGGCGTGTGATCCCCGCCGTCCTGCGGCGCGCTTCCGCCGTAGGCCACCAGCGCGGCCACCAGGCTCGCCAGCACCGAATCCACGGTCCGCTCACTCTGGGCGTTGACCAGGATTCCTTCCACACAATTCTCCGCCAGGCGCGCCGCCCAGGGGCCCGCACCGCTCTGGTTCATCGCTTTCTCTTCCGCGCGTTGCGGCGGCGCGTGCATCAGGCGCGCGAAGGTGTCCAATTCGCCGACGTGGAATTTTTCTGCGAAGAACAGAGCGTTAATGCCCGCGCGCTGCAGATCGTCCGCCAGCGACGCCAATTCGCCGCGTCCATCCGGCAGCGGCGCCGGGCCCAGCTTGGGCACCAGGACCCCGCCGCGCTCCAGGCGCAGTTCCAGCCCGTTCAGGCTGCCGGCCACGTCGCGCAATGCTTCGTAGGCGGCATCCAGGCTTTCCATCGTCTGCGGGTGGTCTTTCTGATAGAGCCGCGTGGAACGCAGCAGGATCTGCAGAGAGCGTAGCGCACGCTGCACCTTCGCGACGTGCACCTCGCGCCGGCGCGTCTCGCCCATGCGCAGCGGCTCTGCGACCAGCGTCGGCACATCCTCCATCATTGCCGGCAGTTCTTTCATCGGGGACACCGTGAATCCCTGCGCCTGTGTGATTTCTGCTTCCTGGCGCAATATCTGGGCTGCCTTACCTGCATCCCGGACCCTTCCCTGTGTGACCGCCACGCGGTCAACTTCCCTTCTTGCTGCTTCTCAGGCCCCGGCCTGGAAAGCCTGCGAGGACCCCTCCGTCAGCAAATCTGCTGCGGAACAAACAGAGGACTCGCGCTAAGCAAATAGAGCAATTGACCATCCGTAGAGAAATACGGATAAATCCTTTGCCTACACCAAGCAGTATAGCAAGTACTAGAACTATGCTGGGATGCCTGTTCCTAAGTGATACCTGTCGGGTGCTACTTGGGCAGGTTCTGGGGGTGGGGGAGGGATACTTACCGGAACTTTCGCTCGAGCTCGGCGCTGACCTCCACGGTCTGCCCTTCTTGCACGCCCACGAACTTCTTGCTGGGGCGATAGCCGTTCAGAGCGAAAGATACCCAATGGGCTCCTGCGGTCATCTCGACGCGCGCGGGGGCAAATTTGCCGGTGGGCTTACCGTCGATCAGGATCTCCGCGCCGGGCGGGCGGGTTTCCACGTTGACCCAGGCTGGATGGTAGGAGCGCTGCGTGAGCGTGACATCCAATTGTGTCTGAATGTTGTCCTTGAGCTGCACCTGTTCGGAATGGCGCTCATAGCCTTCCAGGCTCACGACGAGATCGTACTGGCCCGGAGCGATGGGCAGTTTCAGGGGTGTTTTCCCGGGTTGTTTCTGGCCATTGACGAACACATCCGCGCCCGGGGGCTGGCTGCGCACATAGATTCCCTGCACCAGCGATTCGAGCGCGAACTTCTTGTCAATCACGGCCCTGGGACGCACCTGCAGATTCGCGCGGACCGCCTGGTAGCCGTCCTTGTTGACCTCCAGGAGGTAGGGCGCCGGGGGCAGATTGTTGAAGCTGCACGGCGTCTGGCAATTGCTGACCAGGATCCCCGCGGCCCCGCGCAAGGTCGCCGTGGCCCCGATTACATCCGTCACCACGTGAATCGCGCCGCGCCCGGTGAGCGGAACGGGATGCTCGCCGGCGGCTTCCGATCCCGGCGCGCTCTCCGCTATGTCGTCGTAGTTGACATCGTCCACGATCTGCACGCTTTTCGGCGCAGAGCGCAGGCTCTCCAGGAGATCGCGATGCTCGCTCGGGCGCAACCGCCCGGTCAGTGTCAGGGTGTTCCCGGTGCCGCCCAGTTTCACGCGGCCGGTTAAACCCCTTTGCGCGATGACTTCTTCCATACGCCCCTTGAATTCTGCGGCCCCGGGGCTCAGGGGACTCCCGGGTCTCTTCAGCGGCGCGCTCGCTGCCGGACTCTCCACGGGCTTCGTCTCGACAGCGCCGGTGCCTGGGCTTGCAGGAAGAGGCGCTGGCAAACTCGCTTCCTTCTCCGTGGATGGGTCCTCCACGGGTACTGGCGGCGTGACAGCCACGGCCGGATTCTTCCCTTCCGCGCGCTGCGCTTCACGCCGTTGCATCAGGTCCTCGAAGAACGGGCGCACACGGTAGCTGCCGAAGATGATCACGCCGAGAAGAAACAGCGCGGCGAGCATCGTTCCCAGCATGCTCTTGGACTTTTGCGGAGGCTCGGCCGGCGCCGCGCGGTGCACGGCAGGCGTTGGCGCCGGACTCGCGGCGCTCGCCGGGCTGGGATCCGGGCGCAGGCGCAGCGGCTGGACGGCCGCCGGGGGCGCAGGCGCTCGGGGCGGCGGGGCGGCGGCACGCGGGGCTCGATGGCCACCGGCTGCCGGAGCAGCGCTCAGGACCATGGTGGATTCCGCACTGCCGCCGACCGAGCGGTAGTTGCGCAAATCCTCGAGCATCTCGTAGCAACTCTGGTAGCGGGCGTTGGGATCTTTGGTCAGAGCCTTCAGGATCACCGCGTCGATCCCGGGATGAATGGAAGGATCAATCTGCCGCGGCGGCTGGGGCTCCTCATTCACGATTTTGTAAATGACCGTGGTGATGTTCTGCCCCGGAAAGGGCTTTTCCCCGGTCATCATCTCGTAGAACATTACGCCCAGCGAAAAGATGTCCGAGCGCCCGTCCACAGCCTTGCCCTTCACCTGTTCCGGGGACATGTAGCTGGGCGTGCCCATGACGTGCGCGGTCTGCTGGGTGCTGCCGAACTGAAGGATCTTGGCGGTGCCGAAGTCCGTCACCTTCACGGTGTCGTCCGCGGTCATCATCAGGTTGGCGGGCTTGATGTCGCGGTGCACGACGTTGCGCTCGTGCGCGAACTGCAGCGCCGAGCAGGTCTGCTCCAGGATGCGCAGCACCCGCGCCAGCGGGAACCGCTGCCCGGATTCCAGCAGGGCCTGCAGGCTCTTGCCCTCCACCAGTTCCATGGTGATGTAGTACAGGCCGTCTTCTTCGCCCGCATCATAGACCACCACGATGTTGGGGTGCGTGAGCAGGCCTGCGGCGCGCGCTTCCGTCTGGAAGCGCTGCAACATCTCGGGCCGCGACAGCCCTGAACCTTCCGCCGAGAGGCGGATAGTCTTGACCGCCACGGTGCGCCCGATCACCGGGTCCAGGGCCTTATAGACGACACCCATGGCGCCGCGGCCCAGTTCGCCCATGATTTCATACCGCCCGGCTTTGTTCGGCGTCCCCATCAGCAATTCAGCAGGAAGGAGAAATCCCCGCTGGCTCTTCCTCTTTTTTCTGTCTCAATCCCTCAGGCGTCTTGCGCGGTGTACCAGCGACACATCGCCCCACTCGGGCTCGGCGCACACCCGAGCTCCCTTCTTGCACCTTACGCACCTGCTTTTCGGTTGGTCAATGCCGCCGCCGTACCTGTGTTTCGCACTTGGCACGTGGCGGAGTCGAACCCCTGCCTCAAAACCGTTGCCGCGGGGAAGCCTCGCTGCTTGCGCTTCGCGCCCCACCCGCGCTGGCCCGGCTCATTCGCCCCAAGAATCCTGTAACTTCTCTTCGGCCTCGATCTTTCCGGCAAACGACCGGTACACGAATGTGAAATATCCGGCCGTCAGGATCATCCCGATGATCCACCAAACCAGCCCGATCTTCAGGCCGTAGGCGCCTGCTTTGGCGCTCGCAATCGTCAGGGCATACACCGGATTCCGCGCCGGCAGCACCATCGGGTACACCCCGAAGACTACGCTCGTCAGCATCCCCACGAGGTACAGGCACGAGGAAAAGAACGCCATGCGCTCCTTCTTCCTCACCAGGTTCCAGCCCACGCCGGCCAGACCCGCCACCGCCAGCAGCGGCAGGAGATAGCCCCATGGCCAGGTCCGGAAATTCAGGGCCACTTGTGGCTGCACGCGCAAGGTCAACGCCGTCACGAGTGCCGTCAGGGCAATCACCGCCCACCACGCCTGTCCCGCGGCGCGGCCCGCGCGCCGGTTCACCACGCCCGCCGTTTTCCACTGCACCCACAGCCCGCCGTGCATCACCAGCGCGGCCAGCGCCAGCACGCCGACCAGGATCGTGTACCAGTCCAGGATCCCGGTCTCCTCGCCCAGCCGGAAATTCGTCCACAGCGGCTCGAAAAAGTACCCGCTCCCATCCAGGGGCACGCCGCGCACGACGTTGCCGAGGGCCGCCCCGTAGAACACGGCCAGCAGCAGGCTCGCGGCGCAGAACAGGAAATCCCACAGCGGGGCCCACACGGCGCTCTCAATGTGGTTGCGGAATTCGATGGCGCTCCCGCGCAGAATCAGCAGCCACAGCACGATCATCAACGGCAGGTAGAATCCGCTGAAACCCGAGGCATACAACGCGGGAAAGGCGAAGTACAGAACCCCACCCGCGGCCAATAGCCACACTTCGTTGCCGTCCCACACCGGGGCAATGCTCGCGAGCACCTGCCGCCGTTCGGCGTCCGTCTTGGCCACCAGCAGGTGAATCGCGCCCGCTCCCAGGTCGAATCCGTCGAGCAGCACGTACATCGCGATCATGATCGCGACGAGGCAGAACCAGATCGTTTCCATTTCGGCTCCTCCTCACTCCGCTACGGTCAGTTCCGGCCCGCGCTCGATCTCGTGGTGGACGAGAAACAGCCACAGGATCGTCAGCACCGCGTACATTCCCATGAACCCCAGCAGCGTGAACCACGCATTCCCCGCGGCCACCCGCGGCGAGATGCCCTTCGCCGTGTGCATCAAGCCGTAGATCAGCCAGGGCTGGCGGCCCAGCTCCGCCGTCATCCACCCGGCGGTATTGGCGATGTACGGCAGCGGTGCGCAAAGCAGCAGCGTCCAGAGCATGGCGCGGGAGGTGTACAGGGTGCCGCGCCATAGCAGCCACGCGGCAATCGCCATCACCGCAAGGAAGATCGTTCCGAGCCCGGCCATGACGTGATAGCTGTAATAGAGCAGGGGAATCTTGTCCGGCCACTGCTCCTCCGGAAAGCTGTCCAGCCCCTTCACGTTCGCGCTCCAGTTTTGATAGGTGAGAAAGCTTAGCGCCCTGGGCACGACCAACGGGTTGTCCAGGCGGCGCTTCTGCACGTCCGGCTGGCCCAGAATCACCAGCGGCGCGCCCTGCTCGGAGACGAACAGCCCTTCCATGGCCGCCAGCGTCGGCGGCTGGTGCTTGGCAATCATCCGGCCCTGCATGTCCCCCGTCGGGAAGATCTGCAGCACGGCGGCGACCGCGCCGACCAGTACGCCCGTTTTCACGAACGTCCGCGCATACTGCTCATGCCGGCTGGTCAGCAGATAGAACGCACCGACCGCGGCCATCACGAAGCACCCGGTCTGCACCGCGCCCACCATGTTGTGCGCGTACTGCCACAGCGCCCACTTGTTCACCACCAATTCCCAAAAGCTGGCGAGCTGAAACTGGCCCTCCGGCCCCAGTGTGTACCCCGTCGGATGCTGCATCCATGCATCGGTGGCCACGATCAGATACCCGGAGAGCCATGATCCCAGCCACACCAGAAAGGCCGCCCACCAATGCCCCACCCGGCCGAGTTTCTTCTCCCCGAATAAAAACAGTCCGAGAAAACTGGACTCCAGGAAAAAGGAAAAGACGCCTTCCATCGCCAGCGTCTGCCCGATGACCCCGCCGGCGCTTTTCGAAAATTCCGCCCAGTTGGTGCCAAACTGAAATTCCATGGGGATGCCCGTCACCACGCCCAGCGCAAAATTGATGCCGAATATTCGCGCCCAGAAACGCGCCGCGCGGTTATAGTGCTCATCGTTGGTGCGCAGCGCCTTGGTCTTCAGATAGACCAGCAACAGCGCCAGCCCCATGGTCAGTTGCGGGAAGATGTAGTGGAACGTGACCGTGAATGCGAAGTGCAGGCGGTGCACGTCGAGGGCTTGGTCCATGATGCCTCCTCGCGTTGTACGGGTATTCTCTGCAGGGCGTCTAGCGTGGCAAGCACCCCTGGCGGGCGCTTCCGGGCCATTCTCGCACTTTTCCGGCTCCGTTCAACACTTTTCGTGCAAGTTTGCGGGTGCGACCCGCTCATCCGGTCGCACTCTGCATCTCGCGGAACGCAGCGGCCGAATCCCGGAGCTTTCTGACGGGCGCCATGCGCAGGCAGACAGGCGCATATGGTCAGTTCACGCCCAATACGCTGAAGATGTAAAGGAAATCGGGGCGGGCACCGCCGCGCGCAAAAAGGGCCGCTGAGTTCTCAGCGGCCCTTTTCCATTCTCCCGAATTGTCTGCGCAAAAAAAAGGGCGGACTGGAAGTCCGCCCTGGAAACTCGATACGTTGAGTGCTCTTTGACCGATACGATCTGCCAGAATCCGCCCGAACCCGCAGCGCTTGCGCGCCGCGAGTAGAGAGTAAAACGAGCCTGCCGCAGACCCGTGAGAGCCTGGAGCAGCCCTCCCAAACAAGCAAGCTTGTCTGGGAAGTGGGCCGTACAAATCCCGCACACCTGCACGGGAAGTACATGCCGTTTTCTTTAGAAAGGAGGTGATCCAGCCGCAGGTTCTCCTACGGCTACCTTGTTACGACTTCACCCCAATCATGAGTCATACCTTGGGCGCCTGCCCCTCTTGCGAGTTAGCGTGGCGACTTCTAGTACAACTCACTTTCGTGATGTGACGGGCGGTGTGTACAAGGCCCGGGAACGTATTCACGGCGTCGATCTGATACGCCATTACTAGCGATTCCAGCTTCATGCAGTCGAGTTGCAGACTGCAATCCGAACTGAGCAGAGTTTTCTCCGATTAGCTCCCCCTCGCGGGTTGGCAACGGTTTGTACCCTGCATTGTAACACGTGTGTAGCCCTGGACATAAAGGCCATGCGGACTTGACGTCATCCCCACCTTCCTCTCCGTTATCCGGAGCAGTCCACGTAGAGTTCCCTCCTTGCGGAGTGGCAACTACGTGCAGGGGTTGCGCTCGTTGCGGGACTTAACCCAACACCTCACGGCACGAGCTGACGACAGCCATGCAGCGCCTCCACACAGGTCCCTTGCGGGAAGTCCCTATTTCTAGGGATGGTCCGGTGCGCTTCGAGCCCAGGTAAGGTTCCTCGCGTAGCGTCGAATTGAACCACATGTTCCACCGCTTGTGCGGGCCCCCGTCAATTCCTTTGAGTTTCAGTCTTGCGACCGTACTCCCCAGGTGCAGGACTTAACGCGTTAGCTCCGGGACGTCTCGCGAACACGAGACACCCCAAGTCCTGATCGTTTAGGGCTAGGACTACCAGGGTATCTAATCCTGTTTGCTCCCCTAGCTTTCGTTCCTCAGCGTCAGTAGTGGTCCAGCGTGCCGCTTTCGCCACGGGTGTTCCTGCAGATATCTACGCATTTCACCGCTACACCTGCAATTCCACACGCCTCTCCCACACTCGAGCACAGCAGTTTCGGAAGCAGCCTCTGGGTTGAGCCCAGAGATTTCACTCCCGACTTGCCGCACCGCCTACGAACCCTTTACACCCAGTAATTCCGAGCAACGCTGGCCCCCTACGTATTACCGCGGCTGCTGGCACGTAGTTAGCCGGGGCTTCTTATACCCGTACCGTCACTCCCCTTGCGGGGCATTCGTCCGGGTCGAAAGGGGTTTACACTCCGAGAAGCTTCATCCCCCACGCGGCGTCGCTGCGTCAGGCTTTCGCCCATTGCGCAATATTCCCCACTGCTGCCTCCCGTAGGAGTCTGGACCGTGTCTCAGTTCCAGTGTGGCTGGCCATCCTCTCAGACCAGCTAACGATCATAGCCTTGGTAGGCCGTTACCCTACCAACTAGCTAATCGTGCGCGGGCTCCTCCTCCGACGACTTACGCCTTTGAAACCAGGGACCGAGGTCCCCGGAATATTATGCGGAATTAGCCCCGCTTTCGCGGGGTTATTCCCCATCGGAGGGCAGATTGCCCACGTGTTACTCACCCGTGCGCCGTGCGCCCACTCCTGTATTGCTACAGAAGCTACGCACTCGACTTGCATGTGTTAAGCACGCCGCCAGCGTTCGCTCTGAGCCAGGATCAAACTCTCGTTTGAAACCTGTCGCCTGGACAAATAAAAAACTCCGGTTTGCACCGGAGCCAGCCTGTCCAAGCAAATTGTTGATCGCTCGATTTACTACTCAGACCATTCGGGCTCGAAAAGCCGAATGGTTTCGAACGGATTCTGGCACATCGTATCGGTTGTCAAAGAGCAAGGCCCCCCTGTCCTGCAGAAAGGCGTACTGACAAACAGTGACTATACGGAAGAGATGCGACGTTGTCAACATCTCTCTCGGCTCTTTTCCGTTTTCCACAGATGTTGTGGGAACTCGTCAAAGAAGCGTCTTACAGCTTTCCGCAAGACGCATAGCCAACTTGGACATGTTAGCATGTCCCTCCGGAAAAAGCCAGCCCGGAGGTAGACCGCTTCGCGGTCACATATAATCAATGACCATGACCAAAATCACGCGCCGCGAGTTTTCCCGCCGCGCAGCCGTCGCCGCAGCGGTGCCCCTGGCCACAACATGGCTGGCCTTCCCGCAGGAAGCCCCGAAACCGCAAAGCGCGCCAGCGCCCAGCGCAGGCCGCGCCGCAGAACTGCAGACAAAAGCGGAGGCGGAGCGCCAGGAGGTGGCCGCGGCGCTGCACGCCAAGCCCCTGCCTTACGATCTCGAGCCCGCCTTCGTCTTCGCCGCCAAACCACGCGAGAAGAAAAGGCAGGGAAGCAAGGAACTTCAGAGGTAGAGGAGTGAAGTAAGGACTGAAGCGGCAGCAATCCTCGAGTACTGGAGGCTTTCATGAAGCGACCTATCTCATCTCTGGGTTTCCTGGTTTTATTCTCCCTCTTTTTCCTGCCGCACACAGCGGGGGCGCAAAACCCGGAAGTGAAATTTATCGCCGATACGCTAGTGGTACAGGCCGACGGCACTTACGAAGCCGATCCGGACCTCGCCATTCTGACCTTCGACATCAGCGCACAGGAAAAAGAGCTGAAGCTGGCCTACGACAAGGCCACCCAGTCTATGCGCAAGATCGTGGACCTGGCTGAACGCAATGGTCTCAAGAAAGATGACATCTCCATGGGCGTGCTCACCGTGCAGCCCTTCTACGAAGGCGACCGCAAAAAACGCGCGCGCTCCTACCGCGTCAGCGGCCGTCTCGTGCTCAGGGTGAGAGACTTTTCCAAGCTCGGAACCCTCCTGGACGAATCCATCCAGGATGGAATCGCCGATTTCCGCTCGCTGACTTACTCGCTGGCTGACGAAGAAGCCGCCAAGCAAAAAGCCGTCGCCGAAGCTATGAAACGCGCCATCGGGCGCGCCAGCGCGGCGCTCGAGCAGAAGGGCCAGAAGGTCGGAGCTCTGCGCTTTGCCAATCTAGACGTGAAACAGATCGTCGGCGTCTCCCGCATGGATGCCTATACGATGGCGGAATACAACACCCTGCAAGCCATCGAAGTCGCCGATAGCGGCGGAATGTTTAGCAAGAATAAGAGAGCTGCTGCTCCTCCTCCGCCAGTGCCGCAGCCGGAGAAAATCACGGTGAGCGCGACGGTTCAGTGCGCATTTCAGATTCAGTAGCAAAGGGCGCCGCCAGCCCGTTTGACCGGGGAATCATCCTCCGTCCCGGGCAGGCGATTTCAATCCCGTTGTCATCCTGAGGGCTGCGCCCTTTACAGCCCGAAGGATCTCAACTGTGACGCACCACGGACTCATCTGACGGTACAAGGAGAAGCGGCATGGTCGGCGAGGACATCCTCTATCTGAGCGTGCAAGAACTGGGCAAGCTGATCCAGGAGCGTAAGATTTCGCCGGTGGAGCTGGCCGAAGCCACTCTCGCGCGCCTCGAGCAACTGGGGCCGAAGCTCGGCGCCGTGGCCACCATCACCCGCGAGCGCGCCCTGGACGAAGCGCGCATTGCCGAGCGTGAAATCGCCGCCGGGAACTCCCGCGGGCCGCTGCATGGCATTCCCTACGGCGCGAAGGACCTCCTGGCCACCCGCGGCATTCCCACCACCTGGGGTGCGCCGCCCTTCCGGAACCAGGTCTTCGACCACGACGCCACCGTGGTGCGCAAGCTGCGCGAAGCCGGCGCCATCCTCGTCGCCAAACTGGCCATGATCGAACTGGCGGGCGGCGGCGGCTACAACAGCGGCTACGCCTCGCTGCAGGGCGCCGCGCGCTGCCCCTACAACCTCGCGCACTGGGCCGGTGGCAGCTCCAGCGGGCCGGGCGCGGCCGTGCCCCCGGGGCTGGTGGCCTTCGCCATCGGCTCGGAGACGCTCGGCTCGATCATCACTCCCAGCGCATTTTCCGGCGTGAGCGGCCTGCGACCCACCTACGGCCGCGTGAGCCGCCACGGCGCCATGGCCCTCTCCTGGACCATGGATAAGCTCGGCCCCATGTGCCGCAGCGCGCTGGACTGCGGGCTGGTGCTCAACGCCATCGCCGGCGAGGACCCCAGCGACGCCACCTCCAGCCAGGTGCCTTTTTTCTGGTGGCCGCCGAACGACGAAAAGCGCGCCCGCTCGCTCTCCCGCAAAACCCTGGGCGTGGTGCGCCCGGACTTCACCGCCCACGGCGATCCGGAAGTGGGCGCGGCGTTCGATGCAGCCTGCGCCGTGCTGCGTTCGCTGGGCGCCAAACTCGAGCCGTTGGAGTTGCCGGAGCTCCCCTACGGGGCGGTGGCGGAAGCCCTGTACATGGCGGAGGCCGGCTCCATCTTCCGCCCCTTCATCGAGAGCGGGCGCGTGGACGAGCTGATCGACGACACGCAGCGCGCAGGCTTGCGTTCCACGCTGGGATTGACCGCCGCGGATTATCTCGATGCCTTCCGCATCCGCACGCAGATTCAGACGGAAGTGGCCCGGCTGTTTGAGAAGTACGACGCGCTGGTGGCCCCCAGCCGCATCGCGCCCGCGCCGCCGCTGGATCGCAACTTCGATGCTCCGGCTCCCGGGAAAAAAGACCAGGCGGCGGAGAAGAAAACGGAAGCGCCGCCGCCCAGCATCCAGAAGTGGAACGTCATTGGCATGTCCAACGTCGCGGGCTTGCCGGCCATTTCCGTGCCCTGCGGCTTCACCAGGGAAAAGAACCTGCCCATGGGCATCCAGTTCGTGGGCGATGCTTTCCGCGAGGATACTTGCATCGAGTGCGCCCACGCCTACCAGTTGGCCACCGACTGGCATCAGCGCCGGCCAAACGTGTGAGCGGCAGCGACTCGTGACTGGCGAAGAACACGCTGGCGGGCCTCCCCTCTGCAAGACGGTTTCGACATTAGAAAGAACTCTTCTCCGGTGCGCGATTCGTCTTGCCGCCTCCCGCCTGGGCGCGTAAACTTAGGTCGGATTCAAGATTCCCCTTCGTCAAAGAAAGCCGCCTTCGCAGCAATCGCATCTATGGTACGCAACGTTCAGCTTTACCTCATCAAGCCCACGCAATACGACGACGACGGCTACGTCGTCCGCCACTGGCGCGGCGTATTGCCCAGCAACACCCTGGCCTGCCTGGCCGGTCTGACCGAAGAGGTCGTGGCCCAGAAGCGCCTCGGTGAGGACGTACGCGTCCAGGTGCACCTCTTCGACGAAACCGTGGACAAGGTTCCGGTGAAGCGCATCTGCCGCTCGCAGCGCAACGCGCACACCAGGACCATCGTCTGCCTCGCCGGCGTGCAGACCAACCAGTTTCCCCGCGCCGTGGACCTGGCGCGTGTCTTCCGCCGCGCCGGCCTCACCGTGCTGATCGGCGGCTTCCACGTCAGCGGCTATCTGGCCCTGCTCCCGGCGATCCCGCCGGACATCCAGCAACTCCTGGACGAAGGCGTAACCATCGTGAAGGGCGAGGTCGAGGAGACCTGGGGCGACCTGCTCGCGGACGCGGTGCACGGCCGCCTGCGGCCGCTCTACGACTTCCTCAACGACAAGCCCGACCTTTACGAAAAACCCATCCCCGTGGTGCGCAAGAAGTATCTGCGCAAGTTCGTGGCCCCGAATTTTGGCACGCTGGATTGCGGGCGCGGCTGCCCCTTCGAATGCACCTTCTGCACCATCATTAACGTGCAGGGGCGCAAGATGCGCTTCCGCTCCGCCGAGCACATCGCCGCGGCCCTGCGCCGCAACTTCCGCGATCACGGCATCACCTTCTATTTCTTCACCGACGACAACTTCGCCCGCAACAAGAACTGGGAAGCCATCTTCGACGCGCTGATCCGCCTGCGCGAGGAAGAAAAAATTCCCGTCGAGTTCATGATGCAGGTGGACGTGCTCTCCTGGAAGATCAAGAACTTCGTCGGCAAGGCGCGGCGCGCCGGCTGCATCAACGTCTTCATCGGCATGGAGAGCGTCAACCCCGCCAACCTCGCCGCCGCGGGCAAGAACCAGAACCACGTACACGAGTACGCGCAGCTCATCGAGGCCTACCGCACCTCCGACATCTCCACGCACGTCGGCTACATCGTCGGCTTCCCCCACGACACGGCGGAATCGGTGCGCCGCGACGTGGAATTCCTCAAGCACACGGTGCGCCCCGATCACGCCTCTTTCTTCATGCTCATGCCCCTGCCCGGCTCCATGGACCATCTGCACACGGCCCGCCGCGGCGAATGGATGCACCCCGATTTCAATCTCTACGACTCGCACCACGAGGTCACCGCGCATCCGCACATGAAAGACGGCGCGTGGCGCGCCAGCTATTTCGAAGCCTGGAACAATTTCTACAGCTTCGAAAACATGAAGGAGCTGCTGCAGCGCGGTCCCCGCGCCAACTACTGGAACAATTTCCTGCGCTTCCTGTGGTACCGCAACTCCATCCTCACCGAGGGCCGCCATCCCATGATGTGCGGCTTCTTCCGCCTGAAAGGGCGCAAGAACCGCCGCCCGGGCTTTCCTATCCTTTCGCGCTGGGAATACTTCAAGACCCGCGCCAGGGAGATTCGCGCGGACCTCCGGGGCATGCTGCGCATCCTGACCGAGATGGAAGAGCTGTGGCTGCAGACGCGCCACCCCTCCGAAGCCGAGCAGCGCGTCGTGGAAGAGCTCACCAGGATTCGCGCCGCCTACGGCCGGCTGAAGCCAGCGGATCTGCAGGCCGCCTACCGGCGCGCCAAGGCGCACTTCCCTTCGCTGCACGTGCCCTCCAAGCTGCATCTCTTCTGGGCCAAGTGGAGCCCGCTGCTGGTGCCCGGCAAGGTGTACACGCGCCGGGATCTCGCGGCCTTCTGGAGCACGGTGCGGGAGCGCTGGAGCGAGCGGCGCTGGGTGCGCATCCCCGTGCTCCAGCTTCCCTTCAACCTGCTGCGCGACGCCCAGCTCCTCGTGATCTTCTTCTTCCACATGACCCGCACGCGCTAGTTCCCGCTCCGCCGCTTGCTGCGGAGGAGGAATACTCGACCTACCCGGCCGGCGTTGCTACGATAGCTGCGGAGCGCCATGCCCCCGAAAAAGCCATCGCCGAAACGCGCGCGCACCGAAAGCCCCGGGCGCAACGACCTGGTGCGCCGCGTGCTGCACGCGCTCCAGCGCCGGGAGATGCTGCGCCCCGGCGACCGCGTCGCCGTGGCCGTTTCCGGCGGCGCCGATTCCGTGGCCCTCCTGCTCCTGCTCGAAGAGCTGCGCGAGCGGCTGGGCATCGTGCTCAGCGTCGCGCACTTCAATCACCAGCTGCGCGGCAAGGCTTCCGACGCGGACGAAAAGTTCGTGGCCCGCCTCGCCGCGGCCCGCGCGCTTCCCTTTCACGTGCACCGCGCGGACGTGGCCGCGGAGGCCCGGCGGCGGCGCGGCAATCTCGAAGACGCGGCGCGGCGCCTGCGCTACGAATTCTTCGTGCGCCTGGTGCAGGAGGGCCACGCCGAGCGCGTCGCCGTGGCCCACACCGCCGACGACCAGGCGGAGACCGTCCTGGCGCACATCCTGCGCGGCACGGGACTGGCCGGCCTCGGCGGCATCCATCCGGTGGTGGGCCACGTGGTGCGCCCGCTGCTCGAGCTGCGCCGCGCGGAGCTGCGCGCCTATCTGCGGGCGCGCAAACAGCGCTGGCGCGAGGACGTCACCAATCTGGACCTGACGCGCCTGCGCGCGCGCATTCGCCGCAAGCTGCTGCCGCTGCTGGAGCGGAAATTCCAGCCCGCCGTCGTCGCGCACCTGACCGCCCTGGCGGAGCGCGCCCGCGAGGACGAGGCCTTCCTCGAAGCCCTGGCGGCGGAGCGCATGGCGGCGCTAGCCCAGCGCGAAGAGAATGCGGTGCGCATCCGCACCGCGGATCTGCTGCTGCCGTGGAAGAAAGAAAAAGGACTCGACACCGTTGACCGCCTCGCGGTCACGCATGCAGAAGGCGCCGGGATCACGGAGAAAGAAAGAGCAGCGACGGCGCGGGCGCTGAGCAAGCGCCTGCTGCGGCGCATCGTCGAGAGCGTGAAGCAGCGCCCCGGCCAGCTCACTGCGCAGCACCTCGAAGCGCTCTTGCGTCTGGCCGAACACGGCCCCAGCGGCAACGTACTGCAGCTGCCGGGCGGCGTGGAAGCGCGGCGCGATCTGGACGCCATCGTGCTCCGCGGGCCCTCCGTGGCGTCCGCTGCTGGCCCGGCGGCGCTGGAATTTGCCTATCCGGTGCATCTCGGAGCGGGCGGCGCCACCGTGACCGTGCCGCAACTGCACCGCGTCTTCCATCTCACGGTGATTGACTGGCCTGCGCAGAGGGGAGAAACTAGGGAGGTAGCGGCGGTGTTGGACCGCAACCGGCTCCGTGAACCACTCCTTTTGCGGAACTGGCGGCCCGGGGATGCCTTTCGCCCCGCGGGCCACCAGCAGCCGCACAAACTGAAGCGCCTGTTCCTGGAAAAGCGCATCAGCCGGTGGGCACGCGAGGGCTGGCCGGTCCTGACGAGCGGCGGAGCGATCGCGTGGGTCCGCGGCTTTCCGGTCGCCGCAGAATTCGCACCGGATGCACGTACCCAGGTTGGGATCGTAATCGCCGAGGAATCATGCTGAGCAGCCGTTCGCGCGCGGGCTATTCCGCGCCACGCATCGCCAAACAGGTGGCCGCCCTGGGCAAAGCCATTCACAGGGACTACCGCGGCCGCCGCTTGGACGTGGTCATCACCATGGACCGCGGCTTCATTTTTGCCGCCGATCTCGTCCGCCACCTGCCCGGGCCGGTGACCTGTCACTTTGTTTCCGCGGACGTGCGCGACGTCAGGCACAATAACCGCCCCCTGCGCGAAGTTTTCTTCGGCAAGCGGCCCGACCTCCGCGGCCGGGACGTCCTGCTGGTGGATGTGGTGATCGAAAGCGGCGTGACCCAGGAATTTCTCCTGCGCCGCCTGGGCGAAAGCCGGCCCCGCTCGTTGCGCCTGGCCGTGCTTCTGGACAAGCCGGCGCGGCGCCACGTCAGCCTGGAGCCGGATTACTTTGGCTTCCGAACTGCATCTAATCAAGTATGGGTGGGGTACGGTCTGCCCGCGCCCAATGGCTTGGGGCGCAACCTGCCGGCTTTGGCGGCCGGCGGCGCGTTGACCGCTTCGCGGTCACGCATACAACAGAAGAGCACGCGCCGTGGAAAAAATCGCGGCCGCAAGTGAGTTGCCGGGTAAAATAGTAAGATGGAGCCAGGGACCGGAAGGGCCGGCCGGGGACGGCAAGCGTTGCAGCGCATTCCCCGCCGCACCGGGAAAGAACGCCTCGCTGCGCACGGGGTAAACGTGAGGACATTGTGAATTCGAGTTCTGCGGTTAAGACAATTCTCTTCTGGATCTCGATCATCTTCCTGGGCGTCATGCTCTGGAAGCTGGTCTCCGCCAACGGGCAAGCGCCGCGCGAGGACGAGCCCAGCTACAGCGAGTTCATGAGCAAGGTCGACGCCGGCGACGTCAAAGAGGTCACCATCTACCTCTCCCCGAACAGCTACGAGCTCAAGGGCGAATACATCCGCCCCGCCAACCGCAAGTTCCACATGACCGTTTTCAAGGAAGGCGCGCCGGATCTCTCCAAGGCCTTGCGCGAGAAAGCCGTGCAGGTCAAGGTCCAGGAAGTCCGCAGCAACGACTGGATCATGTTCCTGGTGCAGGCCGCTCCGCTCCTCCTCCTGGTCGGCTTCTGCTTCTTCCTGATGCGCCAGATGCAGGCCGGCGGCAACAAGGCCCTGAGCTTCGGCAAATCGCGCGCGCGCCTGCTTTCCGCGCAGCAGAAAAAGGTCACCTTCAAGGACGTGGCCGGCACCGATGAGGCCAAGGAAGAGCTGCAGGAAATCATCGAGTTCCTGAAGGACCCCCAGAAATTCCAGAAGCTCGGCGGGCGCATCCCCAAGGGTGTGCTGCTCGTTGGCCCCCCGGGCACGGGCAAGACCCTGCTCGCACGGGCCATCGCCGGCGAAGCCAACGTGCCCTTCTTCTCCATCTCCGGATCGGACTTCGTCGAGATGTTCGTCGGCGTAGGCGCCAGCCGCGTCCGCGACCTCTTCGAGCAGGGCAAGAAGAACGCCCCCTGCATCATCTTCATCGACGAAATTGACGCCGTCGGCCGCCACCGCGGCGCGGGACTCGGCGGAGGCCACGACGAGCGCGAACAAACTCTCAACGCCCTGCTCGTCGAGATGGACGGCTTCGAATCCAACGAAGGCGTGATCCTCATCGCCGCCACCAACCGCCCCGACGTGCTGGACCCCGCGTTGCTGCGCCCCGGCCGCTTCGACCGCCGCGTGGTTGTGGCCCGCCCCGACGTCAAGGGCCGCGAAGAGATTCTCCGCGTGCACACCCGCAAGGTGCCCATCTCCGACGACGTGGATCTCTCCGTCATCGCCCGCGGCACACCCGGCTTTTCCGGCGCGGACCTTGCCAACCTGGTGAATGAAGCGGCGCTGTGGGCCGCACGCCAGAACCGCAAGTCCGTCCTCATGGTCGATTTCGAAATGGCCAAGGACAAGGTGCTCATGGGCGTCGAGCGCAAGTCCATGATTCTCTCCGACGAGGAGAAGCGGAACACCGCCTATCACGAGGCCGGCCACGCCCTTGTCGCGGAGCTGACCCCGGGCGCCGATCCCGTGCACAAAGTCACCATCATCCCCCGCGGCATGGCCCTGGGCCTGACCATGCAGCTGCCCATCGATGACAAGCACACCTACACCAAGGACTATCTCGAGGGCATGCTCGCCGTGCTCATGGGCGGTCGCTCCGCCGAAGAGCTCTTCCTCGGGCACATCACCACCGGCGCAGGCAACGACATCGAGCGCGCCACCGATATCGCCCGCAACATGGTCTGCGAGTGGGGCATGAGCGAGCTCGGGCCCCTGGCCTACGGCAAAAAGGAAGAGGCCATCTTCCTGGGCCGCGAAATCGCCCAGCACCGCGACTACTCCGAAGACACCGCCATCCAGATCGACAAGGAAGTGAAGCGCATCGTCAACAGCGGCTACGAAAAGGCCCGCAACATCCTGAACACCAACCGCGACACGCTCGAGCGCATCGCTCAGGCCCTGCTGGAGCGCGAAGTCATCGACGCCGTCGAAGTGAAGCTGATCATGGAGAACAAGCCCTTGCCGGAAAAGCCGCGCACCCCGCCCACTGCGCCGCCGGCCCCGGCCGCGGAGCCCAAGCCCGCTGCCGGCCGCCCGGAGCTGCGTCCCGCGCCCGGTTTTACGCGCGGCGAGAACCCCGCAAAGGCTTAAGTCAGTTAATTTAGCTCAAAGCAGGGGGCGCGGCACGCCGCGCCCCCTGCTTTTTTCTCGCTTTACGTGGCGCCACGCCACCCCGTGCCGCTTCCCCAGAAAATGGCGTAGAATACGCTTATGGCTAAGACTCACGACAAGCCCATCCTCGTCGCCTGCCCCTGCTGCCAGGCCAAGCTGACCGTGGACCCCGCCCTCGGCGTAGTGCTCTCTCACGAAGCGCCGCCCCGCAAGGGCCCCGACGTGGACCTCTCCGACGCCGCCAAGATCCTCGCCGAGCAGAACCGCCAGCGCGAAGACAAGTTCCGCGACTCCTGGTTCACCGAATCCAACAAGGAAGACATCCTCGCCAAGAAATTCGACGAGGCCATGAAGAAGGCCAAGGATCAGCCCGCGGTAAAGCCCATCCGCGATTTCGACCTGGATTAAGCTCTGCTGTAGCGCGGGGCGCCGAACCCCGCGGCTTCTCACTCTGCGATACACTGCTGTGGGACCATGCTCCGCCGCAAACCATACCGCCTGAAACTTCCCGCTCGCACCCTGGCACTGGGCGCGCGCACCCTCGTCATGGGCATCCTCAACATCACCCCGGACAGCTTCTCCGACGGCGGCAAATTCTTCGACCCGCAGCGCGCTATCGACCATGCCCTGGCAGTGGAGCAAGCCGGCGCGGACCTCCTGGACATCGGCGGCGAATCCACCCGCCCCGGCTCCGGCGGTACCCCCGCCGAGGAAGAGCTGCAGCGCGTCCTCCCGGTTCTCGAAGCCCTGCGCGGCCGCCTGAGGATTCCCATTTCCATTGACACGCAGAAGTCCAGCGTCGCCGAAGCGGCGCTCGCCGCCGGCGCGGAGATGATCAACGACATTTCCGGCTTGAAGAATGACCCGCGCATCGCAGAAGTGGCCGTGCGCCACCGCGTCCCGCTCATCCTCATGCATATGCGCGGCGAACCGCGCACCATGCAGAAAAAACCCTTCGCGCGCGACGTGCTGAAGGACGTCGCCGCCGGCCTGCGCGCCGCCGCCCAGCGCGCTCGCCGCGCCGGCGTGCCGAAAAATCAGATCGTCCTCGACCCCGGCATCGGCTTCGGAAAAAGCTTCCGCCAGAACTACGAGCTCCTCGCCCGCCTTCCCGAGCTCGCCCGCCTGGGCTTCCCGCTCCTCGTCGGCGCTTCGCGAAAGCAGTTCCTCGGCGCGACCCTCGCCCCGCTTTTTGCGGGGCTCGCGCGCCACGCCCAGCCGCTCCCCGCCAGCGAGCGCATCTGGGGCACCGCCGCTGCCGTCACCGCCAGCGTCCTCGGCGGTGCACACATCGTCCGCGTTCACGACGTCGCCGAAATGGCCCAAGTCGCCCGCGTCGCCGATTGCCTTCTCGATCCCCGCAAAAGCCCCCTCAACCGTTAACCCGCTCGGCGCGCCCCAGAGGCATTAGCATCGAATTGCATCCCGGCTTTGCGAGCCTGACTGGGCAAGGCGAGGTATAATGGCCGTCCGCGGATCAGGCCGGCGGCGAGTCGTTCGGGCAATGCTCTTTGCCGTCGCAGTCGCGTGCAAGGAGGCTTTGTATGCGCGGCTTTGTTGCATTTTGCGGTGCACTTGCGACGGTGAGTTTGTACTGTGCGCTTCTGGGTCACGCACAGGCAGCCGTCAAGCAACCTTCTCCGTCAGAAGTAGTGGCTGGCCAGGAAGGCTGCGAGATCTATCTCGCACTTCAGCCGCTCGATCCTGCTGCGCTGAATTTGCTTGCTACCCCCATCGTGCCCGCGAATCGAAGCGTCTTTACGGACTCCAGCATCAAACAGCTCCAGGATTGGGATTTACCTCCGAAGGTGACCGCATGGCGTGAACGCCCGAGTCCGGAAGAGCTCGCGCGCCGGTGGGAAGAACTGAACAAGAAGTGGAGTGCCGGGGCACAGAACAAGGACAAATCCAAGAAGGATGTGCCCCAAGGGCATGCTGCGCCATACGCTGCGCTCTCTTTGTCAGCGAAACAGTGGCAAGACCTGGAAAAATGGTTTGGTAAAACTGCTCCCAAGAAACTTTCCGGGCTGTGCGTGGATCCCGTCAAGGCTACGTACGTCCTTGCTGTGGGGGTCATCGCGGGCGGCGCCGGCGTCTCCTCGAATGATCCGAATCGTGTGGGCGATTATACGGGCTATGCAAGTAAGCCCCAGCCCAACAGTTTGGGGCCGAATGCCGGGACGGTTGCTCCCTTCCGAACCCCTCATGATGAATTCTCGGGCTCTGAAATGTCGGACGGTCTTTCCGGCAACACTTGCGTCTACCTCTATCGCACCAACGGCAAGGCTCTGGGAGAGGGTGGGAGACGTCAAGAGGTGCCCGACTACTACTATTGCCACGCTGGGGGCGGCATGTCTCAGTCTGCGGTCACCACGATGCTGAAATACTTGACCAAGACCGGCCTCCCAAGAACTCCGTAGCGGTGATCTCTCGGCGGGTGGGTTACCTTTTGTGATTCAGCAAGGTTTGCGTGCCGCAGGTTTGACGAAGTCAAAGCGTGCGAGTTTTGACATTTCAGACTGCAAGGGCAACTCTCCTCACACACTTTCCCATATCGCTCTTCTCAGCGCGCAGCCTTCCCCGTGCGCTATAATTCGCCCGCTCAAGAGCCATCCACGTTTTGCGGCTGGCCCATTCCTCCATAGAGGTGCCGCTTGATGCGACGCAGCGCCATTTTCCTGGCTTCCTTGCTTCTCTGCTTCCTTGCCTCCCCGCTCCCCGCTGCGGCGCAACTCGCACCCGCAAAGCCCGATTCCCTGGCGCCCCCTTTAGTGCCGAAGATGCCGCCGGGCGCCGCCGGATGCTCGATCACCGAAGCCTCCTCCTGCGAGCAGGCCGCGGCGAAGATTCTCCCCGTGGTGCTGGGCCCCTCGCCGCTGGAGGACAATCTGCGCCGCCTCACCGACGAGGTCGGCGGGCGCGTCACCGGCACTCCGCAGATGGCCAAGGCGGTCGAGTGGGCGAAAGCCGCCTTTCGCGCGGCGGGCGTGGACGTGCACACAGAGAAATACACCCTGCCGGTGACGTGGAGCGAGGGCGAGACGCGCCTCGACGTGCTCGGCCCGGTGGCCTTTCCGGTGCATCTGGTCTCCGAAGGCTGGTCGCCGCCCTTTCCGAAAGACGGGTCTCCGGGCAGCGCCGAAGCGAAACTAATCTACATCGGCGACGGTACAGCCGAGGAGTTTGCCCGCGCGGGCGCCATCAAGGGCGCGATCCTGCTCGTGCACAGCGACATCGGCTCGACTTGGGCGGACCTCTTCAACGAGTACATGCGCCCGCCGGAGATCATCGCGCGCGCCGTCGCGGGCGGGGCCGCGGCCATTCTTTGGACCGGCGCGCGCGAGCGCATGCTGCTCTACCGCCACACCAACACGCTCAACGGTGAGATTGACAAGATTCCGCAGGCGGTCGTGGCGCGCGAGGACGCCCTGCGCCTGGCGCGCGCGGCCGTGGCCGGCGGCAACCTGCGCGTGCGCTTTTCTCTGCCCAACAAGATCGGCGGACCCCTCGAGCAGGAAAACGTGGTCGGCGAAATCCGTGGCCGCGAAAAGCCCGGCGAGGTGGTGATTCTAGGGGCGCACCTCGATTCCTGGGAACTGGGCACCGGCGCGCTGGACGACGGCTGCAACGCCGCGCTGGTCATCGAAGCGGCGCGCGCCATCAAGGCCACCGGCCTCCTGCCGCGGCGCACCATCCGCTTCGTTCTTTTCTCCGGCGAGGAGCAGGGCACGTTGGGTTCCTATGAATACGTGAAAGCGCACCGCGCCGAACTGGACAAGATCCGCGCCGTCATCATCTACGATTCCGGCAACGGACGCGTCACCGGCTATTCCCTCGGCGGGCGCCGCGACATCGAAGCCGGCGTGCGCGAGGCCATGAAGCCGCTGGACGCCTGGGGCGCCACGCAGCACACCTACGACGCTTCGTTCGGCACCGACAATTTCGATTTCCTGCTGGAGGGCGTGCCCACGCTGGTGGCCAACAACGAGGTCGCCAACTATCTCGCCAACTACCACGCCGCCTCGGACACGTTCGACAAAGTGGACATCCGCGAGCTGAAAATCAACACCGCCCTGGCCGCGGTCACCGCCTGGGGCGTGGCCGACCGCGCCGAGCCCCTCGGCAAGCGCCAAACGCGCGCCGAGCTCGAGGTCCTCGTCAAGGAGACCGGCCTCGATCAGCAGATGAAGCTGCTCGGCTACTGGGAGTCCTGGCAGAACGGCACCCGCGGACGGAAGCCGTGACCCCCGTCAATTGTTTGAAGCGGGCGCCACGCACGGCGCGAGTCTGGAGGGGAAGCCGACTTGCGCGTCCTTGAATTGGCGGCGCTTCTCGCTGGAGAGACGGAGCGTCCAGTCCGACCATTTCTTCACTGGCTGCGGAAATTCCACTTCCACGCGGTAGTTCAGAAGCATCGCCAGATACATCCGCTGCAGCGCATCGGAGAACGCGCGCTTTCGCTCGTCGGTCAACTGGTAATCCACGTCCCCAGCGGGAGTGACTCCGACCATGCCAAGCACTTCCCCGCCCGTCGCCTTGGCAATATCCGCAATGTCTTCCGGGCTGGTTGTCCCCAGCGCCTGGACACCCGGCCCAAATTCAGAACTGAACAGCGACGCATAGAAGCGAACCCCCGCGGAAACCAAGGTACGCTCGACATTCCTGACTTTGCTGTGACTCTTGTTGTCGCCGCCGTCGGTGATGGCGTACAACACGTCAGCGGAGGTGGGAGCGTCCAGCATCCGGAACCCCGCGAGGATGGAGTCCAACAGTGCGGTAGTGCCACGCACGTTTTTCTTCGTATAGTCCCGCTGCGCGCCGATCTGGTTCAACCTCTCTGTGACCAACTTTGTTCCCTGGGAGAAATCGACCTGTTCGATGATCTTGTCGGAAAAGAGGATGAGAGCCATCTCGCTATTTGGCAGGCGGGACAAAGCAATGTGCGCAGCCATCGCGCGGGCGAGTTCCCATTCGCGGCCCGAGCGGCCGCCATGCATGCTTCCGCTTACATCGAGAAGGATGACGATGCGGCGCGGACGATTGTCCGGAGCGACGGAGAGAATATGGACCGGCTGGCCGCGGAATTTGGCCTCGAAGTCCACCGGCGTCAAGCCTTGTATTGGCTTCCTGTTGGCATCGACGACCGTCACGGAAAAAGTGCGGCGCAAGCAGGGGGCGTCTTGTGCGGAAGAAGCCGGCAGGAAGCCGGCTCCCAGAATCAGAAATGCCAGGACGCCACGCATGTGCAACATAGCTACTCAGCAAATACCACAGCGGCAAGGAATTTGGCAACCAGCGCAAGCCGGGACAGAACCCGGCCCAACAGCACGGCAATATCCAGCGATTCACTTCCTGCACAACCGGAGCGGCCCCCCGAGGTTTTGGATTACGCTTCACGCTATACTGGGAAAGATGCCGCACACTCAGGGAGCGGTGGTGAAACAGGCAACAGTGGCGGATGCGTCCGTGAAGCGGATTCTCGCGGTGGATTACGGGCGCGCGCGGATCGGCCTGGCGCTGGCGGACATGGAAGCAAGGATCGCGCGGCCCCTCGGGACGCTGCTGCGCAAGAACCGCAACGAGGACATGCGCCGGCTGCGCGAAGTCATCCGCGAGCACGGCGTATGCCAGGTGATTGTGGGGCTGCCCCTGCGCCTGGACGGCACGCCCGGCGCGATGGCTCAAGAGGCGGCGCGCTTTGCCGAGCGCATCCGCAAGCAGATCGGCCTGCCGGTGGAAATGGTGGACGAGCGGCTGACGAGTTGGGAAGCGGAGCAGCAGCTCGGGAAAAAGATTGGCCAGCGCGGCACGGAGAGCGCGGAGAAAAAAAAGAAGCGGCAGGAAGGAAAAGATTCGGTGGATGCGCTGGCGGCGGCGGTGATTCTGCGCGAATATCTGGAACGCGCCGGAGCGGCGCGGGAAAAACATTGAGATGAAAGCCCTGCTTACACTTCTCTTGCTGGTGCTGCTGGCGGCCGCCGCTGCGGGCGTCTGGCTGTGGGTGTCGGTGACGCAGCCCTACCAGAACTTCCCCGCCGAAGGCGTCTTCGTGGAAGTCCCGCACGGCGCCTCCTGCCGGACCGTCTCGCGCCTGCTGGCGCAGGAAGGCGTGGTGCGCAGCGCCCTGGCCTTCCAACTCTATTGCCGGCGCCATCCGCGGCGCCGCCTGCAGGCCGGAGAATACTTCTTCGACCACGCCGTCAGCGGCCGCGACGTCTTCTGGACCCTGGCCAGCGGCAAGGTTTTCGAGAAGCCCTTCGTCGTGCGCGAGGGCCTGACCATGTTCGAGATCGCGCGCGAGCTCGAATCCGCGGGATTCGTCAACGCCGGCGCTTTTCTGCAAGCCGCGCAGGACCCCGCCTTGATCCGCGATCTCGCCCCCGGGGCGCAAACCCTGGAGGGTTTCCTCTTCCCTGCCACCTACCAGTTTCCGCGGCATCCCGCGGCGGCGGCCGTGACCTCCGCGATGGTCGGGAAATTCAAGGAGCAGTGGACGCACATCGTGCGGGGCGGCGCGGCCTCCGGGAACACCGGCGGCAGCGACCCGGCCGGAGAGGGCCCAGCGGTTTCCGTCGAATCCATCGTCACGCTGGCCTCGCTCGTCGAACGCGAAACGCCGCAGCCGGACGAGCGCCCGCTCGTCGCCAGCGTCTACGAAAACCGCCTGCGCAAGCGCATGCTCCTGCAATGTGACCCCACGGTGATCTATGCGCTGGAGCGCGACGGCAGCTACTCCGGCAAGCTCACGCTTGGCGACCTGCGCGTCGATTCGCCCTACAACACCTATCGCAACCGCGGCCTGCCTCCGGGCCCCATCGGCAATCCCGGCGAGGCCGCGCTGCGCGCCGCTCTCGCTCCCGCGCACAGCGACTTTCTCTATTTCGTGGCCAACACCCAGGGCGGCCATTTCTTTGGCAAAACCCTGGCGGAGCATAATCGCAACGTGCGCCGCTACCACCGCCTGTTGGCCGGGCTCCCGGATGTCCCCGAACCCGCGGCGCCAAAAAGGCACGCACCGCCGCGGCACAAGCACAGAGCCGGCAACTCGTCGAGGAGCAAAGGACGATGACCGAAGCCCTGAAAACCAAGAAAGCCCTGATCCTCGCCGCAGCCCGGGCCCTTGGCGCAGAACGCTTCACTCCCGCGGAGATCGAACAGCTTCGCCGCAAACTCCTGGCCGAGCACGGCGAGGAAGGCAAGACCGGGGGCGACTACATCGCCGCAGTGCTGAAAGACGCGGGCTTCCGGGTCCTGCTGACGCTGCAGGAAGAGGCCGAGGAGCAGTACGAGGAGGAGTTCGAGGATCTGCTGCATTTCCGTACGCTGGAGGACGCGGAAGTGTCCCTGACGCGGCTGGACGAGCTGTGGCACCGCTTCCAGGCGCACAAGGAGCTTGCCGCCGTCGAGCGCGTGCTGGAAGTCGCGCGGCTAGGCAAGCGGCGCGCGGAGATGATCGCGCGGAATCCCAAAGTGGAAGCGGCGAAGCGCGCCGAAAAACAGGAAATCGCCAGCTGGTTCCGCATCTGGCTGGAAGCGCCGGACGCCTTTTTCGACTGGCTGGAAGTGCGCAAGCAATCGCCGGACTACCAGAGGCGCTTCGGCGCCGCGAGGCTCGAGGAATAGCGGGATGGAACGCAAGCCCTACGCGCTGGAAGTGGAGGCCATGGACCTCGGAGCGGGCATCAAGGCCGCGGGGCTCGAGCTGCTCGACAAGGAAAGCCGCGAGCCGCTGACCGGCGAGACCGCCACGCAGATCTGGGCGGCGCTTTTCCCGGCCCTGGCCGGCGGAGAATTTTTTGCGCTCGATTTTTTCAGCCATCTGGACCGCGTGCGCGAATTCTGCCAGGCCCGGGGCCTCACTTTCCGCGAAGAGGCGGCGCGCTGCCTGGTGATCCCGCAGCCCCTGCCGGAGCAGCTCCCGGCGCTTCTCGCACGTTTTGCGGGGGAGACCTTCGGGATGCGCGCGGGGGTGGCGGCGCGCGCGGGCGACCGCGCGCTTGAGGACGATCTCTCACGGCGCGGTCTGGACGCCTACCAGGCGGCCTATCCGCGCTACACCTTCTGCGCGGTCTGTGAGCTCGCGGATGGCTGGATGACCGTGCTCAGCGAGACGCTGTGGCCCAGCGAGATTCTCCGCCGGGTGCGCCCGGCGCTGGCCTCCTTCGAGGTCGAACTGGCCCGCCCGAACTAGCAGCGCGCTTTCTCTGCGTGCTGGAAAGCGCGGACGCGTTGCGCGTTGACGGGCCTGCCAGTGGTTGTTAGATTGCTTGATCCACCTGTGTTGGAGCGGAAATAGCGGATGAAACGCATCCTGGCGTGCACGGTTCTGGCGACACTGACGGCCCTTTCTGGCGGCTGCGGCGGCGCGGTCAAGACCACCAAAGTGATGGCCCCGGGGACCAAGCCGGTAATGCTCTCCGCCACGCGCGGGCAACTCCTGGGCATCTACGACGCGACCGCCAGCGCCGTGCGCTCCGTGAACGCCACCCTGGAGCTGAAGCCCACCGCGGGTTCGGCCTACAGCGGCATCATCGAGGAGTATCACGAGGTGAAGGCTTTTCTCCTGGCGCAGCGCCCCGCAGCCATCCGCGTGGTGGGCCAGGCTCCTGTGATCGGCTCCACGGTCTTCGACATGGCCAGCGACGGCGACACCTTCCGCGTTTTCATCCCCTCCAAGCAGAAGTTCTTGACCGGCTCCGTGGCCCTCGAGCGCGCCAGCAAGAAGCCCATCGAGAATCTGCGCCCGCAGCACCTGCTCGATGCCCTGCTCTGGCCGGAGATCACCGCGCAGGACTCCGTGCTTCTGGAAGAGTTCAATGACGAAACCGGGCGGTATTACATCCTGACGGTGCTGCGCGGACCGGAAACGCCGGAAATTGCGCGAAAGATCTGGTTCAACCGTGCCGACCTGCAGGTTGCGCGCCTGGTCACCTACGGCCCGGGCGGAATGCTGCTCTCCGAGGTGTACGTCTCGGACTGGCAGCCGCTGGCCGCGCCCGGCGCACCCCCTCCCGGCCCGGGATCTCCGGCGGCATTCCCCCGCGCGATCCGCATCGTGCGCCCGCACGACGATTACCGGCTGGATCTGCAGATCACCAAATTGACGCTCAACGAGATCCTCCCCGCGGATCGCTTCCACCTGGCGCAGCCGGAGGGAACCGAGCTGGTGCGCGTGGGCGAAACACCGGAAGAGAAAAAGCCATGATGGGCGAGCTCATCCTGCGCAATCTCGTGCATCGTCCGCTGCGTACGCTGATTGCCGTGCTGGCCGTGGCCGTCGAGGTCGCCCTGGTGGTGCTCATCGTCGGGCTGACCAGCGGTCTGCTCTCGGAAACCGCCAAGCGCATCGAAGGCATCGGCGCGGACGTCATGCTGCAGCCGCCCTCGGCCTCCGTCTTTCTGGCCTTCAGCGGCTCGCCCATGCCCATCAAGATCGGCGCGAAGCTGGAAGAGCTGAAGTACGTGCAGGCGGTGGCCCCCGTGCTGCTGCAGTTCAGCTCCTCGGGCGGCGTGGACGTGCTCTACGGGATCGACAAGGAGAGCTTCCGGGCGGTTTCCGGGGGTTTCGTATTCCTCGAAGGCCGCGACATGGAGGGCCCCGACGATCTCCTGGTGGATGATTGGGCGGCCAAGGCCAAGAACATCAAGCTGGGCGACACCTTCCGCATCCTGGACCACGAATGGCACGTCGCCGGAATCGTCGAGCACGGCAAGGGCGCGCGGCTCTTCGTCCCCCTGGCCACGCTGCAGGACCTGGTCGGCGCGCACGACAAGGCCTCCATCTTCTTCCTCAAGTGCACCCGCCCGGAGCACACCCCGGACGTCATGGAAGAGATGCGGCAGATCTTCCCGCGCTACGAGATCCGCCCGCTGAAGGATTTTCTCTCGCTGATGACCGCCACCAACGTCCCCGGCCTCGAGACCTTCATCCACGCCATGATCGCCCTGGCCGTGGCCATCGGCCTCCTGGTGATCTTCCTCTCCATGTACACCACGGTCATCGAGCGCACCCGGGACATCGGCGTGCTCAAATCGCTGGGCGCCGGCAAGCACTTCATCATTCGCGCCCTGCTTTCGGAATCGGCCATGATCTGCCTGTTCGGCATCGTCGCCGGCGTCGTCCTGAGCTACGCCTTGCGCGCGGGCTTTCTTCGGCTCTTTCCCACGCTGTCCATTTTGATCACTCTGGAATGGATTCTGCGCGCGGCGGGCATCGCCCTGGCCGGGGCGATCTTTGGCGCCAGTTATCCGGCCTGGCTGGCCAGCCGCAAGGACGCCGTCGAGGCGCTCTCCTACGACTGAAACAGATCGCGAGGCCCGCGGTATTCGCAGCAGCCCCGCCCCGGCGGACGCGCGGCGAGGGAAGGCTAGGCAGAGATGCATTTCGCGGCTACAATACAGGCACTTCCCGAAAGCGAGACTCTCCCAGGACTTATGAGCACGGAACCGATCCTGAAGACGGAAAACCTCTGGAAGCTCTACCGCGCGGGCAAAGTGGAAGTCCCGGCGTTGCGCGGCGTGAACTTCGCCGTGCAGCCCGGGGAATCCGTGGCGGTGATGGGCCCGTCCGGCTGCGGAAAGTCTTCGCTGCTCTACGTCATCGGCGGGCTGGCGCAGGCCAGCCGCGGGCGCGTCCTGGTGGACGGCAACGACCTCACCGCGATGAGCGACGCCGAGCGCACCAAGCTGCGCCGCCACAAGATCGGCTTCGTCTTCCAGCGCTTCAATCTCCTGCCCACGCTCACCGCCAAGGGCAATATCGCCATCGCCCAGTACATTCACGGCGACGGCTTCGACCCCCACCGCTTCGACGTCGTCACCAAGATGCTCGGCCTCGAGGGCCGCCTGGCGCACAAACCCTCCGAGCTTTCCGGCGGCGAGCAGCAGCGCGTGGCCATCGCCCGGGCCATCATCAACGAGCCCAAAATCCTGCTGGCCGACGAGCCCACCGGCAACCTGGACACCAAGAATTCCGAAGTGGTCCTGGCGATGCTCCGCCAGCTCAACAAAGAACTGGGCCAGACCATCGTCATGATCACCCACAACCCTGAAGCCACCACTTTTTTTGATCGCATCGTGCACATGCGCGACGGCGTCATCGTGGATGGCATTCCGGCGGATTGAAATGCGCAAGCTCTGGCACATCCTGACGCGGATTTTCTTCTGGTCCTACGAACGCGGCACCTGGCAGTACGACGTGGCCGTGGGCGCCATCCTCGTCTTCGTGTTGCTCACCCCGCGCCAGTGGTTCCACGACCAGCCGCAGGTGGGCCTCCCCGCCACGGCCGGCCAGGTGGCGCTCGTCTCCAGCGACGCCGCCACGCGCACTTACCGCGTCGACGCCCGCGTCCTGGCCCCGCCCGTGCGCACTCCCGAGCTTTCCAACGACCTGCACAAGACCTTGCAGCGCGCCGTTCCCGAGCTGCACGACCGCGGCTTCGAGATTCTGCGCATCGAAGCGGCGCGCGACGCCGCCGGCACGGTCATCAGCTACGAAGTACAGATTCGCCCGTAGCCCGCGCCTCCCGGGCGCATGTAACGTTCGTCTCCTTTCGCGCATCTTTCTTTAGTGTGTTAGCATCCCGGACCAGGATGGCCGTTCCTCGCAGACGGCCAGGCGACAGGGGCATCCTTTGAAAATGAGACTTGGAAACTATTGTCTGATGGCCCTGGCCCTGCTGGCCGGCGCGCTCGCGGCTGCCGCGGCGCAGACTCCCCCGCACTGGACCGTGGACGCCGTCGTGGAGCAGATGGACCACGCGGCCGCGGGCTTCCGCACGCTCACCGCAGACCTCGAGCACAGCAAGTACACCGACGTGGTAAAGGATACCTCGCTCGAAACCGGGCGGATTTTTGTGCGCCGTGACGAAAAAATGCGCATCGAAATCCTGAAGCCGGATCCGCGCACCATTCTGCGCAGCGGCGACACCCTTTTCGTCTTTACTCCCAAGATCAAGCGCGTCGAGGAGTACGACCTCGGCAAAAGCCGCGCCATGGTCGACCAGTATGTTCTGCTGGGATTCGGTACCCGGGGCGAGGACTTGAAGAAGAGCTACCTGCTGACGGTTCTCGGCGAAGCTGCTTTCGACGATCGCAAGACGGTCCTTCTCGAGCTGACTCCCAAGTCGGAAAAGGTCCGCAGCCAGATTTCCAAGATCCAGATGTGGGTGGACCAGGCCTCGTGGATCCCGGTGCAGCAGAAATTCTTCGAAACCGGCTCCGGCGATTACTTCATCTTCCACTACACCAACGTGGCTCTGAACTCCAAGATCAGCAACAGCCGCTTCAAGCCGGACTGGCCCAAAGACGTAACCCGGGTCAAACCCCGCGGCTAGCGCCCCGCCGCGTCGCGCTCCCGCTCCAGCAGCCGCTCCTTCCGCGAAAGCCCCCAGCGGTAGCCCGCCAGGCTGCCGTCCTCGCGGATCACCCGGTGGCACGGCACCACGATGGAAACCGGATTGGTGGCGCAGGCCCGCGCCACGGCGCGCACGGCCTTGCCTTTCCCCAGAGCGCGCGCGATCTGGCTGTAGGTGCGCGTGGCTCCGAAGGGAATGCGCTGCAGTTCCTGCCAGACGCGGCGCTGGAAGGCCGTGGCCTGCACGTCCAGCGGAAGATCGAGACGCGGCCGCTGGCCCTCGATGCGTTGCACGATCTCGCGCACCCAGCGTGAAAACGAGGCGTCCGCCGGACCCAGCTCCGCCCGCGGATACTCCCGGCGCAGCTCGGCGGACAGCGCCTTTTCGGCGTCCCCCAGATAGACGGCGGAGACGCCGCGCTCCGTCGCCCCCACCAGCACCTTGCCCAGCGCGCAATCCGCGATCGCATAATGTATTTGCATCCCTGCTCCTCCCCGGCGATAGACCGCCGGCGTCATTCCCAGCTTGGCATTGCTGCGCTCGTAGGCGCGGCTGGCCGAGCCGAAACCCGTTTCGTAGAGTGCCGCGGCCACGTTGCCCCCCCCGCGCAACTCCTTCTTGAAGCGCGCGGTGCGCACGGCATCGGCAAAGGCCCGTGGCGTCAACCCGGTCATCGCCCGAAAGGCCCGGCGCAGCACCCCGGGCGAACTCTGCAGTGCGGCGGCCAGCGCACCCAGCTTCAGCCCCTCCCCGCCGCGCTCCGCGAGATGCCGCGCCGCGCGTTCCACCAGCGTCGCCGCGCCGGACACTTCCTTCGGCCGGCAGCGGCGGCAGGCGCGGAAGCCATTGCGCTCCGCCTCCTCGGGCCGCGCGTAAAACACGGCGTTGCGGCGCAGCGGCCGCCGCGCCGGGCACGAAGGCCGGCAGTAGATCCGCGTGGAGAGCACCGCCAGCACGAATTTGCCGTCCCAGCGGGCATCGCGGGCCAGCACGGCGCGCCAGTACTTCCCGGCGGCGCTGGCGTTTCCGGTCGGTGCATTGGGCGTGGAGTCTTTCATGGGCGTCGTCGGGCGCTTCCCGACACGGCCAACTTAGCGCAGGCGGGCAAACAAATCTATCCGGAATGGCGCGTCAAACTGGAAAAATTCAGGCTTCGCCAGGCGTGGGGATGGCGTCGGCCTCGTGCCCCGGCGCCGCGTGCGGCGCGCTGATCACCAGGATCACCGCGGTGAGAATCACCGCCGCCGCCAGCCACGTGCGCAGCGTCACCCCCTCCCCGGCAAAGGCCCAGCCCAGCAGCAGCGCCACCACGGGATTGACGAAGGCGTAGGTGCCCACGCGCGACGCCGTGGTTCTCTTGAGCAGGTAGAGATATGCCGTAAACCCGATCCCCGAGCCGAACACCGTCAGATAACCGAGCGCCACGCCCGAGCGCAGCGAAACGCCCGCGTGAGCCAGCGTGCGGCCCTCCCCCAGAAGCAGGCCGGCGGTCCACAGCGCGGCGCCCCCGGCCAGGCTCTGCATGGCCACGCCCAGGAAAGGCGACGCGGGATGCGCGCTGTGCTTGGAATAGAGCGACCCATAGGCCCAACTGAGCGAGGCCACTACCAGGATGCCTGCCCCGCCAAGCGGGACACGCTCCGAGCCTCCAAGGTGCGCTGGCCCTACCAGCAGCGCCAGACCCGCGAAACCCATCAGCAGCCCCACGACCACGCCCGGCCCCGGCCGCCTGCCTCCGGGCCGCAGCCATTCCATCAGGACCAGCCACAGCGACACCGTGGCCACCAGCAGTGCCGTTATTCCGCTCGGCACCGTCTGCTCCGCCCAGCACACCCCGCCGTTGCTTATGAAGAGCAGCAGGCAACCAGTGACCGCCGCCGAGCGCCACTGGGCCCAGGTCGGCCGGATGCTCGTCTTCCAACGCAGGATGGGATAGAGGACCAGACCGGCGAGGAGGTGGCGCGACCCGGCGAGAAGCAGCGGCGGGAAGGACTCCAAACCGATGCGGATGGCGAAGTAGGTCGAGCCCCAGATCAGATAGATCGCGGCGAAAGCGGCAAAGAGCATCAGGGACGCCTGATCAGCAGGATTCTTCGTGGCCGGGGTGGAGTTGAATGCTGCCGTGGTCATGGTCGGGCCCGCCCTGCAGTTAAAGTAGGGGCAGAGGGCCAACCTGTCGAGAACCATATTGGAGGCCAAAGCGGAGCCCGGAAAGAGTTCTACATAGGCAGGCTGGTACTGGAACCAAGCAGTTGATTTTAAGACACTTCGCACATTTTTACCAGATTGACGCTTTTCCCTGGGAATGCCATGTTAGCGCTCCGCTCCATAGCTGCGGTCATGGGGGAAGTACAAGTGACCGCGCGGCGGCCACACTGGGGATCCAAACATCGACCGCTTCGCGGTCGTGCATGAGCCTGAGGGCGTGCGGGTGCAAGAATGAGCGCAACGAATCGCGCAGTGCAATTTCCTGTTGTCCCGGCGGCAGATTCCGCCGCGGAAGCTAATTTCTCGAGTGCCGCACCGCAAACGGCGAACGGGCGGGTCCCGCAACTGCGGGTGATGCCGATTCACACCGGTCCGCAGCCGCACCGCTTCGCCCGTGTGCCCACCCACGCCGTGAGTGTACATCGCGACCGCGAGCAGCGCGAACACCCGCGCGCCTCGCTCAAGCTCCCGCTGCGCCTGCGCAGCGTCGACGGCATCGCGGAACCCTTTCCCGTCACCCTGGTGACGCGCGACATTAGTTCCACTGGCGTTTTTTTCCTTTGTCCGCGGAGCCTTGCTCTGGGAACCACCGTCGAACTGGAGATCGTCCTGGTCAGCAAGCCCATGGGCCGCGGCAACGTAGTCATGGTGTCGCTGGCCCGCGTCTGCCGCGCTGAACCCGCGGCCATGCCCGGCTGGTTCGGGGTCGCCGCCTCGTTCGCCCAGCTCGAATTTGACCGCGACGATGGGTTGCCCTCCCGCTTCCTGAACCGCTGACCGCACCCGGAAAACCGCACGGCGCCCGCCCGGCAGAACCTCCTGGCCCGTTAGGATTTCCGCAGACTTTCCACAGGCTGTACCTTGCACTTACCTCCGGAATTACCCTACACTCGCGCAGTTTTGTCCGCGGAGGCCATCCCTTCCACTCGGGCTCCCGAGCTTTCCAGCGGACCAGGGGTAGTTCGGAGGAAAAAAATGAAGAGACTGCTGTGTGCCTTGTTTGGGCTTGCGCTCCTGCTCGTCTGCGCCACGCGGAGCCGGGGTCAGGCGCAGATCACTATGGGAACCGTGCAGGGAGACGTCAGCGACGAGAAGGGCGGCAGCGTGCCCGACGCGGTCATCGAGATCAAGAATCTCGACACCAATTTCACGCGCACGGAAAAGACCGGCGCCGACGGCCACTTTGCGTTTCTGAATTTAGCGCCCGGCCGCTACACGCTGACGGTGACCAAGCCGGGCTTCGCCGTCGTCGAACAGCAGAACATCAACCTGACCGTGGGCCAGGCCATCAGCCTGTCGTTTGCGCTGAAGGTTTCCGCCGTCTCGGAAAGGATCGTCGTGGCCGATGTGCCAGTGGTGGAGACCACCAAGACGGAGTCCTCCTCGACGCTGAGCGAACTCGCCGTGGCCAAAACCCCCGTGCTCGGACGCAAGTTTGAAGACCTGCTGACCCTCACACCGGGCGTGAGCATCGTACAGGGCCCCGACGGAGACGAAATCAACTTCAACGGACAGCGCGGCGTCTTCAATAACATCAGCCTGGACGGCGGCGACTACAACAACGGCTTCTTCGGCGAACAGCTCGGCGGACAGCGCGCGGCCATTGACATCACCCTGGACGCGGTCAAGGAGTTCCAAGTGGTGGCTGCGGGCGCCAGCGCCGAATTCGGCCGCACCGCCGGCGGCGTGGTCAACGTCATCACCAAGTCCGGCACCAACGACGTACACGGCAGCGCTTTCTACTTCCAGCGCCTGGAAGCGCTGGCGGCAAATACTTCCGACGGCAAGCCGCTGCAGGATTTCCATCGCGAGCAGCTCGGCGGCACGCTCGGCGGCCCGCTCAAGAAAGACAAGCTGTTCCTCTTCGGCGCTTTCGAGCAGATCCTGGAAAATCTCACCCGCGACAACTTGAGCGCCCCCCTCGGCACTCCCTGCGCCGTGACCAACCCCGTGTTCAACAGCAACATCACCGACACGCAGATTGGCGCCAGCCCGGATTGCCAGCGCCAGGTGCTGCTCGACTTCTTCCAGAGCACCCTCAGTCAAAACGAGGGTTTGCCGGTGAAGCACCCCATCCGCAACTCCGCTGCGCTCGGCCGCTTTGACTGGAACGTCACGCCGCGCAACCAGTTCTCCGCGTCCTACAACTTCGACTATTCCAAGAACACCAATCAGACCTTTGACGTGCCCACCTACGGCAATTCCGCCAACGGCATCGAGGGCCCCTCGAAGATCCACGCCTTGAACCTCAACTTCTTCACCACGGTCTCCTCGACGAAACTCAACGAAGCCCATTTCACCTACCAGCGCGAGCTGCGCCCGCGCGCGGCCGTCCCCTCCAATATCCCGGCGGATACGGCCATGGGCTTCGGCCCGACGTTCCGTTTCGGCCAGCCGTTCTTCCTGCAGCCCACTGTGGACGAGCTGATCTGGCGCACCCAGATTCGCGACAACTTCTCCATCGTCTCCGGCAAGCACACCTTCAAAATGGGCGGCGAGTGGCTGCACACCCTCAACAACCAGACCTTCCGCGGGTTCTTCACCGGCCGTTACCTCTTCGACGATGTGGCCGGCTTCCTGCACTATGCTTCCCCGGCCGCGCTGGGCACGGGCTTCGGACCGACCGCGGCGGAATGCGCGGACGGGACCTTCACCGACATCTCCTTGGTCGTCGACGGCTTGTGTCCGAATGACTCCGCTTTCACCGGGGGGCCGTTGATCTTCTACCTCCAGGACGGCGTGCCCACCGGCTTGAGCACCATCCCGCCCGGCGCATCGAACATCACCAATCAGGATTACGCCCTCTTCGCCCAGGACAAATGGCAGATCCTGCCGAACCTGACGCTGAATTACGGCCTGCGCTGGGAAGCGCAGATCTTCCCGGGCCCTGTCGTTCCTCCGTCCCAGACGGCCTATGCCATCTACTTGAACAACCCGGCATTCCCTTCCGACGGCACCGAACACAGCCAGAAGAAGGAGTTCCAGCCGCGCCTGGGCCTCGCATGGGATGTCGCCAACAACCACAAGTCGGTTCTGCGCGCGAGCTGGGGCATCTACAATGGCCGCCAGAACATGCTCAGCCAGGTCGGTTCGATCACCACCAACGGCGTGCAGCAGCGCACCATCTACACGCAAACCTCCTTTGGCGGCGGCCCGGTCTGGCCCGATGCATTCCCCGTGGTTGCCGGAAATCCATCCTGCACGCTGGATCCCACGCAGCCCAATCCTTTCCCCTGCTTCACGGGCGTGCGCGTCTTCAGCAAGGACTATCAGAACCCGCGCATCTACACGACGAACGTGGCGTTTGAACAGGAGCTCGCCCCCAGCCTGACGGCCTATGTGGACTTCACCCTGTCGAAAGGCGTCCACATGACCCGCTTCTACAATGCCAACAACGGCTCCGGACCCACGGCGATGCCGGCGAACGGCGACACCGTGACCTATCTCGGCCCCAGCCTCTTCGGACCGAACCTCGGCGACGTCTTCGTCACCGCCAGCCCCGGCAAGTCGCTCTACCGCGGCGTTACCTTCGGCGTCCGCAAGCGCTTCAGCCAGAAATGGCAGATGGAGGCCAACTACACCTTCTCGAAAGATATGGACGACGACTCCAACGAGCGCGACCCCTTCACCGATCGCACCTTCAACCGCTTTGATCTCTCGAAGGATTACTCCTATTCGGACCGCGATCAGCGCCACCGCTTCAACTTCTACACCTATGGCGAGCTGCCCTGGGGCTTTACGGGCAACATCCGCATGCAGGCGCATTCGGCGCAGCCCATCACCCCGGAGACGCGCATCCAGAACGGCGTGGATCTGGGCCGCAACAGCCTGCGCAAGGACAATGCCTTCTTCTCCTTCGACTGGCGGCTCGAACGTCCCTTCCACATCGGCGAGCGCATGCAGATCATTCCGGTCCTCGAGATGTTCAACACTTTCAACAACAAGAACAACGTGAACCCGCTGACCACGCCGGCCCTGTTTGACTTCAACGGGTTCCTGCGTCTGGGCGTGGGCGATCCGCGCCAGGCGCAGCTTGCCGTGCGTTTCACGTTCTAATCCTTCCCCGCAGGGGAAGCTTTCCGAAAGAGGGGCGCTCCGGCGCCCCTCTTCGCATTTTCGCTGGCCTCCGCGCACGCTGGCCGCACCGAAATCTCTGTTATTCTAAATTGCGATGAGGAAGAGCGGAAAAGGCGAGATCCACGGCGTGCTCTTCGACTGGGACGGCACGCTGCTCAATTCCTACCACGCCGATTCCCAGGCCTATCTGGCCATGTTCCGGGAGATGGGCATCGCCTGGGGCCTCGACGAACTGGCCCGCCACTATTCCCCCGACTGGTATCAGGTCTACCGCGCCGCCGGGCTGCCCCGCCGCCGCTGGGACGCCGCCGACCGCGCCTGGCGCAAATCCTACGCGGACCACAAGCCGCGGCTCATGCCCGGCGCGCGCCGCGTTCTGGCCACCCTGCTGCGCCGCCACCCGCTCGGCCTGGTCACCAGCGGCGACCGCCACCGCGTGCTCCAGCAGCTCCGCGAATTCCGCCTGGCGCCGCTGTTTGCCGCGCGCGTCTGCGGCGGCGATACCCGCCAGCGCAAGCCGCATCCCGCCCCGCTGCTGCTGGCCTTGCGGAAAATGCGCCTGGAGCCGAGTACCTGCGTTTATGTAGGGGATTCGCCGGAGGATTTGCAGATGGCCCAGCGCGCCGGCGTGCGCGCCATCGGCGTGCTCGGGCCGTTTCCCACGGAAAGGCGCCTGCGCGCCGCCCGCCCGGATCTGCTTCTCGGCTCCCTCGCCGAGCTGCCCCGGGCGCTGCACGAACTCCTCCGTTGACGCCGCGGAGGACAATAGCCATTTACGGTTTTTTCATGGGAGGCGGCGGAGCCGCAGCCGCGGGCGGCGCCCCTGGAAGCGGCTTGTAGTCCGTCCACTTCACGATCAGCCGGATGGGCACGTCGCCGGAGGAGAAGTGCAGGGTATCATCCGAGCGGGAGTAGCTCGGAAACCAGTATTTTCCTTCCACGTTTTCGCGGTAGGTTTCGAACAGTGTGAACGGCAGCGTCGGCGAATGCACGTCGCCGAGATCGGTGACCCACTTGCCGTAAGTCTTCACCACCTCGAGATACTTGTCGTCCACCCATACCACGCCGTCAAAATAGGCGTGCGCGCGCTCCACGCTCTTCGGCTTGGCCTGGAAGACGTAGCAGCTGATCTCGTCCACCTGCTCCTTGCCGATGTACTTCACGTCGTACTTCGCCAGTTGCGCGGTGGTCAGCGGATACGCCGGGATGTACGCCAGCGCCTCGATGTCTTCCGGCGCCAGGCGCAGGCTGCGCAGCGTGGATTCCGGCTGGCCCACGACCCGGTCGTAGAGCTTTCCGTCCGAGGTGACCGCGGGTTCCGTGGTAATCTCCAGCTGCCCGGAGGGCTTGCCGTCCTCGCCGAACTCCTGCACGCGGATGGTTTTGCGATTCCAGAAATGCGTGCGGGCCTCGAGAAACTGCTCTTCCTTCTGCGCCAGCCGCTTGATGATCTCTTCCGCTGGCAGCGCAGGCGGCGCCTCGGCCGCTGGCGTCGTGCCCATGCGGCGCACACTGCGCTCCTCCGGCGGAGGCGGAAGCGGTCCGGGGCGCGCGTCCTGCGCCCGGGCGGAAGCCGCCAGCCCGAGAAATCCCGCCAGCGCGCAACAGAGCAGCACCCCGGGGGTGCGGCGGAAGAATGAGGGTTGTCCGTGTCGGTTGGTCATAACCCCGTTAGATGCAGACACAGGGCGCGGCGTTCCGCTCGAGTCTATCCCCAGCAGCGCGCATCGGCGAAGCCGGCATGCGCCCCGACAAACTCTCCTTGGCCGCCCGCCCTCTCTGCTAAAATTTACAGGAAATGTCCGAAGCCAGGCAGGCCCGCAGATTTTTTGTTTCCGGAATGGTCCAGGGCGTCGGTTTCCGCTACTATGCGCAGCATGCCGCGCAGCGGCTGGTCCTCGCCGGCTACGTCCGCAATCGCCTGGACGGCCGCGTGGAAGCCTATGCCGTGGGCACCAGCGAGCAGCTGGCCGCCTTCCAGGCGGCCCTGAAGAAGGGCCCGCACGGCGCCGTCGTCCGGAATGTCCTGGAAGAAGCGGCGCCAGTCGAGGCCCGGTACGCCAAAGAGTTTTCCATCATCCCTGACGTCTGAGGAGACGATTCGATGAACGATCTGAAGAAGCTGATCCGCGAAATCCCTGACTATCCCAAGCCGGGCATCCTCTTTTACGACGTGACCACGCTCCTCAAGGACAAGAAGGGTTTTCACGCGCTCATCGACCGCCTCTGTGAGCATTACTCCAGCCACCACATCGATCTCGTCGCCGGCATCGAGGCCCGCGGCTTCATCTTCGCTCCCGCGCTGGCCTACCGCCTCGGCGCGGGCTTCGTCCCCGTGCGCAAGCCCAAAAAGCTGCCGGCCAAGACCGCCAGCGTTTCCTACGCCCTCGAATACGGCACGGACACTCTGGAGATCCACGAAGACGCCGTGCAGAAGGGCCAGAAGGTTCTGGTCTGCGACGATCTCCTGGCCACCGGCGGCACCGCCGCCGCCACCGTCAAGCTCGTCCGCCAGCTCGGCGGCGTGGTGGACGGCGCAGCCTTCGCCGTCGAACTCACCTTCCTCAACGGCCGCGCCAAGCTCGCCGGCCTGGATATCTTCTCCATGATTAAGTACGACAAGTAGAAAGGGACTCGATGGATAGTCGAGAATTGATAGTCAAAAGTTGAAAGCAAAAAGCTCAAACGCCAGTAGGCGCTTGAGTTTTTTTGCTGAAATCCTTGGTATGGCTATGGCTTTGCGTGGCTCCGCCGCTGGCGGACGGCTTCGAAGAGCACCACCCCGGCGGCCACGGAAACGTTGAGCGAGCGGATCGGCCCGGTCGTCGGCAGCGACACCACGAAATCGCAGCGCTTGCGCGTCAGTTCGTGCAAGCCCTTTCCCTCTCCGCCCAGAACGATGCCCACCGGTGAACTGTAATCCGCTTCCGTGTAGCTCTTTTCCGCGCTTTCGTCCAGCCCGATCAGCCAGTAGCCTGCCTTTTTCATCTCTTCCATGGTGCGCGCCAGGTTGGTCACCCGCGCCACCGGCAGATGCGCCAGCGCCCCCGCCGAAGCCCGCGCCACCGTGTCCGTCAGACCCGCCGCGCGCCGCTCCGGCACCACCACCCCATGCGCCCCGGCCGCCAGCGCCGTGCGGATAATCGCTCCCAGGTTGTGTGGGTCTTCCACGCCGTCGAGGAGCACAATCAGGCCCTTGCGCTCCGTGTCCGCGGCCGCCCGCTCCATCACGTCCTCGAACGTGCACGCCGCCCGCGCCGCGCCCAGCGCCACCACGCCTTGGTGGTCCTGCGTGGACGCCAGCCGGTCGAGCTGCCCGCGGTCTTCAAAGCGCACCGGCACGTCGCGCTCCCGCGCCAGCTGCACGATCTTTTCGATGCGCGTGTCCTGCCGCCCGCGCGCGATGACGATGCGGTCCAGCGCGCGCCCCGCTTCGAGGGCTTCGCGGACCGCGTTGATTCCGGTGATCTTGTCCATGGACATACCAGTTTACAGTCGATAGTCGCGAGTTGAAAGCAGGACGGAGCCGAGGTCCGGCACCCGTGGGGCGCGCCGCTTCAATCCAGCGCGGAGCAGAATTCCAGCATGCGTTCGTGCGCCGTCTTCACCGGCATGGCAAAGCCCAGCGCGGCGGCAGGATCGAGCAGCAGGATGACCCGGTCGAGCACGCCTGCTCCCGCGCGCCCGGCCAGCGCCAGGCGAATGGGGTGGAACAGCTCGCGCCCGCTCACCTCCAGCCTCTCCTTCATCGCCGTAATGACCTCCTTGAGGCGGTCGGAATCGAGCACCCGCGGGTCCAGCAGATGCGGCGCCAGCTCCCGCAGGACGTCCCGCGCGCCGTAGCGCGCCAGTACCGCGTGCGTTTGCACCTCGCGCAGAATCTCCCGCGCTTCGTAGTGAAAGACCAGCCCCAGCAGCTCGGCAAGCTCCGCGCGATCCGCCGCATGCCCGCCCAGCAGCGCCGCGGCCCGCTCGCACCAGGCCTGCTGCCCGGCCGTGGGTTCTCCCGCAAGCCATCCGCGCTCGCGCAGGATGGCGGCCACATCCGCGGCGGCAAAGGGGTTCGCGGCAGCGGCAGGGTGCGAAGCGGAGTCTTCTTCGGGAGGCATCGCAGGAATTCTAGCGCACTCGCACGGCAACCGGGGTTTACGCGTTCAGCGCGAGGAGAGCGTGGCCACTACATGCGCGGCGATGGCTTCGCCGCGGCCCACGGCGTCCACGCCCTCGTTGGTCTTGGCCTTGAGGCTGATCTTCTCCGCCGGCACGCCCAGCGCGCGCGCCAGCAGCTCGCGCATCTTCGGGAAGTGCGGCCCCAGCTTCGGCTGCTCCAGGATCACCACGGCGTCCACGTGCTCGATGGCCAAATGCCGCTCGTCGAGCAGCTTCTTGGCGTGCTCCAGAAACACCAGGCTCGCCGCGCCCTTCCACTTCGGATCCGTGTCCGGGAAAAGCGTGCCGATGTCCCCGGCGCCTGCCGCGCCCAGCAGCGCGTCGCACAGCGCATGCGCCAGCACGTCCCCGTCGGAATGCCCCACCGGCCCCTTGTCGAAGGGAACTTCCAGCCCCCCGATCATGAGCTTGCGCCCCGCGCCCAGGCGGTGCAGATCGTAGCCGATGCCGCAGCGCGTGCTCATGCCCCGCGCCGCTCGAGCTCCAGATAGAACCGCGCCAGATCCATGTCCGCGGGCCGCGTGATCTTGATGTTGCGCTCCGAGCCCAGCACCACGTGCACGTCGTGTCGCAGCCGCTCGACGAGCCCCGCTTCGTCCGAGGCCGTGATGCCGTCCTGCTCCGCGCTCGCAAAGGCCTCCCGGAAGAGCGCCGCATCGAAGACCTGCGGTGTCTGCGCCAGTACTACGCGCTCGCGCGGAATCGTTCCCGTGATCAGCGCCACGTCCTCGGGCAGGCTGGCGCGCTTCACTTCCTTCACCGTGTCCATCGCCGGAATCCCCAGGATCGCCGCGCGGCAGCGCCGCGCCTCGGCGATCACCCGCTCGATCTGCTCGCGGGTCACGAACGGCCGCACCGCGTCGTGCACCAGCACCAGTTCCACATCCTTCGGCACTTCCCGCAGCGCATTGCCCACCGAGGCCTGCCGCGTGTCCCCGCCCTTCACCACGCGCACCGGTTGCGGAAATTTTTCCCCGCGCACGCGTTCTTCCAGCCAGGCCACTTCATCGGCCCGCGTGGCCACGTAAATCTCCGTAATCAGCGGGCACGAGGAGATGCGGCGCAAGGTGTGCAGAACGATCGGCGCGCCCTCCAGCTCGAGAAACTGCTTGGGCTTGTCCGCGCCCATGCGGGTGCCCAGCCCGGCGGCGGGTAGAATGGCGGCAATGCGGCTCATAAGTCCCCTGAATTACAGGAGTTTACCTCAAGCGCGGGCTGGACGCGAAGCGCTTCTGCGTTTTTGTGTGCTGGGGGCGGCCCCCCGCTCCGGGCAGCAGGGCTCAGTCTACATCCGAATCGGGGAGGGGCTGGACTCCGGCTCCGGCGCCGCCCCCGGCAGGTCCTTCGGAGACGCGGTTCGCGCCCGCGCCAGGACCGGTGGCCGCCGCAGCGCGGACTGCGGAAGCCGCCTGCACCGGGCGCTCCTCGATCCGTCCGAAGATCATCTTGCCCGCGGGAGTCTGGTGCACGGATGTGACGGTCATGTCCACGGTCTTGGTAAGGAAGCGCCGCGCCCCGTCCACCACCACCATCGTGCCGTCGTCGAGGTAGGCCACTCCCTGATTGGCCTCCTTGCCTTCGCGCAGGATGAACACGCGCATGGGTTCGCCCGGCAACACCGCCGGCTTCAGCGCATTGGCCAGCTGGTTCACGTTCAGCACGGGAATCCCGCGCACGCCGGCCACCTTGTTCAGGTTGAAATCGTTGGTGACCAGCTTCGCTCCCATGCGCTTGGCCAGCTCCAGGAGTTTCTGGTCCACCTCCTTCTCCCGGGAAACGTCATCCTCCACCACCCGCACTTCCAGGCCCGGCAATTTCTGCATGCGTTGCAGAACTTCCAGGCCGCGGCGCCCGCGCTGCCGTTTCAAGGGGTCGCTGGAATCCGCCACCATCTGCAGCTCCCGCAGCACAAACTGCGGCACCAGCAGCACGCCGTCGAGAAACTGCGCCTCGCAGATATCGGCGATGCGCCCGTCAATCAGCACGCTGGTATCCAGAATTTTTCCGCCCGCTTCGGCTGCCGCCGCCGGCTTCGCGGCCGCCGCCGCGCTCCCCGATGCCTGCCGCGCAAGTTGTGCGCCCTTCCGCGCGCCGATGGCCGTGCCCAGATAGACGAAAGCGCACAGCGCCGCATACACCACGAAGGTCTTGGTGGGCTCGGGCTCCGCAGTGCGCGAAACAATCAGCGTGAGCAGGAATGCGCCGCAAAGCCCCGCTACCGCTCCCAGCACCGCGCCCGCCAGCCCGTTGACTTCCGCGCGCCGCAGCCGCAATTCCGCCAGCACCAGCGCCAGTGCGCCGGCGAATCCCACTCCCGCCGCCATCCCCGGGCGCAGCCCCAGTGGGGGAACGTGGCTGAGGATCGCCGCGGCGCTCCCCGCGAACAGCAGCCGCCCCAGCCAGAACTGCCAGCCTGTGTGGGAAATGATCTGGCCCGGCCTCATCCTTTGCAATCCGTCATCCATGAATCTTCTTCCCGAATTGCGATTCGGTCGCGGGATTCGCAAGATCTCAAACGCGCTTCATCTCTTGTGACTCTACGGCGGACTCGGACCCCCGGATCGGCACCTGCTCCTGCCGCGAGCAATTTCCAGCACAGAATACCGGAAAATCCCCTCCGATATTCCACAAAGAGTTACATTAACTATGTTTGTATACGCCGCTCGACACCCAACGTCAAGGCACTTCGGAAGCAGTACTTTTTGCGGATTGCGACGCGGATTTGCGATGCAGGCGTGCAAAATGTCTTCCTCGCCCGCCACCGCAAGGTCCTTTTCGGGAATGCCCGTTTCAGGAATGATAGACGCGCGGAACGCGCGCGCTCACCGCGCACAGCAGGTCCGAAGTCACCGTGCCGATGCTTCGCGCGACGAGATTGGCGGGATGCTTGTGCTCTCCATCCGTGCCGTAGATCGTGGCCACGTCCCCGAGCGCGGCCCCGCGCACCTCCGTGACGTCCACCATGGTCACGTCCATCGAGACGATGCCCACGATCGGCGCAAACTGCCCGCGCACCAGCACCCGCCCGCGATTGCCCAGCGAGCGGTGCAAGCCGTCGCCGTAGCCCGCGGAAATCACCGCGATGCGCGACGCCCGCGTGGTCGTAAACACCGCGTCGTAGCCCACGCCTTCTCCCGCGGAAACTTCGCGCAGGCTGATGATCCGCGCGCGCAGGCTCATTACCGTGCGCAGCGGCAGCCTGGCCTCCAACTCGGCGCGCCGCTCCGCCGGATCGTAGCCGGGATGGTAGCCGTAAAGCAGCGCCCCGGGCCGCACCATGTCCGCCCACGTTTCCGGCCGCGCGGTAATGGCCCCGCTGTTGGCCAGATGCACGACCCCCGGCTCTACGCCCAGCCCGCGCAGCCGCGCGACCGCGGCGTGAAATTCTTCTTCCTGCTGCCGCGTCTGTCGCCCCGCCGGCGAATCGTCGAACACGCCCGAGGAAGCGAAGTGCGTGAAGACCCCGTCCAGCCGCAGGTGCGGGCATTGCGCGAGCTTCTGCACAAAGCCTTCCACTTCGCTGGTGGCGATGCCCAGCCGGTTCATGCCGGAATCGATCTTCAGATGAAACGGAAACGCGGCGCGGCGCGCACCCTTCGCTTGCCGCGTGGCGGCGCGCTCTAGCGCCACCAGTTGTTCGCTGCGGATCACCACCGGCGTCAGCTTGTGCTCCACCAGCCGGCTCTCTTCCCCGGGCCAGAAACTCGTGAGCGCCAGAATCTTGCCGCGCACCCCCGCGCGCCGCAGTTCCGCGCCTTCTTCCGCGCAGGTCACCCCGAACCAGCGGGCGCCGCCCTTTTCCAGGGCCCGGGCCACCGCCGCGCCGCCGTGTCCGTAGCCGTTGCCCTTCACGATGGCCAGCACCTCCCGCGGCGCTTGGCGCTTTTCTCCGCGCGGATTCACATACGCGCGGATCGCCTGAAAATTGGAGACCAGCGCCGGCAGCGAAACCTCCGCCCACACCGGCCGCCCGTCTGTTTTCCCCGCGGACTTTCTCTTGGTTGCCATGCGCTCCCCGTAAAACCCGCCCAGCGATTCACCCTGGAAGAAAAATAGTGTACGACATTCGCCGCGCCGCGGACGAATTCCCCCGCGCGCTACCGCGTGTCTGACAACACACCCTTCACGCAGAAAGAGCAGCACGCCGCGGACCAAGCGGCGCCGCAACCCCGCGCACGCTAAACACTGGAGTTAGGAAAGGGGAACGCTTCCAGAAGACCGCAGCCGTGTGGCCGCCAGTCCACACTGTGGGCCATGCGGAACGCCGGCCTCAGCCTTCGTCGGGCGTGAATTGCGCAAAAGCGTCGGGCGCGGCCTCTTCGAAGCGCGTGAGCCGGCTGCGGAAGATAAACCGCACCTTGTCGGTGGGGCCGTTGCGCTGCTTGGCGATGAGCAGTTCGGCTTGGTCGCGCTCTTCCGGCGGCGCATCCAGCTTAAAAAAGTTGGGCCGGTAGATGAACATGACCACGTCGGCGTCCTGTTCGATGGCCCCCGATTCGCGCAGGTCGGCGAGCTGCGGCCGGCGGTCGTCGCGCTCCGGAGCGCGCGTGAGCTGGCTCAGCACCAGCACCGGGATCTGCAGTTCCTTGGCCAGGGCCTTCAGCCCGCGGGTCATGCTGGACACTTCCTCGTTGCGGTTGCCGAAGCGCCCGCGCGCGGTGATCAGCTGCAGGTAGTCCACGATCAGCAGCGAGAGCCCCTTGTCGCGCTTCAGCCGCCGCGCCTTGGCTCCGATCTCCACTACGCTCACCGAACCCGCATCGTCGATCCACAGCGGCGCCGCGGAGATCTCTCCCAGCGCTTCCGTCATGCGCTTCCAGTCCTCTTTGCCCAGATGCCCGGTGCGGAACTTGTGCGCGTCCACCTGCGCCACGCTGGCCAGCAGGCGCTGCAGCAGCGACTCCTTGGACATTTCCAAGCTGAAGATGGCCACCGGATGCGCGCCGCGCACCGCGATGTTTTCCGCCAGGTTCAGCGCCAGCGCCGTTTTCCCCTGCGACGGCCGCGCCGCCAGGACCAGCAGCTCCGAGGGCTGCAGCCCGCTGGTCAGCTTGTCCAGCTCGCTGTAGCCCGTGGGCACCCCGGTGATGCTCTTCCCTTCGCGGAAGATCTTTTCCAGCCGGTCGAAGCTCTGCTGGACGACCTCCTTCATGGGCACGAGGCCCGCGCGCACGCGGTCTTCGGCCAGCGCGAAGATCGAAGACTCGGCGTTGTCCAGTATGGTGTCCGCGCCGTCTTCCCCTTCGAAGGCCCGCTGCTGGATGCCGTGCGTGGCGTGGATCAGGTTGCGCAGCAGCGCCTTCTCCTTCACAATCCGCGCGTAGTGCTCCACATTGGCGACCTTGGGCAGCCCGTCCACCAGCGACGCCAGGTACGCCGAGCCCCCCGACGACTCCAATTCCCCGCGCCGGTGCAATTCCTCCGTCAGCGTCACCAGGTCAATGGCCTGCTGGCTCTCGCCCAGATCCGCCATGCCCTGGAAGACCCGCCGGTGCTGGTCCAGGAAGAAATCTTCGGTGCGCAGGTTTTCCAGCGCGGAGTTCAGGGCGTTGTTGTCGAGCAGGATTGCGCCGAGCACGGAGCGTTCGGCTTCCAGGTTCTGCGGAAGAGGCCGGTCGAGAGCGCTGTCAGCAGCCATAATGTATTCGCTTTTCCTTCGCTATCAATACCACATCCCCCGTCGCCGGGCAAGAGCCAGCTAAAACTGCGGAACGATTCGCCACCACAGCAGGAAGGGTGCTCGGATTGTGCGCACGAACGTCCCGCGCGTCAACCGCGCCACGTGTGGGAAAATTTCCAAACGGTGGAAAACTCGGAAAACCGCCCTGGACAGAAACAAAGCCGCCGCTGCGTGTGATTGTTACCAGCAGCGGCGGGCTGACCGCTTCGCGGTCACTCATACAAATGTTATTTCTGCGAGCTGTCCGGCAAACGCCGCCCGCTTACTCTTCCTTGCCGACGATGACCTTCACCGTCGCGGTGATGTCGCGGAACACCTTGATGGTCACCGGGTACTCGCCAAGCGCCTTGATGGGCTCGGCGATTTGCACGTGCCGCTTGTCCACGCTGAACTTCTGTGTGGCCAGCGCTTCGGCGATGTCCCCCGAGGTGACCGAGCCGAACATCTGATCGTTCTCGCCGGTCTTGCGCGTGAACTGCAGGGTGACCCCGTTCAACAGTTCCGCCTGCTTTTCCCCGGCGGCCTGCTCCGTGGCCGTTTTCTTCGCCAGCGACGTGCGTATGCGCTCCAGGGCGCTCATGTTGCCCTTGGAGGCCGCGATGGCCAGCTTGCGCGGCAGCAGGAAATTGCGGGCGTAGCCTTCCTTGACCTCCACCACGTCGCCGCGGTGGCCCAGCTTCTCGATGTCTTCCTGAAGAATAATCTGCATGAACCCTTCCTCCGCTATTCGCGCCCCACGGGGTCGCCTGTTATGCGCGCACTCGGCGCGTTTTAGCTCGAGCGCTCGCCGCGGTCGCCACCGCGGTCTCCGCCACGGTCCCCGCGGTCCCCGCGATCGCCGCGATCCCCAAAGCGGTGCGGCGCCGAAGAGCCCGCTCCCGGGGTGTGCCCGGCAAACGGCAGCAGCGCGATGTTGCGGGCGCGCTTGATGGCCACGCCCAGCCACCGCTGGTGCCGCGAACACGTCCCGGTCATGCGCCGCGGCAGGATCTTGCCCCGCTCCTGCACGAACGGCGCGAGCACCTCCGCCTTCTTGTAGTCGATGAAGTCGATCTTCTCGGCGCAGAACTTGCACACCTTCTTTTTCCGGAAAAACTGGCGCTTGCCGCGCCGCGGACCACCGGGACCGCCCGGACCGCCTTCCCGGCGCGGGCCGCTTGGGCCGCCTTCCCGGCGCGGTGCATGTCCCCCGCCGCTGGGACCCGCCGGGCCCGTGGGCCCCGCGGAAGCCGCGGGCGCTGCCGGCTGCGCTTGCTTCTGTTCCTCTGCCATACCGTCCTACCTTTCTCGTCTCGCGAATCTCGTCAGGAAATTTTTCCGTCGCCTGGATGACCCCAAAGCGGTCCACCGTTTGCGTGACCGCGAAGCGGTCAACGCGGAAGCTCAGCTGGCTGCGGCGGTCTGTTCGGCCGCGGGAGTGCGGCGCGGTCGCCGTGCGGCGCGCTTCTCGCGGTGCTTCACCAGCTTCTGCTGCCGCTTCAGGTCCTCGTCCAGGCGGATGGTCATGTACTTGATGACCGCGTCCTGCACGCGCAGCCGCCGCTCCAGCTCGGCGATCAGCTCGCCGTGGTTGGTGCGGATCTGCATGTATACGTAGATGCCCTCGCGGTGCTTGGCCACGCGGTACGCCAGCTTCCGCGTGCCCCACAGCTCGTTCTTCTCGATCTTGCCGCCCTTTTCCGCGCAGGCGTGCTCGATCATGGTGATGAGTTTCTTCATCTCTTCTTCCGGCGTTGCTGGCCGGCCGATGAAGATCAGGTCATACAGACGCTCTTCCATATTCCCCTCTGTTTCCTTCTCCGGGCGCGGGGCCCGGGAAACTCGTTCTTCGCTGGTGTGACCGCCCAGCGGTCAACCGCAAGTGTGACCGCTAAGCGGTTAACGTTTGCGTCACGCCTCGGCCTCGTCTTCCGCCGCCGGATTGCGGCGGTTGAAGCGGTTCATGGCCACGGCCACGCCTTCTCGCAGAATCAGCTCCACGGCGTCGGCGGCTTCCTCGATCATCGTCGCCGCTTCTTCCAGCTGCGCCTTCTTCATCGGCCGCAGCACGTACACCGCCAGGTCCCCCACCGGGTGATCCGGCTGCACCCCCAGGCGCACGCGGCTGAATTCGTCCGTGCCCAGGGTCCCGATCACCGACTTCATCCCGTTGTGCCCGCCGGCGCTGCCCCGCTCCCGGATGCGTATCGTGCCCCAGGCCAGCGCCACATCGTCGTAGAGCAGCAGCAGATCCTTCGGCTGTAGCTCGTACTTCCCGAGTAGTTCCCGCACCGCGATGCCGCTCAGATTCATCATCGTCAGCGGTTTCGCCAGCACGATCTCTTCGCCGGCCAGCTTCCCGCGCCCGGCCAGCGCCTTGCCCTCCGGCCGCTCCACGCGGATCCCTCCGCGATTGGCCAGCTCGTCCACCGCCAGAAAGCCGAGGTTATGCGGCGTCCACTGATACTCCGGGCCGGGATTCCCAAGCCCCACAATGAGCCGCATCGCGCACCACTCTCCGCCGCGTTACTTCTTCTTCTCCGGCTTGGCGGCGGCCTCTTCGCCTTCCTCGCCTTCCACTTCCTTCTTGCCCTTCTTGATGACTTCGGGCTCTGCCGGCGCCGCCGCTTCCGCTGCCACGGCCTCTGCGGGCTTCTCTTCCTCGACGCGCAGGGCCACCACGTGCGCGATGATGCGCTCCGGCTCCGTCAGCAGCTTCATCTTCGCCGCATCCAGAGGAATCTCCGAGGCCCGCAACTGCTTGCCCAGCAGCAGCTCGCTCACGTCCATGCGGAACTCCGTCGGAATGTCCGCGGGCAAGCATTCGATTTCCACTTCCCGCGTCACCGTCTCGAAGATGCCGCCCTGCTGCTTCACGCCCGCCGGCTCGCCGAAGGTGTGCACCGGAACGCGCACGCGCATGCGCACGTCCATGGCCACGCGCAGCAGGTCCACGTGCAGCAGGTTCCCGCTTAGCGGGTCCACCAGCCAGTCCTTCAGGATCGCCGGCTGCTGCTGCCCTTCGTAGCTCACCTGAAATAGCGTGTTATGTCCCGACTCGGAGCGGAAAATCGCCAGCAGCTGCTTGGTGTTCACCGCCAGCGGCACCGCTCCCCCCTTGCCGCCATACAGCACGGCGGGGACCTGTCCCGTCAGGCGCAGCCGCTTGGCTTCGTTCTTTCCCCGGCTCGCGCGGGGTGTTCCTTCCACGATAATCTGTGCCATACCGTCCCTGTCCTTCCTTCATCTGTCATCCGGAGGCCCGGCCCATTTCCCCGGGGCGAAGGTTCTCCGCGTCTGCCCCACCGGCCGCTTGTCCGGTTGAAACCTTCGGACCGTGACGTCGTCCCGGCCCTCGCCATGACGGAAAAACCCTAGATAAACAACTCGCTGATCGAGGTCTCTTCGTGGATCGAGCGGATGCCGCGCGCCAGCAGATCCGCGATGCTCAGCACCTTGATCTTCGAAAGCGCGCTGCCCCCCAGCGTGAGCGGCACGGAATCCGTCGCCACCACTTCGCTGATCTGCGACTTCGCAATGCGCTCCACCGCCGGCCCCGAAAGCACCGCGTGCGTGCACGCGGCGTAGACCTGCGTCGCGCCTTCCTTCATCAGCGCCTCGGCGGTCTTCACCAGCGTTCCCGCCGTATCTATGATGTCGTCCACGATCAGCGCGCTGCGCCCGCGCACATCGCCGATCAGGTGCATCACTTCACTGACATCCACGTCCACGCGGCGCTTGTCCACGATCGCCAGCGGCGCATCCACCTTCTTCGCGAAGAACCGCGCCCGTTCCACCCCGCCCGCATCCGGCGAAACCACCGTCAGGTTCGGCAAATTCTTGTTCCGGAAGTATTCCACCAGCACCGGCGATGCATACAGGTGGTCCACCGGCACCGTGAAATATCCCTGAATCTGCGGCGCGTGCAGGTCCAGCGTCAGCGCCCGGCTGGCCCCCGCCGTCTCCAGCAGGTCGGCCACCAGCTTCGCGGAGATCGGCACCCGCGGCTTGTCCTTGCGGTCCTGCCGTGCGTAGCAGTAGTACGGGATCACCGCCGTGATGCGCCACGCCGACGCGCGCTTGAACGCGTCGATCATCAGCAGCAGCTCCATCAGGTGGTAATCCACCGGATTGCTGCACGGCTGCACCACGAAGACATCCGCCCCGCGCACGTTCTCCAGAATCTGGAAATAAATCTCGCCGTCGCTGAACTTCCCCAGGACCTGCCGGCCCAGCGGCATGCCAAAATTCCGGCAGATGTTCTCGGCCAGCGGCCGGTTTGCGGTCCCCGAAAAAATCTTGAATCGCTCGTCGTTCACGGCGCACTCGCTCCAGTATCCGCTTGTGGCGGCTGAATTACGGCTTGGGTTGACCGCTTCGCGGTCACACATACTCTTGACCGCTTCGCGGTCACGCACACTCTTGACCGCTTCGCGGCCACACATACCACTGTCGGGAATGACGCAGAGTGACCGCCGCGGCTCAAACGGGACGTTTCAGCGCCCGCAGATACCTCTCTCGGGAGAGAGTCTCGCAGACAAACGTCTGGTCGTTCGGAAACCCGCAAACGGCTCGGCGCGCCTTGGCTGGGCTCGGGAATACTCCAAACACCGCCGAACCGCTACCCGCCAGCAAGGCTTCTGCGGCTCCTTCGCGAAGCAAGGCCCGCTTGATCTTCCCAAGCCGGGGGATGCGCCGGAAAATGGCCCGCTCGAAATCGTTTACCAGGCCCGTTCCCTGCGCGCTCCAGGAGAGAGCACAGAACCTCCAAAGTTTAGGGGTTGCCGCGGATTTTGTCAACGCGGGAGCGGCCAGCCAGCGGTAGGCGTCCGCCGTGGGCACTCGGATGCCCCGCGGCACCACGATTAGCACTGTCTGCCGCGGCCCGTCTTCCAGCGGATAGATTTCATCCCCGCGGTTCACTCCCAGCGCCCGCCCCCCGAGCAGAAAGAACGGCACGTCCGCCCCCAGGCTCGCCCCCAGCTCCATCAGCCGCGGCAGCGGCAGCGTCCGCCTCGTCAAGCGCAGGTAGCCCGCCAGCGCCGCCGCCGCGTCGCTCGACCCGCCTCCCAGCCCGCCCCCGGCGGGGATCATCTTGTGCAGCTCGATCTCCACTCCGCCACGCAGCCGCAACTCTTCCTGCAGCGCCCGGACGGCCCGGTACACCAGGTTGCCTTCCACCGGCTCGCTCGCTAGCGCTTCGTTGCCGCGGATCCTCAGCGTGATCCCCGGCCGCGGCGCCGCGCGCAGCCGCAGCTCGTCGTGCAGCGAAACGCTCTGAAAAATCGTGCGCAACTCGTGATAGCCGTCGGGACGCTTCCCGAAGATCTCCAGGCGCAGATTGATTTTGGCGAACGCGGGAATGCGAACTTCGCGCATGGTGGCTATTGCGGCTTGGCGCTTTCGCCCGCGGGCTTCTGCGCCGCGATGCGGTGTTTCACCTGTTCCAGTTTCTTTTCCAGCTCCGCGAATTTTTCCGCTTCCAGTTCCGAAGGCAGCGCGCGGCGCCACTCCGCCAGCGCCTTTTCCCATTCCGCCGCGGCCAGCTCCTTGCGCCCGGTGTGGAAATAGACGTCGCCGAGATGGCTGTGAATCGTGGGGTCCACGCTTTCCCGCTGCAGCGCCTTGCGCAGTGTGGTCTCCGCCTCGGCCATCTTGTTTTGCTTGAAATAGATCCAGCCCAGGCTGTCCAGATACGCCCCGTTGTACGGCTCTTCGGCCAGCGCCCGCTCCACCAGCGCGTGCGCCTCGTCCAGCCGCAGCCCCAGGTCCCCCAGCATGTACCCGTAATAGTTCAGCACCGAAGCGTTGCGCGGATTCACCGCCAGCGCCTTCTTGAATTCCGTCTCCGCCCGGTCAAACTGCTTCTGCCGCTCGTAGATCGCCCCCAGCAGAAACCACGCCATCTCGTTCTCGCGCGCCCCGCCCGGCAGCGCTTCCGCCAGCCGGGCCGTCTTCTCCGCTTCCGGGAAGCGCCGCGCCCGCTCGTAGATCTGCGCCATATTCAAATACGTGTCGCGGTCCGCTGCCGTGTGCGTCAGCTGGCTGCGCAGGATCTCCACCGCCCGCTCCACCTGCCCGCTTTCCCCCAGCAGCAGCGCCTGGCTGGCGCGGATCCCTGGATCGTTCGGATACTTCTCCAGCGCCTTCTTCGCTTCCTCCAGCGCCCGCGGCATGTTTTTCGCCGCCCGCCACGTGTCGATCATCAGCAGCCGCGCGCGGCGATCCTCGTTCTCGCCCATTCGCTGCATCTCTTCGAAGCTGTAAATGGCCGCCTGGTAGTTCTGCACCTCGCGGTAGAGCTGCCCCAGCTGCTGGTACAGGATGGCCAGCGTGCGCCGGATCGAAGGCACCGTATCCGCCTGGCCCTTCATCCCCGCCGCGGTATCCGACAATACCCGGATGGCGTCTTCATAACGCCCCTGCGCTTCATACAACAGCGCCTCGTTGTACAGCACCTCGATGTTGCCCGGAGCCTTCTGCCGCGCCTTCACCAGGCTGTTTTCCGCCTCCTCCAACTGGTGCAGCTCGCGGTAGATCTGCCCCAGCCGCAGAAAGACCTCCGCATTTTCCGGCTCCGCCTCCGCCAGCCGCTGGTACACTCCCAGCGCTTCCTTGTACTTTTCCTCCGCCAGCAGCGTTTGCCCCAGGCCGCGCAGATGCCCCAGTTCCGCCGGCTCCAGCTCGGCGGCCTTGCGGAAGGCCCGCTCGGCCTTGCCCAGCTCGCGCATCTGCGTGTACGTGTCGCCCAGCAGGTCCAGCATCGCCGGCGACGGCGACTGTCCTGTCAGCCCTTCCAGCAGCTTGGCCGCCTCTTCCGACCGCCCTTCATCGCTCAACAGTTGCGTCAGCTGCTCCACCGCAGCTTCGTTCTCCGGCTCCCGCTTCAGGATCCCGCGCAGCACCTCTTCGGCCTTCTCGTTGGCGTTTTGCAGCCGGTAGAGCCGCGCCAGCCACAGCGCCGATTCCAGGTCCGCCGGGTCCAGGCGCAGAATTTCCCGATACTGCTCCGCCGCTTGCTGCAGCGCTTCCGGCTGCCCCGAAACCGCGTTCAGGTCCCCCAGGCTCAGCAAGTAAATGCGCGCCAACAGCCGCCGCGCCGCCAGATCGTCCGGATTGCGCCGCAGGATCTCCGTCGCTTCGCGCACCGCGTCGGGCACCCGTTGCGCCTTCCAGTACATCTCCGCCAGGCGTTCCCCGATCACCGGTGTCCCGGGATCGAGCGCGTAGGCCCGCTTGTAATATTCCAGCGCCTGCGTTGCATACTCCGTCTGGCTCGTGGACTCGTACCGCAGTTCCGCGATGTGCCCCATCATGTAATTGTAGTAGGCGTCGGCGCGGCTCGCTCCGCTCACCGCACCCTGCGGCTGGCTCGGCCCGGCACCGGCCGCCGCGAACACTGGCGCCGCTGCGGCCGCGGGCGCCTGCTGCCCGCACAGCGACAGCCCGGCCGCCGAAACCCCCAGCGCCGCCATCATCAGCTTGCCGGTAAAGCCACGAAGTAGGTTCATCTCTTGCGCCTCAAACTAGGAATTATCCCATGCAGGCCGGACACGGTCAAAAACCAACTGAAAAACAGTTCCCCGAGCGGCAAGAGGGCCACCGGAGACTTGCGAAAAAAAGCCTTGCGTTATTTCCCTATTTCTGCAACTATCGAAATGCAATGAAGCCCGATCCCCTTCTCGTTTCCCGCACTGCTCAGCGCTTTGCCGCTCTCGGCGCCGCCCCGCGTTTGCAGATCGTCCGCGCTCTGCTGGCCGCGCACCCCGGGGGCCTCTGTGCCGGAGACATTCAGGAAGAGCTGGGCATCCCCGCTTCGACCCTCTCCCATCACCTGGAAAAACTGAAGCAGGTGGGACTGATCACGGTGCAGCGCGACCGCCAGTTCTTGTGGTATGCCGCGGAAACCGGCGCCCTGCGCGAATTGCTCGGGTTTCTCTACGACGAGTGCTGCACGCGCAGCCGCGCCGTAGCCCCGGAGGCCATCGTGCACCTGAAGGCCTGACTGTAGCCGCCCTCTTCAGAGGGCGGGAATTTTCTTGCAAGTTGACCGCTTCGCGGTCACGCATACAAAGGAGAACAACATGTCCGACACCAACATTCAGGAAGCGGTTAAACAGAAGTACGCGGCGGCGGCCCGCCAGGTCACCAGCGGCGGCAGCGCCTGCTGCGGCGGCGGCGCCGAACTTTCCGCTTGCGATCCCATCACCACCGATCTCTACGACGAAACCCAGAAAGCCGCTCTCCCCACCGAGGCCGTCACCGCTTCCCTCGGCTGCGGCAATCCCACCGCCCTCGCCCAGCTGAAACCCGGGGAGATCGTCCTCGACCTCGGCTCCGGCGGCGGCATTGACGTCCTGCTCTCGGCGCGCCGCGTCGGCCCCGCGGGCAAAGCCTATGGCCTGGACATGACCGACGAGATGCTGGCCCTGGCGCGGGAGAACCAGCGCAAGGCCGGCGTCCAGAACGCCGAATTCCTGAAAGGCACGATCGAAAGCATTCCCCTGCCTGATAATTCCGTGGATGTCATCATCTCCAATTGCGTGATCAATCTTTCCGGCGACAAGGACCGCGTCCTTGCCGAAGCTTTCCGCGTGCTCAAGCCCGGCGGCCGCTTCGCCGTCTCCGACGTCGTCGTGCGCGGCGAAGTTCCCGCGGCCATCCGCAAGAGCATCGAGCTGTGGGCCGGCTGCATCGCCGGCGCCCTCGAAGAGCGCGAGTACCGCGAAAAGCTGGCGCGCGCAGGCTTCACCTCCATCGCCGTCGAACCCACGCGCATCTACCGCGCCGAGGAAGCCCGGGGCTATCTGGCACACAGCGGCTTGGACGCCGACGCCATCGCTCCGCTCATTGACGGCAAATTCATGAGCGCCTTCGTCCGCGCCGCCAAGCCCGTCGCGCAAACCGCGTGTTGTGGCCCAGCCTGCTGCGCATAGGACAGAGAAGAGGAAAATGAAGCCGAAGCGCGTCCTTATCCTCTGCACCGGCAACTCCGCGCGCAGCCAGATGGCCGAAGGCCTGCTCCGTCACCTCGGTGGCTCCGCCGTCGAGGTCCACAGCGCGGGAACCCGGCCCGCCGGCCTTAATCCCCTGGCGGTTCAGGCTATGCGCGAGATCGCCGTGGACATTTCCGCCCAGCGCTCCAAATCCGTGGCCGAATTCGACGGCCAGCGCTTCGACACCGTCATCACCGTCTGCGACAGCGCCGCCGAACAGTGCCCCATCTTCCCCGGCGCGCCGCAGCGCCTGCATTGGAGTCTGCCCGACCCCGCCGCGGTTGCCGGCTCCCCCGAAGAACAACTCGCGGCCTTCCGCGCCGTCCGCAACACCCTCGAAACGCGCCTCCGCGAATTTCTCTCCTCGGAGAACACCCCGCCCCATGCGGGTCCCATGCCCACCTGAAAGCGGGCGCTACATGCTTTTCTGGAATCGCTTTGGCAGCGCCGGACTGCTGACCGGGCTCAGTGCAGGAAGTGCCGCATCCCGGTAAACACCATGGCCAGGTTCAGCCGGTCCGCCGCGGCAATCACCTCGGCGTCGCGCACCGACCCGCCCGGCTGAATCACCGCCGTGGCCCCGGCCTTCGCCGCCTCTTCCACGCCGTCCGCGAACGGAAAGAACGCGTCCGAGGCCACCACGCAGCCCGCCAGCGGATTCTGCGCCTTCATCACCGCCAGCTTCACCGAATCCACGCGGCTCATCTGCCCCGCGCCCACGCCCAGCGTCTGCCCGTCCCGCGCAAACACGATGGCGTTGGACTTCACGTGCTTGGCCACCTTCCACGCGAACTTCAGCGCCGCCAGCTCTGCCGCCGTCGGCGCGCGCTTCGTGGCCACCTTCAATTCCGCCTCGTTCAATTCCCCCAGGTCCGGCTGCTGCACCAGCACTCCGCCGGAGATCTGTTTGAGTTGCGGCGCGCGCTCGGGATCCAGCCCGCCCGCCGGCAGCTCCAGCAGCCGCAGATTTTTCTTCGCCCCCAGCGCCGCCAGCGCCTGCTCCTCAAAGCCTGGCGCCACGATGCACTCCACGAACAGCTTGGCCACCTCTTCCGCCGTCGCCCCGTCCACCACGCGGTTAAACGCCAGCACCCCGCCGAACGCCGACACCGGATCGCAGGCATACGCCTTCCGGTACGCCTCCAGCAGCGTCTCCTGCTCCGCCGTCCCGCACGGATTATTGTGCTTGATGATCACCGCTGCCGGCCGCCGGAACTCTCCCGCCAGGCTGCGCGCCGCTTCCAGGTCCACGTAATTGTTGTAGGAAAGCTCCTTGCCCTGCAGCTGCTTCGCCGCGGCCAGCCCCGCCGCCGCGCGCCCCGCCGGCACGTACAGCGCCGCCGCCTGGTGCGGGTTCTCGCCATAGCGCAGCGGCCGCTGCCGCTCCAGCGCCAGGTGCAGCCGCTCCGGCAGCACCGCCTTCTCCCCCAGCGCCACGCGCCCCGCCGCTGCCGTCAGCCGCTCCAGCTCCGTCGTGATCATCCCGTCGTAGCGCGACGTCGTGGCGTACACCTTGCGCGCCAGTTCCAGCCGCGTGGCCAGCGCCGTCTCCCCCGTCGCCTCCAGCTCCCCGGCCACCCGCCCGTAATCCCCCGGATCGCACACCACCGTCACGCTCTCGAAATTCTTCGCCGCACTCCGCAGCATCGTCGGCCCGCCGATGTCGATATTCTCGATCAGCTCTTCCGCGGTCAGCCCCGCCTTGGCCGCCGTGGCTTCGAACGGGTATAGGTTCACTGCCACCAGATCGATCGGCGCGATCCCATGTTCCTCGGCCTGCTTGCGGTCCTCGGCCAGATTGCGCCGGAACAGCAGCCCGCCGTGCACCTTCGGATGCAGCGTCTTTACCCGCCCGCCCAGCATCTCCGGCCAGCCCGTCAGTTCGGCCACGTCGCGCACCGCCAGCCCCGCTTCCCGCAGTAGCTTGGCCGTCCCTCCCGTCGAGACGATCTCGATGCGCAGCGCGGCCAGCCGCTTGGCAAAGTCCACAACCCCTGTTTTATCGAAAACACTGATGAGCGCCCGCGCCACCGGCATGACTTCCTCCTGTCAACTGAAGAGCCGTGTATTGTATGCGCTGCGCGGCGATTGGAAAAGCGGAAACGCACGGGACTCCGGTGGCCCGGCACCCCGGCGCACAAAAATCCTTTGTTGGCATCGAAGCCGATGGGAGGGTTTTGCAGGCCCGGAAAATCGCGTCCCGGTGCGCCTCCGGCAGTCTTTTGCAGATGCTCGGACACGCCCTCGTCCGAACTCGCCGCGCAGAGAGCCGCGCCCGGCCGTCTCCTTCGAAAGTCCCGGCCGGCAGCCTGGCGCCGGCGGCCCCAGGCTACTGCAGCACCCAGCGCCCTTCTTTTTCGACAAAGCGCATGCCGTACCGCGGGAACGGTGTGCCCTCGGCCTCGGCGCGCACCACCCGGGCCTTGCCCACGTACTCTTCGCTTGCGCTGGCCAGATACACCCCGACGATGGCGTCCTTCTGCAAGACTGCGGCGCATCCGCAGAGAAAGCCGCTCAAGCTGACGTTCTCCGTGCTCGTCACGGCTTCGAAGGGCTTCCCCTGGGCGTCGGTTCCGCGCAGCTTCAGCGGCACGCGCAGGCGCACGCGCACTTCGCTGCGCCGTTCCTTGCGCTTCGTGGTCACCGTTCGCGCCAGACACGCCTTCAAAGCCTCGAAGTCTACCGGCTTTTCGAAGTAGGCTGCTGCCCCGAGATCGCGGCAGAATTCCTTGGTCTGCGCCCCGGCCTCTCCGCTCACGATCAGCACGGGAATCAACTGCGTGCGGCTGAACGAGGTGAGCATCTGGCAGAGTTCGAATCCGGAATAGTGCGGCATCCTCAAGTCCAGCAGAATGGCGTCGGGCTTGTGCTCCATGGCCAGCGCCAGCGCCTCTTCGGGCACTCCGGTGTCGATGATTTCATACGTGTCTTTCAGATTCAGGCGCACCAGGCGCCGCAGGGCTTCGTCGTCGTCCACAATCAGCAGCTTTTCCATCGTCCGCTTCCCTCCTATCGTCCCCGGGAGCGTTCGCTCCCCACCAGTGTCGCTTCCCCCGTCGGCGCTTCCGGTCCTTTCTTCTCCGCGTCGAGCACCTCGCGAACCTTCCGGACCAGCGCTTCTTCCGTGAACGGCTTGTGCAGCAAGTAGGTCCCGGGCTTGAGGACGCCGTGTCCGGCGATAAAGCTGTCGGTATACCCCGACATGTACAGCACCTTGATCCCCGGCTGCCGCGCTACCAGCTGCTCGGCGAGCACTCGCCCGTTCATCCCGGGCATCACCACGTCGGTCAGCAGCAGCTGAATCGGAGCGGAATTCTGCGCAGCCGCCTCCAGGGCTTTCTCTCCGTTCGGCGCCGACAGAACCCGGTACCCGTTTGTCTCCAGAAAGGTTTGCGCAAGTTTCCGCAGCGGGTCCTCATCCTCCACCAGGAGAACCGTCTCCGCCCCCCGCAGCGGCCGGCCCTGCGGGCTGTTCGGTGCTTCCACCGTGGCTTGCTCCTCGATGCGCGGCAGATAGACCTTGAACGAGGCTCCCTTGCCCGGCGCGCTTTCCACCGTGATGTAGCCCCCGCTCTGCTTCACGACTCCGTATACCGTGGACAGCCCCAGTCCCGTGCCTTTGCCGAGCTCTTTGGTCGTGAAGAAGGGCTCGAAAATGTGCACTTGTGTCTCTGCGTCTATTCCCACTCCCGTATCGGTGACGGAGAGCATGATGTAGTGCCCGCGTTTTGCGCCAGGATGCTGCCGGACGTACGCCTCGTCGAACTCCGCGTTCGCGGTTTCAATCTTCAGCTGGCCGCCCTGCTGCATGGCATCCCGGGCGTTGACGGCCAAATTCATCACCACCTGCTCGATCTGTCCCTGATCGGCCTTCACGCAACCCAGCCCCGGATCGAGCGCCGTCGTCACTTCGATGTCTTCTCCCAGCAGCCGGGGCAGCATCTTTTCCATGTCGCTGAACAGCGCATTCAGGTTCAGCACCGCGGGCGTCAACACCTGCTGCCGGCTGAACGCCAGCAACTGCCGGGTCAGCGTCGCGGCCCGCTGTCCGGCCTTTTCCACTTCCACCGTGTGTTCGTAAAGCGGGCTGCCCGCCCCCAGCTCCCGCTTCAACACCTGGCTATACCCGATGATCACCCCGAGAAGATTGTTGAAGTCGTGCGCGATCCCTCCGGACAGTCTTCCGATCGCTTCCATCTTCTGCGCCATGCGCAGTTGCCGCTCCAGAACGCGCTTCTCCGTCACATCTTCGGCGAACGCTTCGATATGCGCCGGAACCCCGTTCGCATCTTTCAAGCGCCGTCCGCTGCACCGCACGGTGATCGGTGCGCCGTCTTTCCGCTTCCATTCGACTTCCACATCCTTCATCTCTTCCGCCCCGGCCAACAGCTCATTCAGCCTCTGATATTCCTCCGGGCAGCGATAGATGTCGCTCGCGAGATTGGCCTGCAGCAGTTCGCTGGGCGATGCGTAGCCCAGCATGGTTTGCAGCGCGGGATTCACCTGCAGCAATTGCCCGCCCATGCTCGCGCGGTAGATGCCATACGGGGCGTCCTCCACCACCGCGCGGAAACTGGCTTCCGACAGCCGCAAAGCCTCTTCCGCCCGTTTCCGCTCGCTGATGTCGCGGTTCACAATCACTAACTGCACCGGTTCCCCTTTCACATTGCGAATCACGCTCGAAGTCGATTCCAGCATCCGCCACGTGCCGTCTTTGTGGCGGATGCGGTATTCCAAAGTCTTGCCCTGCCCGGTCAGCCGCGCTTCCTCCGCCGCTCCCCGCACGCGCTCTTGGTCTTCGGGATGAATCTGCGCGAACGAAGACGACGCGCGCAGCTCTTCCGGGGAGTAACCCAGGACCTTCTGGTACGCCAGGCTGTTATAGATTCGGTGCCCTTCCATATCCACGACCGCAATCATGTCCGCGGCGTTCTCGCTGATCAGACGGAACAGCTCTTCCTTTTCCACCAACTGGCAGCGAATCCGGTGGATCTGCACCTGCTGATAGATGATGTAAACATTGAACAGCAGCACCAGCCCCACCAGGCTCCGGACCGCCACCGATAGCGCCAGCGTGCCTTCATAATCTTCCGTCTGGTGCAAGGACGGCAGGAGAAAGGAAGCCAGGCCCAGGGTCAGCAGAAGCGTAATGACCACCGTCGCAGCCCACAGCCACCATTCCCGCCTTTCAATTCGGCTGTGATGGCTGCGGAACGTGCCGCCCCCAGCGTGGTTTTCGTCTTTCCCGGTCTGCGCTTTCAGTGGCCCCATACCGCTGGAATCCCTGCACGGCACCCACCAACTGCCATCTGTGGCTTTCTCCCCACGGCTCGTTTCAACTTACTGCGTCCGTGAGGGTTAGCCGGAGCGCTGGCACCCCCGCAAGCGCTGGTACCCCCGCGCCGGTGTCCCATCTCGGACTGCGCGTGGCAGTTCGAAACATAGGCCGTGACACAATCCTCCCTTCCAGCAGTTCTCGCCGCCCTAGCCCTTCCTTCCCGCACTGCCCGCTGCGCCATAACTCGCCGCACACACCCATCCTCCGCACAAGGCTGTCGCTCGCTGGCGGGGATTCTTCCTTCTTCACGAATCAGGGGTCGCGGGTCGCGGATCGCGCGCTCCGCGGGCGGCCCGCAACCTGCCAGGAAAGAAAAAACTGCGGTCGCTACGATTTGGTGAGGGCCTTCAGTTTGACCTGGTCGCCGACCACTTCCACCACGTATTCCACTTCCTTCACGCCCTTCTGCTTCTGCAGGTCGCTGGTCTTCTTGCGCACGAACTCCCGGAAATTCGCGCGCGTAAACTTCTCCGTCGGCTCCCCGGCCTTTTCCTTGGCGCTGATGAATGCCTGGTAGAGCTCTTCCACCTTCTCGCTCTCCTTCTCCGGCGCGGAGCAGCTGATGCGGAAGGCCGCTCCCTGCTCCGCAGGCTGCGCCGCGGCTTCCGCGGCGTGCCGCTGGGCGCGCTCCGCCTCGATCGCTTTGGCGGCCGCGCCGTAATGCCGCTCCACTTTGCCTTCTTCCTTCTGCTGCAGCCGCTTGCGGAAAATCTCTTTATACTTGGCGTAGGTTTGCGCGAGATTGTTGAAACGGAAGCTCTGCCCGAATTTCAACTGCCCCATGCGCTCGGAATAGCGCTTGATCAGCGAATCGATGCGCCATTCCACGTCCGTCGGAGGACGCTTGCGGCCTCCGCCGAAGAACTGGTCGTATTCAATTTTCAGCTGGCGGATGTCCTTCTCCAGCTGGCTCAGTTCTTCGTCAATGGTTGCCATCGGCGAGCCCTTCCACCGTCCATGCTAGGTGGCCCGCGCAGGTTGCGTCAATCGTAACAACCGCCGGGGATACGCATCGGGCAATGCGCGCCGCCGGTTCGCCCCGGCGGGCCCCCGCCGGCGCTCCGGCAATTGCTCCCCGGCCCCGCCTGTGCTGAAATGGCGGCATGGACCCTCGCGCCAAGCCGGCCCTCTCCCCCGCGCAAGCCGATCTCCTGCGCCAGTTGCCCTCCGTTGACGAGTTGCTCGCCCAGCCGCGCCTCCGCGCGCTCGCTTCCCGGGTGAGCCGCGGCCTGCTCCTCGAGGTAACGCGCGCTGCCCTCGCCGGCATCCGCACGCGCATCACCGGCGCGGAGGCGCGCACCGTCCTCGCGCTTGCTCCCGCGGAGATCGAGGCGCACATCACCGCCGAGGTCGAACGCATCCTCGCGCTCTCCCTCCAGCCGGTCATCAACGCCACCGGCGTCATCCTGCACACCAATCTCGGCCGCGCCCCGCTGCCCTCCGCCGTCGCCGACCACATCCGCCACGCCGCCACGCACTACAGCAACCTCGAATACGACCTCGATGCCGGCGCGCGCGGCAAGCGCGATGTCCACACCTCCCGCCTCCTCGAGCGCCTCACCGGCGCCGAAGCCGCCATCGTGGTCAACAACTGCGCCGCCGCCGTCCTCCTCTCTCTCGCCGCTCTCGCCAAAGGCGGCGAAGTCCTGGTTTCCCGCGGCGAGCTCATCGAGATTGGCGACGGCTTCCGCATCCCGGAGATCATGGCCGAAAGCGGCGCCATCCTCCGCGAAGTCGGCACCACCAACCGCACCCGCATCGAAGACTACGAGCGCGCCATCACCGACAAGACCCGCCTCCTCCTCCGCGTGCACCCCTCCAATTTCCGCATCACCGGCTTTACCGAGCGTCCCGAGCTCCGCGAACTCGCCGAGCTGGGCCGCCGCGCCAATCTTCCCGTCATGGAAGACCTCGGCTCCGGCTGCCTCGTGGACCTCTCCGCCAGCGGCGTCAGCGAACCCGTCGTCCGCCAGAGCTTCGAGGCCGGCGCCTCCCTGGTGGCCTTCAGCGGCGACAAGCTCCTCGGCGGCCCGCAGGCCGGCGTCATCGCCGGTCACAGCACCCTGGTCACCCGCATCCGCCGCTATCCCCTCTTCCGCGCCCTGCGCGTGGACAAGCTCACCATTGCCGCGCTGGAAGCCACCCTCGGCGCCTACCTGCGCGGCGCCCTCGACGAAATTCCCGCGCTGCGCATGATTCGTATGAGCCCCCGCGAGATCGGCCAGCGCGCCGAACAGTTTCTCGGCGCTCTCCGCCCCGCTCTCCCCCTCGAGGAACTCGAAGCGGACATCGTCGCCGGCGCCTCCCTCATCGGCGGCGGCTCCACTCCCGCGGAGTCCCTCCCCACCATGCTCCTGCGCATCGCCAGCGCCCGCCATTCCGCCGCGAAACTCGAAGAGCGCCTGCGCCGCCCTCCCGCCGGCGTCTCCGTCATCGCCCGCGTCGAGAACGACCGCCTGCTCCTCGATCTCCGCACCGTCTTCCCCGACGAGGAACCTGCGCTCGCCGCCGCCCTCTCCGCGGCTCTCCGCTGAAGGAACCCGCCCCATGCTGGCCTTCACCGTCCGCAACAACCGCCTCGTCCCTGCAAAAAAGCCTCTCCCCAAGCTCCGCCCCGGCTGGGCTCTCCTTCAGCTCCGCCTCGCCGGCATCTGCAACACCGACGTCGAGATCCTCCGCGGCTACCACAGTTTCCGCGGCACTCCCGGCCACGAATTCGTCGGCGAAGTCGTGGCCGTGCGCGGCGTCTCCACCCGCGAGAGCGCGCACTGGCTCGGCCGCCGCGTCGTCGGCGAGATCAACATCGCCTGCGCCGCCCTGGGCTTTCGCCCCGTGTGCCGCTTCTGCCGCCGCGGCCTGAAAACGCACTGCGCGCGCAGGAAGGTGCTCGGTATCGTCGCCCACAACGGCGCCTTCGCCGAATTCCTCGCCCTGCCCCTCGAAAATCTGCACCTCGTTCCCGATGGCCTCTCCGACGAGCAGGCCGTCTTCACCGAGCCGCTCGCCGCCGCCTGCCAGATCCTCGCCCAGCTCCCGGTGGCGCGCTTCCGCGACGCCGCCGTCCTCGGCGACGGCAAGCTCGCGCAGTTGATCGCCCGCGTCCTGCACTCCGTTATGCCGCGCGTCACCCTCTTCGGCAAGCACGAAGCAAAATTGGCCCTGGCACGCCTCGCCGGCATCCCCGTGCAAAAAGTCCGCGGCGACGCTTCCGACCTCCGCCGCATCAAGGAAAACTTTCCGCTGGTGGTGGAAGCAACGGGCTCGCCTAGCGGCCTGACTCTGGCGCAACACATCACCGAGCCGCGCGGCACCCTCGTCCTGAAATCCACCTTCCACGGCGCCGCCCCCGTTGAAACCTGGCCCACCGTCGTCAAGGAGCTCACCATCCTCGGCTCCCGCTGCGGCCCCTTCGCCAAAGCCCTCGCCCTCCTCCGCTCCGCCCACGTGGACCCCACCCCGCTCATCTCGCGCACATTCCCGCTCGTCCAAGCCCCCGCCGCCATCGCCTACGCGCAAAAACCCGGCGTCATGAAAGTCCTGCTAAGAATGGATTAACGCAGAGGCACAGAGTTAACAGTCGAAAGTTAAAAGTGGAAAGTTAAAACCTGAAGAGCCCTACCGCTAGACGTTTTTGCAAGTATCTCTCGGAATTTCCCTCTGCTTCTCTGCGTCCTCTGCGCCTCTGCGTTAAATCCCCTCTTACAGCCGGTTGATACACGACGCCACACACCCCGCCCCAAACCCATTGTCAATATTCACCACTGTCACATTCGACGCGCAACTGTTCAGCATCCCCAGCAGCGCCGCCACCCCGCCAAAGCTCGCGCCATACCCCGTGCTCGTCGGCACCGCGATCACCGGCACGCCCACCAGCCCGCCCACCACGCTCGGCAGCGCCCCTTCCATCCCCGCCACGCAGATGATCACCCGCGCCTCGCCCAGCTTCCCGCGATGCTTCAGCAGCCGGTGAATCCCCGCCACGCCCACGTCATAAATCTGCTCCACCCGGTTGCCCATCATCCGCGCCGTCAGCACCGCCTCCTCGGCCACCGGAATGTCGCTCGTCCCCGCGGACACCACCACGATCGTGCCCTTCCCGCGCATCACCCGCGTCCGCTCGATCGTGATCACCCCCGACAGCGCGTGAAATTTTGCCGCCCGGCCCGCCTTCCCGTTCAGCCGCCGCACCGCCGCGTAAATCTTGCGGTCCGCCCGCGTGATCAGGATGTTGTGCCGGGTGGCCTTCGCCCGCAGCATCGCCCGCACGATCTCCGCCACCTGCCCCGGCGTCTTGCCCTTCCCGAAAACCACCTCGGCAAACCCCTGCCGCAGCGCCCGGTGATGGTCCACCTTGGCAAACCCCAAATCCTCGAACGGCAGATGCTTCAGCCGCGCAATCGCCGCCCCGGTCGCGAGCTTCCCCGCGCCCACCGCCTCCAGAATCTTCACGATGTCCCGTTCGTGCATGGTTTCCCGCTGCGCATTCTACCACCCTCCCCGTCCAAACCCCGCCAGGTCCGGGTGGATATACTTCTGGTATTTTGCATCCAGGGAGGCTATATGAGGACAGTTATGAAGCTCCCTTCGCTCATTGCGGCTTGCGCGTTGTTCGCTTTAGCGTCTTCGGAACCATGGTCCGGGAATATGGCGGCTGCCGGCGATAAGGGTCTGGAAGCACAAAAGCTCCTGCAGCAAGCCGAAGATCTCACGGACATACGCTCATCGGGGAGTCGCTCGTTTCACCTGGCGGCTCGTGTGTACATGTATGAGGGAAAAGATCTGGCGGCGGACGGGACGTATGACCTGTTCTGGGCATCGCCAACCGCTTGGCGAGAGGAGATTAAGTTTGCGCATTTCTCCCAGGTTCGCGTCGCAATCGGCGACAAACTCTCCATAAGCCGTAACCCGCCCATTTTGCCGCTTGAGATTTTCCGGCTGCACGAGCTTTTGGATTTTCCAAACGTTCTCCATCCCAACCTGGCCGTTAAACCAGGCAAAGTGAAGGAAAGAACAAGAAATGGCTCGCGCGAGAGAACGATCGAAGTTGGATCCCGGATCGTCATCCTGGATGGGTCATCCCCAATCCCGATCCGCGTCGAATTCAAGAGCTTTCATTTTGAATACCAGTTCAAAGACTACGTGTCTTTCGACGGACGCCAATTTCCCCGAACCCTCGCCGAATTCATCTTGAATAGACCGCTGGTTCAGGTTCAAGTACAAAAACTTGAGCAAGCGGCCTTCGACGCTTCCTTTTTTATTCCGCCAAAGGATGCAACCGTGCTTCGCTGGTGCCCGCATCCGGAACCCGCGAAACTCGAGGACCTGGGCGCACTCTCTCTTTTGCCCTCGCAGCTTCGCGACGCTGCCCACCAACATGTTGCAGCCATCTACGGAATCATCGGAATCGACGGCAGGTGGCACGACCTTGCCGTGGTGAAGTCGGCTGGCAAAGAGGTGGATTCATACTGGATGGATCAAATGCTCCAGCAGCGCTATACCCCGGCCAAATGTGCCGGAGTCCCCGTTGAACAGGAGTCCGTGAAGGAACACCATTACGAATGGCTGGGACAGTTCATCGTCCCTAACTGATTAGCAGGGTATCGTCAATGCTTGTCAGCTAGAGTGACGGAGGGTTCTATCTCGGCCAACCCCAAGAGTGGCACAGCCATTCTTGGCTGTGCGCCTTTCCTGCTCGCTAAAACTCCCTGCAGGGGGTCAGTTCCCGATAAGCGTTAATCAGGAGCCACAAGGAACTGGCATTGCTCAATCGACAGGACTATTGTGCGTGCCGGGCCAAGTTGGGGATAAGGAGAACAGGTCATGGTGCGAGGTACTGAGTGGGTGCCGAGACCTCAATATCCTGCGAAACGGATTTCACTTCCAGTGAGTGGAGCTTATGCCGTTTTGCGGGGAACGCCGAGAAACTCAGCAGGTATTGGTTGTCAATAGATTCGACCAGACGAGAAACGAAGTCGCCCGATTCATCCAGAGAAACGATGTCCCCGCCTGTGTTTTGGCTCAGAGCACGGAGGTTTGCCGACTCCTGCTTACCCGGCTTTTTTGAGGGCATGGCAATGGGGAACACGGAAATACCCTCACGCTGAAGTACTGTTAGCGTGTGTTCAAGAGAATTGCGGCTGGCGTTGTCCCCACCGTCCGAGAACAGAAAAATTGCTCGCCGCGACGAAGGGTAATTTTTGGCTGAGGTGAGCTGCTGCTTGGCTGCGTGAACGATCGCGTCAAAAAGTGCCGTGGAACCCCGGGGATCTTCCTGGTTTAATATCTGCTCCGCTATTGGCGCGTCGACAAACTGATCATTCGTGGTGACCTCATCTCCAAACAAAATCAAGTAGCCGCGGTTGCCCTGTTTGGAAAGAGCGTTGAACAGTCTAATTGCTCCTGCAATTTGTGAAGACCTTATGCTCCGCATCGATCCGCTGGCATCCACCAACAGAGAAAAGATTAGGGGCTCATCCTTCACGGAACGGAGTTCCTTCACTTCGACGGAATGCCGGTCATCCCGAATGAGAAAATCACTCTTCGCAGGTGCCGAGACCGGGCTGCCGCCCTTACTGACAATCGTGATCAACACTTGGGCCCCGGGTTGCGAATCGTGAGAAGCGGCTGTAAGTGGATTAGGACCTGGAGTTTGAGAAGCTCTTTGAGAAACAGCCCCAAAGAAGATGATGGGTAGTAGAACGCCAACCAAGAAGCCAAGTCGGATAATTCGCATGAGATCGTTACTCTCCTGGAACAGTTAGGATTCTACACTTCAGAGGTCCCAACTTGTAGTGGTGCCGCGAGCGTCTTAGCAAAGCCCAACTAACTCCCGATAAGTCGGCTTATCGAAAACCGCCCCACCGCCCCTCCCGCCCCGCTTGACTTGCCCCCGATACCGCTGCGAGACTGACTTTTCCGTACCCAGACAAATAACCATGCCCAAAACTGAAGGCCAAATCATCACCGTCGGCGTCACCGGAGCCAGCGGCGCTCTCCTCGCGCAAAAGGCTCTCGCCCTCCTTGACGAAGACCCGCGCGTCGCCCGCGTCCATCTCGTCGTCACTGAAGCCGGACAGCGCCTCCTCGCCGAAGAACTGCTCCTCTCCTCCGGCGATCTGAAAAAACTTCCCGCGCGCCTCCTCGGCCGCCCCACCAAAAAGATCGCCGCCCTCCCCAATCAGGATATCGGCGCCGCCATCGCCTCCGGCAGCTACCCCGTGGACGCCATGCTGGTCATCCCCTGCTCCATGGGCACCCTCGCCGCCATCGCCTGCGGCCTGAGCGACGACCTCGTGTCCCGCGCCGCCGACGTCATGCTCAAGGAATCCCGCAAGCTTGTCCTCTGCGTGCGCGACACCCCCTTCAGCCGCATCCACCTGGAAAACATGCTCCGCGCCCAGCAGGCCGGCGCCGTCATCATGCCCGCCATCCCGGCCTTCTACCACAAGCCCAGAACCATCGACGACCTCGTTTCCCAATACGTCTGCCGCGTCCTCGCCCAGATCGCCCTCCCCCAGCAAATCATGTACCGCTGGGAAGGCAGTTCAAAAGTCAAAAAGTAAAAAAGTCACAAAGCCAGAAAATCTGAACAACTCAAAGGGGAAATACACTCCCCGGCTCTTCGAATTTTGGACTCTTGGACTTTTAAACTCTGGAACTCTTATACTTTCTTCCTGTCCCCATGACTCCCAGCCCCCACAGCCGCCTCCGCACCGTGCTCGAAATGATCAAGTTCGAGCACTCCGTCTTTGCCCTGCCCTTCGCGCTGACCGGCGCGTTGCTGGCGGCGCGCGCGACCACCCACACCTGGCCCGCTTGGCGCCAGATTCTCTGGATCGTCGTGGCCATGGTCGCCGCCCGCTCCGCCGCCATGACCATGAACCGCATCGCCGACCTCCGCTTCGACAAGGCCAATCCCCGCACCAGCCAGCGCCCTCTGGTTACCGGCGCTCTCTCCCTCGGCTTCGCCTGGGGCTTCACATTCGCCGCCGTGGCGGTCTTCTTCCTCGCCGCCTGGCGCCTCAATCCCCTGGCTCTCAAACTCGCTCCCGTGGCGCTCGCCATACTCTTCTTCTATTCCTACACCAAGCGCTTCACCACTTGGTCGCATCTCGTCCTGGGCTTGGCCCTCGGCATCTCCCCTGCCGCCGCCTGGATCGCCATCACCGGCGCGCTCGATCTGCGCATGCTCCTCCTCTGCGCCGCCGTCACCCTGTGGGTCGGCGGCTTCGACGTCCTCTACGCCTGCCAGGATGTGGCCTTCGACCAGCAAGCCGGCCTTTACTCCGTCCCCAAGCGCTTCGGCATCCCCCGCGCCCTGCTGATTGCCCGCGGAATGCACGTCGCCGTCGTCGCCCTTCTCGCCGCCCTCGCCGCCAGCTTCGCCCTGCCCTGGCCCGCCTGGGCCGGCGTCGCCGTCGTCGCCACGCTCCTCGCCTACGAGCACTCCCTGGTCCATTCCGACGACCTCAGCAAGCTGGACGCTGCGTTTTTCACCGTGAACGGCTATATTAGTCTCTTGTTCCTGCTCTTCTGGGGAGCCGCCGCCGCCCTCTGGCGCGGATGAGGGTGTTGCACGAATTCGATGGATTCGAAATGAGCGACCTGACCATCACCGACCAGCAACTGAAGCCCATCGCCGCCAAGGTGCTCGCCGGCGAACGCCTGTCCATCGACGACGGCATCGCCCTCTACCGCTCCCCCGATCTCCTCGCCGTCGGCTGGCTTGCCAACCACGTCCGCGAGCAGCGCCACGGCAACGTCACCTATTTCAACGTCAACCGCCACATCAATCCCACCAACGTCTGCGTCGCGCACTGCAAGCTCTGCGCCTTTGGCCGCGACCCCAACGCTCCCGGCGCCTACACCTTCGCCCTCGAAGAGATCTACCAGCGCGCCGAGCAGGGCGTCCGCGAAGGCGCCACCGAGTTCCACATCGTCGGCGGCCTGCACCCTGACCTGCCCTTCGACTACTTCCTGGAGCTCGTCCGCGGCCTCAAGCAGCGCTGCCCCGGCGTGCACCTCAAAGCCTTCACCATGGTCGAGGTCGGCTACTTCGCGCGCATCGCCAAGCTCTCCATCAAGGACACATTGCTCAAGATGAAAGAAGCCGGCGTGGATTCCCTCCCCGGCGGCGGCGCGGAAATCTTCCACCCCCGCGTGCGCAAGATCATCTGCGACCACAAGGTCAGCGGCCAGATGTGGCTCAACGTCGCCCGCCAGGCCCACCAGCTCGGCCTGCCCTCCAACGCCACCATGCTCTACGGCCACGTGGAAACCGAAGAAGAGCGCGTCGACCACCTCGTGAAACTCCGCGAGCTGCAGGATGAAACCCACGGCTTCGTCGCTTTCATCCCCCTGGCCTTCCACCCCGCCAACACCGCGCTCGCGCACCTTCCCCCGACCACCGGCTACGCCGACCTGCGCAACATCGCCGTGGCCCGCCTGCTTCTCGACAATTTCCCGCACATCAAAGCCTACTGGGTCATGCTCACCACCAGCATCGCGCAGATCTCCCTGCGCTTCGGCGCCAACGACCTCGATGGCACCGTCGTCGAAGAAAAGATCTACCACGACGCCGGTGCCACCACCGCTGAGTTCACCCCCCGCGCCGAGCTCGAGCGCCTCATCCGCGCCGCCGGCCGCGTCCCCGTCGAGCGCGACACCCTCTACCGCCCCGTCGACCGCTCCCAGCTGCCTCCGCCCCCCGCCGCGCGCCCCGGCGTCACCCTCAGCCTCAACGTCTGACGCTTTATGTCCATACGCGCCGGCATTTCACCCGGTGCTTTTCCGCATTCAACACTATTCATGAATGGTGTTGACTCTTCTCCATCCAGCGGGTATTTTTTAAAGGAGGGATCTTATGCGCCACCAATTTGTCCTCGACAAGAAAACCAACAAACTCCTCAACGAGCTCGCCTCCTACCGCGCCGGCAACCGCAGCCTGGTCGTCCGCGAAGCCATCCAGCGCTATGCCGACATGGAAGAGCATCTGGACAGGATCGAAGCCGACCCCGCCTTCCAGAAAATGATCGCCCAATCCGAAGCCGACATCCGCGCCGGCCGCGTGACACCCCATCGTGAAGTGAAAAAGATGTTGCACGCGAGGAGGAAGAAAAGGTGAAGGCCCGGGTCGTCTGGACCCGCACCGTCTGGGTACTTTTCCAGGAACTCCCCGATGAAGTTCAAGATGAGCTCCTGGAAAAAGTGCAGTACCTCGAGCCCTTTCCCCATCTATATCCCGTGATAATAAAGAGCCGGCGCTTCCGCCGCCACCGCTGGTTCCGCGCCGGAAATTGGCTGCTCTTTTACCGCGTGGCGGACAATACCGTCTACATCCGCGGCCTGTGGCCCGCGCGAATTCCCTAAACCCATGACTCATTCGTCGTTTTTGTACCTTGGCCCGCAAAAAGGAGAAACGCGCCGTGCGAACCATCGTCCTGCTGACCATTTCCAATATCTTCATGACCTTTGCCTGGTACGGCCACCTCAAATACCGCAGCGCGACGCTCTGGAAAGTCGTCATCGCCAGCTGGAGCATCGCCTTTTTCGAATACTGTTTTCAGGTCCCGGCGAACCGCATCGGTTCCTATCAGTTCTCTACCGCGCAGCTCAAGACCATTCAGGAAGTCATCACCCTCGGCGTCTTCGCCGTCTTTTCCGTGTTTTACCTGAAGGAGCAGTTGCGCTGGAACTATTTCGCGGGTTTCGGCTGCATCGTCCTGGCCGTCTTCTTCCTCTTCCACAAGTGGTAGGCTGGAGCCCGCAAAAGTCCGGGATGCATTTCCACGAGCGGGAAAGGCCGTGAAAGCCATTTCTGAAAGTGGTGCTAAACTAACGGCTATGCGACAGGTCGTCCTTTACCCCGGCGAAGATGGCTACTGGGTGGCGGATTGCCCCAGCCTTCCCGGCTGTGTCAGCCAGGGAAGAACAAAAGAAGGCGCCATTCAAGATATTCGCGAAGCCAGGGAAGACTATCTTCTCGCACTACAGCAAGATGGGCTCGCCGTTCCTCCCGATCATTGTGATGCGGTTCGCGTGGCGGCAGGAAAGTTCATGCCTTGAATATACCCCTCGAAGGGGCTCCGGAATCGAATTCTCTGGATTTAAAGAGAACGAAAAAGCCCAAAAGAGAGGAATCATGCAGCGAAAAGCTTCCGCGGTTTGGCAGGGCGGTTTGAAAGATGGGAAGGGCTCGATTTCGACGGATAGCGGCGTCCTGAAGCAAACGCAATATTCGTTCAGCACACGGTTTGAAAACGGCGCCGGCACAAACCCCGAGGAGCTCCTCGCCGCGGCACACGCCGGCTGTTTTACGATGGCGCTTTCCGCGCAACTGGGCAACGCGGGCATGACCGCCAGCAGGCTCGAGACGACGGCGACGATTTCGCTCGAAAAGCTGCCGGACGGCTTCGCGATCACGAAAAGCCACCTGGACCTGACCGCGCAAATCCCCGGCGCAGACAAAGCCAAATTCGACGCCGCAGTGAAAGCCGCGGAAACCGGCTGCCCGGTATCGAAACTCTTCAAGGCAGAAATCAGCGTCACCGCCCGGCTGGAATCCTAGGACTTAGAGGTTTTTGCCGGACATTCTCATCGAGCGTCTTCGTGGAACGTTCTTACCGGACGTTCTCCTTGAAAGGCCTAAATAGGTGCAATGCCGCACATGATTCCAGCTCCGGGAGTGTTCGCTGCAGGTGTCGCGATCTTTCTGATCGTGCTCTGGGATGCGTTCGAGGCGATCATTCTGCCGCGCCGCGTCACGCGGAAGTTCCGCCTCGCTCGTCTTTTTTACCGCTCCACCTGGAGCATGTGGAAATTCGTGGTCTGTCTCATCCCCACGCGCAAGACGCGCGAATCCTTGCTGGGTTTTTATGGCCCGCTCTCGCTCCTCGTTCTCGTCGGGGTTTGGGCGGTTGGCCTCGTGCTCGGCTTCGGGCTCATGCAATACGGCGCGGGGTCCGCGCTGGTGGTGACCGGCGGCCAGCCCGGGTTTCAGACCGATATTTATCTGAGTGGCACGACCTTCTTTACTCTTGGGCTGGGCGACGTCATTCCCCGGTCGGGTTTGGCCCGCGTCCTGGTCGTTCTGGAAGCTGGTTTTGGTTTCGGATTCCTTGCCGCTGTGATCGGTTACCTGCCTTTCATCTATGGGTCGTTCTCCAAGCGCGAAGTGAATATTTCCCTGCTCGATTCCAGAGCCGGCACGCCCCCCACCGCCGGCGAACTGCTTCGCCGTCACAGCTACGCCGACGGCCTGTACGCCCTCCGCGTTCTCCTCAAGGATTGGGAGCAGTGGTGCGCCGAGCTGATGGAGAGCCATCTTTCCTATCCCGTGCTCGCGTATTTTCGTTCGCAGCACGACAACCAATCCTGGATCGCTTCGCTCACGGCCATTCTGGACACGTGCGCGCTCGTTATCGTTGGTCTCGAGGGCGCTTGCGAGAAACAGGCAGAGCTTACTTTTGCGATTGCCCGTCACGCCGTCGTTGACCTTTCGCAAGTTTTCGGAACGGCGCCGAAGCCCCTGCCGCAAGACCGGTTGCCTGCGCAGCAGTTGCGCCAAATCCGCGACATCCTCGCGCAACACGGAATGAAACTCCATGACGGAGAACAAGCCGATCACAAGCTCACGGAGCTTCGCAGGTTGTATGAGCCCTACATCCATGCGCTGGCCAATTACCTGAACCAGACGCTACCGCCCTGGATTACCCAGAAAAAAGGCAAAGACAATTGGCAGACCACGGCCTGGGCGCAGTCCGCCGGGCTTATCGCGAAAGAAGTGGCCATGATCGTCGCCGATGACCATTTCTAGTTTTCTTGGAATGCCGCGGCTTGAAGCCGTATCTTTCGTTCGCTAATTTTTTCGCTGGAGAGGAACCATGAAAGCCATTCGCGTTCACGAATTCGGCGCGCCGGAAGTGATGAAGCTCGAGGAAATTCCCGCACCCAGGCCCGCAGCCGGCCAGGTCCTCGTCTGCGTGCACGCCACTGGCGTCAACCCCGCCGACACCTACATGCGCAGCGGCAACTACGCCATCAAGCCCCCGCTTCCCTACACTCCCGGCGTAGACGCCGCCGGCATCATCGAAGCCGTCGGCGCGGGGGTCACCCGCGTCAAGCCCGGCGATCGCGTCTACACTTCCGGCTCGCTCACCGGCACCTGCGCCGAATACGCCGTGGCTCTGGAATCCCAGGTGCATCCGCTCCCCGAGCGCATCAGCTTCGCGCAGGGCGCCGGCATCTACATCCCCTATGGCACCGCTTACCGCGCCCTGCGCCAGATCGCCCGCGCCCGCGCCGCGGAAACCGTCCTCGTCCACGGCGCCAGCGGCGGCGTGGGCCTCGCCGCCGTGCAGTTCGCCCGCGCCGCGGGCATGACCGTGCTCGGCACCGCCGGCACCCCGCAAGGCCTCGAACTCATCCAGCGGGAGGGCGCGCACCACGCCTTTGACCACCGCGCCCCCGGCTACACCGACGGCATCCTCAAAGCCACCGCCGGCCGCGGCGTTGACGTCATCCTCGAGATGCTTGCCAACGTCAATCTCGGCGCCGACCTCAAGCTCCTCGCCACCCGCGGCCGTGTCGTCGTCATCGGCAGCCGCGGCGACGTCACCATCACCCCGCGCGACGTCATGGTCCGCGAAGCCTCCATCCACGCCTTCACCCTGTGGGGCATCCCGCCCGCCGACGCCGCCGATGTTCACGCCGCCATCCTCGCCGGCCTCGACAACGCCACCCTCCGCCCCGTCGTCGGCAAGGAGCTGCCCCTCGCGGAAGCTCCCCGGGCCCACACAGAGGTCATGGAGTCCCACGCCTTCGGCAAAATCATCCTGATCCCGTAAGCGGAGTAGTAAGGTCGGACCCGCCGACCACCAAAAGCAAAATGCCGGGCTGAAGCCCGGCATTGCCTCAACTTCCATTCCTCGCTCTGCCAGCGCCGGCCTTCAAGCCGGCGGCTGTCTCTTTCTCTCGTACAAAAACTGCCCCGCCAGCAGCGCATAAAACGGCGCGTACACCAGCCACTGCAAAAACGGATCGAAGTGCCACTTCCCGTTGATCCCGTAATCCACCAGCACGTTGTACGACAGAAACTGCAGCACCGTCAGCAGCAGCCACGCCGAATTCGGATAAAAGCAGAGAAACGGCACCACCCACGTGAAGTACCACGAATACCCGTTCGGCGCGAACAGCAGGATCGTGCCGAACAGCAGAAACGCCGCCCGCTCCGGCTCCGCGCGCCGCGCCGCCAGCCACAGCGCCAGCCCCCACACCACCGCCACCCCTGCCAGCCCCGCCACCCGCGGATCCCCCGCCGCCCAGGCCATCACCGTATACAGGCTCGCGTGATAATTCCGGAACGTCGCCTCATAGGCGATCAGGTTCGCATGCAGCATCGGCAAACCCCGCCAGTACGGCGCCAGCAGCATCCCCGCCGTCGCTCCCGTGAGCAGCACCGCGACCCAGCCCTCTCTTTTCTTCGGCCAGCCCGCCCGCCGGATCCACAGCGGCAGCAGCACCACCGGAAACGCCTTGGCCAGCGCCGCCGCCGTCAGCGGAATCGTTGACAGCGCCGGATGCCGCCTTATAATCAGCAGTGCGGCTACCACCCCGGCTAACGCCAGGGCGTCGCTGTGTCCGCTGCCGGCAAACTCCACAATCACCAGTGGATTCCAGGCGTACACCGCCAGGCGGAAGACGCGATCTTCCGCGCGGCGAAAATGCCACGCCAGCAGCAGCAGAATCAGCAGGTCGGCCAGCAGAAACGGCGTCTTGAACCCCGTCGGCCCCGGCAGCACCTTGTCCGTCAGCCGGAAGATCAGTTGTGCCGCCGGCGGATAGATGGACGGCATATCCGCGGCGGGCATCCAGCGCCAGTGCGCATCGCGCAACGGCGCAAGCCGCGGGTCCAGCCCGGTTACGGCGTACGGATTCCAGCCGTGATTCTGGATGCGGCCGTCCCAGCGGTAATGGTGCAGGTCGTCGGAAAGCGACGGCTCGAGCGGGAACAGCGTCACGCGGAACACCAGCGCCGCGGCGATCAGCAGCAGATAGGCTCCCCGCGCCCGCGCCGACTGCTCCAGCAGGTACAGCGCCACGAGATACACCACGCCGGCGCACAGCGCCAGCGCGATGAACTCGATGACGTGCAGTTTCAGGTCGTTCAGATGATGCATCCGCGCGTACAGCGCTTCGAGCACGGCGCCGCCGCAGATCACGCTGCCGAGCTGGGTTCGGGAAGAAAAACGGCCGCTCATGGCCGGAGATTGTAACCGGAGAGAATCGAACCGTGTGGCGGGCACTTCATTTCGCGGTCTTCCTGGCGCAGCAGAACGCGCTCTCCCATTACTGGCAGAAGATCACCGACCGCACCTTCACCGGCGTCTATCACGCGAATTCCTTCGACCTCGCGATGATGATCCCCTACTTCATCGTCCTCTTCGTCCTGGCGGTCTACGGCCTGCATCGCTACTGGCTCGTCTACGAATATTTCAAGTACGCCAAAAACGTTCCCGCCGCGCCTCCGCCGGTCGAAAACTGGCCCAAGGTTACCATACAGCTTCCCATCTTCAACGAGCGCTACGTCATCGAGCGCCTCGTCGACGCCGTCGCCGCCTTCGACTATCCCCGCGAGCTCCTCGACATCCAGGTCCTCGACGATTCCACCGATGAAACCCGCGACGTCGCCCGCTCCTGCGTCGCGCGCCACGCCGCCCAGGGCCTGCCCATCGTCCACATCCACCGCACCAACCGCGCAGGCTACAAGGCCGGCGCTCTCGAAAACGGCCTGCAGACCGCGCAGGGCCAGTTCGTCGCCATTTTCGACGCCGACTTCATCCCCGGCCCCGATTTCCTCCGCCGCACCATTCCCTACTTCCTCAACCCCGAGGGCGGCCAGCGCATCGGCATGGTCCAGACCCGCTGGACTTATCTCAACAGCGACTACTCCCTGCTCACCCACGTCGAAACCATCCTTCTCGACGGCCATTTCGTCGTCGAACACGGCGCGCGCTCCCGCCGCGGCACCTTCTTCAACTTCAACGGCACCGCCGGCGTCTGGCGCCGCCGCGCCATCGACGATGCCGGCGGCTGGCAGCACGACACCCTCACCGAGGACACCGATCTCTCCTACCGCGCGCAGCTCAAGGGCTGGCAATTTCTCTATCTCCCGGAGATCGAGTGCGCCTCCGAGCTTCCCGTGGACATGAACGGCTTCAAAACCCAGCAGGCCCGCTGGGCCAAGGGCCTCATGCAGACCGCCAAGAAAATTCTCCCCCAGGTCTTCAAGTCCGCCGCGCCCTGGCACGTCAAGGCCGAAGCCTTTTTCCACCTTACCGCCAACATCAGCTACCCCTTCATGGTCCTGCTCTCCACCATGCTCCTTCCGGCGATGATCGTGCGCTTCTACCAGGGCTGGTTCCAGATGCTGGTTATCGACCTCCCGCTCTTCCTCGCCTCCACCTGCTCCATTTCCAGCTTCTATCTTGTCGCCCAGAAAGAGCTTCACCCCAAAACCTGGCCGCGCACCTTCCTCTACCTGCCTTTCGTCATGGCCACCGGCATCGGCATCTCCATACGCAACGCCCAGGCCGTCATCGAAGCTCTCCTCGGCAAGAAAAGCGAATTCGCGCGCACTCCCAAGTTCAACATTGCCGGCAAGTCCGGCTCCTTCGTCAAGAAATCCTACCGCAACAAAGCCGGCTGGATGCCCTACGCCGAAATCGCCCTCGGCCTCTACTTCGCCCTCACCATCGTCTACGCCGTCACCAACGAAAACTACGCCACTGTCCCTTTCCTCCTCCTCTTCGTCTGGGGCTACCTCTACACCGGCTTCATGTCTCTCGCCCAAACCTACTTCGCCCACCTCCGCTTCGGCGTCAACGCCCCCGAAATGCGCCCCGCCGCCTCCGGCGCCCCCGGCTTCTGATTCCCTCGCGCCTGTCGTTCTACGCACGCCTCCAGACCGCTGAATAGCGGTTGCGCTGCGCTCTCCAAGAGCGAACAATGTCTATGGGGACAAAATCCATGCCGCGCGCCCGCACACATCGCCTTTCCGCCGAAGAGCTCGCCAACGCCATCACCCACGGCATCGGCCTGGCGCTGAGTCTCGCCGGCTTCGTCGTCCTCCTGATCCTGGCGGCGATGCGCGGCGGCCCCCGGCACATCGTCAGCTGCGCCATCTACGGTGCCACCCTCGTCTGCCTTTACGCGGCCTCGACCCTCTACCACGGCATCCCCTCGCCGCGCCTGAAACGTGCCCTCCGGATCTTCGATCATTGCGCCATCTACCTGCTCATCGCCGGAACCTACACCCCTTTCTTGCTCGTCAATTTGCGTGGCGGCTGGGGCTGGTCGCTGCTGGGGATCGTGTGGGGACTCGCCATGGCCGGAATAATCTTCAAATTCCGCTTCGTGGACCATCTCCCATTCCTGTCCACCGCGGTCTATCTTCTGATGGGCTGGCTCGCCGTGATTGCCCTGAAGCCTCTCCTCGCCGCGGTCCCACCCAGCGGCCTGCTGTGGCTGCTCGCCGGCGGCCTGCTGTACACCCTCGGCGTCGTTTTCTACGCCTGGAAGCGGCTCCCCTACAACCACGTCATCTGGCACCTCTTCGTCCTCGCCGCCAGCGCCTGCCACTACGTCGCCGTCCTTTGCTCCGTCATCCTCCCCGCAAAAGCCTAAAAGCTCTCTCATAAATACTCGGACGACTAACCAAAAACCGTCATTCCGAGCGCAGCGATCGAAGATTCCGACCCGGTCGGAAGGAATCTCTCTTTAGTTTTTGTATTTATGAGATGCGTCCTAGCCCGCCACCGCACCGCACACCGGCGCGTGTCCACGGCTTTGCGGGCACTGGTCATGGAATTTAGTGATTTTTTTCATCTGCGTTGGGCGCTCACCGCGCTGGGGCTCTTCTTTCTCTCCCGCCTCTTCTCCGGAATGCACATCCACATTTAAGGGCGGGCATCAGCAAAAAATCTTCCCTGCAGGCAGGGGCGCAGCCTTGGTGACTTGGTTATGTATAAGCCTCGCCGACGGCGGTGCGCGGCGAAGAATCGCAGGGAGCGATGCAAGCCATCCGCACCGCATCCGTTCATGTTGGACACAGGCAGCGTCGATTAATCGAATTCACGCGTGCTTATTCCGAATTTGCGGACCTGCGTGGAGGCACTCCCTCAGGGATAGCGGCAAATTATGAAAATGTGCTTTGACGCCCCGAAGGAAAATTGTATACTGCACGCCTCCCTTTCTTTATCTCAGCCTGCGCCATTTTCCCTCCCGGGCGCGCGGAGGCCCCTCATGATAGTGCCTGTGTCTGACCGTCGTGTAGTGCGCCGCTACAATGTTAAAGCCTCACTGCGTGTGCGCATTTGGAAGTCCGTCATCCCGGAACAGCGAGCGGAATCGGAGAACCTCTCCGAGCGGGGAATTTTCTTCGCCACGGATTCACCGTTGCGTATTGGCGCCGCAGTCGACGTCCTTTTGAAAATGCCGGAGGAGATCACTGGCAAACCGACGACTGAATGGCTTTGCTCGGGTCACGTGGTACGACTCGTGCCGATCAATTCGCCGCGCGGTAAATTGGGTGTGGGCGTGCAATTTGATTGTTTTGAAATTGCGCGGGTGAAAGAACTTCGATCGGCTTGAGGCTGCTCGACCGAGAGCGTAGATCGAAGATGTCCTTCGTGAGCCTGGCGGACTTCCGCTCGGACTGAGTTGCGAATTCTGCGTGGGAGGCCGTCCGCGTTTCCCGCATCGAACGGACTGATAAATGGCCGAAGGTGAAGGGTGACATGCAAAGACGAGGTCTGATCGTGGATGATGAGACGGCGATTTGCGAAATGCTGGGGAAGGTTTTGGCTTCCGCCGGTATTGAGGCCCTGACTCTGACACGCAGTACCGAAGCTTCCGGTCTTCTCGACGAAGGAAAGTTCGATATGGTCTTCCTGGACTTACATATGGCCGCTCCCGATGGAATCGAGCTTGCCCGGCAAATGCGCCGTTCGGGATGGAACCGGACAACGCCGATCATCCTCATCAGTGACGATCAGCGTCCGAGCGCACTCTCGATAGGATTTGAGGCTGGCGCAAGCTTTTTTCTGTACAAGCCGATCGACAAAGACCGTTTGTTAAAGCTTGTTCGGGCGATACAGGGAACGATAGAAAATGAGAGAAGGCGGACCAGGCGCGTGGCGCTTCAGTGCAAGGTGGGACTCAAGTGTGGGACCGAAGAGTGGGACGGCGAAACGATTGATGTCAGCCTCAGCGGCATATTGGTCGAAGCTCCCCGGACCGTTCCGACTGGTTCCTCCGTGCACGTCCGCTTGTGTCTGTCCCACCGGATGAAGCCAGTCGTGGGCGCAGGGTCGGTCGTCCGCGTTATCGGCGGAAATCGAATGGGGATTCACCTGGATAGGCTGCCTCTCGTGGAGAGTGAGAGATTACAGGAATTTCTCTTGCCCATGATCCCCGGTGAATAGTCCAGAGGCCGGGCTCGTACCTGCGCAGAACTGGAACCCAATGCAAACCTCGAAAGCAGGATTGCTGTATATGGGCCAGCGCCTTATTCCTCCAAGAATCTGACTCCGATGATTACCAACGGGTGCAAACGATTCTTGGGGAGGTGTCGAGAACATCGTGCTGAGGAATTGGCGAATGGCCCACTCTTCCAGATTCTTCCTTTCTTCCTGGTGGCGCACGCAAAAGGGACGCCGCTTCTGCAAATTATCGGGAAGTAGTGCGATGGGGTGCCCCCATTCATGCGCAGCAGGAGTGGGGTTTTTCTCTTCGCTGTCCTCCCCATCCCCGAAATGCGTCCCGTCAATGGAAGCGCTGGCGGATGGGCTGTTGTTCCGGACTTACAGGGCTGCTGTGCACAGCCATCTGTGCGGCTTCTCCGCTTCGGTTCGATAGTAATACGCAAAATCTCCGAACCCCGTGCGTCCTCCGCAAGTGTACTTCGCTGTGCCAAACAACAAGTGCCCGATGCGGTGTGGCCAGTGACCCGAGGTGTCCACGATGTTGAGCGGTTGCACCTCCAGCGCCAGCCTTTCACCCGCCTTGCTCACCACCTCCACTTGGACCCCGGCTGGGACGCGCCCGCTCTCCGGCCAGTCAACGGCGAAATCCGCCGACTGCAGAAGATCGCGATTTCCGTTGCGCAGGATGTATCCGCAGAGTTGCTCGCGTCCATCCGTAAACCCCTGGGGATAGACATTCACCGTAAACGATTCGTCAAACAGCGGCCACAGCATGATGTACTGTTTCCACTTGGAACGTCCGCCCCAGCCCCACATCCGGTCGCGGTAGCCCAGGCTGTCAATTGCCATCGTCGCATTCTGCAATCGGACCTCGCCGGTGAACCTTCCGACCTGGTCAAAGTGGTTGCTGGATGCTCCCGCCTTCTCGGATTCCATCCACAATTTCGATTCCGCCCAGGAGTAGGGGGCGTGCACGGCGTCGAACTGGAGGTCCAACTGTATCTCTGGACCCACGTAGTAGACCTGCCACCGTTTCATCGGCTCCACGTTCTTCATGAGCACCGGGCCGAAGCTCAAGCGGTCTTCCTGAATATCCGCGGGGATGTGGTAATCCATTTTCATGTGATGATGCAGAACCCGATTCCCCTGGAACACCGCGGCGATTACGTCGGCGCGCTCCTGGTTGGGAAAAACGCCGAGGTAACATACGAACTGCAGATCATGCCGGCGGTCGTAGAAACCCCAGTACCAGGCTTCACGCCACCAGGGTTCCGCCCCGGTCGGGTGGATCAGATCATCCTGCGGTTGCAACATGGGTTCTCCAGAGGGCGCTGGCGAGTGTTCCGCCGGGCGGCACGGACTCCTCCCGCCGGGAACGGAGGCGCACAAGCCGGACCGAAGATGCTATCCTCAGCGAGCAAACAAGCGTTTGGTTGCAGACCGGCAAAGACTATCACAGGGCCTCAGAGCAGACCAGTTGCTTGGATGGGGAAATGGCCGCAAGAGTGGAGAGCGTCAATCGCGAGATTGCAGTCTTCGAAACGTATTTCCGCCGGTTTTTCCGGGGCGAGGACCGCTCCCATCTCCAGTCGCCCCTCTTCAATGTTCCCGGACGGTTGGTTGCGGGCTGCTGGGCCGATTACGAGTGCATGGGCGCGGTCTTCGAGCAGCTTCTGGCAACTATTCCAGCAGAGCAAATCGGCCGCCGGATGAAGGAAACAGCCGCGCGGCCGGGAATCTTTCACATCACCTGCCTCCTGGTGAGTTATCTGATCGCGCGGCAGCAGGAGATTCTCTTACGGCAGGTCGAAGGGTTGCCCTACAGTGACGAGAAGCGCCTGGAGGAGATGGATCTGCTCTTCGGAGCCGGCCGGACGATTTTGAGCGTGGCGCGCAACGATGGCCTGCATTTTCCGGGCGAAGCCCGGGATTCCATGCCCCTTCTCGATGCTGCCGCGCAGCAGGCGCTGGTGCGCCAATTGTGCGAACCCTCGCCGCAGGATCTCTCCTGGAGGCGCCGCGCCTGGGCGGCTCTCACCGCGTATAACTTCTTGTTCCATGGGGAAATGCGGGACGGCATTTTCAATCACGGGCCTTACGATCTTGGAGGCGGCCGCTGTCTGCTGGTCAAGGAGCTGACGGAGCTGCACAACGCCTATTTCCCATGGTCCGCCAGGATTCGCGGGCTTCCTGCGGGATTCGTGCGCGCCATGATCCTGCAGGACGTCGAATGCCGTTTCGATGTGCTCGGCGGTGTGGCCACGCAGCCGCAGGTATTCGACGATCGCATCGTTCTCGATGGGCTATTCGAAATATCTGCGGGCCGGCTGATCCCCGCCGATGAGTCTGCCGCAAAGAAGATCCTGGATGTTGTGTCGGAAAACAGCGGTGTCCTCTTTGAAGAATTCTGTGGCTGGGAGGAATCCCGGAAACTTCGCTACGGCACGCTCCTGCACGCGAATTTTCTGCGCGGTTTCTGGGAAATGATCCCCGGGAATGGCGCCCCGGAACTCGCTCGCCGCACCATTGCCGGTTACGAGCGCTCTGCGGAAGCGCACTTTTCCGAGCTGGCTGCCCGCCGCATTCCGCTGGTGATGGAGCACATCGCCAAGACCGCTGGACCGATTTTTTCGCCGCTGCATCTCTGAACAATCCGGCGCAGGAGGCTCCTCGTACGATGCATAAAGCTCAATCGCAGGTTACGATCTCGCGCTTGTGGGTTTTGCCCGGCGGCGATTTCACCGTGGATTACTCCTTCCTGGTGGAAGGGGGCGCCTCGCGAAATTATACGGTGCCTTGCCCCGCATTTCTCATCGAGCATCCTGCCGCGCTCGTTCTCTTCGATACGGGCCTCAGTCCCCGTGCGATCGATGACCCGGTCGGTTACTACGGGGAGGAGATCGCTCGAGCCATGAAACTCCGCTTCTCCCGGGAACAGCGGATTGACGCGCGGCTGGCGGTGCTCGGATACCGTTCCACCGATGTCCGCCATGTGATCATGTCCCATCTGCACATTGATCATGCGGGTGGAATGTGCCTGTTTCCCCACGCCACATTCCACGCGTTCGCCGATGAGCTGGCCGAAGCCCGGGCGGCGCGCCATGCGCCTCATGCCGTCTACCAGCGGGAGGATCTGGCTGCCGTCGAAAACTCCGCCTGGAAGCTCTACGACAGCGACGTGGATATCTTCGGAGACGGGAGCCTGCGGTTTTTCAAATTGCCTGGGCACAGCGCGGGCGAGGGGAGCCTCCTCGTCAGGCTCGCTTCTCGCAATCTCATGCTGACCGCCGATACCGTGCATGTGCGCGAAGCTCTCGAGCGTGAAAAGCCCACCCTTTTTGACTCCGATCCGGTTGCCGCGGTCCGCAGTGTGCAGCGGCTCAAGCAGTTGATCGCGGAGAACCGTGCGGATTCCTGGATCGCGCATGATGCGGAGGATTGGCAGCGCCATTGCACCTTCCCGAATCCGCTCGCCTGACTCAATTCCGCACTGCACCGCCGCGCGCGCCGCGTCCCCTCACTTGCCTTTTTTCGGAGTTTTCGCGAACGTTCGTAGGTACGTAACCAAATCCGCGATCTGTTTCTGACTCAAGCCGCGCTCCGCAAACGCGTGTGGATATTGCTTGTGGCCCACGCCATAAGCAATCGTCTTGAAGAGCTCTTCATCCGAAAGTTTCTGCACCGCGTCCGAGCGCAGGTCAGCCGGTTTGATCTTCATGCCGGCGTGGCCCGTCCCGTCCCCGTTCACTCCATGACACTTCACGCATTGGGCCTTGTAAGTTGTCTCCGCATCTTCCGCAGCGCGGGCCGGCAATAGAAACACCAGCAGCAATCCGCAAACGGCAAACAGTTCCCGCATGTTGACCTCCGCCCTTTCCTGCATTTCTTCTGCACAACCCTTGTTTAAGTAGCTTTGTTTTCCGCTCTCACACACTCTTGTTTTTTTCTCGAAAAATCAAGTCGTTTCGTTTCAAGCATAACCGCACTCTTTGTGAAAAGCACCAGGGTGGGGGTGCCCCCGGCCTTCCAATTTCGGGGCGCCGCCCACTTCGGATACAATCCTCCTGCCGCGCCACACGCGCGGCAAACCCACTTGCCCTGTGGGCCCAACATATCAATCGGTGGTGCCGAGGTGCATGCATGAGTGGTCGCTCGTGGCGCGTCAGCTTCTCTGGTCTTTGCCTTCCCCGGGCGGTTCTTTTGCCTCTGCTCTGCCTGGCCTTCGCTGCTCCCCCGGCCCTCGCCCAGCAGCGCCGCGAGCGCGAGCCCAACGCCGTCTACGCCGCGCGACGCGCCCGTCTCGCCGCACAGATTGACAGCCCCATCGTCCTCTGGGGCTTCACCGGCCGCGAAGAATCCTCGCAAAGCTACGTCTTCGCCCAGGAAGATAATTTCTATTACCTCACCGGCCACAACGAAGAGGGCGCCGCCCTGCTCCTCCTGCCGAAAGAGACCACCCCTGTTTGGGATGGCCCGCGCGAAATCCTCTTTCTCCCCCCGCGCGACCCGGCCAAGGAAAAATGGAACGGCGTGCGCCTTAGCCCCGAGGATTCCGGCATCAGCGAAAAAACCGGCTTCGCCGCCGTGCGCCCCTTTCCCGAGCTGCGCGCTACCGTCGAAAAACTCGCCACACTCTACCCCGCTTTCGCCACCATCCTCCCCTACCAGAGAGAGCTTGGCGGCTACCCCCACGAAAAAGACGTGGTCAGCTGGCTCCAGCAGGCGGCCCCGCAAGCCAAGCTGAAGGACGTCCGCGAGGCCATCACCGCACTGCGCGAGTTCAAGTCCCCCGGCGAGATCGCCTTCCTGCAGCGCGCCATCCATCTCTCCGTGGATGCGCACCTCGAAGCCATGCGCATGATGCGTCCCGGCCTCTACGAATATCAGGTCGCGGCGAAGATGGCTGAAGTCCATGCCATGGGCGGCGCAGAAGCCGAAGGTTACGCCCCCATCGTCGGCGCAGGTTTCAACTCCACCGTGCTGCACTACGACAAGCTTGCCCGCAAAATCGAGGACGGCGACATCGTCGTTCTCGACGTGGCCGCGCAGTTCTCCGGCTACTCCGCGGACATCACCCGCACTCTCCCCGCCAATGGAAAATTCACTCCGCGCCAGCGCGAAATCTACGAGATCGTCCTCGGCGCGCAGAACGCCGCCCTCGCCGCCCTCCGGCCCGGCATGGACTTCTGCCGCACCGGCAAAAAAAGCGTCTACAAAATCGCCTACGACTACATCAACTCCCACGGCAAGGACCTGCACGGCGAGCGCCTCGGAAAATACTTCATTCACGGCCTCGGCCACCACATCGGCCTGGACGTTCACGATCCCGGCGACGCCTGCCGCCCCCTCGAGCCCGGCATGATCGTCACCATCGAGCCCGGCATCTATATCCCCGAGGAAAACCTCGGCGTGCGCATCGAGGACGATGCCCTCATCACCGGCAACGGCTACCAGCTTCTCAGCGAGCGCCTCCCCCGCTCCCCCGGCGAAATCGAAAACATCATGGCCGAAGCCGCCAAGCAGCGCAAAGGCGGCAATTGACTCGGCTGAATATGGTCTTTATAATTGATATGGGGCTGCAGTTCGCCCCAGTGTCCCTCGAGTCATTCCGCGCGCAACCGCCGGTTATCCCGCGGGCCGTCGGCCGGAATTTCCGATACATCGCAGTGAGTAACAGGGAGATGTCGATCCGACTCGGTCGGGATCGCAAAAAACAATGGGCAATACCGTTAAAGCGACGCAACTCCGCCCCGGCATGGTCATCCAGCACGAGGGCCAGCTTTTCACCGTCTTCAGCACCGAGCACCGCACTCCGGGCAACAAGCGCGGCTCCATGCAGACCAGGATGAAGAACCTGCGCACCGGCTCGATCATCGACTACCGCTTCCGCGCGGAAGAGTTCGTGGACCGCGCCATCCTCGACGAGATCGAATTCGAGTATCTCTATCAGGAAGGCGATGACTTCCACTTCATGAACACGGAAACCTACGAGCAGATGCAGATGACCCGCGACGAGCTCGGCGAGTCCGTGTACTACCTGATTCCCAACACCGTGGTGAAGATCGAATTCTTCGAGGCCAAGGCCATCGGAGTGGATCTTCCGGACACCATGGACCTCAAGGTCGTGGACACCGAGCCCACCTTGCAGAAGGCCACCGCCAGCGCGGTGATGAAGCAGGCCAAGCTCGAAACCGGCCTGGTCATCAACGTGCCGCCCTTCGTCAACAACGGCGACACCGTGAAGGTGGACACTTCCGAAGCGCGCTACGTCCAGCGCGTCTGATTTTCTCTTCTTCCGGCGGCGCGGGCTTCCGTCCGCGCCCGCTTCCCCTCAGCGGCTCGTCGCTTTCGCCGTCTCTTCCGATAACACCCGCGCGAAAATCGCATCCACAAACCGCAACTGCCGCTGCAGGTCGAAGGTATTCGCCAGCGCCTTGGCGTCCAGGTACTTCGCGATGCGCGCATCCTTCTCCACGCGCTCGCGGAAACTGCTTTCGGTTTCCCAGGCGGCCATGGCGTTTTCCTGCACGGTCTTGTAGGCCTCGTCGCGGGGCATGCCCTTCTCCACCAAATCCTGCAGCAGTTGCCCGGAATAAACCAGGCCGTGCGTGGATTCGAGGTTGCGGCGCATGCGTTCCGGAAAGACGTGCATCTTGCCGATGATCTCGGTCATCTTCGCGAGCATGTAATCCACGAGAATGGCGGAATCGGGCAGGATGATGCGCTCGACGGAGCTGTGGGAAATGTCGCGCTCGTGCCACAGCGCCACATTTTCGTAGGCCGCGAGCATGTTCGCGCGCACCACGCGCGCGAGGCCGCAAATCTGCTCGCAGCCGACGGGATTGCGTTTGTGGGGCATGGCCGAACTGCCGCGCTGCTCGCCGCCGAAGGGTTCCTCGGCTTCGCGGACTTCGGTGCGCTGCAGGTGGCGGATTTCGAGGGCGATTTTTTCGAGGGTAGCGGCGATGAGCGCGAGGGCGCTGAGGTACTGCGCGTGGCGGTCGCGCTGGATCACCTGCGAGGCGACCGGGGCGGCCTCGAGGCCGAGGCGCCGGCAGATGCGCTCTTCGATTTCCGGGCCGAGGTGCGCGGCGTTGCCGACCGCGCCGGAGATTTTCCCGACGGCCATCTGCGCCGCGGCGTCGCGGAAGCGGCCGATGTTGCGCTGATTTTCCGCGAACCAGTTGGCGACTTTCAGGCCGAAGGTGATGGGCTCAGCGTGCACGCCGTGGGTGCGCCCAATCTGCGGGGTGTGGCGGAATTCCTGCGCGCGCAATGAAAGAATTTCGCCGAAGAGGACGAGGGCGCGCTCGATGAGATGCGAAGTGTCGCGCAACTGCAGGGCCTGGGCGGTGTCCACAACGTCGTTGGAGGTCATGCCGTAATGCAGCCAGCGCGCGGCGGCGGGATCGCCGATGGATTCGCCGACGACCATGGTGAAGGCGATGACGTCGTGCTTCACGCGGCGCTCGACTTCGAGAATGCGCGCGACGTCCACCTTGGCGCGGGCGCGCAGAGCGGCCGCGGCTTCGCGTGGCACCTGGCCGGCTTCGGCGAGCGTTTCCGCCGCGGCCAGCTCGACCTCGAGCCACTTCGCAAACTTGTTCGCGTCGCTCCAGACGCGGCCCATCTCTTCGCGCGTGTACCGTGGAATCAATCCTAGCTCCTGACGGCCGGCTTTCGAGTATTGCCGCAGCCCCGGAATTCCCGGAAAAGCTGCGCCTGGGGGGCAAGTCCCTGTCCCATCATAAACCGGAAGCGGGCTGGGCGCGAGGCGGAGATAGGCGGAAGGAGTCATGAGGGCTGGTTGGACTCCAAGCGCTCCGGGCGGGGAAGATCCAATATGACCTTGGTGCCGGGTGGGTCTTCGGGCGATTGTGCTTCGAGTTCCTTCTCGATGGCCGGGAGGGTGCGGAGGAGCTGGTTGGTGATGTAAGCCAGGACGGCGGCGCGGCGCGCGGAGATGCGGTTGTGCGCGAGATGGACGAGGAGCGCGGAGAGGAAGTCATTGATTTGAGAGGGGGATTTGAAGGCGGCAGGGTCCGTGGGAAGAACGGAGCTGAGGCCGGCATCGAGCCCGGCAGGCGCGGCGGAACGCGGCTGGGCGAGGCGCGAGGCGTGGCGGAGACAGTGCGGGGAGCGGGCGTCCGAGACGGGGAAACGGCAGCGGCGGCCGGAGGGCGAGTGGTATTGGCAGCGGGGCAAGTTCTGTTGCGAGTGGTGGTTAGCGGATTTGTGGGTCATAAGGCTCCTCGATGAAGCGGGGGGCGGGGGTGCCCACCCCGGGTGTTTTTGCAAAGAGTGCGGAAGACGATGAAGGCAAAAGGGTTGGAGCGCGCTCCTGTTCTTGGAAGAGCGGAAGAGTGCGCAAGAGATTGAGAAGAAAGGGAGATGAAGTGGCGAGAGACGAGTGGCGAGTGAAGAATTACATGCCAAGCAGGCGTGGCGGCGGGGCTGGGGGCGGGGAGCACGCGCCATGTTAGCATGGGATAGTTAGAGTGTCAATAGATTACTCTATGGTACTACTTTCGAATGGTCTGCGGTAGTACGTTCGAATGGATGATGAAGGAAACTCATCCAGTGAATCATTCAAATTCCAAACAAATGAAGAAATAGAATGATAATCTGAAGCCAAGATGAGCTCCGACGAGAGGGACGAATGACAGCATTCGACCGCATCACCCAGGAGGCTGGGGTTTTGGGTGGAAAGGCCTGTCTTCGCGGCATGCGCGTCAGGGTGGGCATGATTGTCGGACAAATCGGCGCGGGCCGCCGTCTCTCTTTGCACACCAGTGTGGACGATGAGCTTTACAGAGAGAGTACGCCCAGCTTGGCTTGGGGAGTAATACGAATATGAGTAACGGGACGATGTATCAACAGATTGCTCTGAATCGTAATGATGCACCTGAACTAAGGGAGTGCGTTGAACGAACCGTCCAGCAACTGCTGCGAGAAGAAACTTCCGCACAGCGCCCCGGAATCCTTTTAGGCAAAATCCAGAGTGGCAAGACTCGCGCGTTTTTGGGAGTTATCGCCTCGGCTTTCGACAAGGATTATGACGTTGCGGTGATTCTGACAAAAGGGACGGTTTCACTTGCTAAGCAAACTCTCAATCGTGTGCAGAAGGATTTCGCTCCCTTCCTAGCAGATGACGTGGATTCTGTCCATGTATTCGACATCATGGCACTTCCCCAGCTCACTCCCTACGAGCTTGGTCATAAACTGATCTTTGTGGTGAAAAAGGAAGACGACAACCTACGCCGACTCCTCAAGGCATTCGCAGATTTTCCTGCGCTTCGGGAGAAGAAGGTACTTATTATCGACGACGAGGCCGATTTCGCCTCACTCACATTTCGCAGAAAAGAAGGCATCGTCACTGTTGGTGTCATCGCCGGCCAGATTGACAATCTTCGGAAGGTAGTGCGGTCTTCGAGCTTCCTTCAAGTAACGGCTACGCCATATTCGCTCTATCTGCAGCCTGAGGAAGCTGCGGTCCGAAACGGCAATCCACTCTTCTTGCCCAAGAGACCCGCGTTCACTGAGATTCTTCCTACGCACCCCGATTACGTTGGCGGTGACTACTATTTTGAGAAGAGCAGCGACCCGGACTCCACAGCATTCTATTTCTACGAGGACGTGTCGGTGCCGGAGCGGGACGCGCTGAAGCTGGAAGATCGCCGACGCCTAAAGATTGAGGATATCCTGAACGAAAAGAACGTGACCATTCTGCGATTGGCAATCGTCAATTTTGTCATGGGAGCTGCAATTCGCCGGATTCAACAACAAGAGAGCGGCCAGCCGACCAGGAAGTATAGCTTCCTTTTTCATACTGAACAGGCACGGAAATCGCACGATTGGCAGGAGGAGGTTGTTACTGCCATTCGGGACCAACTCGTTGAGGCGGCGCAGAAGAACAATCCCCGCTTAGATTTAATCCTCAGAGAATCCTACGACGACTTGAAACGGTCTATGACATTAGGCGGGGACACTATGCCCGATTTCGCGACGTGCGCGGCTGCTGTCCGCCGGGCCCTCACTGACGGCTTTCTGATGATTACCAAGGTGAACTCAGACAAGGATGTCGCAGAACTACTCGACGACAAAGGGCAACTGAAACTCCGCACCCCAATGAACATTTACATCGGTGGTCAAATTCTCGACCGAGGAATCACCATCGCGAACCTGATCGGATTCTATTACGGCCGCAATCCTCAAAAGTTCCAACAGGACACTGTTCTTCAACATTCGCGCATGTACGGAGCGCGTCCTAAGGAAGATCTCTCTGTCACCAGGTTTTACGCTCCTCGGCATATCTATCAGGTCATGCAGAGGATTCACGAATTTGACTCAGCCCTGCGTGATGCCTTCTTGAGTGGCGCGCATGATCGCGGCGTGTATTTTATTCGCCGGGATATTACGGACCGCTTGATGCCTTGCTCACCGAACAAACTAATGTTTTCCAAGCTGACATCGGTGCGCCCAGGTCGCCGCTTGCTCCCCATTGGCTTCCAAACTGTAGCCATGTCTGTGGGAAAGAAAAAGCTTGATCAGCTAGATCAAAGAATTGGAACTCTGGTTGGCAGTCTGGACGGCAACGGACTCATTCCCCTGGACACTGCAGTGAAGCTCTTGGAATTGGCGTACGAAAACTTGGCATTTGATGAGGAGCACGAAGATGATCGGCGTGCTCACATCGCCGCGCTTGAACACCTATCGAAACAGGCGAAGGATCTCGCATACAAGGACCAGGTATTCCTGATCGCGGCTTCGGATCGCGACGTTGCGAGAATGCGTGCAGAGGGACGTTTCTCGAACGCGCCAGATACGAAGCAGCAGGCTGATTTTGCATATGACAAGGCCAAGAGTGTCCCGGTGCTCATGATGATGCGACAAAACGGAACCGAAGCGAAGGGGTGGCGCGGACTGCCTTTCTGGTGGCCAGTCATCGTAGTGCCTCGTGACGCCGTCACGTCTGTCTTCGCTGCCGAAACGCCGGCGGCGGACGCGGCAATTCCTCTCGCAGGAAGGAGTGGCAGTCCCTCAAGTTCTTCTGCTCCAGCAACCTAACTGTGATAGCTACAAGGAGAGACTTTCATATGGCACGACATTCAGTTGAATTCCGGACGCCGGCACTAGACGTACCCAAGGTCGATGTAGTTTTTCGTGTCAAAGAGAATGGTCAAGCTTTCGGTCGCCTGCGCATTTCTAAGGGCGGCGTAGAATGGATGCAGAAGAGCGATAGCAAGAAAGCGTTTCACATGAGTTGGGAAAGACTGGATGGCAAATTTGTGAAACATGGAATCAAAGGCAAGACTCGCTCGAAAAGAAAGCGATAAAACATTTGCAGGAAGCATGACATTCAGATCAGTCTTCTTTTGACACCTATTAGTGGCCTAGACTCGCCGCCGCGCTCACCGGCCATTCCGATGACTTCCGAACCGCCGCCGGCATCCATCATTCCCTCAGCGAACTCTACCTGCTCCTCGCCCAGAACCGCATCTCGCCGCGGCGCGCCGCCGTGTTCACCTGCGGATTGATTGCGGGGCTCCCGACCAAGTCGGGATAAATTCCGCCCCGCTTCTATAAGTTCAGCTCCCGGCCATCGAGCAGGAGCGCGACGCGGAATCCTCCCCGCACTCCGCCGACCCCGTCATTGTGCTGGATGTTGCCCGGCCATTGCGCGCGCCCCTACAAAGAATTCGGAGAGGGCTGGGGTTGTGCCCGGAGCGGAGAGTTGCTCACCCGGCAAGCGAAGAGAGATTCCTCACATCGCTTCGCTCCGTTCGGAATGACGGGGCGGGTTTGGGATTGTTCAGGAAGAGGGCCCCGACAAGGTCGGGGCGAGCTATCCTGGGCGGGGCGAAAAGGGCGGGGCTCCCGACCAAGTCGGGACAAGTTCCGCCCCGCGCCTACAGGCTGGGGGGCGGGCACGGCGTGCCGTGCCCCTACAAGGAATTCGGAGAAGGCTGGGCGAGCTGCCCGGGCGGGGCAAGCCCCGCCCCTACAGGGAATATTGGGGGAAAGGCGTCGCTAAGGCTGGGGCGGCTCAACGGGGACGAGCTGGGGGACGACTTCGAGGGCGCCGCGCTCGATCCAGCCGGCGCGGATGCGGACTTTCACGAAGCCGGCGGGCGCGCCCGGCGGCGCGGGCAGTTTTTCGAGCGGGGCGCGATAGACCAATGTGCCTTCCAGGGGATCGCCGCCGGGCTTGGCCAGCGGGCGGATCGGTGCGGGGCCCTCGGAGGTGTTGAGGAGCTTCCAAGGCTCGGCGTCGAAGTTGCGCGCGGCGGCATCCGCGAGATCGTCGGCGGCGAGCCAGGCGTCGTAGGAGTCCCTGGTGGCGATTTCAAAGAAGGCGGCGTTGGCCCAGAGAACTTCGTAGCCGCCGGGCTTGGCGCTGGCGCCGGATTTTTCGCCGGGCTTGTTGGTGAGCAGCACGGGTTCCGCCAGAGTGACCGTGGGCACGATGCGCCAGCAGTTCCAGGCGCCGTCCGCGGCGCTGGTGCAAATGCCCTTGCCGGTGGCGACCCACGTTCCGCGGAGAGCCGTGACGACGGCGCCCTGGAGCGGGGTGCCCGCGGGGGCGATCTTTTCGATCTGGCGCGTCGAGGGATGAAAGCGCACCAGCCCCGCGCAGGGGCGCACCACGCCTTCATTCTGGCGGCGCGTGCCGAGCAGGAGCGCATCGGGCGCGGCGACGACGAGATGGGTGACCGCGCAGGCGGCCAGTTCCGGAGGCTGGAAGACGGCGGCTTCCCCGGTTTTCACGTCGAAGCGCACCAGCGTGCCGATGCCCAGCTCGCTTTCGCCCGTGGAATGGCCCACGCCCACCCAGAGCGAATCGCCGGCGGCTTCGACGGCATAGAGGATGGGGTCGCCGACTTCCAGATCCTGGCTGAGCTTGGCGGCGGTGAGGCCCTTGATCTGGCGCTGCAAAACGGGCAGCCAGGCGGCGACCAACTGCTCGCGGGTCCAGAGAACTGCCGTGGCCAGAGGCTCGGCGGCGCCCGTGCGGCGGAATTCGAGGGTGGCGCGCTCGTCGTCGGAGGCGCCCGTGAGGGTGTAGTCCTCGCCGCCCAAGGTGAGCGAAACTTTTTTGCGGCGCACCTCGGCTGGCCCGGCAGCATCTGCGCTGCGCGCAACGCTCCATCCGGAAGCGGGCGTGAATTTGTAGGTAAAAGCCCGGGCTTGAAAAACGGTTTCCGCTGCGCCGGTTTCGATGGAAGAGGGGGCGAGGAAGAGGAGGTTGCGGGAGATTTCGGCGGCGTCGGCGGGACGCTCCTGCGAAAGAGCGGGAGGCAAGGAGATCAGGAAGTAAAGAAGCAAGGAGAGAGAGAAAAGGCGAATGTAGAAGTGTGCGGAAGAGCGCATAGGAGGATGCTAACAGAATTGGCGGAGAGAAGGCTGGGGCTTGCGCAAAGGGGAAAGGCGGGGGTCGGAGATGCGCAATTTAGAAACCGACGCAAATGTATGGGAGACGCCATCCGTTGAGATCCTTTCCGGCCGGTCCGGAATCTGCGATCGTCCCGGTAAAAGACACCGGGACTCAGGATGACAAGCGCTTGCTTTTTCGCCTTCCGCTAGTGTTTTGTCTCACAAATTTGCTGCATATGTTTGGGTCGTCCTCAGGGGTTAAAACCCCTGAGGTTCCCGCAACTTAATGTCGGAGCTGAAGCTCCGACCCCCTCAGGAGAAATGAAAGATATTCCCGAGACCCAGCACTAGCGGAGGAGGTCCTCGAGCTGGACGCGGGCGTCGGTTTTGGCGTCGCGGTATTTGACGATGACGGCGGCCTGCAGGGAGAGGCCCCAGTGCTTGCCGGCGGGATGGGAAACGGCGCGGGAGCCCGGGACGACGATGGCCTCTTCGGGAATGATGAGCGGCTCGGTGCCGGTGGCGGTGTAGACGGCGTCGCGGACGAGGTCGTAGACGGGAATGGAGCGGTTGAGGATGGTGCCGGTGCCCAGGACGGCGCGGCGTTTCACGACCGTGCCTTCATAGACGCCGGAATTGCCGCCGAGCAGAACGTCGTCTTCGAGGATGACCGGGAGCGCGCCAACCGGTTCGAGAACGCCGCCGATCTGCGCGCCGGCGGAAACGTGGCAGTTGCGGCCAACCTGGGCGCAGCTCCCGACGAGCGCGTGGGAATCGATCATGGTGCCTTCGCCGACGTAGGCGCCGACGTTGACGAACATGGGGGGCATGCAGACGACGCCGCGGCCGATGTAGCTGCCGTCGCGGATGCTGGAGCCGCCGGGGACGACGCGCACGCCGTCAGAGAGCGTGAGGGGGCGCACGGGATAGGTGGACTTATCGAAAAAGGGCTGAAGAGCGGGGGTTGTTGTCAGTGCGACCGCAGAGCGGTCGACGGACATGTCCACGACCGTGCCCATGCGGAAGCCCAGGAGAATGCCCTTCTTGACCCAGGCGTTGGCGCGCCAGCCGGACTTGGAAGCGGGATCAGGCTCGGCGGCGCGGACTGCGCCGCGGTTGAGCGCGTCCTTGAACGCGGCGAAGAGGCGGAAATGTTCTTCGGTGTACTGCGCGGGAGGCGCGTCGAAGAGCCGCTCAACTTCACGCGCGACCGCGAAGCGGTCAACTGGCGATGGCAACATGCGTCCTCTCCACGAGACCCAGGGATTCGAGGACGCCGCGAATGCGCGCCTGGCTTTCCGCGCGCGGGGGAACGAGCGGCAGACGCCAGACGGGTTCGAGCAGGCCCATCATGGCCATCGCCGCCTTCACCGGAATGGGGTTGGACTCGGCGAAGTTCACTTCCATCAGGGGAAGATAGCGGCGATAGAACTGGCGCGCGGCGGAAAGATCGTTCTGCAGGCAGAGCCGCGTCAGGCAGGCCATCTCCGCGGGGATTTCGTTGGAGACGACGGAGATGACGCCGCGTCCGCCGAGGGCGATGAGCGGGAGGGTGAGGGCGTCGTCGCCGGAGAGAACGAGAAAGCGCTCCGGCACGGCATTGAGGATGGCGGCCATCTGCGAAATATTTCCGGAGGCCTCCTTGATGCCGACGATGTTGTCGATGGCGGCCAGGCGCTGGACCGTGGCCGGCTCGATGTTCACGCCGGTGCGGCCCTGCACGCTGTAAAGGATGATGGGCAGGGGCACCGCGGCGGCGATGGCGCGATAGTGCTGGTAGAGGCCTTCCTGCGTGGGCTTGTTGTAGTAAGGGGTGACGGAGAGAAGGCCGTCCACGCCGAGGGCGGCGAGTTCGCGGGCCATGGCGATGACCTCGGCGGTGTTGTAGCCGCCGGCGCCGGCGAGCACGGGGAGCTGGCCCTTGGCCAGCTCGACGGTGATCGCCACGACGCGCAGGTGCTCCTCGCGGGTGAGCGTGGGACTCTCCCCGGTCGTGCCGCAGGGCACGAGGAAATCCACGCCCGCTTCCATCTGCCGGCGGATGAGCCGCCGCAGGGTTGCCTCATCGAGCGAAGCGTCGCGCCGAAAGGGGGTGACCATGGCCGTACCGCATCCTGTAAACATCGCCTGTTCCTCCTGGAGAATTACCCGGCGTCCAATTCGCCGAGAATTTCGCGAAATTCGAAAAGACCTTTTTTGCCGAGCACCCAGCGCGCGGCGCGCAAGGCGCCGCGGGCAAAGCCTTCGCGGCTGCGCGCGGTGTGGCGCAGGGTGACGGTGTCCGCCGGAGAATCGAAGCCGATCTCGTGCGTTCCGGGATGCGCGCCGGCGCGGCTGGCGCTGAGGTTCACCGGGCGGGCGTAGCCGCTGCGGAGCATCTCCTCGGCCAGTTTGCGCAGGGTGCCCGAGGGCGCGTCTTTTTTCGCGGCGTGGTGAATCTCCCAGCCCCAGGCTTCGTATTCCGGGTGTTGCGCGAAAAGCGCGGCGGCCTGCGCGACGACCTGGAGAAAGAGATTCACGCCGACGGAAAAGTTCGCGCTCCAGACCAGGCCGGCGCCGCCTGCGGCCACCGCAGCGCGGACGGCGGGAAGCTGTTCGAACCAGCCGGTGGTGCCCGCGACGGCGGGGAGGCCGAGCGCGGCCAGGCGGCGGAGATTTTCGGCTGCGGCATCGGGAGCGGAAAACTCGAGGGCCACGTCCACGCCGCGGAGAGTTTCGCGGGTCAGCCCCGCGCCGCGCGGATTGCTGGTGCTGTCGAATTTCGCGCGCACGGCGAAGCCATATTCCGGCGCAAGCTGTTCGATCAGCCGCCCCATCTTCCCGTAGCCGACGATGGCGATGCCGTGGGTCATCGGGCGATTCCCTGCCCGGTGGCGAGAAGCTGCTTGACCATGCGCGCGTAGATTTCCACGGCTTCCGATAATTCCTTCTTGGAAATGCGTTCCTCGGCGGTGTGCGCCACATGAATGTTGCCCGGGCCAATCAGGAAGGGCGTTCCCCAGGCGCCGGCGAAGGTGGGGATATCGGTGGTGAAGGCGACCACCGTGGTGGGCAGGCCCTCAAGAGCGGCGAGGCGCAGCGCGGGCGTGTAGAGGACTTCGCGGGCTTCGGCGCGGTTGGCGGCGGCCGCAGAGACGGCTGTGCGGAGTTCCGCGGGATCGCCGACGAGGCGGAACATGATTTCCGCCTGGGCGTGGTCGGCGACGACGTTGGGGGCGCGGCCGCCGGAGATGGTGCCGATATTCAGGGTGCTGCGGCCGAGCAGCGGATCTTCGGGCAGGGGAATTTGCCGGATGTCGTGCAGAACATCGAGAAGCGCGTGGATGGCGGAATGGCCGAGCTCGGGATAGGCCGAGTGCGCGAGTTTTCCCTGGGCGGTGATTTCGTAGCGCAGCGCGCCCTGGGAGCCGAGCGCCAGACGGTTTTCGGTGGGCTCGCCGTTGATGAGGAAGCGCGAGCCGCGGGGATTCGCGGCGGCAGCTTGGGCACCGGCGCTGTTGCGCTCCTCGCCGACGACGAAGAGCAGGCCGAAATTGCGGGTGCCGCCGGCCAGGAGTTTTTCCGCGGCGGCGATCATGGCCGCGACGATGCCTTTGGCGTCGCAGGCGCCGCGGCCCCAGAGGAAGCCGTCATCCTCGCGGGAAGCGAAGAAGGGCGGCACGGTATCCATGTGCGTGGAGAGGGTGACCACGGGCTGGCCCCAGCAAGCGAAGACGTTGTTGCGCTGCGGCCCGGCTTCCATCTGCTCGAGATGCCCGCCAAAGGAGTTGACGAGGGGCGAGAGATGCCGCAGCAGGAAGTCGCCGACCTGCTGCTCGTGATTGGTGACCGAGTCGATGTCCACGAGGGCACGCGTCAATTCAAAAAGATTCATTTGCACCGGGCATTTCAGGGGGAAACGAAACGAGAAGGAGAAACCGCGAGGTAAGGCTCGGGGCCGCTGCCACTCGATAGCGCTCCACCCGTTTTCACGGATGACAGTGGACAGGCCTTAGACCTGAGCCCCCAACCGCTGCGGTTTCAGCGAACGCAGCGACTTCGGCGGAAAACTGCTGTGCCCCTTTGGCCAGGAGCTCCGATGCTGCTCGGAACTGCGCGCCCGGCTACTGATGGCTTCCGCGCCTCTACCAAGAACTTAGAAAGTGTAGGGGAGGGCGCCAGGAGTGTCAATGAAAGTTTGGGATAGGAGATAGGGCCGTTCAAAACGGCCAATTTTGCACTAGTGTGGTGCAATTTGCGGCGGGGATGCCCGCAAAGCTCATGGCGTGTGTCGGCGGCGCGAGGCCAACGCGGTGATTTCACTTGTCCGATAAATGCTGCGTTTATCGGGACCTAGATGGTTAGATCCGAGTGGCCGACGATACACACGTGGGCCAACGGTCCAGGGCATCAATGGTCGTGTTTCCTAGGAAGGGGCCATTTGCTAAAATCGAGCAATGACATCGAGGGATAAGACAGGGCACAACGCGGGTGATCCAGGTTCGGTCGAATCGTGGCTGGTCTCGGCAGGACGGGACCGGCGCCCCGGCTCGCCGCTAAATGTACCGCCATGCCCGGCGTCGAACTTCGTGCTGGGCGAGCGCCGTGCGTACTCTCGCGACGACGGCACGCCGAGTTGGGAGGCACTGGAAGAGATCGTCGGCGGCCTCGAAGGTGGCTCTTCGGTCTCCTTCGCCTCCGGCATGGCGGGGATCGCGGCGATTTTCGATCAACTCCACACAGGCTCGGTCGTGGCCTTGTCGGACGACTGCTACCAGGGTGTCGCGGGACTCGCCAAAGCTGGCCAAAGCCGCGGCCGGTGGACCGTGCATCGCGTCGCCGTGGCCGACACCGCAGGCTGGATCAAGATGTGCGGCGTGGCCGACTTGATTTGGCTGGAGTCGCCTTCAAACCCTCTGCTGACAGTGGCTGACCTGGACGCCATCTGCGCCGCACCGCGGAAGCGTGGCGCGATCCTGGGCGTGGACAACACATTCGCTACGCCGCTCAATCAGCGTCCACTGGCGCTCGGGGCCGACGTGGCTGTGCAATCGGTGACGAAGTTCATCGGTGGACACTCGGACCTACTCGGCGGTGTCGTCACCGTGCGCGACGCGAACCTGCTGGCCGCGCTGCGGCAGGCCCGGGAGCTGGCGGGTGCAACACCCGGCACCCTCGAAACGTTTCTCGCGGTCCGCGGGGCTAGGACGCTGGCGCTGCGGCTGGAGCGTGCGCAGCGCAACGCGATGACACTGGCCGAGCGCCTCGCGCGTCATCCAAACATCACTCTGACGCGCTACCCCGGCCTGGCGAGCCACCCAACTCACGAGGCCGCGCGACGCCAACTCAAGGGCTTCGGCACGATTATCTCGTTCGACGTGCGTGGCGGCGCCCCCGCCGCTGACGCCGTATGCGCCGGGCTGCAGCTCATCCAACACGCAACCAGCCTGGGCGCGGTCGAGTCCACCATCGAACGGCGGGCCAGCATTCCTGGGCAGGAGCACCTGCCTCCGGCGCTGCTGCGGCTGAGCGTGGGTATCGAGGCCGTCGAGGACCTTTGGACCGATCTGGATCGAGCGCTGCGCAACATGGCCGTATGACGGGCTACTCGGAAACAATCTGTCAGCGAACTGCCGTAAGTCCTGATAAGTCGTTTACCAGGACCTGACCCCGATTCTGCCAAGTTGCCCCGCGTAAATGCGGAGACAAATTCAGGCTATAATGCGACGCATGGCACGATGCCTACTTGCGGCTTCCCTGTGTGCAGTAATTGCTGTCGCTTCCTGCTCGCAGCGCACGAGTATGCAGAGGGTCGCCGACAGAGGAACATCCACGCTCAAGAATCGCATCCCTCCTGCGGACTCGAATAAGTACCGCTCCGTTGTGGATGCGCGTGATTGGCTGAATCCCTATCTGATGGTGCAAGCCAACGGGATTGATGCCCGACCAAGCAGCGCCGCTACGGACACGCCAACGATGTCACCTGCGGACGTGGTCGCGTACTTGGAAAAATTACCGTCCATCGCATGGCCCTATGGCCTCGTCGTAGCAGTGCAAGAGAACGGAGTACGTGCCCCCGGCGACAATGCCTCAATCAAGCGAAATAGAGAAGAATTGGTACGCCTTTTGGAAGAAGCTGGGGTCAAGGTGGAATTGTGGCCTCCAGCTTAGAAGGCTACCGTCCGTGCACCGACTTCTCCGGTAAGCGCGTTTATCGAGATGTGGGACTAATTGTTGAAAAGGTCTTCGTTACAGCATCCGAGTCTGCCGTGCCTAATCCGTTGGAGGTCCCATTCGAAAGGCGAACAAGCTCGGCATGAGCTATGAGCGAATAGGTTCCTGCTTTCAACTGAGGTGAGGAACCGTGCACTCGAATTGACTTATTCGGGGCAAGTGCATAAGAGCTCGTTGGGTCGTCGTCTCGCCCATATAGCTTTGCACTTAGCGGGACAGACTCTATCCTGACCAAACCCCCGTTTCGATTTTTCAGATACTGGTCCCTGATTGCGTCTGAGGTCAACCATAAGGTAAGGACCTCCGTCCCCTCGTTATCGGGGTTAACAAGAATAGAAGGAAGTTTGATGGGTTCAGTCCCGACGTTGGTAATTATGAAATCAACGACTGTTGTTCCGTCGGGTCGCAGTTCACCGGTTGGAACCTGCAGCTCAAGCCGAATAGGCAGACCCGCTGAGTGGCCCGGAGTAGGGGAGCCCGGAAAGGGGCCACGGCCCCGGACGGGACCCGACTGCTGTTTCGTTGCATCTATGGTCAATTGGTCTTGTTTGTCTTGCGCCGACCCAACGAGAACCGCGTCGGTACACAGAAGCACGACTAGGGCCACGAATAATTTCAATCGATCCATATGTTCCTCGCCAAGACGAGGATCGCGTACGAGTGGTCAGGTGGCAGTATAGCGCGATGTAGATGGAACGCTTGCTGCCAAGTCCTGATAAGTCGGATAACCGGACAAGTGGAATCGCCGCGTTGGCGTCGCGGCGCCAGCGCACGCGCATGAGCTTTACGACGGCCCTATCTCCTATCCCGTCAATGAAAGTTCGGAGGGGAGGAGGTAAGGAAAAAGTTAGCAGGCTGCGAAAAAAGGGCTAGAACAAGTGCAGGGGCCGTTTCCAGGCGGGCAAAGCATAAAAACAAGATGCCGGGCTAAAGCCCGGCATCTACAAAACCGGAAGGAAAAGGAGTTTTCCGCAGCACACTAGAGATCGAGGGGCTGGAGGGGGAGTTGCTGGGAGGCGATGAGGAGTTCGCCGCGGAAGGGGGCTTCGGGGGGGCGGCGGTTCAAGGCTTCTTCGGCGGAGATGCGCGCCAGCTCGGGGTTGTTGTTCTGCTCGGAGAGATGGGCGAGGACGAGAAAGCGGGCGCGGGCGTCGAAGCCTTCGGGATCGCAGAGATATTCGCTGACCGCATGATTGGAGAGATGCCCGGTGCGGCTGAGGACGCGCTGCTTGACGACCCAGGGATAGGGGCCGACCTTGAGCATGTCCAGATCGTGATTGGATTCGAGCATGAGGCAATCGGCGTCGCGGAGGTGGTGCTTGACGAGCTCAGGCATGTAGCCGAGATCGGTGACCAGAGCCATCTTGCTGCCGTTGCTGCGGAAGGTGAAGCCGATGGGATCGGCGGCGTCGTGGGGGATGGCGAAGGCGTGGACCTCGATGTCGCCGACGGTGAAGCACTGGCCGGCGTGAATGGTTTCGACGGCGGCGAGGCGCTTGCCGAAAGTGTCCGGGAGGGTGCGCTGGAGGGCGTCCAGGGTGGGCTCGGTGACGTAGAGCGGGGCTTTCCACAGGCCGAGGACCTGGGGAAGGCCGCTGCAGTGGTCGGTGTGCTCGTGGGAGATGACGATGCCGTCGAGGCCATCGAGGTCGATGCCGAGGGCGGCGAGACGGGCGAGGGTTTCGCGCTTGCCGAGTCCGGCGTCCACGAGGAGGCGGGTGTGCGGGGTCTCGAGCAGGGTCATGTTGCCCGAGCTGCCGGACGCCAGAATGGATACGCGCAAGCCGATCGGTCACCCCGGGGAAAAAGCCGCAGGGCTATCGCCCCGCGCTACAACTCCTACAACTTGCAGGATGATGGCAGAGCGGTGCGCGCGCGTCAACCACGTCCTTACAAAGATCCCGTCACAGCAAAGCAGTTACTCTAATGCGAATACAGCTGTGACGGTGGCGGATTCCTCTACCTTTGCGGGAAACAAGTGAATAGGCAGAGGCGGGGGCGGCGGCATGACCGCGGACATTTGATACATGCTGCCTCCGCCCCCTCCCGCACCAAGACCTCGGCGTAATAACTCCGGCTCGATGTTACTCAAGTAGAGAAGATCACCCAGCTTTGCACCCATTTGCTTGGCCATCTGCTCGGCGACAGTACGTGCCCTTTGCAGCGCGGCGACATTTGCCTGCTCTCTAAGTTTTTCCGGGGCTAACACAACCCAATTGACCTCTTCCACTACATTTGCGCCGCTGCGGATGGCCAGCTCCAGAATCTTTTCGGAAGCAGAGACCGGAACGGCGACCATCCACTCCTGGTTCGCGACGAATTCGCCAAGGGTTGTACTATTCGATCTATATTGAGTGTCGCGCGTGCGATCCACACGAATGGTTTCCGTTGCGATCGCGTCCTTGGGAACACCAGCATCCTGCAAAGCTTTCGTAATTTTGTTGGCTACTTGAACGTTTTGCTCAACAGCCGTCTCGTGAGTGGCGGCATAGTTCCTGTACCCGATGTGAAGCTGTGCTATTTCCGGTTCAACTTTCACTGTTTCCCTGACACTAACCTCAATGGTCTTGTTGGAGCGGTTGACCTGGACTTCCTGGGCGTGAGCAATCGAGAAAGCAAATAGGATAGCCGTACACACCGGCAACCCATAACGCGTATGCATACGCATCCTCCATAGGACCGCAGTTAGAAGTTATAGACCCAACGATACAGTACCCTACAGATTTGTTGGACACCACAGGTTGCAGAAAAGTTGCATGCCGGCTCACACACCGGACGGATAGAACTCTTTCCCCGATGCGAAGGTTCAAAACCTAGCAGGCGAGGCGGTTGCGGTCGAGGGAGAAACCGTTGAGATTGCCGAGGACGGTGATGGCGATCTGCTCGGGCTGGAAGAATTCGCAGGCGATGGCGTGGACCTCCTCGCGGGTGACGGCTTCGATGGAGAGGAGGATTTCGTCGAGGGAGTAGAAGCGGTCGAAATAGAGCTCCTGGCGGGCGAGATTGGACATGCGCGCGCTGGTGGATTCGAGGGAAAGCATGATGGAGCCCTTGAGGTGGTCCTTGGCGCGGCGCAGCTCCTCGACGCTGACGGGAGATTCCTTCATGGCCCGGAATTCCCGGACCACGAGGTCGACGACCTGGCCGGTAGTTTCGAGAGCGGTGGCGGCGTAGACGCTGAGCATGCCGGCGTCGGAATAGGGAGTGAGCTCGCTGAAGACGGCGTAGACGAGGCCGAGCTTTTCGCGGATGTTCTGGAAGAGGCGGGAGGACATGCCGCCGCCGAGGAGGTTGTTGAGGACGGCGACGGCGAAGCGGCGCTCGTGGGCGAGGGGATAGGAGGGCACGCCGAGACAGAGGTGCACCTGCTCGAGGTCGCGCATTTTTTCGAAGCGGATGGGCGCTTCGGTCTGCGGGGCCCGGGGGCTGGCGATGGGGCCCGCGGGAGGCACGGCGGAAAATTCGCGCTCGGCCAGCTCCAGGACGCGCTCGTGGGTGACATTGCCCGCGGCGGTGAGGACCAGGCGGTCGGGAGCGAACCAGGAGCGGTGGTAGGCGAAGAGCGCTTCGGCGCTGAAGGCGCGGACGCTCTCCGGGGTGCCGAGAATGGGGCGGCCCAGGGGGTGGTTGGGCCAGAAGCCCTGGGTGAAGAGCTCGTGCAGGACGTGCTCGGGGCTGTCCATATCCATCTTGATCTCTTCGAGGACGACCTGCTTTTCCTTCTCGATGTCCGCGGGGGCAAAGAGCGGACGGAGGATCAGGTCGGAGATAACGTCGAAGGCGATGGGCAGGTGCTCGTCGAGGACCTTGGCGTTGAAGCAGGTGAGCTCTTTGGCGGTGAAGGCGTCGAGCATGCCGCCGACGGAGTCCATGGAGCGGGCGATCTCCTCGGCGGAACGGCGCTCGGTGCCCTTGAAGACCATGTGCTCGAGGAAATGGGCGAGGCCGTTGTGCGCGGCGGGCTCGGAACGCGAGCCGGTGCGCACCCAGACGCCGACAGAGACAGAACGCACGTGGGGCATAGTCTCGGTGACGACGACGAGGCCGTTGGGCAGGACCTGGCGCTGGATGTCGCGTATCTCCGTGTGCATTGTCCAATTTTGACACAGGCGGGCGGGAAAGGCGAAATAACAGTGGGAAAGACGCCGGCTACCCGCCTGCGCCAGGAAAAATTCCGGCCGGAGCTACAGGAGCTTTTCGGCGGGGTTGAGGCGGCCATATTCGCTGGTGTAGTGGAGGGGGACGTCGGCGTAGGTGCCTTTCTCGCGGAGGTAGACTTCGCAGCTGTCGAAAGGCTTGGAATAGACGTGGATGCTGACGGCGCGCTGGGCGTATTCGGGGGGATTGAGGACGATGTGGACGGGCTCGGCGGGATCGACGCAGGCGGACTGATCGGGGGTCATCTCCACGACGCCGGCGGGGAAGATGCGGCAGGTGCCGCGGGCGGGGTCGCGAGCTTCGACGCGGAAATTCTGGATGCGCAGACGGCCGATGGGAGCGGCCATCCAGCAGTACTGATCGCGGTGATTGTGGATGCGGCTGCCCTGGCCGATCTCCCAGCAGATGGCCATGCACTCGAAGAGGCTGTTTTTGAAGATGAGGTTGCGAGTGTAGTTGCCCTGGGAGAAGAAGAGATAGGGGGCGAGAGTAGCGGGCTGGATGGCGTGCTGAGAGAAATAGGCGTGGACGCGCTGGATGGTGAAATCGGGCTCGGGAATGGCGGCGAGGCCTTCGACCCACTGTTGAATCGGCAGCCGGTCTTTTGCCGGTGTGATCGCCGAGCGGTCAGCCATCGTGTATCCCCCGCGCCCGGGCTTGCGGGCGGCACAGGCAGGGGATTATAGCGTTTTGGGGGGCGGTTGTGCGCGGGGCGGCGGGGCGGGGGCCGGCAAGGGCGCAGCGAGGCGCGTGTTAAGATGAAGAGTGAGGTAGCTGAGCAGGCTGATGGCAACGGAACTACTGGGGAAATCGAAAGAAGAGCTGCGGGGATACTTCGCGGGGCTGGGCGAACCGGGGTATCGCGCGGTGCAGGTGTATCACGCGCTGTACGCGGAGCGGAAGTTCGACTTCGCGGAGATGAGCAATCTGCCGGCGGGGCTGCGCGCGCGGCTGAGCGAAGAGGCGCGGATCACGCTGCCGGAGATCACGCGGCGGTTCGTCTCGCAGGACGGGTCGGTGCGCTATCTCTTTGCGCTGGCGCCGGGCGAGGAAAGAGGCACGGCGCGGGCGGCGTCGGTCGAAGCGGTGTTCATGCCCAGCGAGGGGCGGCAGACGATCTGCATCTCGACGCAGGCGGGCTGCGCGGTGGATTGCCACTTCTGCCTGACAGCGCAACTGGGCCTGGTGCGCAACCTGACGGCGGGGGAAATCGTGGCGCAGGTGCTGGTGGCGCTGGAAGAGCACAAGGGACAGCTCGCGCCGCAGACCAACGTGGTGCTAATGGGCCAGGGCGAGCCGCTGCTGAACTACGACGCGGTGATGGGGGCGGTGCGCATCCTGCTGGACCAGCAGGGCGTGGGGCTTTCGCCGAGGCATGTGTCGCTCTCGACGAGCGGGATCGTGCCGGGGATCGAGCGGCTGGCGCAGGAGAAAGTGCGGCCGCGGCTGGCGATTTCGCTGAACGCGTCGAACGACGAGCAGCGCGACGCGCTGATGCCGATCAACCGCAAGTACCCGCTGGCGAAGCTGATGGAGGCCTGCGAGAAGTATCCGCTGCGGAAGTGGGAGCAGCTGATGTTTGAATACGTGCTGCTTGGCGGGGTGAACGATGCGCCGGAGGATGCGCGGCGGCTGGTGCGGCTGCTGGCGAAAGTGAAGGCCAAAGTGAACCTGATCCCGTGGAACCCGGGGGAGCTGCCCTATCGCGAGCCTACGCCGAGCCGGATCGAAGATTTTCACAGCATTCTGCTGGCGAAAGGCGTGCCGGTGTTCGTGCGCTATTCGCGGGGACGGGACGTGATGGCGGCGTGCGGGCAGCTGGCGCTGGTGGAGATTGCGGGGACGGAAGTGGAAGTTAAGGGATAAGAGTTGAGAGTTGAAAGTTGAAAGTTGAAAGCAACCCCACAGGGTTGCTTTTTTGTTTGTGGGGTGGAACTTTCAACTTTTAACGGGCTGCGGAAAAAATAATCATCGTCATCCGGAGTTTATTCCCGGCCCGCAGAATCGTAACGTGACGCATTGCAGACACTGACAGTTGAGATCCTTTCCGACCGGGTCGGAATCTTCGATCGCTTCGCTCAGGATGACAATCGGTAATTTTGGCACAGATTGTGGACTGTGACTGTCGACTGTTGACTGTTAACTGTTGACTGTTAACTTTTTGCTTTGCGGCGTGAATCCTCACGAATCCCAATGACGGCCATGAGGCGGCCGGACTGCGGGCCTTCCTTGCGGTAGCTGAAGAAGAGATCGGTGCGGCAGGCGGTGCACAGGCCGCTGACGAAGATGTTTTTTTCGGGAAGGCCGGCGTCGAGGAGCTGCGCGCGATTGGCCTGGCGCAGATCGAGCAGAACGTTTTTCGGGGGCGGCTGGTGGCCGGGGGGCATCATGTTCATCCACTGCAAAGGGTTGGGCTCATCGCCAGTGCGCAGTTCGTCGAACCATTCCGCGGCCCGGGCAAACTGGGAAGAGAAATCGCGGGCGACTTCGGTGCCGACCTCGTAGCAGCAGCCGCCGATGGCCGGGCCGAGCGCGGCGACGAGATCTTCGGGGCGCGTGCCGTACTCCATGCGCATGCGGCCGACGGTCTTCTGCACGATGCGGCGGAGGGTCCCGCGCCAGCCGGCGTGCACGGCGGCGACGGCGCGGCGGCGGGTGTCCGCGAGAAGGATGGGCACGCAGTCGGCGGTCTGCACGGCGAGAAGCAGGCCGGGACGATCGGTGGCGGAGGCGTCGCCGCGGCAGGGCTCGGGCGGGGCGGCGTCGAAGAGGCGGATGACGTCGGAATGGAACTGGCGCAGGGACACGAGGGGCATCGCGGCGGCATCCGCGGCGCGGAGGAAGCGCTTGCGGTTTTCGATGACGTTTTCGCGGGTGTCCCAGTCGGTAAAGCCGAGATTCAAGACACGCTCGTCTTTCTCACGTGCGACCGCAGAGCGGTCGGCTTCACGTGCGACCGCAGAGCGGTCGACAAGTGTGCTGACGCCGCCGGGGCGGGTGCTGAAGCCGTGGACGAGCCAGGGAATTTTATCGAACGGCGCGGCGCGCAGAACACGCACGCTGCCCCTGGCGAGGAGCTTCCAAGGCGGGGAGACCGGCGCGGTCTTGGCGCTGCGGGCGGGCGAGCGCCGCTCGGATTGTCTTTTGGCTGTGGGCACAGGCTTACCAGTATAATCGCAGAGCGGTGGCGGGCTGAAATCGGGGAGAGCAATTCTGCTCGTGCGGAAGCGGGCGGGGCGGCAGGAGGCGGCGTGATCGTCGGACTGGGCGTGGACATAGCGGAAGTGGAGCGAGTGCGAACGGCGATCGAGCGGCATGGGGAGACGTTTCTGCGGCGGATTTACACGCCGGCGGAGCGAGCGTACTGCGAGAGGTACCGCAACAAGTACGAGCGCTACGCGGGGCGCTTCGCGGTCAAGGAAGCGGCGATGAAAGCGCTGGGGACGGGCTGGCGGCGGGGGATCCACTGGACGGACATCGAAGTGGCGCGGCAGAAGGGCGGGAAGCCGTCGCTGGAACTGCACGGGGCGGCGCGCACGATCGCGGACGAGCTGGGGGTGAAGCACATCGCGCTGAGCCTCACGCACACCGCGGCTCAGGCGCTGGCGCAGGTGATCTTCGAGGGGTAGGACGCAGCAGAGGCAGGCTTTCCCACAGTTTCCGCCAGCAGGCAGTTCCCTTCTTCGCTCATTATCCGGACATCGAGCCAGTGATTGGAGGGCCAGTCGCCGGGGACGCGGACGCGCAAGTAGTTGGTGGAGATGGCAGGGGTAGCGCCGGGGGCGGCGTCTTCGGCGCGATGGAGGGTGAGGACGCGCAGGGCGCGGCCGAGCTGGAAGCGGCGAAAGGCGGCAGCTTTTTCTTCGCCGAGGGCGCGGAGTTCGCGGGCGCGGCGCTTGATGACAGCGGCGGGGACGTGGCCGGGGAGCGCGGCGGCGTGCGTGCCGGGGCGCGGCGAATAAGAGAAAACGTGGAGATAGGTGAAGGGGAGGCCGCGGAGGAAAGCCAGGGTGGCGGCGTGGTCGTCCTGGGTTTCGCCGGGAAAACCGGTGATGACGTCGGCGCCGAGAGCGGCGTGCGGGAGGCGCTCGTGGATGCGCCGGACGCGCATGGCATAGTGCTCGGCGCGGTACCAGCGGTGCATGGCGGCCAGGATGCGGTCGGAGCCGGACTGCAGCGGGATGTGGAAGTGCTGGGCGAGGCGCGCGGTGGAGGCGACGAGGGCGATGAGCTCCTCGGTGACGTCGAGCGGCTCGATGGAACTGACGCGCAGACGCTCGAGGGGGGTTGCGGAGAGGATCTGCCGCAGGAGGCCGAGGAATTCGACGCGCGGAGAGAGATCGCGGCCGTAGGCGCCGAGATTGATGCCGCTGAGAACGACCTCGCGATAGCCCGCCGCGGCCAGCTTGCGGATTTCCTCGAGGACGGCGGCGGGCGGGAGGCTGCGGCTGCGGCCGCGCACGAAGGGGATCACGCAGAACGAGCAGCGGCTGTTGCAGCCGTCCTGAATCTTCAAGATGGGGCGGGTGTGGCCGGCCCCGCTGCCATCGGGGCCGGGTTCCCCGCCGAAGACGGGAGCGACGAGCATGCCGCTCTCATCGAGGATGCTGCCGGTGAGGATCTGGGCGGGGCTGTGCGCGGGGGGCTGCGGAAGGAGCTGCGCGAGGGGAAGAAACGCGCCGTCACAGGCAGGCGCGGCCGCGGGAGGCTGGGGAGCCGAAGCGAGACTGGCGGCGAGGCGCGGGATTTCCGGCTTGTGGGAATTGCCAACGACCCAGTGGACGCCGGGGAGCGCGGCGAGATCTTCGGGAGCGCGCTGGGCGTAGCAGCCGGTGACGATAATGCGCGCGGCGGGATTGCGGCGATGAATGGAGCGGATGGCGTCGCGGGCCTGGGCATCGGCCGCGGCGGTGACCGTGCAGGTGTTCACGATGACCACGGCGGCGGCGGCATCGGCGGCGGGGGAGCAGCCTTGCTCACACAACTGGCGCGCGATGGCCGCGGCGTCCGCCTGGGTGGCGCGGCAGCCGAACTGTTCGATGTAGAAAGTGGCCATGGTGCGTAGCCCGGAGCGTTCCCGGGGAAAGGCGATGACCGCTTCGCGGTCACACTTGGTAGGATACCCGGGCGAGGTGCGGCGGGCAAAGCCGGCCGAGAGGTGCGCGGGGCGAAACACGCGGCCGGGAGATTTCTTTACTCTCCGGCGGGCGGACCGCTACAATTCTCGCTTCATTATGACTGCGCCACGCTACAATCCCGCCGCGTTGATCGATCCGACCGTTTCCGTGGTCATTCCCGTTTACAACGAAAAGGGCACCATCGAAGAGATTCTGCGCCGCGTGCTGGAAACGCCGCAGCGCAAGGAAGTGGTGGTGGTGGACGATTGCTCGACGGACGGGACGCGGCAGATTCTGGAGAAGATGCAGGCGCGGCAGGCGCAGGGCGCGGCCGCGGTGGAGGCACAGGACGGCCGCGAGGCCATTCCGCTACAGGATCTGCGCTTTATCTTTCAGGAGAAGAATCAGGGAAAGGGCGCGGCGCTGCGGCGGGGCTTTGCCGAGGCGCGCGGGGAGATCGTGCTGGTGCAGGACGCGGACCTGGAATACGACCCGCGCGATTATCCGAAGCTGCTGGAGCCGCTCCTGGACGGGCGCGCAGACGTGGTCTACGGGTCGCGGTTTCTGGGCGGGCCGCAACGCGTGCACTACTTCTGGCATTACGTGGCCAACAAGGCGCTGACGCTGCTTTCGGACATGCTGACCAACCTGAAGCTGACGGACATGGAGACCTGCTACAAGGTCTTCCGGCGAGAGGTCCTGGCGGGCATCCGGCTGCGTTCCAACCGCTTCGGGTTCGAGCCGGAGATCACGGCGAAGATCGCCAAAGGCAACTGGCGCGTGTACGAAGTGCCGATTACCTATGCGGGGCGGACGTACGAGGAAGGCAAGAAAATCACCTGGCGCGACGGGCTGCAGGCGCTGTGGTTCATCTTCCGGTACCGGATGTTCGACTAGAAAATTCCCCGGCCTGTTCCCTACTCCGGATAGCCATGGGGATGGGCCAGCTTCCAGCGCCAGGCGGTTTCCACGATATTTTCGAGCGAGGAGTGCCGGGGCTCCCAGTGCAGCTCGCGGCGAAGCTTTTCGGCGCTGGCCACGAGCACAGCGGGGTCGCCGGGACGGCGCGGGGAGAGCTTGTGGGGAATGGGCCGGCCGGTGATGCGGCGGGCGGCTTCGATGACTTCGAGGATGGAATAGCCGCGGCTGTTGCCGACATTGAAGGCGTTGCCGGTGACGCGGGCGATGGATTCGAGGGCCAGGACGTGAGCCTCGGCAATGTCCAGGATGTGCACGTAGTCGCGGACGCAGGTACCGTCGGGCGTGGGATAGTCGGTACCGAAGACCTCGACGCAGGGGATGTCGCCGGCGGCGGCGGCGAGCACGCGGGGAATGAGGTGGGTTTCCTCGCGATGGGCCTCGCCGAGGGCGGGGGAGGCGCCGGCGGCATTGAAATAGCGCAGGACGACATACTGCAGGCCGGTGTACTGGGCGTAGTCAGCGAGAATCTGTTCGAAGACCAGCTTGGATTTGCCATAGGGATTGATGGGCTTCTGGGGGTGGTCTTCGGGAATGGGAACGATCTGCGGCTCGCCATAAGTGGCGGCGGTGGAGGAAAAGATGAACTGGGCGACGCCGTGGCGGACCATGGCGTCGAGGAGATTGACGCCGCAGGCGACGTTGGCGGCAAAAAAGGTGCTGGGCTCGCGCATGGACTTGGCGACGAGGGCTTCCCCGGCAAAATGCATGACGGCATCGAAGCGGTGCTGGGCGAAGACGCGGTCGAGATCCGGGCGGTTGGCGAGATCGGCGTGGACGAAGGCAGCCTGCGGGGGAACGGCCGCGCGGTGCCCCTCCTGCAGGTTGTCGAGAGCCACCACGCGCATGCCGCGGGCGAGGAGCACTTCCGCGCAGACGCTTCCGATATAGCCTGCGGCACCGGTCACCAGAATGTTCACGCCGAGTAGTCCCCCTTCCCGAGGGCAACGAAATTCTTCGCCAAAACAAACTAACAGGAAGGCGGAAACTTGTCAGCGCGAAAGAGGACCGCGTGGCTGCGGAAGCCGCCCCTGTGGAACGACCGGGTTGCAATACTTGAAGTTGCGATTCTTTCCGACCCGGCCGGAATCTTTCCGACCCGGCCGGAATCGGAGATCGATCGCTCCGAAAACCAATCCGAGGCGCAAAGAGCGCGCCGCGCTTGACAATTCCAATTTTCCGGCACGGTTAAGCCTGGGAGATGCGGCGCTGAAAACAAAGGAGGATGAGGTCCGCGCGGCGGCGCACGCCGAACTTGCTGAGCAGGTTGGAAACGTGAAATTTGACGGTGCGCTCGGCGATATTCAGTTTGCTGGCGATTTCCTTGTTGGCCAGATTTTCGAGCAGCGATTCCAGGACTTCCTGCTCGCGGCGGCTGAGATTGGCCACGGAGTCCGTCTTCATGCGGCGGCCCTGTCCGACAAGGATGGAATCCACGAAATTGGAAAGCAACTGGCGGGGCACCCAGAAACCGCCGCGGGCCACCAGGGGCAGAGCCCGGGAAAGCTGCTCGCGCGCTTCGGCATAGGTGAGCAGGCCCTTCACGCCGGTGCGCAGCATGGCATAGCTGTTGGCTTCGTCATGCTTTTCGCCGACGACGATGAGCCGGGAACCGGGATAGCGTTCGAGAAGGTTGGTGAGCAGGGCGCCGGTGGCCTGCCGCGCAGCATGCGCGTCCACGACATAGATCTGGGCCTTGGGCGGATCGAGCTGGCGGAGATCCGGGGCGAGAGTGGATTCCAGCTGCTTGCTGATCACCTTAAACTGGGGCTTGGCCAACAGGCGCTCGAACTCGTTCAGCACCAGCGGATGCGGAGAGAGCAGGCAAACGGTCAAGCGGGGTTGTGCTGTTTTTGCAGTGCTCACGAGATGCTCACGGACCCTCAGCGTAGTCAATTCCGGCGGTGCGGGCAAGAAAGTTCGGCCAGTGTGTACCCGAACCGTTACGTGACCGATACCCTCTAACGCGGTTCCGCGGGCAGTCTGCGCTCTTCCGCCCCGAGGGGACCCCGAATGATGAGCTTCCCCTGCGAGGCCCCGGGACACGAACAGATGCGACCGGACCGCAGTATAGCACCGCCCTTTGCGGGCACCAGGAGCAGCGGCGCGGAAGACGCCAAAGAAGCAACGGCTTGACGGGGGCCAGGCGGGGGCCTTGTGGGGGGTTCGATTCCCCGGGGGAGACCGCGTACAATGAGGTTGCCAGATGTGCCGCCGGGCCGGCTCCGCACGGGCTGCCGGCGGTGCGGAAGATTACCCTTCAAGGAGTCAGTACTTTCCCGCGGATGCCAGACTTGACCGAAACTGCCCGTACGCTGCGTGAGCTGCTCGCGCAACGCATTCTCGTGCTCGACGGGGCGATGGGCACGATGCTGCAGGCGCGCGAGCTGACGGCGGAGGATTTTGGGGGCGCCGCGTTCGAGGGCTGCAACGAGAACCTGGTGCGCACGCGGCCGGACGTGGTCCTGGACATCCACCGGCGCTACCTGGCCGCCGGGTCGGACATTATCGAGACCAACACGTTCGGGGCGACTTCGCTGGTGCTGGCGGAGTACGGGCTGGCGGGCGAGGCGCGGGAGCTGAACCGCATCGCGGCGCAACTGGCGCGGCAGGCGGCGGACGCGGCGTCCACGGGGGCGAAGCCGCGCTTCGTGGCCGGGGCCATGGGACCGACGACGAAGGCGATTACGGTGACCGGCGGAGTCACCTTCGACGAGCTGTGCGCGACGTATTACGAACAGGCGCGCGGGCTGGTGGAAGGCGGGGCGGACCTGCTGATCCTGGAAACCTGTCAGGACACGCGCAACATCAAGGCCGGGGTGCGGGGAATCCACAAGCTGGGACGGGAGCTGGGCTGCGACGTGCCGTTCCTGATTTCCGTGACCATCGAGGCCATGGGCACGATGCTGGCGGGGCAGAACGTGGAAGCCCTGTGGGCCTCCTTGCGCCACGCGCGGCCGCTGGCCTTCGGGCTGAACTGCGCGACCGGGCCGGAATTCATGACCGACCACATCCGGACGCTCAGCCAGCTCACCAGCGAATTCATCTCCTGCTATCCGAACGCGGGGCTGCCGGATGAAGAGGGCAAGTATCTGGAGACGCCGGAGTCGCTGGCGGGGCAGTTGGCGAAATTCGTGGAGCACGGCTGGCTGAACCTGGTGGGCGGATGCTGCGGAACGACGGACAAACATATCCGGGCGATCGCGCAGATGGCCGAGGGCAAAGCGCCGCGGCGGCCGCCGAGGCCGGCACATCGCGCGGTCTATTCGGGGATCGAGATGATCGAGGCGGAAGAGAGCACGCGGCCGCTGCTGGTGGGCGAGCGGACCAACGTGATCGGATCGCGGCTCTTCAAGCAGCTGGTGGCCGAAGAGAAGTGGGAAGAGGCCAGCGAGATCGCGCGGCGGCAAGTGCGCGGCGGGGCGCAGATCGTGGACGTGTGCCTGCAGAGCACGGAGCGCGAGGAAAGGAAGGATATTCCGGCGTTCTACGAAAAGCTGATCCGCAAGGTAAAAGTGCCGGTGATGATCGACACGACGGATGCGGCGGCGATCGCGCTGGCGCTGACCTACCTGCAGGGCAAGGCGATCATCAACTCGATCAATCTGGAAGACGGCGAGGAGAAGTTCGAGCGGGTGATGCCGCTGGCCCGGGAGTTCGGCGCAGCGGTGGTGGTGGGCTGCATCGACGAGGACAAGCAGCAGGCGCAAGCGTTCACGCGGGAGCGCAAGCTGGCGATTGCGCAGCGCTCCTACAAGCTGCTGACGGAGAAATACGGCCTGGCGCCGGAGGACATTATTTTCGACCCGCTGGTCTTCCCCTGCGCCACGGGCGATGCCAACTACATCGGCGGCGCGGTGGAGACGATGGAAGGCATCCGGCTGATCCGGCAGGAATTGCCGGAGGCGCGCACGATCCTGGGGATCTCCAACGTGTCGTTCGGGCTGCCGACGGGCGCGCGGGAAGTGGTGAACTCGGTCTTTCTCTACTACTGCACGAAAGCCGGACTGGACCTGGCGATCGTGAATGCAGAGCGGCTGGAGCGCTTCGCCTCGATTCCCGAGCACGAACGGCGGCTGGCGGAAAATGTGCTGTTCCAGCACCCGCCGCAGGACGTGCCGGCGGACCATCCGCAGGCGGCGCTGCTGCGCGAGGCGCCGGCGGACTGGCGGCAGCAACCGCTGGAGCAGCGCACCGCGCTCAACCAATTCCACATCGCGGCGATTGCCGAACATTTCCGGACGGCGAAGAAAAAGGAGAAGGCGGCCGCGGCCGCGCTGCCGCTCGACCAGCGCCTGGCCCACTACATCATCGAAGGAACGCGCGACGGCCTGATCGAGGACCTCGAGCGCAAGCGCGCCGAGGGCGCGGCGCCGCTGGAGATCGTCAACGGGCCGTTGATGGAGGGCATGGCCGAGGTGGGGCGGCTGTTCAACGCCAATGAGCTGATCGTGGCAGAGGTGCTGCAGTCGGCGGAAGCGATGAAGACGGCGGTGAGCTACCTCGAGCAGTTCATGGAGAAGGCAGACACCGCGGCGCGAGGCAAAGTGCTGCTGGCCACGGTGAAAGGCGACGTCCATGACATTGGGAAGAACCTCGTGGAGATTATCCTGAAGAACAACGGCTACGAGGTGATCAACCTGGGGATCAAGGTGCCGCCGGAGGAGCTGATCCGGGGTTATCAGGAGCACCATCCGGACGCCATCGGGCTCTCGGGGCTGCTGGTGAAGAGCGCGCAGCAGATGGTGGTGACGGCGAGCGACCTGCGCGACGCGGGGGTGGAGGTGCCGCTGCTGGTGGGGGGAGCCGCGCTGTCCGGGAAATTCACACGGCAGAAGATTGCGCCCAGCTACGGCCAAGCGGTGTGCTACGCCAAGGACGCGATGACCGGATTGCGGCTGATGAACGAGCTGACGGACCCGGCGAAACGCGAAGCCGTGCTGCGCGAGCACACGGCAGGCGCGGAGACTGCGGGAGCCGCCGCCAGCACGGCCGCGGCCGCGGAAGAAGTGAGGGCGACGGCGCGGTCCGCACGAGTGCGCACGGACCTGCCGATTCCGCCGGTGAGCACGCTGGAGCGCAAGGCGCGACTGGTGCCGGATCTGCGCGAGATCTGGAGCTACATCAACCCGTACATGCTGTTCGGACGGCACCTGGGCTACCGCGGCGACTTCGAAAAGCAACTGGCGGCGCGCGAGCCGAAGGCCCTGGAGCTGTTCGAGGGCATGGAAGAGATCAAGCGCGAAGCGGCGGAATTCATGAAGGTGCACGCGGTGTGGGAGTTCTTCGAGGCGGAAGCCGAGGGGAACGCGATCCGGCTGTATGCCCCGGGCAAGGCGGAGGCGGCACACATGTTCGTGTTCAAGCGGCAGCGCACAGGCGACCGGCTGTGCCTGGCCGACTATGTGCTCCCGACGCAGAAGGGGATGCGCGACCATGTGGCGCTGTTCGTGGTGACCGCCGGCGCGGGGATCCGCACGCGCGCGGAAGAAGCCAAGAACGCCGGGTACTACTTCAAGTCGCACGGGCTGCAGGCGCTGGCGCTGGAGACGGCGGAAGCCTGCGCGGAATGGCTGCACCGGCGCATCCGCGAGGACTGGGGCTTCCCGGACCCGCCGCAAATGGCCATGCCAGAGCGCTTTACGGCGCGCTACCGCGGCAAACGATACAGCTTTGGCTATCCGGCCTGCCCGGACCTCGAAGATCAGGCTGGAATCTGGAAATTGCTGCGGCCGGAGGAGATCGGTGTGCAGCTCACCGAAGGCTTCATGATGGACCCCGAGGCCAGTGTCAGCGCCATCGTCTTCCACCACCCGGACTGCGCCTATTTTAGCGTGGGCGATGACGCTGAAGCGTAGCTTCCCGGGGAATAACTACTGCGTCGGCCTGACGACGCCTGCGAGCCCGAGACTGCCTCGGCAAACAAAATCCCGCCCCAAAAAGAAGACTCGCCGTCCGAGGAGCGAGGGCGAGTCTGTATGTTTTCGGAGTTGAAAGTATGCCAGTAGTTTTCGGCGGGTGTAGTGCACCCCGCTAAAACTGGACAGGTAGTTTAGGTATGAGTAAGGGCCTCCGAGAACAACGGAGGAGGTATGGGCAAGCGCGAGCGGATGCAGAGGACGGCGGAGGAGAAGAGGAAGATCGTGTGACCTGCTCGCCGTCCGGCTTAACGAGAACTTCAACGTCTGCCAGACAAGACTGGCGGACGCCGCCTCTTCCATCAAGGTTGCGGCGATTGGCTTGCTCGCCGCCCCGAGCTACGGGCTCGTCAGGGCGTTACCGTCAAGCTCGCGCTCCTAGTTGTGCCGTTTAGCGCAGCAGAAATGGTAACTGTCGTGCTGGCCGCCACCGGAGTCGTCGTCACCGTGAACGTGGCACTCGTCGCTCCCGCCGCCACCGTCACGCTGGCCGGCACCGTAGCTACCGAAGTTTTGTTGCTCGTGAGCGTCACCACTGCCCCACCAGCTGGAGCCGCGCCATTCAGGGTTACCGTACCGGTGGAGGAGGTCCCGCCGGTTACGCTGGATGGACTGAGCGTGAGCGAAGAGGGAGTCGGCCGAGAGACCGTCAAGCTCGCATTCCTAGTCGTGCCGTTTAGCGCAGCAGAAATAGTAACCGTCGTGCTGGCCGCCACCGGAGTCGTGGTCACCGTGAACGTGGCGCTCGTCGCTCCCGCCGCCACCGTCACGCTCGCAGGCACTGTCGCTGCCGAGGTGTTGCTGCTCGTCAGCGTCACCACGGCTCCACCAGCCGGAGCCGCGCCATTCAAGGTTACCGTACCGGTTGAGGAGGTCCCACCAGTTACGCTGGATGGGCTGAGCGCGAGCGAGGAGGGAGTTGCCGCTCTGACTGTCAAATTCGCAGACCTTGTCGTGCCATTGAGCGTGGCGGAAATGCTTACCGTCGTGTTGGCCGCCACCGGAGTCGTCGTCACCGTGAACGTGGCGCTCGTCGCTCCCGCCGCCACCGTCACGCTGGCCGGCACTGTGGCGGCCGAGGTATTGCTGCTCGTGAGCGTCACCACGGCTCCGCCTGCCGGAGCCGCGCCATTCAAAGTCACCGTACCTCTCGACACTGCTCCCCCGACTGGGTTGTTTGGACTGAGTGAGACCGAAGAGAGAGCTGCCGCTCTGACTGTCAAATTCACAGACTTTGTCGTGCCATTGAGCGTGGCGGAAATACTTACCGTCGTGTTGACCGCCACCGGAATCGTGGTCACCGTGAACGTGGCGCTCGTCGCTCCCGCCGCCACCGTCACGCTGGCCGGCACCGTGGCTGCCGCGGTATTGCTGCTCGCCAGCGTCACCACCGCTCCGCCCGCCGGAGCTGCGCTGCTCAGGGTCACCGTCCCGGTGGAAGAGGCTCCCCCGGTCACCGCGGTCGGACTCAAGCTAACAGATGACACGGTGACCGCCGGCGGATCTACCGTCAGCGTAGCTCCCTGCGTCCCGTTGTAGGTTCCGGAGATGGTTACGGGCGTCGCTACACTCACCGCCAGGGTGGTCACCGTGAACGTGGCGCTCGTCGCTCCCGCCGCCACCGTCACGCTGGCCGGCACCGTGGCTGCCGCGGTATTGCTGCTCGCCAGCGTCACCACCGCTCCGCCCGCCGG